>NZ_SLXT01000008.1 GCF_004341395.1 Heliophilum fasciatum
AAAAGTATCGTAATTCAATATGAACCGCCGTATACCGAACGGTACGTACGGTGGTGTGAGAGGTCGGGGGTTAATCGCCCCCTCCTACTCGATTTAAAAACTCGAAGGATAATTACAAAGAGAAGCAACGGCGAGCTAAGAATCGTTTTCAGGAGATAATCGTAATTATATCATTGTCATTGTGATGGGAGGTTATTGCATAGCAGTAGCCTCCCTGTTTTATAATATAGACGAAGGTCAATAATGGTCAATGAAAAAGCCTAATAAAAAAGTTGCCACCGGTTAGCAATACAGAAAAAGAAAAGTTAAAGGAGATCAAGCCATGCGATATAAAGATTACTACGCTGTGCTGGGGGTATCTCGACAAGCTACGGATAAAGAGATTCGCAAAGCCTACCGAGGCTTGGCCCAGAAATTTCACCCCGATGTCAATCCTAGCCCCGATGCGGAGAAAAAATTCAAAGAGATCAATGAAGCGTACGAAGTGCTCAGTGATGAGCAAAAAAAGGCCCAGTATGATCAACTGGGCAGCGGTTGGAAGGATGGTCAAGAATTTCGCTCGCCCTATGGATGGCCCAATGGTGCCGGTGGTGCTTACACGACCATGGGCGACGGCGATTTCAGTGACTTTTTTCGGCAGATATTCATGTCCGGTAATTTTGGCGGTGTAGGAGGACCAGGGAGCCCCTTTGGTGGTGGCCAAGGAGGCACGATCAATCTTGACGATCTGCTCGCCGGAGGAAACAGTCGCAACAGCAGGCGGCGTCCCCGGGAGCACCGCCAAGCACGCCCTGCTATCGAGCAAGAATTGCCGATCACCGTTGAGCAAGCCTATGAAGGCGCCCAGATTGCCCTGCAGATTCAAGGCAAAGAATATCGAGTGCAAGTGCCGGCCGGTGTTATCGATGGGCAGAAGCTGCGCTTGAAAGGTTCAGGCTCACAAGATGATGTCTATGTTATCTTGCGCATCCAAGCCGACAACCGTTTTCGTGTGGACGGACGCGATGTGACCATGCCCCTTCCGTTGATGCCTTGGCAAGCCGTATTGGGTGATGAAGTCAAAGCGAAAACCCCGGTCGGTACGGTTTCCTTGCGGATCGCCCCCGGTTCCCAAGCCGGTCAGAAGCTACGCTTACGTGGGAAAGGTTTGACGAATCGGCAGGGTGAGTCGGGCGATTTGTATTTAGAGATCACCATTCAAACCCCGCCGGTTCGCTCCGCCAGAGAAAAAGAACTCTGGCAAGAGCTGGCCGCTCTCGGTGCTTCCTAAGCAACAAACCCACGATGACGCATAGTCGCGCAACAGTATCGGTTAATCACGATAAATCAAGATAAATCCATACAACCGCCCATCATCATCAAAATCCAAGATTGCATAATCGACGGCCCTTTAGGGTATAATGGAGCAAAGGTCAAGATAAGTCAAAGTCAAAAGGTCGATGATCGTCAATAAACGCAATCGATGGAGGGTTGCCAAATGGACATCAACAAATTTACACAAAAACATCAGGAAGCCGTCCAAGCGGCACAAAGCTTGGCAACAAAATTTCAACATGCGGAAATCGATGTAGAACATCTGTTGTTAGCCATGCTGGAACAGGCCGACGGGCTCATGGCACGGTTGTTGATCAAAATGGACGTGGCCATCGAAGGCTTCCGTGCAAAGCTGGAGCTGGAATTGCGGCGACGCCCGAAAGTCAGCGGCTCCGGCGTCGATCCCCGCAACATCTATATGACCCAACGGATGCAGCAACTGTTCCTGCGGGCCGAAGAAGCAGCCCGTCAACTCAAAGACGAATACATCGCTGTGGAGCATGCCTTGCTTGCCAGTCTGGATGAGACATCAACAACGGCCACCGGGCGAATCTGGCGCGAATTCAAGATTGACCGGCCAAAGATGATGCAAGCGCTCAGTACGATTCGTGGTCATCAGCGCGTCACCTCGCAGCATCCCGAAGCCACCTATGAAGTATTAGAGAAGTATGGTCGGGAACTAGTGCAAGAAGCACGGCAAGGAGCACTTGATCCGGTGATCGGCCGGGACGACGAAATCCGCCGCGTCATCCGGATTCTTTCCCGTAAAACCAAAAACAACCCCGTGCTGATCGGCGCCCCCGGTGTCGGCAAAACGGCCATCGTTGAAGGGCTGGCCCAACGGATCGTCCGTGGCGACGTACCGGAAGGCCTTAAAGACAAACTGGTCTTTGCTCTCGACATGGGCTCTCTGGTAGCCGGCGCTAAATATCGCGGTGAATTTGAAGAACGCTTAAAAGCGGTACTGCATGAGATCAAGAAAAGCGACGGCAAAATCCTGTTGTTCATCGATGAGTTGCACACGATTGTCGGTGCCGGCAAAGCGGAAGGCGCCATCGATGCCGGCAACATGCTCAAACCGATGTTGGCCCGCGGTGAGCTTCACTGCATCGGTGCCACGACACTCGACGAATATCGTAAATACATCGAAAAAGACGCCGCACTGGAGCGGCGGTTTCAGCAAGTGCTGGTGGAGCCGCCCGATGTGGAAAACACCATCTCCATTTTGCGTGGCCTGAAAGAACGCTTCCAGGTTCACCACGGCGTCAAGATTTTAGATAATGCCCTTGTGGCGGCAGCAACCCTTTCTCACCGCTACATCGCCGATCGCAACCTGCCTGATAAAGCGATTGACCTTGTCGACGAAGCCTGCGCCATGATCAAAACGGAAATCAATTCGCAGCCGTCCGAACTCGATACGGTGCAACGGCGCCGCATCCAACTGGAGATCGAAGAAAAAGCACTGGCCAAAGAAACGGACAAAGCCAGCCAGGACCGGCGTGTTCACTTACAAAAAGAATTGGCCGATCTCAATGAACAATACGCGTCCATGAAAGCCCAGTGGGAGCTAGAAAAGGGCGCCATCAAAAACGTGCAGGCGCTTCGCCAGGAGTTAGAAGCGCTCAAGCAAGCCTTGGAAGAAGCAGAGCGAGTCGATGTGTACGATCTGGGACGCGGTGCCGAACTGCGCTACGGCAAGATTCCCGAAGTGCAGCGCAAACTGGCCCAGGCGGAGCAAGACTTGCAGCAACGGCAGGGCAGCAGCAAACTGCTCCGGGAAGAAGTGACGGAAGAAGAGATTGCCGATATCGTCGCCCGCTGGACCGGGATTCCGGTGCAACGTTTAGTGGAAGGTGAACGGGAAAAGCTATTGCGGTTAGAGGAAATTTTACACCAACGGGTCGTCGGTCAAGATGAAGCGGTTTCCCTGGTAGCCGATGCTGTCTTGCGCGCCCGTTCGGGGATCAAAGATCCGCGGCGCCCCATTGGCTCCTTTATCTTCCTTGGCCCGACCGGTGTCGGTAAAACGGAATTAGCCAAAACCCTGGCCCGGGCCTTATTTGACAGTGAAGAAAACATGGTGCGGATCGATATGTCCGAATACATGGAAAAACACTCCGTCTCACGACTGATCGGTGCACCGCCGGGCTATGTGGGCTACGAGGAAGGTGGGCAACTGACCGAAGCCGTACGGCGCCGTCCCTATGCAGTCATCTTATTTGATGAAATCGAAAAAGCTCATCATGACGTGTTCCATGTACTACTGCAGATCCTCGATGACGGTCGGGCCACCGACAGTCAAGGCCGGACCGTCGACTTTAAAAATACCGTGATCATTATGACGTCCAATATCGGTTCGCAATATTTAATTGAAGGCCTCAATGATGCCGGACAAATTCGTGAGGATGCCCGTGAACGCGTCATGGATGCCTTGCGGATGCATTTCCGACCAGAGTTTCTCAACCGTGTCGATGATATGATCTTGTTTAAACCACTGACGCTCATGGAAATCAAAGCAATCATTGACATCCTTACCGCGGAACTCACCGAACGGTTAGCGGAGCGACAGATGCAGTTGAGCATCAGCGACAGAGCCAAAGAATTAATCGCCCGTGCCGGGTTTGACCCGGTGTATGGCGCACGCCCACTGAAGCGTTATTTGCAGCGCTACGTGGAAACACCGGTGGCCCGCGCGTTGATTGCCGGCCAGGTCGTTGATGGCGGTACGATTTACGTTGATGTGCAGGATGATCATCTGATTGTGCGCTGATGGGTACCGCTGATGAGGTACAACCGCAAGCAGGGGAGGGATGAACCGGTTATGAGCAATTTGGCCGATCGCATTGAACGTTATATCAAAGAACTTTTGATGCAAAGTGATGAGTGCAGCGTCGAGTTACAACGTCAGCAGATCGCCAGCCTTTTCGGATGTGTTCCATCCCAGATTAATTATGTACTGGCAACACGGTTTGCCTTGGAAAATGGTTATGTAGTGGAAAGCCGCCGTGGTGGCGGCGGCTACCTCCGCATCATGAAACTGACCTTAGATGATGATGCAGCCTTATGGGATTTTCTTTCCACCCATTTGGGCGAGGTGATCACGGAGGCGCAAGCCCGTGGAATGATTCAGCATCTCATGAACGAAGGATTGCTGAGTGTACGGGAAAGCATGTTGATGGCCGCAGCCATGCAGCGCGATGTATTGCAAGGCGGAACGGTACAACGGGATGCCTTGCGGGCGCGTCTCTTAAAAGCGATGTTGTTTACACTGTTTCGCCAGGACTGCTGTCCTAAGGCG
This sequence comes from Heliophilum fasciatum, assembly GCF_004341395.1. GTDB lineage: Bacteria > Bacillota > Desulfitobacteriia > Heliobacteriales > Heliobacteriaceae > Heliophilum > Heliophilum fasciatum. Next base: position 4,613 of record NZ_SLXT01000008.1, read on the forward strand.
CCGGAGGGCGAGCGAGGGCACGAATAAGCGTGCGCTCTTAAAGGGGGAACGATCATGTATTGTGATGAATGCAAAAAAAAGCCGGCTGCTGTTCATATTACCCAGATTATCAATGGCGAAAAGTCCGAGCGGAACCTTTGTGAGGATTGCGCACGTTTGACGCACAAAGAACTGAGCATGGCTTTTGACGACAATTTTCCGATCAACAAATTTTTAGCGGGATTATTAGGTTACGAAACGCCGACAGCCGACGCGGCGCTGAACCTGGCCTTCGGCGAACCAGAGAAATGTGAGAATTGCGGTGTCACTTATCAACAGATCAGCCAGATCGGCCGCCTGGGGTGCGATCAATGTTATGAGCATTTTCACGACAAAGTGGAACAACTGTTACGGCGAGTGCAAGGATCGGCCCGTCATACGGGAAAAGTTCCGCAGCGCACCGGTGGGGCCATTCGGCGGCAGCGTGAGATCCAAGGCTTGCGGGCGCAATTACAGCGGCTGGTGGCCAAAGAAGAATTTGAAGCGGCGGCCAAAGTGCGCGATCAAATTCGCGAACTGGAAAAAGTCGTAGAAATGCCGAGCGGTGAATAGGAGGAAAGGCTGATGACCGAAGCACTTTTTAACCAGGCAATAACCAAATGGATGGAAGGCACGGGACAGGAGTCTACCTATGTCATCAGTTCGCGTGTTCGCTTGGCCCGCAACTTGCAAGGTATGCCTTTCCCTCATGCGCTGTCGACACCGCTGGCCAACGATCTGGTCCAGCAGGTGAAAACGGCGGTAGTCGATGACAACGACACGACGACCGAACCGCTTTATTTTATCGATTTGAAAAAAATCGCCCCTCTCGATCGGGGGATTCTCGTCGATAAGCATTTGATTAGCCCCCAGCATGCCGAAGAAGCCGACGGGCGAGGACTGCTGATCAGTGCCGATGAGTCGATTGCCATCTTAATTAATGAAGAAGATCATTTGCGGGTGCAATCGCTGCTTCCGGGGCTCCAATTAGATGCAGCTTGGCAGCGGGCGAGCAGCGTCGATGATCGCTTAGAAGCGAAGCTCGATTTTGCCTTTAATGAGCGCCTAGGTTACTTAACGGCGTGCCCGACCAATGTGGGAACGGGACTGCGCGCATCGGTGATGATGCACCTCCCGGCGCTGGTCCTGACCAATCAAGCATCGCGGCAGTTAAATTCGCTGGCCCAACTGGGCATGACCGTACGGGGGCTCCATGGTGAAGGGAGCGAAGCCACAGGTCATCTTTTTCAGATCTCCAACCAAGTGACCTTAGGTCGCTCCGAAGAAGAAATCATCTCGAACCTGGCCGTTGTGACACGGCAGTTGATCGATCAAGAGCGGCTGGCTCGTCACATGCTGCAAAAAGAAACGCAGATGCAATTGGAGGACCGCATTTTCCGTGCTTACGGATTGCTGACGTCGGCGCGGATTCTCAGTTCGCAAGAAGCGATGAGTCAACTTTCCTATGTACGTATGGGTGTTGATCTGGGATTAATTCCCGATGTGGCGCCGGCAGTGCTCAACGAAATGCTTGTATTAACGCGTCCGGCCTTTTTGCAAAAGGCAGCTGGTCGGGAAATGAATCCCTTAGAGCGGGATATCCAACGGGCCACTTTAATGCGGGCGCGGCTTTTGCAAGGGAAGCATACCAACACGCACACCGGTGGTTGCTGCCACCATCATGAGGAATGAGAGAACTCCATCATAAAGAATGAATCAATTTTATGAGCAGGGCAGTTCAAGATTACGTGAAAAAACAGGAGTAACCATCAAAAGGAGGAACGACGGATGTTAGGCCGCTTTACCGAACGAGCTCAAAAAGTATTGCATTTCGCGAAAGAAGAAGCGCGGATGCAAAAGCAAGGGGCGGTGGGAACAGAGCACCTGCTACTGGGGTTGCTGCGGGAAGGCGAAGGGATTGCTGCCAAAGCGTTGATGAATCTGAACCTGGATCTGGCTCAACTGCGCCAGGCGGTCATTGCCTTCGTCGGTCTGGGCGATCAAGAAGTGCGCGAGGTCGGCTTTACACCACGGGCCAAACGGGCGGTGGCGCTGGCTAATGAAGAAAGCCGCCAGCAAGGTGTCAATTATGTGGGTACGGAACATCTCCTCTTGGGACTGATTCGCGAAGGGGAAGGGGTAGCCGCGCAGGTGCTGGCCGAGACCGGCGTATCGATTGATGCCGTGCGCAAGCAAGTGATGCAGCTCTTGGGTATGCCCATGCCCGGCAGCGGCGGAAATCCCCAGCAAGGCGGCAAAACCGGCGGTGCCGTCGATACATCGACGCCGCATCTCAATGAGTTTGGGCGTGATTTGACCCAGATGGCGAAGGCCGGCAAGCTTGATCCGGTCGTTGGCCGCAGTTCCGAAATTGAGCGGGTCGTACAGATCTTGTCACGGCGCACCAAAAACAATCCGGTGCTCATCGGCGAACCCGGTGTCGGGAAAACAGCCATCGCTGAAGGGCTGGCCCAGCGGATCATTGACAACAAAGTGCCGGAGACGCTGAGTGGCAAACGGGTGGTGACGCTGGACCTGTCGTCCGTCGTGGCCGGCTCCAAATACCGTGGTGAATTTGAAGAGCGCTTGAAAAAAGTGATGGAGGAGATCCGTAACTCCGGCAAGATCATTTTGTTTATCGACGAATTGCATACCTTGATCGGTGCCGGTGCGGCCGAAGGGGCGATCGATGCCGCCAATATCTTAAAGCCGGCCTTGGCCCGGGGCGAACTGCAATGCATCGGGGCGACCACGCTCGACGAGTATCGCAAATATATTGAACGGGACCCGGCGCTGGAGCGGCGCTTTCAACCGATCCAAGTGGGGCAGCCGACGCCGGAAGAAGCCATCGAAATTTTAAAAGGCCTCCGCGATCGCTATGAAGCGCATCATTGCGTCAAGATCACCGATGAAGCGATCGACGCGGCTGTCCGCCTGTCAGAGCGCTATATCGCTGATCGGTTCTTACCGGACAAGGCGATTGATTTGATCGACGAAGCGGCTTCGCGGGTGCGGCTGAAAGTCTTTACAGCACCGCCTGATATCAAGCAACTGGAACTGCGCCTGGAGGAATTGCGCAAAGAAAAAGAATCCAGCGTGCTGGCCCAGGAGTTTGAAAAAGCAGCGGCGCTACGTGATGAAGAGCAAAAGATCAAAGGTGAATTGGAACGCAGCAAACAGCAATGGGAACAAGGGCGCGGTGTGGCCCGCGAACTGGTTAACGAAGAGGATATCGCTCATATTGTCGCCAGTTGGACCGGAATCCCCGTGAAAAAACTGGCCGAAGAAGAAAGTGAGCGGCTTTTGAATCTGGAACAAACGCTCCATGGCCGGGTGATTGGCCAGGAAGAAGCGGTGCAAGCGGTGGCCCGGGCCGTGCGCCGGGCGCGAGCCGGACTGAAAGATCCCAAGCGCCCCATTGGCTCCTTTATCTTCCTGGGGCCGACCGGTGTCGGGAAAACCGAACTGGCCCGGGCGCTGGCGGAAGTGCTCTTTGGCCGTGACGATGCCATGGTGCGGATTGATATGTCCGAGTATATGGAAAAGCATACGGTATCGCGCCTGGTCGGAGCGCCGCCGGGATATATCGGTCACGATGAAGGCGGCCAATTGACAGAAGCTGTGCGGCGCAAGCCCTACTCGGTGGTGCTTTTGGATGAGATCGAAAAAGCGCACCCTGATGTGTTTAACGTCTTGCTGCAAGTGCTGGAAGACGGGCGGTTGACCGATACCAAAGGGCGGACTGTTGATTTTCGCAATACGGTGATCATTATGACTTCCAACGTCGGTGCCCAGGTGATCAAACGGGCTGGCGTAATGGGCTTCCAACGCATTGATCCCAACAGCGAAAAGGCACGCAGTGATGAGTACGAAGGCATGAAAAAACGCGTCATGGAAGAGATGCGCAAAGCCTTCCGTCCGGAATTTGTCAACCGCATCGACGAGACGATCGTCTTCCATCTGCTGACGGCGGAGCACATCGGGCAGATCGTGCGCTTGATGGTGGGGGAATTGCAGCGGCGTTTGGAAGATAGTCAGATCCGCTTGACCGTCACAGAAGCGGCCGAAGCGCAACTGGCCAAAGAAGGTTTTGATGAGACTTATGGTGCCCGGCCGCTGCGGCGGACGATTCAACGGCGCATTGAAGATGCCTTGGCCGATGGGTTGCTTCGCGGTGAATTCAAAGCAGGCGATACAGTTGTGGCTGATGCGGTCGATGGCAAGGTTGTCCTGGCGGTGAAATAGTTGTAGCTGTGGCAACTGGTTGCGGCTACAGTTGTGGGTGCGACTACGGCTATGTATGGCTATGGTCGTGGTTATGGCCGTAGTTGCGACTTCGGCCATGGCGTAGCTACGACTGTGTTTGTGAGGTGAAATCGATGGAGCAAATTGTACTGAATACGCCGGCAGAAGGGTTTATTGATATTACCGGACAAGTGCGTAAGATCGTGGAAGAGAGCAAGGTTCAGCACGGCTTATGCCAGATCTTTGTGCCCCATACCACAGCAGGCGTTACGATCAATGAAAACGCCGATCCTGATGTGATTTCCGATATGCTGATGGCCTTAAAGCAGATGGTGCCCGACCTGCCGTATCGTCATGGCGAAGGGAATTCACCGGCGCATGTAAGGAGCACCCTTGTAGGGTGCTCCATTACCGTACCGGTTACTGACCGAATGTTATGTCTGGGAACGTGGCAGGGGATTTACTTTTGTGAGTTTGACGGGCCAAGGAAACGGAAGGTTTGGGTTCAAGTAGTAGGCGGGTAATTGGAGTATCCCACTAAGAATTTAGATTGGTGTACCTGATTGCGATGAAGGGGAGCAGAGCGCATCATGGAAGCGCCTAAATAGAAAAATATCAAAAGAAGCAACAGCCCTGAATGGTTGTTGCTTCTTTATTATGGTGGGCCCCCATGGCGACAAGCTGAGCTAAGTTGTGAGTGTAGGTTATGCATAAAAAGGACATTCAAAAATACATCATATGGAAATTGCGCTTGTGGTATGCTACAATCAGAGCAAGCGATACTGTAAGGAGGGATGGTTTATCGAAAGTGATGTTCGCATTCCCCAGCAGCATAAAGATATTTCGCTTCGCTCTATGTCCATGACTTTTCGCGGGGAAATCCTCCCGTTTTTCGGGTTGACCCTGCCGAAAGTGGTGGATGCCGTTAGCACACAAGCGCCACTGATTGAAGTTAAGAATCGGGACATGGATGTGGTTTTGGCACTCGAAGATAATACGCTGCTCCACATGGAATTTGAGTCCGGTGAGCCAACCATGGATGACCAAATTCGCTATGCTTATTATGACTTGAAACTATTTGCTGATCGTAAACAATCGATTCATCGCATTGTCATTTATGCCGCCGGTGTCCAAAAATCTCCGGAACCGCTGCACATCGGTAGCCTTTCCACGCATCAACATGTCATTCACTTGAGCCGTCATTTTGAAGGAGAACGTGAATTGGAGCAGATGCTCGTGAAAATCCGGCGTCATCAACGCCTTGACGCGCAGGACAAGCTGCGTATCATGCTCCTGCCCATGATGTTTGAGCGGCCGAGCGATCGTTCGCGCGCGGCTTGGACCGTCACGGAAGCGCTGGATACGGAAAAAACGGATGATGCCATGTACCTTATCGGCACAATGCTGGCCGCCAACTATAGCAATATTTTAGCCCCGGAAAAAGACAAGATTTTGGAGGTGCTCAGAATGGCTCAAATATTCGAAGAACTCTATCGCCATTTTGAAGAAAAGGGCATGGCAAAGGGTATGGAAAAAGGCATGGAAAAAGGCATTGAGAAAACCGCCATTGCCGCCTTAAAAAAAGGGGCTACCGCCAGTTTTGTTTCGGAAATCACGGGCTTACCCATTGAAAAAGTTAAAGAGCTGGAAGAGCAAACAAAACAGCCCGTGGAAACGAATTTGTAAACATTGTTCAAATCCGTCCGGTTACACAAAAAACAACTCCTGGCCGATCGCGTATCGATTGGGCAGGAGTTGTTTTTTTGTTTCTTTTCCAGCCAATATTTGATCTTGCGTTTAAAATTGATTCGCGGCTGGTTAGCGGTACTTACTGCCTAACGTCTAACTCTTGCGGGACACTGTGATTGGACGTTAGTTAAACCATCAAAAAAGCTGATTATACAATCGCCTATCAATGAGATTAGAATCGATGGGACAGGTTTTCGCATCACGGCCGTACTGCCATGCCCAGATATTTTTTTGGCATTTCGGACTGTTCGGTGAGAAAGTGGGCGCATTTTTAGGTCCCGTCGTTTTTACTTCTGGTTGGGCACTCCATAAAACAGTCTCATTACCGATTTTGGCATCTTTTTTAACGGCCTGGCAGAAAGCCTTGCTGAAGGGCCCTCGGATAGGATCGTGATACATACCGGATTGATAATCGGAGCGACGTATGGTGTCCGCCCACCCGCGAATCCATGCTTCATTAATTTGAAAATAGTGTTCGATATTCGCAAATATAAATGTTTCTTTCGGAATCCTCAGCCGTACAGCTTGGGTAATCGCTCGTAGGGCTACATTCTTACCGTTTTCGTAACCTACGGCATTACGGAAATCATTATAGATAGGCAGGATTTTGATATTCTGGCGTTGTAAAAAAGTGATTTCTCCCGCAGTCAATCCACTGGCAATACGAGGAACCGTCGACAGATAGCGCCCCCAAACCATAGGTCTTCCAAAATTAGTGATTACACATTGAAGCAACTGCTGATCTACCGATGAGGCAGAGTCGACTCCCCATACAAAGGCCATAGAAAACACCCCCGATGATCCAGCATATGATGTTCGTTGTTGAATGAAATTGGAGAATGAAATTTGGGTGGGGGATTTTTATCCCGAAGATGAGACGTTAAAAGTAGTAGCCAAATTATGTAAGAGCGAATCGTTTTCATATGAGAAAAACTGAGTGAGGGTGGCCGGGCGTGCATCCCGACCACCCTCAGTATGTTCGCCCATCATGATGATGGGCTTTTTTATTGCGTAATGAAGTTTACGGATCGATGGAAGTAAGGGCAGTAGGTGAATGGCGGAAAAAAATAATCGAAAGGATATTAGCCAATGGCAGTAAGCGTAGCCGTCGCTTATGCCTGCCCCTTCCGATGGATCGCATAGCGGTTTCGAGCATCGCCGGCCAACCGATCGCTCACTTGCTTGAATTCAAATTCGTCATTGGCCCCGATCACATAGCCGGTCAACCAGCGCCCATACAGGTTAGCCATGATCTTGCTGTCCATCCCGGCCCGTTGCCAATTGGGTTCTTGCAACCACTGATCGCTTTCCCAGATCACACGGTCCCGCTCGGACACCACGACTTGATCGCACTGATCGCAGGGCATGCCGTTGAGAAAATCGTCATTTAACGCTTGATAGATGCCGGGCGCTGCTGTCAGATCAACCTTGTTCTGTTGTTTCGCTTTCTCGCCGGTTTGTTTGCCGTGGGCAAAAAACGCCTGATCAATGCCATCCATGGCCTTGTTGCCGCAGGCATCCCGCACTTCTTTGATGAACGCCGCCTCGCGGGTTTCGACCGTTTTAATCTGGCGCTGCAGCCAACCGTGGATATTGTCATGGTCGATCAACTCGGCCAGATCGATGTCCGGCAGGGGCGCCCCAAACATCTGGATCACCTGTTCCCGCAATTCTTCCGCTGTTGCGCCGCAGGTTTCACGGGCTTTTTGAGCGATCCATTCTTCCCGCTCACCGACAAGACGGATTTTCCGATAGAGCCAATAATGAATCGGACCGATGAACGCACTCATTTCTCATCACTCCGTAAAGTAACGTTATTTAAAGCTTCGATTAGGTCGTCCACGATAATTCCATGAATGGCGGCCGCTTGTTGTAGCGCTTCACCCGTCGATGAGGGACAGCCGAGACAGCCCATGCCAAAGGAGCGCAGTACGGGAACGGTTTGGGGATAGACGCGGATGATATCGGCGATCACACTGTCGGCCGTGATCGCATCGCCAAAGACCAGCGTGCCTTCCGTCAATCCGCCGGGTTTCGGTATCAGTTGCTCATCACCGGAATATTGCTTTGGTCGTGCCGCCGTGGCCTCCCCGTGATAAAACTCCGCTAGCACATCCTTCGAAAAGGTGTCGAACCCAATGCGTTCAATGAATTGTCCGATTCGCTCAATATCGGCATTTTTCTGGTAGTACCTGATGATGATGTCGATCATGCGTAAGGCATCGTCATAACTTAACCCGGTGATGAGCTTGTTCGCGATCCGGGGATGGGATCCGGCACTGCCGCCGACGTAAATGTCCCAGCCTTCATCAGTGCCAATGACACCGATGTCTTTGACCACCGATTCCCCGCAGGAATTGGGACAACCGGAAACGCCCAGCTTCATCCGGGAAGGCATTTCTTTTTTAATATATCGTCTGTCCAGTTCCAGGCCCAGCTTAATGCTGTTTTGTTTGCCCCGTTTGCAAAAAACGATTCCCGGGCAGATCTTGACACTGCGGACGCAGTTGGCAAATCCCAGGGCCGGTTCCATGCCCAGGTCGTTCCAGATCTGCTCGATGTCTTCCGCTTGCAACCCGGTGATCATGATGCGCTGCGCCGACGTTAATTTGAGTATCCCGTTGTATTTGCGGGCCACGTACGCAAATTTATCCAGCATATCGGGCTGAATAAAACCACCGGGGATGTGCGGTGTGATGGCATAGGTTTTCTTGCCATTATGTATTTTTTGTAAGTTAGCGCCTTTAGGCAACATTGAGTTTTCCTCCTGCTCTGGGTAGTACGTGCTTGCATCTAGATTACCCGGTTTTTTAACGGTCATACTCCCATGAGCCCATGAGCGATGGAGGAAATATCAATTTTATTTGATGACTATCTATAGCAAAATTTTTTGTTGACGAAATTCTTTGTTGAAACGTTGGTAAAACAAACACTATAATTGAATGATTAGTAAAACGATGCCAAGGGGGAACAACGGTGGCCAAAGAAAAAACTCGGTTTTTTTGCAAAGAATGTGGACAAGAATCACTGAAATGGATGGGACGCTGCCCCGGTTGTGACGCATGGAACTCGCTCGTCGAAGAAAAGGTCGCCAAAGCATCGCCGGCACCGCGCTACGGCATCCAGGGCCAGGGCGCACCGGGACGTTCCGCCCCTGTCCATATTGACGCAGCCGAAGCCGGTGAAAGCTTACGCTTCTCTACAGGCATTCAAGAGTTGGATCGTGTGCTCGGTGGCGGCATTGTTGAAGGTTCGCTGACGCTGCTCGCCGGTGATCCGGGCATCGGAAAGTCCACATTGTTGTTACAGGTAGCTGAAAAAATCGCGGCCCAAGGCCGAACGGTTTTATATATTTCCGGTGAAGAGTCGATTCAACAAGTGAAAATGCGGGCGCATCGTTTAGGTGTGCGCGACGTGCCGCTGTACTTGCTGGCCGAAACGGACATCGAAGCGATGAGCGAAGCCATTGTCAAGACAGGGCCAAAGTGGGTCGTTGTCGACTCGATCCAAACGGCCTACTGGGCGACACTGGGTTCGGCACCGGGCAACGTAGCGCAAGTGCGCGAATGTGCGGCGCATCTCTTGCGGATCGCCAAGGATCTTTCGATTGCCATTACGCTGGTCGGCCATGTGACCAAAGAGGGCTCCATTGCCGGACCTCGTGTGTTGGAACATATGGTTGACGCCGTACTTTATTTGGAAGGAGAGCGTAACTACCCTTACCGGGTTTTGCGCGGCGTGAAAAATCGCTTTGGCTCCACCAATGAGTTAGGGATTTTTGAAATGCGCGGCGAAGGGATGGCCGAAGTGGCCAATCCATCAGCCTTTTTTCTGGCCGAGCGCACGCAAGGGGTGGCCGGATCGGTGGTCGTACCTTGCCTGGAAGGCACCCGCACGGTGCTGGTCGAGATCCAAGCCCTCGTCACGCCGACGGCTTTCGGACAAGCGCGGCGCATGGCGACCGGGTTGGATTACAATCGCACGGTCTTGCTGGCGGCCGTGCTGGACAAGCGGGTCGGGTTGCATTTGGGCCAGCAAGATATTTATGTCAACGTGGCCGGGGGCCTCAAGATCATGGAGCCGGCGGCTGATCTGGGCGTCGTCGTGGCCATCGCTTCCGGCTGGCGCAATCGCTCGGCCGATCCGGAGTGTGTGGTTTTCGGGGAAGTGGGCCTGACTGGGGAAGTGCGCGCCGTTGCTCACCTGGAAAAACGGGTCAAGGAAGCGGCCAAATTAGGATTTAAGCGCTGTATCTGTCCGCAGCAAAACCGCAAGTATTGGAAAGATGCCATCGATACCGTCGACATGGAAGTGATCGGCGTGAATACGGTCGATGAGGCCTTAGTGGCTGCCTTGGGCAGTTAAGGCACCAAATCGGTAAGGACTGCCCGGCCCTTCCAGACTTTCGCTTCCGCGATGACGTTGCCGGTTTGGCGGATCCGTTCCTCATATTCGCCGCCGGTTCCTTCCGGAACATAGAAACTTTCCAAGCCATAGTTCACACGGATGAAGCGATGCAGCGGCACATCGGCTTCCGGTTTTTTCTCAAACGCCCAGGTTTCCGGGTTTTCCGGCGGGCCGGGAGGGCGTCGAAAGGCGTAGACGATTTTCCCGCGCAGCAGCACTTGATCGTCAGCGAGGGCCGGCGGATTGCGATAGATGCCAATGGCTTGATGCAGCCCGTTTTGCGGCGTCAAAAGCGCATAGACCGATGTGCCGCTGAGCGCTTCTGCTTCATCTTCGCTTGCTTCTTCGGTAATCAGGTCATTCGGCATTTCTTGCAGGTCCACTTCTGAAAAGGGATAGCCCAGCGCCACATAATCGCCCATGAAAAGATTACGAGGGTCAATGGGCAGTGTTTGCAGGCGGATCGTTGTGCCTTGATCGATGATCCAGTAATGGCTTCCGGCGAGAGCGAGGAGAACGAGGACTTGGAAGCCGAGCAAGAGAGCCCAATAGCGGCGTTTCATCACGGCACCTCCCGGGTTTCATCAATCCAGTGACGTCGTTTGGATTCCAGGTAAAAGCCCAATACAAACAGCACGAGGCCGCCGCCGATGAAGAACAGCGATTTGTCGAAAAGCCCCCAAGCGAAACGTCCATAGGCATAAAGCACGGAAATGAGGAAGAAGGCAATGCCGAGGTTGATGGATAGAGCCCGGCGAAGATAACTGCCGCTTTGAATCAGGATGATGCTGGCGATGGCCAGGAGGATAACGGAGATAATATCGGCCCATGCCAAGAGGCTTGCGAGTTCCGGCGGCATCATGGTCGCTGTCGCCGGATCCGGTGATAGCGCATGAATTACGCTGATCCAGAGCGTCGATGCAGGTAAGCAAAAGAGGCTATAGGCGGCGGTTTCCGTGAAGCGACGGCGATCACCCAGCCAGGCGGCTAAAGAAAGCAGCAGCCAGCTTAACGCCAGGACGGAAGTTGTCGTGAGTGAGAGCGACGACCAGGCGGGCATTTCGGATGCTTGCACCAGTTGAATGATAAAGGTAGCCACCAGCAAAAGCGGTGTCGAAAACAAAAAGGTTTGCTTACGCCGCGCAAACCACTGTTCGCCGATCAAGCCGGCCAGGGGCAACAATCCAAGCCAGTGGAGGCTCAATTTTTGCTCGTTGAACATGGCTACCAGGACAAGCAGGCCGCAGAGGGTCGTTACGAATCGGATCCCGTACTGGTTGTGCCGGTAGGTGTACAGCACCAGAGTCGCTAGATAAACGGGGAAAAAGGCAAAACCGGTGACGAAGGAAGCCGTATGCTCACCGATATCGCTGAGATTGGCAAAGGTCAGGAGCGCGGCGGCCAGAAAGAAAAAGGCATGGTTGCCCGTAAGATGAGCGAGACCGGCGGCGCCGAGAAACCAAAGTCCCAGTCCGGTTGCATCGTAGGAACTGAGGTTGTACATCTGGCCGATGAGCCAGATACCGCCGCCGTAAGAGAGGACGCCCACAAAGAGTAACCCTTGGCCGAGCAGCGGATAGGTACGTCGCCCATTGGTCAGGCGGTGACCATAGGCTAGGTCGTAACCGACGGCGTAGAAAAGCAGCATCCAGGCGATGATCAGGCCCAAACGTACCGGACGGGTTAAGTCATCCCAGTTGGACGCGATAAACAGAATCGTGCCAAGGCCGACGAGAAGACCGGCAAACAGGAGAATCACCTTGGTGGAAGACCAAGCCGGTCGTTGATAGCGCGCTTGCAACATTTCTTTTTGTTCCTTCGAGATGATGCCTTCATCAAACCAGTGCTGGATTTCGCGCAGTAACCAGGAGCGGTCGAACATCACCAACACTCCTTTATCAATGTGGTCACAGCCAGATAACCATGGTGCTAATGATATTTTACACGATTTATGCTAAAAAGTCCGCGTCTCCTCTCGAATTGAGAAGAACGCGGACTTTTTAGTGGACACTTGGCGATGACGGCGATACGGAAGAAGGAGATAAGCGCATAAAGTGAGCGCCCGCTTGGCGAACGGCAAAGGGATCAGCCGGTGGTTGACTGTACCAGCCCCGTTGCTGCAACAAGGTGCTCATCTCGTGTTGATGCAGATACACTTCTTGCAAGCAAGTAAGCAAGTCCTCATGCAAGCGGGAACTGCCCGATTGGAGAAGCGCTTGGTGCAGTTGATCGCTGAGCGAGCGTAAGCTCAGGAAGGCGTCGAAGAAAAGATCCCGATCGAGCAGTTGATCCGATGATGTGGCGGCAGTGTTGAATAGTGCCGGTTGTGCCCCCTGCAGGGGAGGCGGGTTAAGCTGCTGCTGATGCAGTTGAGGGAACGCCGGATAGGGTTGCCCTGCCGGCGACTGTTGAAGAAAAGCCTCGGAGGGCTGTTGTACGGGCGGCAGTTCGGTCGCCATTTCATAGGCCAACTGCGGAGCCAACGTGCCATAGCCTGATGGCTGAGGAGACTGGGGATAACAAGCCGATGAAAGCATTTGCTGAGGGGGTGTGGTGTAGGCGGGGTACGGTGGTTGCAGGGACCCGTTGTAGATGGTTGGCACAGAAGGTTGCTGAGCGGACATGGTGCCGGCGAACTGAACCGGTGTAGGTGCCATGGCATACGCGAAGGGCATCGGCGGTTGTTGTGGCGGCGTCAAGGTAACAGGAACAGGTGGTTGTGGTGAAAGGGACTGTCCCGATGACGGCTGCGACTGACCCCCTTGGCCCGATTGTCCTGAATTTTGTTGAGACTGAGCAGACTGGTCCCCGCTCGCCGACGGGGACTGCCCGGGCGATGATTGCTGGGACTCCTGTTGTGGTTTGGCTTTGCGCAGTCGATAACCTTCGGACATCGATCAACCCTCTTTTCGTTACTGGGAAGGGGTGGGGCTTCCCCAGCAGTGTTGCAGCAAGCGAGCATATTGGCGTTCACACAGTTGGATGCCGCGATTTAATGTGGTTTGCAGTTGCAGATCGGTGCACCGCTGGCGATCACGCTGGTATTTTTGGGAGACATGAAGCAGCAAGATGAACAAGTCGGTCAGTTGCGTAAGGTCGGTCACAGTTAAGTGGGTTGTCGCATTTTGCGGGGGAGTGAGTGTCCAAGGAGCTTCCGATGGGGACGGATTACCAAGCGCTGGAGAAGACGTTATTCCTGATAAACCGGCCATTGAGCTCGATGAACCGACCAGCGAGTTCAATGAGCCGGCCGTTGCCAAAAAACCGGGTGATGCCTGCGCTGGAATGCTTAGCGGCGTTGGTTGCGGTGCAGGCGGAGTGATCATGTACATCGGCATTTGCGCTTGCGGAATGAGAGATGTCAGGGGAAGAACCTCCTTCGCTGGGGAACTGAATGCGTTATGATCAGGACAACTTGATCGGGAATGTGCTTAGATTTTGCCGATAGAAGAGGAACTATTCAATTGATTGTGTTCAAATGAATGAAAAAGAAAAAACGCGACAGCCCGCAGGCGATCGCGTTATCTAAGGAGTCTTTGGTTACGTCATATTAAACATACGCAAAGTCGAAATCTTGTTTTGTTCTTTTTGGAGAACGTCAGCGAGATCCAGGTCTAAACTGTGGCAGAGGGCGGTCAGATAGAAGAGTGATTTTCCCAGTTCGCGTTCAATGATATCGCGGCAGTTGGTACACAAGGTACCGTTTAGGTGGCTTTCGCGTAATTGTTTGAGGTCCGATAAGGATGCATCGGGAGGAAGAGGTGACTTTTCCGCGTTGATACTGACGCAGCCACAATCTGTTACCGCTTTTACGACAGCCCGATTGACACGAGCATTCGCTTCCTGAGACTTGGACAGGATATCCAAGATACTCTGGTGTCGAATTAGGTAATCTGCCACAGTATCCTGAAATTGTTGGCATGCCAAGTCTTTCATGCGTTAATGCACCTGCCTCTTTTCGGATGTTTGAGCCTATTATATCGACCCTAACCAGGGATTGTCAATCAAGGATGGGTGGATAAGAAAGGAAGGGCAATTGGGGTCACGATTGAGCATAAGGGGATGATAGACATTTAATGGTGAAAAATGGATTGTCCTTGCCAGTTCATATTGTTTTCCCGTATAATGATAATGAAACCATCCGAGAATATTAAAAATAAGGAGGTGAGATAATGTTTCAGAGAATTATGCAATGGGTTATTACGTTAGGAGCAGCAGCGGTAGGGTTTAAGGTGGGTTACAATCTTATCGCAGGAGGAAACCCGGTATTTGATTTATCTGGATATCCTGCGAAGCACTCATTTTTAGCTATTATAACGGTGATTCCTGGTATCTTAGTGTATCTGATTTCTCCATTTTTTCTTAAACGTTTTGTTGGGTTGACCAATTGGATGGAGCATCGCCTCCAGCGAACGCCGATGAATGAACTGGTCGGCGGTGCGATTGGTGTCATCGTGGGCTTGTTAATTGCCAATCTGCTCGATTCTTCTGTATCTAATTTACCGGTGTTAGGTGGGTATCTTTCGGTTTTTGTTTCCTTGGTCCTTGGGTATTTAGGCATGCGTGTGGGGATCAAAAAGCGCGACGAAGTCCAACTGCTGCTGGACATTTTGCCGAAACTGGCGCCCAAAGATAAGGAAGGGCAAAAAGAAAAGGAAAAGGAAACGGAAACGGCAAAAGAATTACCGACTGACGAGCGAGCCAGTTTGCCTGCACCAGCAGAAAAACTGGTGTTTAGTTGTGCCATGAAGGTCTTGGATACAAGCGTAATCATTGATGGGCGTATTGCCGATATCTGCAAGAGCGGATTTATCGACGGTACCTTGGTTATTCCGACGTTTGTCCTGGAAGAACTGCAACATATCGCTGATTCGTCGGACCTTTTAAAGCGCAATCGTGGTCGTCGTGGTTTGGATATCCTTAACAAGATCCGCAAGGAATTGGACGTGAAAGTCAAGATCGATCCAACGGACTATGAGGATCTTGCGGAAGTTGACTCGAAATTAGTTCGCCTTTGTCAGGAAACAGGCAGTCATATCGTGACCAACGACTATAACCTTAATAAAGTCGCAGAACTGCAAGGTGTTAAGGTGCTCAATATCAATGAACTGGCGAACGCGGTGAAGCCGGTGGTATTGCCTGGCGAAGAAATGGTTGTTCAAGTTGTCAAAGACGGCAAAGAACTCGGGCAAGGGGTGGCCTATTTGGATGACGGTACGATGATCGTTGTCGATGGCGGCAAACGCTTCATGGGCCAAACGATTTCTGTGATCGTCACCTCGGTGCTGCAAACAGCAGCCGGCCGGATGATTTTTGCCAAACCCAAAGCCGATGCGAAAAAATTGCCTGCACCGGCCATGAATGAGGTGAACGCGATTGTCTAACCCATCTTGTGCGGCATTGATTGTGGCCGCCGGGCGGGGCAAGCGCATGGGAGCGCCGAAGAATAAGGTTCTTTTACCGCTGCAGGGGAAACCGGTAATCTGGTGGACCCTGCAGGGATTTTTGACGCATCCTGCTGCTTTTGCACCGATCGTACTTGTTGTTGCTGAAGATGAATTGGCCTATATGGAAGGCCTGATTGCCGGCTTTGGTTGGGCCGATCAGGTGCGCTTGGTAGCCGGTGGTGCTGAACGCAGTGATTCGGTCCGAGCCGGATTGGCCTTGTTGGCGATGGACAGTTGCGAATGGGTGGCTGTGCACGACGGGGCACGGCCGCTTTTTTCGTCTGCGATGCTGACGCGCTGCCTGGAAAGTGCCCGCCAGCGTGGCTCGGCCGTAGCTGCTGTTCCCGTCAAAGACACGATCAAAAAGGCCGCGCCATCGGGTGAGGTGATCGATACGCCGACGCGGGATCAACTGTTCGGTATTCAAACACCGCAGATTTTCCGTTATGGGGAACTGGTTCGTGCCTATGACCGGCTTGGGCAAGCGCCGGTTACCGATGATGCCATGGTGATGGAGCGCGCCGGCCACCCTGTGTACTTAGCAGAAGGTGAATATGAAAATGTGAAACTGACGACGCCGGAAGACTTGGTCATCGCCGAAGCGATACTCGCTAAGCGGACCGGGGAAAGCCACGGGGTCGTTATGTCCCGTCTAGCCCCTCCGACCCGTGAAGCCGGAACGGCTCCGGATGATCCGGTGCGGATGCCGCGCGTCGGGTTAGGTTATGATGTGCATCGCTTGGTCGAAGCGCGCCCGTTGATTTTGGGTGGAGTCACGATCCCCTATCATCTGGGGCTGTTGGGCCATTCCGATGCCGATGTGTTGCTCCATGCAATCAAAGATGCCATTCTGGGCGCTGCCGGCATGGGCGATATCGGTCGCCATTTTCCCGACAGTGACCCTACCTACAAAGGTGCTTCCAGCATGATGCTCCTATCGGTCGTTGTAGATAAGCTGCGTCAAGCCAATATGAGGGTACAGCAAGTGGATGCCACCATCGTGGCGCAGCGCCCGAAATTGGCGCCTTATATTCCGGAAATGGTCGCGGGCATCGCTGCGACAATCGGTGTTGAGCCCTCCCGCATCAATGTTAAAGCGACCACGACCGAAGGTCTGGGGTTCACCGGCACCGGAGAAGGTATCGCCGCTTATGCGGTGGCGACCGTGCGATCAATGTAACCGTGAGATCAATGTAGTTGAAGATAATAAAGAATGAGTTATCATAAGGGAGTTTGAACATGACAGAACAGGTTCGCGTTCGTTTTGCACCAAGCCCCACCGGCCCTTTGCATATTGGCGGGGCACGGTCGGCATTGTTTAACTATTTGCTGGCCCGCCGCACCGGAGGGCAGTTTATTGTCCGCATTGAAGATACCGATCTGGAGCGCTCGTCTCGGGAAAGTGAGGAAAACATTCTTGACTCCCTGGCCTGGCTGGGCATCACCTGGGATGAAGGCGTTCGTGTCGGCGGGCCTCATGCACCATATCGCCAAACCGAGCGACTGAACACCTATCGAGATGCGGCGGATAAGTTGATCGCTGCCGGCAAAGCCTATCGCTGCTACTGCTCGGAAGAAGAGCTGGAAGCGGAACGGCAAGCCTTCAGTGAAAAAGGGGAACTGCCTCGCTACAGCGGTAAATGCCGTTGCTTGACACCGGACGATGAACAACGGTACCAAGCGGAAGGCCGCCGGCCGGTCCTGCGCTTTCGTGTGCCCGATGAAGGGGCTGTGGTCATCGACGATCAGGTGCGGGGACAAGTGACGTTTGAATGCGAAGGCATCGGTGACTTTATCATCGTCAAATCCGACGGGATCCCGACATATAACTTTGCTGTCGTCATCGACGACGCGTTGATGGATATTACCCACGTCGTTCGTGGTGAGGAACATCTCTCCAACACGCCGCGGCAAGTGTTGATCTATGAGGCCTTAGGTCTCAAACAGCCGCGCTTTGCCCATGTATCGTTGATTCTAGGCAAAGATCGCTCGAAGATGAGCAAACGCCATGGCTCTACGTCGGTTGTGGCGTACCAGTCCCAAGGCTACCTGCCGGAAGCGCTGATCAATTTCCTCGTTTTGCTGGGCTGGTCGCCGGCCGGAGAAGAAGAGATTTTTTCGCTGGAAGCGCTTTGCGAGCAGTTCTCCTTGGAGCGCGTTGCGAAAAGCCCGGCTGTTTTCGATGCCGATAAGCTCAACTGGCTCAACGGGATGTATATCCGCCAGGCGGCACCGGAGCGCATCCGCGATCTGGCGTTGCCCTTCTTAATCGAAGCGGGCTATGTACCGGCCGAGCCCGATGAAGTGATGGTCCAAAAAGTCGGCTTGATGGTGCAAGCCATTCAAGAGAAGCTGGTCAATCTCGGTGAAGTAACCACCATGGCACCGCTCTTTTTCGGTGAAACTGTTCAGTTTGAAAGCGAAGAAGCCAAAGCGGTACTGGCGGAAGAACAAGTGCCGGTCGTTTTGCAAGCGTTCCTACAAAAACTCACCGATGGTCGGGCTTTGGAACCGGGAACGATCAAAGCGATTTTCAAAGAGATCGGCAAGGAAACCAAGCATACTGGCCGCAAGGTCTTTATGCCGGTTCGCGTGGCCTTAACCGGCCAGATGCACGGTCCGGAATTGCATTTCCTGATCCCGGCACTGGGCAGTCACGTGGCTGAGGTGCGGGTGCGTACGACTGCCGCTGAAGCCGGTCTGGCCCTTTGATTGACGAGATCGGGTATTGCCCGTATAATGACACTAGGTGATTCTGAGAATTGCTCATCCAATAACGCAAAGACAAAGAGCGGAAGGACTGTCGAAGGTTCCTGGCCAGAGAGGGCGGACGTGGCTGAAAGCCGCCTAAGGAAAGTTCGACAGGAGTGCGTCCGGGAGTTGTCAGACTGAAACGAAAAGTAGGTCTGGCCGTGTGAGCTACGTTATCAGCTGCAAGTGCCTGTCACTTGCCTAAGATGGCATCATCAAGCGATGCCAAGCAGAGTGGAACCGCGAGAACCTTGCCTCTGTCTTCGGACGAGGCGGGGTTTTTTGTCTTTAGACGGAATCAGCGTGAAGGAGGCATGCTTGTGTTAGCACGTATACGCAAGGACTTACAAGTGATCTTTGAACGGGATCCGGCAGCGCGGTCAGTCTGGGAGATTGTGCTCTGCTATCCGGGGTTTCACGCCATTTTACTCCACCGTGTAGCCCATTGGCTCTACAAGAAGAAGTGGGTCGTGCTGGCGCGCTTTATCTCTCAGGTCAGCCGTTTTTTAACGGGGATTGAGATCCATCCCGGGGCCGTGATCGGCGAAGGCTTGTTTATTGATCATGGCTCGGGCGTCGTTATCGGGGAGACGGCGGAAGTCGGTGATAATGTGACCATTTATCAAGGCGTGACCTTAGGCGGCACCGGCAAAGAACAAGGCAAACGGCATCCGACGATTGGCAATAATGTCGTCGTTTCTTCCGGTGCCCGCGTGCTTGGTTCCATCACGATCGGCGACAATGTAAAAATCGGTTCTGGTTCGGTCGTCTTGCGGCCGGTACCACCCAACTGTACTGTCGTCGGGGTACCCGGCAAAATTGTCGTGCGGGAAGGCGTGAAGGTTCGCGGTGTGCACGATCCGATCGACCTGAATCAAGATCTTGCCGATCCGATGGCCGAAATGATTTTTTGTTTACAGCGTAAAATCAATCAACTTGAAGATCGCATCGCTCAATTGGAGGGAACAGAACATGAGTCTCCGGATCTACAACACGCTCGGTCGCAAGAAAGAAACATTTGTTCCGCGTAATCCTGGCAAAGTAGGCATGTATGTCTGCGGACCGACGACCTATGATCTTATTCATCTAGGCAATGCCCGCCCGCTCGTTGTCTTTGATACGATGCGTCGCTATTTGGAGTCGATCGGATATCAAGTGACCTATGTGCAGAACTTTACCGACATTGATGACAAAATCATCAATCGAGCCCAGGAGCGTGGCGAAGATCCGCTGGCACTGGCGGAGCGATATATTGGCGAGTATTTTACCGATGCGGCAGCGCTGCGTGTGCGGCCGGCCACGATTCAGCCCAAAGTCAGCGGGCACCTGCAAGAAATCATCACCATGATTGAGCAGCTTGTCGAAAAAAATCATGCCTACGTCGTCGATGGTGATGTTTATTTTTCGATTCCCAGTTTCCCATCGTACGGCAAACTGTCGGGGCGGGCGATGGATGATATGATCGCCGGCGCCCGAGTCGATGTGGATGCCCGCAAAGGCCATCCCATGGATTTTGCCTTATGGAAGGCAGCCAAACCCGGTGAACCGGCCTGGCCCAGCCCCTGGGGGCCGGGGCGCCCCGGCTGGCATATTGAATGCTCGGCCATGTCGGAAAAATACCTCGGGCAACAGTTCGACATTCACGGCGGCGGTCAAGATTTGATTTTTCCCCACCATGAAAATGAGATCGCCCAGTCCGAAGCCTGTTCCGGTGCGGAAAATATGGCAAAGTACTGGCTGCATAACGGTTTTATTACGATCAATCAAGAAAAGATGTCCAAATCGCTGGGGAATTTCTTTACGCTTCGTCAGATCCTGGCCAAGTTTCCCGGCGATGTGGTGCGCTATTACTTGTTGGCGACCCATTATCGCAGTCCCCTGGACTTTGATGATACCAAGCTCGCCACGGCGCAACGGAGTTTGCAACGGTTGCGCACGAGCCGCCGCTTGTTGACGGAAGCGCTGGCGTCCGGTCAAGGTGCACCGGCCAAAGAGGAAGCCATTCAAGCATTACAGCAAAGCGTCGATCAAGCACAAGCCGGGTTCCAGGCGGCCATGGATGATGACTTTAATACGGCCCTGGCGATCTCGCATTTGTTTGATTTAGCCAAAGAGATCAATGTATTTACGCAGCAAAACCAGGGCGGTGGCGAGACCGTCCTTACCGCTGCCGCCGAAACCTTTGATCGCTTGATGCAGGTGCTGGGATTGGAGGAGGTTACTGTGGATAACGTAAAAGATGAGCAAGAGACGAAGCTGCTGGAGGGTGTGATGGCCTTGGTGCTGCGTTTACGGGCGGAAGCGCGGCAAAAGAAAGACTGGGCGACGGCCGATGCGATCCGTGACGGCTTAAAAGAAGTGGGCATCGTCATGGAAGATACACCGCAAGGCACCCGTTGGCTCAAAGCGTAGTCATGGAAAAAGCGGAAACGGTGAACCGGACGGCCCACAAGGCACCGGCGGATTTTCCTTCCCCGCTGGCTATGGCTTATTTGGGTGATGCCTATTACGAGGTATTTGTGCGCCGGTTTTTGATTGATGCGGGGCTAGTCAAGGTCAATGAACTGCATCGCCAGGCGGTTCGGTTGGTCTGTGCCAATGCCCAAGATCAACTGCTCCGCTGGCTGGAACCGCAACTCGATGAAACGGAAAAAGACTGGGTCCGTCGCGGGCGCAACGCCAATTCCGGCCGTTGCCCCGCCTCGACCGATATTGCTACGTACCGGCGCGCCACCGGTTTTGAATGCCTTGTGGGCTACTGGTCCTTGACATTGCCGGAGCGACTGGAATGCATTCGCCCCTATTTGGAGGAAATGGCGGGGGCGGCGGACCGAAAAGGAGAAATCCATGGACGTTAAACTGATTGCTCATACCACCATGCCGGAAAGCGTCGTTGCCGCAGCGGCCCGCCTTTGCTACTCCGCCGATGATCCACAAGATCTGCTGGCGGGGATGGACAGTGCCAAGACAGGCGCCCTTGTCGATAAGCTCGCTTCGATGGGGCACTTGTCGCCCTTTGAACATGCCAATTTTACTTTCGCCATCAGTGGCATCTCCCGGGCCACAAGCCACCAACTGGTACGCCATCGCATCGCCAGTTACAGCCAGCGATCGCAGCGTTATGTGCGCGAGACGGACTTTGACTATGTGGTGCCGCCGCGCATTGCCCAATCGCCTGAGGGGCAGGCGAAGTTTGTTCGCTTGATGGACGAGATTGCCCGGGCCTATGCAGAATTGGCCACCGTCGTGCCACCGGAAGACGCTCGCTATGTCCTGCCCAATGCCTGTACGACGGCCATTGTATGTTCCATGAATACACGCAGTTTACACAACTTTTTTGCCCACCGCCTCTGTCGGCGAGCGCAGTGGGAAATCCGGGAATTGGCCGAGAAGATGCTGGCCCAAGTGAAGGAAGTAGCCCCTGCCCTGTTTACCGGGGCCGGTGCACCCTGTGAGACCAGCGGGACGTGCCCGGAAGGGGCCATGACCTGCGGATATCTTGAGGCTAAGCGCATGAAAGAAAGGGCGCCAAAGTAAGATGAAAAGAGAACACAACAAAGCATTCGGTCAGGGCAAAAAATCCAGTTTTTCGAAGCCCGCAGGATCATTTCGGAGTGAAAAGCCTTACGGCGGGCGTAGTGAAAAACCGTACGGTGCCGGCAATGAAAAGCCCTATGGCAACCGGAGTGAAAAGCCTTACGGCGGGCGCAGCGAAAAGCCCTACGGTGCCAGCAATGAAAAGCCCTATGGCAACCGAAGTGAAAAGCCTTACGGCGGGCGTAGCGAAAAGCCCTACGGTGCGGGCAGCGAAAAACCCTACGGTAGTCGTGGCGAGAAGCCTTTTAACGCTCGCGGTGAAAAGCCCTTTGGTACCCGCGGTGATAAACCCTATGGCTCACGCAGCGAGGGCCCTGCTGAACGCTCCTGGGGCGAGCGGGACGAGCGGCGCGGACCGCGGTTCAAACCAACGGGAGCGCCGGAAGAACGGCGTCAAAGCAGTGGCCGTACTGACTTTGGCCGCGGCGAAAAACGCCCCTATAAAGGCACAGAAGAGCGTCGTGAGGGCGCGCCTTCACGGCGGATCATGCCCCGCGACGAGTTCGCTCGGGAAGAATCACGGGAAACCTTTGCGCCTCGGCGCACTACCCGGCCGGTCATCGATGGCTCGGGTGTTCCTGTGCGCCCTGCGGTGGAAACCAACGAAGAAGAACAACGGGAAGATCTGCTGGAAGGTCGTCATCCTGTTCTGGCTGCGCTCAAAGCAGGACGGCCGGTCAACCGGCTTTTTGTTGCCAAAGGCGTACAGGAAGGTTCAATGCGGGAAATTCTGGCCGTCGCCCGTGACAAAGGGATACCGATCACGGAAGTGGACCGCCGAGCACTAGATGCCCAAGCACCGTCACGGGGACACCAAGGCGTGATGGCGCAAGTTGCGCCTGTTCCTTATGTGGAAGTGGAAACCATCCTGGAGCGTGCCCAAAGCCGTGGCGAAGCACCCTTTGTCCTCATCCTGGACGGCATGGAAGATCCCCACAATGTAGGCGCCCTTTTACGCACCGCTGAATGCGCCGGTGTGCACGGTGTGATCTTACCGAAGCGTCGCGGCGTCGCCCTGACCAGCACCGTAGCCAAAGCAGCGGCCGGTGCGATTGAGCATATTCCGATTGCCCGAGTGACCAACTTAGTGCAAACCGTGGCCTATCTAAAAGAACAAGGTCTTTGGGTGATCGGCAGCGACAGTGAAGCGCCAGCGCCCTATCATGCCCAGGATTTCACCGGGCCCGTGGCCATCGTCGTTGGCGGCGAAGGCAAAGGCGTATCGCGGCTCCTGCAGGAGAAGTGTGATTTTCTCGTGGCCATACCCATGGCCGGGCAAGTCTCCTCGCTCAATGCGTCCGTCGCCGGTGCCCTGTTGATGTATGAACGGGCACGCCAGCAAAATCAAAAAGCGACCTCACCTGCATCAACGACCTGATGCGCCATGAAAGAATTGATACTGGTGGATGGCTACAATGCATTAAATGCGTGGCCATCCCTCCATTCCTTGCGCAAAACCAATTTTGAGCATGCCCGGGATAAGTTCCTTGAGATTCTGGAGGAATATGCAGCGCTCCGTTCGATCCAGATGATCGTGGTGTTTGATGCCCATTTGGTACGCGGGGGGCAAGAGCGCGTGGAGAAAAAAGCCCATCTCACCGTCGTCTTCACGCGCGAACACGAAACGGCCGATCGTTTTATTGAACGATGGTTAGGCCGTCGCCCCTTGCGAACCCATGTGTGGGTGGCGACCGGTGACGGCGTTGAACAAGCGATGGCCCTGGGCAAAGGCGCCTGCCGGATGCCGATTCGTGAGTTATATACACAAGTTCAATCCAGCATGGTGGAAAAAAAGCAACGACTACCACGGGATTTGCGTGACATCCGCTTAGACGGACGAATTGAAGACTCGGTTCGTCAAAAACTGGAAAAAATGCGACGTGGTGGCTAAACAACCGCTGAAAAGGGAATCAATGGACCACAGGAGTCCTTGACGCTCAAAAAGCCCTTCAGGTATAATAATATCGTTGCATGGGGACAAACCTGCCTGGACCCATCCAGGCGCTTAGATGAATATCGTGGGGACTGGCGTTTTGATGGGCTATTCAGATGGTGGGGGCGATTGGCGTGAGTATGTTGGCGCGAAAAGAAGTGGTGGAAGATCTGGAACAGCTCGTCGATGAGCGTATCGTAGAAATGGCCAAAGACGGTCGTGAAGAAGCGATAGAGTTCTTGATCAACAAGTATAAGAATTTTGTCCGTGCCAAAGCGCGGTCCTATTTTCTTATTGGTGCCGATCGGGAAGACATCATTCAAGAAGGCATGATCGGTCTATACAAAGCGATTCGCGATTTTCGATGCGACAAGCTTTCCTCGTTTCGCGCATTTGCAGAGCTATGCATTACGCGCCAAATTATCACAGCGATTAAGACTGCTACAAGACAAAAGCACATTCCGTTGAATTCCTACGTTTCATTGAACAAACCAATCTATGATGAAGATTCCGATCGCACACTGCTCGATGTGATCTCCGGTACGAAAATTACCGATCCGGAAGAACTGATCATCAGCCGAGAGGAATTCGACGACATCGAAGAAAAAATGGGTGAGATCCTTAGCTCCCTCGAGTGGAAAGTACTTATGTCCTATCTGGAGGGTAAATCCTATCAGGAGATCGCCATTGATCTGAAACGCCATGTGAAGTCGATCGACAATGCGTTGCAGCGGGTCAAACGAAAATTAGAAAAATACTTAGAAAATCGTGATGAAGAACGAGGACCCGGTGAAATCGGGGCCAGCAAAGAACGATGTGTCGAACGGGAAATGCGGCTTTTTTCCAAAGAAGCAATTGACCAATAAGCGAGCGATTCATCCACCCGGCGCCGGGTGGTTTTTGTTTTCTCACAAACCGCCCGGGTACGTTGTTGACAAGTGCATATAGCTATGATAGAATCGGCAAGGTAATGGGTAAAAATAGACCACTGTAACGGGTGGCTTTCCGAAAGCAACAGGGGAGGTGTCGAATATGCGCGTAGGGGTTACCCTGGCTTGCACCGAGTGCAAACGCCGAAACTATATGACCAACAAAAACAAGAAAAACGATCCAGATCGTCTGGAAGTGAAAAAGTACTGTAAGTGGTGCAAGACCCACACGGCTCACAAAGAGACGAAGTAGGGTCTTTTTTCGCACGGTTTTGCAGCGCTTCAATCAAAGGAAGGGATTCCTTGTGGGCGAACTCAAAAAACTAGATAGGCCGGAGCGGACCGAAAAAGGAGATTTGCAGGCGAAAGCTGTCTCCACCAAAGAAACGGTCAAGAAAGCAGAACCGGCGAAAGATGTCGCAAAAAAAACGGAATCGGCGAAAAAACCGGTGCCGGCTAGTAGCGACAAAGCAAAAAGCAAGAATTTCGCCAAAGGTGTAGTCAGCGAAGTAAAAAAAGTGCACTGGCCGACGAAGGACGAAGTCGTCACCTATACCGGTGTCGTACTGGCGTCTGTCGTGGTTGTGGCTGCCCTGATTTTTGTCATTGATTCAGCACTCGGTCTTGCTTTAAAGCAGGTAATTAAATAGATGGAAAAGCAATGGTACGTCATTCATACCTATTCTGGGTATGAAAACAAAGTCAAAGCGAACCTTGAGCGCCGTGTTGAATCCATGAACATGGAGGACAAGATCTTTCGGATCATGGTTCCCATGGAAGATGAAGTGGAACTCAAAAACGGTAAGCGTAAAGTTACGAAGCGCAAGGTGTTTCCAGGCTATGTGCTCGTCGAGATGATCATGACCGACGATTCCTGGTATGTGGTTCGCAACACACCAGGGGTGACCGGCTTTGTCGGCACCGGCACCAAACCAATCCCGTTGCAAGCGGGAGAGGTATCCTATATCCTCAAGACCATGGGTCTCGAGGAAGCGCGTACGAAGATAGAATTTGAATTAGGGCAAAACGTGCGTGTCAACAACGGCCCTTTTCAAAATTTTGTGGGTACCATTGAAGGTATTCAACCTGAAAAAGGCAAGCTGAAAGTACTTGTATCTATGTTCGGACGGGAAACACCGGTAGAGCTCGACTTTGCCCAAGTGGAGAAACTGTCCTAATCACGATAGATGCAGCTTTTTGCTCATAAAACCCTAACGAAGAAATGACCATACCAATCAAAGGAGGTGGCATTCCACCATGGCAAAAAAAGTAGTTGCAGTTGTGAAGTTACAGTGTCCAGCCGGTAAGGCGAACCCGGCACCTCCCGTAGGTCCGGCGCTCGGTCAACACGGCGTGAACATTATGGCTTTTTGTAAGCAATACAACGAGCAAACGGCAGCCCAAGCAGGACTGATCATCCCGGTTGAAATCACCGTCTATGAGGATCGCTCCTTTACCTTTATCACCAAAACGCCGCCCGCTGCTGTGTTGCTCAAAAAAGCAGCCGGTATCGAAACGGCTTCCGGCACCCCCAACAAGAAAAAAGTTGGCAAAGTCGGCCGTGCGAAAGTCAAAGAAATCGCGGAACTGAAAATGAAAGACCTCAATGCAGCCAGCATTGAAGCCGCGATGAGCATGATCGAAGGCACCGCTCGCAGCATGGGTATCGAAATCGAAGGCTAACCGCCAAACCAGATAAGCCGCCTTGGCGGCGATAAGTACGTGGGAGAAAGCAGCGCTTTCGCCAAAACCACAAGGAGGAAGACCCATGGCCAAACACGGCAAAAAGTACACTGACAGCCTGAAGCTGTATCAAATCGATGAAGTATATGAAGCGCCTGAGGCTGTTGGCCTTGTCAAACAAATGGCCAAAGCCAAATTTGACGAGACCGTCGAAGCCGCTTTCCGGCTTGGTGTCGATCCGCGCCATGCTGATCAAATGATCCGCGGCGCCGTTGTTCTCCCCCATGGCACCGGCAAGACCCAAAAAGTCGTTGTCTTTGCCAAAGGGGACAAAGCAAAAGAAGCAGAGGCAGCCGGTGCTGATGTTGTTGGCGCCGAAGACCTCATTGAAAAAATCCAGGGCGGCTGGTTCGACTTTGATGTCGCCGTTGCTACTCCGGATGTCATGGGCATGGTCGGTAAACTCGGTCGTCTTTTGGGACCCAAAGGCTTGATGCCGAACCCGAAAACCGGAACGGTCACTTTTGATGTCACTCGGGCATTGCAAGAGATCAAAGCCGGTAAGATCGAGTACCGTGTTGATAAAACCGGTATCATTCATGCACCGATCGGCAAAATCTCCTTTGATACGCAAAAGCTTCTGGAAAACTACCAGACGCTGCTGGACGTGCTGCTCAAAGCCAAACCGGCAGCAGCCAAAGGGCAATACGTGAAGAGCATCACTGTTTCTTCAACCATGAGCCCTGGCGTGCGTATCAATCCGCTCAAACCACATGCGGTGCAGGTACAACAGTAAGCCTTGACAAGATCGGGTGTTATGTACTATACTAGCATCCGTTACCAACGATATAGCAAGCCCCGCTGTAGACAGCAGGTGTCGTAGCAATACGACCGAAGGCCGAAGCGCCTGCCGAGGTGGATGATTGGGTAAATGAAAAGAAAAGTATTTTGCTTTTCTCTTGATATCCTTTTGTCTTCAAACCTCTGCTGTTTACAGCAGAGGTTTTTTGCTTACCCAACAAAGGGGGTGAAACTACCCACATGACGTATAAACCTGAAAAAGTTGCTGCCATAGCTGAGTTACAAGAGAAACTGCAAAAAGCACAATCTTGTGTCTTGGTCAACCTGAAAGGCATGACCGTTGCGGAAGCGACCCAACTGCGCTCCAAACTGCGTGCAGCCGGTGTTGAACTGAGCGTTTGCAAAAACACGTTGTTAGGGATTGCTGCCAAACAAGTCGGAATTGAGGGCCTGGATACCTATCTGGCCGGTCCGACGGCAATTGCGTTCAGCATGAACGATCCCGTGTCCGCAGCGAAAATCATCTCCGAGTTCTTGAAAAACATCAAGGGCAAAGAGTATGAGATCAAAGCCGGTATCATCGACGGTAAAGTGATTACGGCTGACGAGGTCAAAGTATTGGCCGACCTGCCGCCGCGCGAAGTCCTCTTGGCCCAAGTGCTGGCCGGTATCCAAGGTCCCTTGGTCGGTCTGGTCAACGTCCTGCAAGGTCCGATCCGCAAGTTTGCATACGCGCTGGAAGACCTCCGCAAACAACGCGAAAGCGCCTAAGCGCCGCTGCGTTACTGTACCTAAGTGCCTAACAATGTAGGCTAACTAATGAAAGAATAAAAATATGGAGGAATCGCTTACCATGAGTAAAATCGCTGAAATTATCGAAGCGGTGAAAGGCCTCACCGTTGTTGAACTGGCCGAACTGGTTAAAGCTTTCGAAGAAGAATTTGGCGTATCCGCCGCTGCTCCTGTCGCTGTCGCTGCTGCTGCTCCTGCTGCCGCTGCTGCAGTTGTTGAAGAGCAAACTGAATTCGACGTTATCCTCACCGCTGCTGGCGACAAAAAAGTCAACGTCATCAAAGTCGTTCGCGAAATCACCGGTCTCGGCCTGAAAGAAGCCAAAGACCTCGTCGATGGCGCACCGAAAGCCGTCAAAGAAAAAGTCAGCAAAGAAGACGCCGAAGCCGTCAAAGCCAAACTGGTCGAAGCTGGCGCTACTGTCGAAGTGAAGTAATTCACCCTGTCGACATGAAAAACAGGGCGGGCCTATCCCGTCCTGTTTTTTTATCATTAGACTCGCTTGCATCTATTGACAAAGTATAACTTCAGTGGTAACGTTATAAATTGCGATCGTGTCTCTTCAGGTATGAACCATCACCATCGAAGAAAACAAAAAATGGGATAGTTCGCCAAAAAGAGGTTAAACTGTTCGATATGAGGGTGAACCTGAGGGTATGATTGACAGGACTCGCCGGGGAGGGAGCTGTTTGCCACAGGTGAAGTAAAGAAACCCAGTGTATCGAGGGGGACCAAGAATAGCCCCCCGGCTGGCGTTTTTTTTGTTTTTCCCATCACGAATCAAGAGGTGAAGACGGATGGTATATCCTGTGCAATGCGGGCCCCGCGAACGCTGGTCATTTGCTCGCATCCAGGAAGTCATGGACATGCCCAACCTGATCGAGATCCAGCAAAACTCGTACCGCTGGTTTTTAGAAGAAGGCCTGCGTGAAATGTTTCGCGATATTTCACCGATCCAGGACTTCACTGGCAACCTGATCCTCGAGTTTATTGACTATACCCTAGGGGATCCGAAGTACGAAGTTGAGGAATGTAAAGAGCGGGACGTAACCTTTTCAGCACCGTTGCGGGTTAAAGTGCGCCTGATCAACAAAGAAACAGGCGAAGTCAAAGAGCAAGAAGTCTTCATGGGCGATTTCCCCTTGATGACCGACAAAGGTACTTTTATCATCAACGGCGCGGAGCGCGTTATCGTTTCCCAGCTTGTTCGTTCACCGGGCGTTTATTTCCACGAAAACATTGATCCGCCGAGTGGTAAGAAAATGTACGGTTCTACGGTGATTCCGAACCGTGGAGCTTGGTTGGAATTTGAAACTGACATCAATGATAACATTTTTGTTCGCATAGACCGAACTCGGAAATTACCGGGTACGGTGCTTTTTCGCGCACTAGGCTATTCAACCAATGCCCAGATCAATGAACTGTTCCAAGACTATGATCGTTTGAACAGCATCCCGGTCACCTTAGAACGTGACAATACGGAAAACACCGAAGAAGCTTTGGTAGAAATCTACAAGCGACTGCGTCCCGGCGAACCGCCGACGGTAGACAGCGCGCGGAGCTTGCTCGAAACCTTGTTTTTCGATCCCAAGCGGTATGATTTGGCCAAAGTCGGTCGTTATAAATTAAATAAACGCCTGCAAGTCGATGCAGACCCGAATTTGCGTCACCTGACCAAAGAAGACATGATCGCCACAGTACGTCAGATGCTGGTCCTGATGGACGGCAACGGTCATGCAGACGATATTGACCATTTGGGCAACCGCCGCCTGCGCTCTGTCGGGGAACTGTTACAGAACCAGTTCCGCATCGGCTTATCGCGGATGGAGCGGGTGGTACGGGAGCGGATGACGATTCAGGATGTGGAAGTGATCACACCGCAAGTGCTGATCAATATCCGTCCTGTTGTCGCCGCCATCAAAGAGTTTTTTGGCTCCTCTCAGTTGTCCCAGTTTATGGATCAGACCAACCCGCTGGCGGAACTGACCCATAAACGGCGCTTATCAGCCCTAGGACCGGGCGGTCTTTCCCGGGAACGTGCCGGCTTTGAAGTTCGCGACGTTCACCACTCTCACTATGGCCGCATGTGCCCGATTGAAACGCCGGAAGGTCCGAACATCGGTCTCATCGGTTCGCTTTCTACGTATGCGCGGATCAATGAATTTGGGTTCATCGAAACGCCGTACCGTAAAGTCGATAAAGAAAACGGCCAGGTAACCGCCCAAATCGATTACCTGACGGCGGACGAAGAAGATAAATACACCGTTGCCCAAGCGAACGCACCCTTAGACGGTGAAGGGCGATTCCTGGAATCGAAGGTTAATGCCCGCCATGGTCATGACATCCTCGTCGTCGATACGAAACATGTCGATTACATGGACGTATCACCGAAACAGGTCGTTTCCATCGCCACCGCCTTGATTCCCTTCCTTGAGCACGATGACGCCAACCGCGCCCTCATGGGTGCCAACATGCAGCGGCAAGCCGTGCCTCTGTTGCGTACCGATGCTCCCTATGTCGGAACCGGTATGGAGTATAAAGCAGCCACCGATTCCGGTGTTGTGGCGCTCAGCGGTAAAGACGGTTATATTGACCGCGTAACCGCCGATGAAATCATCGTCAAAGGCCACGACGGGACCACCGAAAAACACAAGCTGCTCAAGTTTACCCGTTCCAACCAAGGAACCTGCATCAACCAAAAACCGATCTGCTATAAAGGCCAACCGGTCACGGTAGGCCAAACCATTGCCGACGGTCCTTCGACGGACCAAGGCGAACTGGCCTTGGGGCGCAACGTTCTCGTTGCCTTTATGACCTGGGAAGGTTATAACTACGAAGACGCGATCCTGGTCAATGAGAAGCTGGTCAAGGAAGATTACTTCACTTCGATTCACATTGAAGAGTATGAATGTGACTCCCGCGACACCAAGCTCGGTCCCGAAGAGATCACCCGCGACATTCCGAATGTCAGCGAAGATGTGCTTAAAGACCTGGACGACCGCGGCATTATCCGCGTCGGTGCGCAAGTGCGTCCCGGCGACATTCTCGTCGGTAAAGTAACCCCCAAAGGGGAAACGGAACTGACGGCCGAAGAGCGACTGCTGCGAGCCATCTTTGGTGAAAAAGCACGGGAAGTACGGGACACATCGCTCCGCGTACCTCACGGCGAAGCCGGTAAAATTGTCGACGTCAAAGTGTTTACACGGGAAAACGGCGACGAACTGGCGCCCGGCGTCAACCAACTCGTCCGTGTTTATATTGCCCAAAAGCGCAAAATCTCGCAGGGCGATAAAATGGCCGGACGCCACGGGAACAAAGGGGTTATTTCCCGCATCATGCCGGAAGAAGATATGCCCTTCCTTCCCGATGGCACACCCGTTGAGATCGTCCTGAATCCGCTGGGTGTTCCCTCACGGATGAACATCGGGCAGGTCCTGGAGTGTCACCTCGGTTGGGCGGCCAGCCACATGGATCGCGGCGTGCTTGCCGACGGCGCCCCCAGCGGTGATAAAGGTGTGCGCATTGCCACACCGGTCTTTGACGGTGCCACCGAAGAAGACATTTATGATTTTCTGCGTAGAGCCAAGCTGCCCGAGTTTACCGGTGTGGCGTTGGAAGACAGCCGCACCAAGTCGATGCGGGAAGTGCTTCCTAACGGCGTACTGCCTTTGGGCAAAACGGTGCTTTACGACGGACGTACCGGGGAACCTTTCGACAACCCGATCACCGTGGGCTATATGTACGTACTTAAACTGGCCCACCTGGTTGATGATAAAATTCACGCTCGTTCTACCGGACCCTACTCCTTGGTTACCCAGCAGCCCCTTGGCGGGAAAGCCCAGTTTGGCGGGCAGCGTTTTGGTGAGATGGAAGTATGGGCGCTGGAAGCGTACGGTGCTGCCTATACGCTCCAAGAAATTCTCACCGTTAAATCGGACGACGTCGTGGGCCGCGTAAAGACCTATGAAGCCATCGTCAAAGGTGAAAATATCCCTGAGCCGGGTGTGCCGGAGTCGTTCAAAGTCTTAATTAAAGAGTTGCAAAGCCTCTGTCTTGATGTGAAGATCCTTTCGGAAGATGAAAGAGAAATCGAAATCAAAGAAGTTGAGGAAGACGTAGCCGAAACCGCCAAAGAACTGGGTATTGACATCCAGGGCACTGAAAAAGTAGAAGCTGAACCGGCGGCACCACCGATGCCGGGTGAGCCCGTTGAAGAAGTGGAAGATGACTACGATGCCAGTTATCTCGACGATGCATTAGAAGAGCTGGAAGACCTATAAGTCGCTGGCAACCCAAGGACGACCCGGAAGGGAGAGAAGCAGTTGCTCGACGTCAATAATTTTGACCGTATGCGCATTGGTCTGGCTTCGCCAGATCTGATTATGAAATGGTCAAGCGGAGAAGTTAAAAAACCGGAAACGATCAATTATCGAACCTTAAAACCGGAACGGGATGGACTTTTTTGTGAACGAATCTTTGGACCGACACGCGACTGGGAGTGCCATTGCGGCAAGTACAAGCGGATTCGTTATAAAGGTATCGTCTGTGACCGTTGCGGCGTCGAAGTGACTCGTTCCAAGGTGCGCCGTGAGCGGCTGGGACATATTAAACTAGCCGCGCCGGTTTCCCATATCTGGTATTTCAAAGGGATTCCCAGCCGAATGGGCTTGCTCTTGGACATGTCACCTCGTTCACTGGAGAAAGTGCTTTATTTTGTCTCCTACATCGTCATCGAGCCCGGTGAAACGTCGTTGATGAAAAAACAACTGCTGACCGAGGCGGAATACCGGGAGTATCGCGAAAAATTCGGTGCTGAGTTCCGCGCTGGCATGGGAGCCGAAGCGATCAAAGAACTCCTGGTGGAGATGGATCTGGAGCAACTCTGTAATGAGCTGCGCAAAGAATTGCGTGAAGTGACGGGGCAGCGTAAAGTGCGCGCCATCCGCCGCTTAGAAGTTGTCGAAGCCTTTAAACACTCGGGCAACCGCCCCGACTGGATGATCATGGACGTTGTCCCAGTCATCCCGCCGGAACTGCGCCCGATGGTGCAATTGGACGGCGGACGCTTTGCCACATCGGACCTGAACGATCTCTATCGCCGGGTCATCAACCGGAACAACCGCTTGAAACGCCTCCTTGATCTGGGTGCACCGGACATCATCGTGCGTAATGAAAAGCGCATGCTCCAAGAAGCGGTGGATGCGCTCATCGACAACGGGCGCCGCGGTCGTCCCGTGACCGGCCCCGGCAACCGCCCCTTAAAATCGCTTTCCGATATGCTCAAAGGAAAACAAGGCCGTTTCCGTCAGAACTTATTAGGAAAACGGGTTGACTACTCCGGCCGTTCCGTTATCGTTGTCGGCCCGGAAATGCAACTTCACCAGTGTGGCCTGCCGAAAGAAATGGCGCTGGAACTGTTCAAACCGTTTGTCATGAAAAAGCTCGTCGAAGACGGTCATGCCCATAACATCAAAAGCGCCAAGCGCATGGTGGAACGGGTGAAAAACGAAGTCTGGGACGTGCTGGAAGGCGTCATCGCTGAACATCCCGTCCTCCTTAACCGTGCACCGACGCTGCACCGCCTGGGCATTCAAGCCTTTGAGCCGATCCTTGTCGAAGGCAGGGCGCTGCAGATTCACCCCTTGGTGTGTACGGCCTACAACGCGGACTTTGACGGTGACCAGATGGCTGTTCACGTGCCGCTGTCGGCGGAAGCCCAAGCAGAAGCACGGAACCTGATGCTTTCGGCCCACAACATTCTTAACCCCAAAGACGGACGCCCGGTGGCCGTGCCTACCCAGGACATGGTTATTGGCTCCTTCTACTTGACTTGTGACCGGAAAAACGCCAAAGGCGAAGGCATGATCTTCGCCAATATCGATGAAGTGCTCATGGCCTACGAATGCGGCGTCATCCACTTGCAAGCCGAAATTGAAGTGCTCATGGATGATGCGCTGCGCGAAGCCGTTTCCTATGCCCATCCCAGCTCGCAGATCTTTGATGCCAGCGGCAAACGGTTGATCACGACCTGTGGCCGGTTGATCTTCAACCAGGAGATTCCTGCCAAGGTCGGTTATGTCAACGAAGTGGTGGGCAAAAAGCAATTGGGCAACATCGTGGCCCGATGCTATGAAAAGCTCGGTATCGGCGTAGCCGCCAAAATGCTCGACGGCATCAAACGGCAAGGGTTTAAATACTCGACTCGGGCCGGTGTCACTGTCGGGATTACCGATATTGACGTTCCCGAGGAAAAAGTGACCTTGCTGGCTGAAGCCGACAGAGAAGTTGAAATGATCGAGCGGAACTACCGTAAAGGTTTGATCACTGCTGATGAACGCTATGATCAAGTGATCAAAGTGTGGAGCCGCACGACCGAAGACGTCAAAGATGCACTGCTGAAAACACTGGATAAATTCAACCCGGTGTACATGATGGCCACCTCCGGTGCCCGCGGTAACATCCAGCAGATCCGGCAGTTGGCCGGGATGCGCGGTTTGATGGCTGATCCGTCGGGCCGCATCATCGACTTGCCGATCAAAGCCAACTTCCGTGAAGGCCTGACGGTGTTGGAGTACTTTATCTCCACCCACGGTGCCCGGAAAGGGTTGGCCGATACAGCACTGCGTACCGCCGACTCCGGGTACTTGACACGGCGCCTTGTCGACGTATCGCAAGACGTGATCGTTCGCGAAATCGATTGCTATTCCAACTCTGGAATGAGCGTACAATCGATTTACAGTGATAAACAACTGGTAGAGCGGATCAAAGACCGCTTGGCCGGACGATATCCCCTGGAAGAACTGGTCGATTGGCACGCTCTTGATCAAGCATTAACCAACGGTAGCGCCGTTGACACCACCAATCCCGAGTGGCAGCAAGACTTCCGGTTAACCACGCTCGATGAAGAGATCAGCAATGATCTGGCCGAGCGCGTTGATAACCTGATCTATCATAACTATGTGAACCGCAATCAACCGTCAGAGTTGTTCATCCG
The DNA here is from genome assembly GCF_004341395.1 of Heliophilum fasciatum. Classification (GTDB taxonomy): domain Bacteria; phylum Bacillota; class Desulfitobacteriia; order Heliobacteriales; family Heliobacteriaceae; genus Heliophilum; species Heliophilum fasciatum. The sequence goes on from NZ_SLXT01000008.1 coordinate 39,959, forward strand.
CCGGGCGACGCAGCAGGTTGTCGATCCCGAGACCGGCGAAGTACTTGTTTCCATCGGCGACGTGCTTACGCTGGATCAGTTCCTGCAAGCGCGCGCCTTCGCAGGCGATACCCCGTGGTATCAAGATGAAGAGCGCAACCATGTGCATATCCGCACCACCCTGACCTGCCGCACTCGCCACGGTGTGTGCCGCAAATGTTATGGCCGCAACTTGGCGACGGGACAATCGGTGGAAATCGGTGAAGCCGTCGGGATCATTGCCGCTCAATCGATCGGTGAACCGGGAACGCAGCTCACCATGCGTACGTTCCACACCGGTGGCGTTGCCGGCGATGACATTACTCAAGGTTTGCCGCGGGTTGAAGAGCTTTTTGAGGCCTGTAAGCCCAAAGGCTTGGCGATCATCGCCGAACATGACGGCATCATTCACTTTATCGAGACCAAAGGCCGCCGCGAAATCGAAATCATCGATGACGAAGGCGAACGCCATCATTATCCCATTCCCTATAACTATCGCTTTAAAAAGGAGATCGTTGAAGGCAAGCGGGTGCAAGCAGGCGATGAAATGACTGAAGGCTCCGTTAACCCCCACGATTTGCTGCGTGTCAAAGGCATGATTGGCGTCCAGAACTACCTTTTGGCGCAAGTGCAAGGCGTGTACCGCCTGCAAGGTGTGGATATCAATGATAAACACATCGAAGTCATGGTCCGCCAGATGATGCGTAAAGTAAAAGTCGAAGAGTCCGGTGACACCGCCCTGTTACCCGGCGGTCTGATCGATATTGCCGATTTTGAAGCGGAGAACCTGCGGGCCATCGAAGAAGGCGGCGAGCCGGCGACGGCACGACCGATCCTGCTGGGGATTACCAAAGCATCCTTGGCGACGGATTCCTTCTTATCGGCAGCGTCCTTCCAAGAAACGACGCGCGTGTTGACCGAAGCCGCCATCAAAGGCAAGGTCGATCCGCTGTTAGGCTTGAAGGAAAACGTCATTATCGGTAAGCTGATTCCGGCCGGTACCGGCATGACCCGTTATCGCAACATCCGCTTAGTGCAAACAGATCAACTGGCGCAAGAACAAGAAGAAGCTGGTATTGACATCGAAGCCTAAGCAAAAGCCAACAAAATCGAAGGAAATGGGGACGAATTTCGTCCCCATCGCCGATTTTGCGTTGACACTGAGTTGGAAAAGTGCTAAGATGCTATAGTGTGTGATTCGTTAAAGGAGGATAACAATGCCTTTAGAACGCTTGCAAGCAGCCCGACAGAAAACGGTAGGCACCAAGCAAACCCTGAAGGCGGTGGAAAAGGGGCAAGCGAAACTCGTTTTTATCGCGCAAGATGCCGATCCCCAAGTCGTTGATCCTTTAATGAAAATGTGTGAGCAAAAGGCGGTACCCGTGATCACCGTCGAATCAATGCAAATGCTCGGCTTGGCCTGCAATATTAAAGTAGGGTCAGCATCCGCTGGCATTGTCAATGAGACGTAAGGACGCCTAAATCACGATACGCATGGGTGAGTTGTAAGAAAAGAATCATCCCATGATTATGGGAAGGAGGTGGATGTTCATGCCAACGATCAGTCAGTTAGTCCGTAAGGGAAGAGAAGTCCTCGCCGAGAAATCGACGGCTCCCGCTCTCCGGTCGTGCCCGCAAAAACGCGGCGTATGCACTCGTGTGTACACCACGACACCGAAAAAACCGAACTCCGCTCTGCGGAAGGTTGCGCGGGTACGTTTGACCAATGGCGTTGAGGTTACCGCATACATTCCTGGTATCGGGCACAACCTCCAAGAGCACTCCGTGGTGCTGGTACGTGGTGGCCGGGTGAAAGACCTGCCGGGCGTGCGTTATCACATTGTTCGAGGTGCCCTGGATACAGCCGGTACCCAAAACCGTAACCAAGCTCGTTCGAAATATGGCACCAAACGGCCGAAAAAAGGCGCCGCTACGGCAGCCAAAGGTAAGAAGTAAGGAGGGAAGTTAAATGCCGCGTCGAGGTTCTGTACCCAAGCGCGATGTCCTTCCCGATCCGATCTACAAATCAAAAGTAGTGACCAAGATAATCAACCAGATTATGTTGGACGGAAAAAGAAGCATCGCTGAAAACGTTTTCTATGCCGCTTGCGATTCGATTGAAGCAAAAGCCGGCAAAAACCCGCTCGAAGTGCTGGAAGCAGCCATGAAGAACATCATGCCCGTACTTGAAGTCAAAGCCCGTCGCGTTGGTGGTGCTAACTATCAAGTGCCCATCGAAGTTCGTCCCGAACGTCGTCAAACGCTCGGCATTCGCTGGCTCATCAAGTACGCACGGGAACGCGCAGGCAAGACCATGGTGGATAAACTCGCCGCTGAAATTATGGATGCAGCGAACAACACCGGTGGCGCTTGCAAAAAGCGTGAAGATACTCATAAAATGGCCGAAGCCAACAAAGCCTTTGCTCATTACCGCTGGTAATTATCCATGATCGGAAGCGTGGCTATCTTGGCTACTAAAAATCTGCAAAGAAAGGGGGAACGAACGTGCCAAGGCAAATTCCGTTAGACAAAACGAGAAACATCGGCATCATGGCCCACATTGATGCCGGTAAAACAACTACGACCGAGCGTATCCTTTTTTATACGGGTCGAGTTCATAAGATCGGCGAAGTCCATGACGGTGCAGCCACCATGGACTGGATGGTCCAAGAACAAGAGCGCGGCATCACGATTACGTCTGCAGCGACAACGTGTCAATGGCGTGGACACCGGATCAACATTATCGATACGCCCGGCCACGTGGACTTTACTGTAGAAGTCGAACGTTCCCTGCGCGTATTAGACGGAGCTGTAGCTGTCTTTTGTTCGGTCGGTGGTGTTGAGCCGCAATCCGAAACCGTTTGGCGTCAAGCTGACAAATACGGGGTTCCTCGTATCGCGTACATCAACAAGATGGACCGCGTCGGCGCTGATTTCTTCCGAGGCGTTTCGATGATTAAAGACCGGCTCGGTGCGAATCCAGTGCCGCTTCAAATTCCGATCGGTTCGGAAGACCAATTCAAAGGCATCATTGACCTGATCACCATGAAAGCCATGGTCTACGTTGATGATCTGGGTAAAACCAGTGAAGCCACGGAAATCCCGGAAGACGTGCTGGGAGTCGCCCAGGAATACCGGGAAAAATTGCTCGAAGCTGTCGCCGAAACCGATGAAGAATTGATGATGCGTTACCTGGAAGGTGACGAGATCACCGAGGAAGAGATTCGGGCAGGCGTACGTGCAGGAACATTGGCCGTGAAGATGATCCCTGTGCTCTGCGGATCGTCCTTCAAAAACAAAGGCGTACAGCCGCTCCTGGATGCTGTCGTCGATTACATGCCGGCACCGACGGATATTCCCGCCATCAACGGGATTAACCCGGATACGGAAGAAGAAGATAAGCGTGAGGTCTCCGATGACGAGCCCTTCTCCGCATTGGCCTTTAAGATTATGGCCGACCCCTTTGTTGGCAAACTGGCCTTCTTCCGCGTGTACTCCGGCAGCCTGAGCTCGGGTTCCTATGTGTTCAACTCGACCAAAGGCAAAAAAGAGCGGATTGGCCGTATCCTCCAGATGCACGCCAACCACCGCGAAGAAATCAGCCAAGTCTACACCGGGGATATCGCTGCTGCCGTTGGTCTGAAAGACACGACGACGGGCGACACGCTTTGTGATGAAAAAGCACCGATCATTCTGGAATCGATGCAATTCCCCGAACCGGTTATTGACGTAGCCATCGAGCCGAAGACCAAAGCTGACCAGGACAAAATGGGCATTGCGCTGCAACGTCTGTCCGAAGAAGATCCGACTTTCCGGATGTTCACCGACACAGAAACCGGCCAAACGATCATCCAAGGGATGGGCGAGCTCCACCTGGAGATCATCGTTGACCGGATGATGCGCGAGTTCAAAGTTCAAGCTAACGTCGGACGCCCGCAAGTTGCGTATAAGGAAACGATTCGCAGCAAAGCTAAAGTGGAAGGCAAGTTCGTTCGCCAGTCCGGTGGCCGTGGTCAATACGGTCATTGCGTCATCGAAATCGAACCGCTGGAAGCCGGTGCTGGCTACGAATTCGTCAACAAGATCGTCGGCGGTGTTGTTCCCCGTGAATACATTGCGCCAATTGATAATGGTATCAAAGAAGCCATGCAAACCGGTGTTCTCGCCGGTTATCAAACGATTGACCTGCGCGTGACCTTGGTTGACGGTTCGTACCACGACGTGGACTCCTCGGAAATGGCCTTTAAGATTGCCGGCTCGATGGCGTTCAAAGAAGGTGCGAAAAAAGCATCGCCTGTTCTCCTCGAACCGGTGATGCGCGTCGAAGTCGTTGTTCCCGAAGACTACATGGGTGACGTCATCGGTGACATCAACTCGCGCCGTGGACGCATTGAAGGCATGGAATCCCGGGCCGGTGCACAAGTGATTCGCTCGTTCGTACCGCTTGCTGAAATGTTCGGCTACGCCACCGACCTGCGTTCGCGCACCCAAGGTCGTGGCCAGTACGTCATGCAGTTTGATCATTATGAAGAAGTGCCCCGGAACATTGCTGAAGGCATCATGGCAAAACGGCAAGGATAAGCTGAATAGCGAAACCGAAGCTGTTGCGATGTTCGCCGCATAGATGTAAGCCAAGCTACTAAAATTAAAAGAAAAGAAGGGATGATTGACAAATGGCAAAAGCCAAATTTGAGCGTACCAAGCCTCACGTTAACATTGGTACCATCGGACACGTTGACCACGGTAAAACCACGACGACGGCAGCCATTACCCTGGTTCTTTCTAAGCACGGCGGTGCTTCCTTCAAAAAATATGACGAAATCGACGCTGCTCCGGAAGAGCGTGAACGCGGTATTACCATCAACACCGCCCACGTAGAATACGAAACAGCTACTCGTCACTATGCACACGTGGACTGCCCTGGCCACGCTGACTACATCAAAAACATGATCACCGGTGCTGCTCAGATGGACGGTGCGATCCTCGTCGTTTCCGCTGCTGACGGCCCCATGCCCCAAACCCGTGAACACATCCTCCTGGCTCGTCAGGTTGGCGTTCCTTACATCGTTGTTTGGCTCAACAAAGCCGACATGGTCGATGACGCTGAACTGATGGAACTGGTCGAAATGGAAGTTCGCGAACTGCTTTCTTCCTATGAATTCCCTGGCGACGATATTCCCATCGTTTCCGGTTCCGGCCTGAAAGCCCTGGAATGTGGTTGCGGCACCCGTGAATGCGAATGGTGCGGTCAAGTTTGGAAACTGATGGACGCTGTTGATGCATACGTTCCCACGCCGGAGCGCGCTGTTGACAAGCCCTTCCTGATGCCTGTTGAAGACGTTTTCACGATCACCGGTCGTGGTACTGTTGCAACCGGTCGGGTTGAGCGTGGTCAAATCAAAGTTGGCGAAGAAGTTGAACTGGTTGGTCTGGCTGAAGCTACCCGGAAAACGGTTGTTACCGGCGTAGAAATGTTCCGCAAACTGCTCGACTTCGCACAAGCTGGTGATAACATCGGCGCACTGCTCCGCGGTGTTGACCGTAAAGACATCGAGCGTGGCCAAGTTCTGGCGAAACCCGGCTCGATCAAACCCCACACCAAATTCAGCGCCGAAGTTTACGTTCTGTCCAAAGAAGAAGGCGGACGTCACACCCCGTTCTTTAACGGCTATCGTCCCCAATTTTACTTCCGCACGACCGACGTTACCGGTGTGATCGAACTCCCCGAAGGCGTTGAAATGTGCATGCCTGGCGACAACATCAAGATGGAGATCGAACTGCACAAGACGATCGCTATCGAAGAAGGTCTCCGTTTCGCTATCCGCGAAGGCGGCCGTACCGTTGGCGCTGGTGTTGTAACTGCCATCACCGAATAATTCTTACCGGCGACTGCTGGATAAGATTCAAAAGACCGGATTACGTAGAGATACGTGATCCGGTCTTTTCGATGATTTTTTCTGCCATTGATCGCTACCGAAAAAAAATTTGTACCAAATCAATAATAATCTTGCCAACTGCTATTTACGGTGATATAATTCTGTATTGTGGGTTGGCTTGCGATGAAGCGAAAGGTTGCCCAACCACTGAGGGTCCGGTTGGCTATTTTTTTCAAGCTAACTGCGACACACCCGAGGGCGTTGTTGGGGGAATTTTCGCGGAGAAGGTCCGTAATCAATCGGGCGACCAAAGGAGGGACTTACCTAGTTATGGGTAAACAAAAAATTCGTATCCGCTTGAAAGCATACGATCATCGGATTCTCGACCAGTCTTCCGAGAAGATCGTAGAAACTGCCAAGCGTACTGGGGCGGGCGTATCGGGCCCGATTCCTTTGCCGACGGAGAAGAGCATTTACACCATTTTACGCTCTCCCCACGTTAACAAAGACTCGCGCGAACAGTTCGAGATGCGCACCCACAAGCGCCTCATCGACATCCTCGACCCCAACCCGAAGACTGTCGATGCGCTGATGCGCTTGGATCTGCCGGCGGGTGTGGACATCGAGATTAAACTGTAAGTGCACTTTGAAGATGGGAGGTGTCATTGGTGCCTAAAAAAGGACTTCTTGGTCGTAAAATTGGTATGACTCAAATCTTTGCCGACAACGGGCACGCCGTTCCGGTTACTGTTGTAGAAGCCGGTCCTTGCGTTGTTGTCCAGAAGAAAACCGTAGCTAACGATGGCTATGAAGCTGTGCAACTCGGTTTTGGCGCAGTACGCGAAAAGCTGCTGAACCAACCGAAAAAAGGCCACCTGAAGAAAGCCGGGGTTAAACTGGTTCGTCATCTGCGCGAATTCAAAGTTGACAACCTCGACGAGTACACAGTAGGTCAAGAGATCAAAGCCGACCTTTTCACCGTTGGTGAATATGTCGATGTCGTAGGTACATCCAAAGGTAAAGGCTTCGCTGGCGGCATCAAACGCCATAACTTTGGTCGCGGACCGATGAAGCATGGTTCCAAATACCATCGCCGTCCTGGTTCTGCCGGAGCCAAAGGACCGGCACGGATTTTCAAAGGACGCAAAATGCCCGGTCAACTCGGCAATGCCCGCGTCACTGTGCAAAACCTGCAAGTGGTTCGCGTGGATACCGAACGGAATGTGCTCCTGATCAAAGGTGCAATTCCTGGCCCGAACAAAGGCTTAGTGCTGATTAAAAGTACTGTCAAAGCCAAGTAACCACCCCTGGAGAAAGGAGGAAGTCCCATGCCTAAAGTAGCGGTATACAACGTGGAAGGCAGCCAAGTCGGCGAACTCGAACTGAATGAAGAAATCTTCGGCATCGAGCCCAATGAAGCTGTTGTACACCAAACAGTCGTGGCCCTGCAAGCTGCCAAGCGCCGGGGTACGCATAAAGTCAAATCGCGCGGGGAAGTCTCCGGGGGCGGTAAGAAACCGTGGAGACAAAAAGGTACCGGTCGCGCTCGTGCCGGCACCAGCCGTTCGCCCATCTGGCGCGGTGGTGCAATCACTTTCGGACCGCAGCCCCGCGATTACAGCATCAAAGTGCCGAAGAAAGTTCGCCGTCTCGCACTGAAAAGCGTTCTTTCGGCCAAAGTTGCTGCCGGTGAGCTGATTGTCCTTGACACCCTGTCGATGGATGCACCCAAGACCAAGGCCATGGCCGGCGTCCTGGAAAAGCTCAATGTCGATCGTAAAGCCCTCGTGGTCACCGCCGGTGTCGATGAAAACGTCTTCCTGTCGGCGCGTAACATTCCCGGGATTACTCCCGTCGAAGCTGTCGGAATCAACGTCTACGACATCCTGCATCACGACAAAATGGTCATCACCAAAGATGCGGTGGCCAAAGTCGAGGAGGTGTTCGCGTAATGCGCAGCCCCTACGATGTGGTCAAGAAACCCTTGATCAGTGAAAAAGCAATGGATCTGGTGGCCGAGAACAAATACACCTTTGTTGTTGACCCCAAGGCCAACAAGATCGAAATCAAATATGCCATTGAGCAACTGTTCAATGTCAAAGTCCTCGATGTGCGCACCCTGAACGTCAAAGGCAAGTTCAAGCGCATGGGCAAAACATCCGGGTACCGTTCGGACCGGAAAAAAGCGATTATCACCCTGGCAGAAGGCGACAAAATCGAAGTCTTCGAAGGTGTCTAAACCTGGCCGGACCTGAAGGAGGGAAAACCAGTGGGTGTGAAAAAGTTTAAGCCCACCTCGCCTGGCGTCCGCCAGATGACCGTGGCCGACTTCGCCGAGATCACCAAAACGACACCGGAAAAGTCGCTGCTTCGGCCGCTCAAAAAACAGGCTGGACGCAATAACCAAGGCAAGCTGACTGTTCGCCACAAAGGCGGCGGTCATAAGCGGATGTACCGTATCATCGACTTCAAGCGGATCAAAGACAACGTACCGGCAAAAGTGGCTTCGATCGAATACGATCCGAACCGCAGCGCCTACATTGCGCTTCTCCACTATCTCGATGGCGAAAAACGTTACATCCTTGCTCCCAACGGGCTGAAAGTGGGCGACCAAGTCGTCTCCGGTCCCGAAGCCGACATCAAAGTCGGTAATGCCTTACCGCTGAAAAACATCCCCGTTGGTACCCTGGTACACAACATCGAGATGCGCCCCGGCAAAGGCGGACAACTGTGCCGTTCGGCCGGAGCTTCGGCCCAATTGATGGCCAAAGAAGGCGAATACGCCACACTGCGTCTGCCTTCCGGTGAAATGCGCATGGTGCTGGCCACCTGCCGCGCCACCGTCGGTCAAATCGGCCGTCTCGACTATGAAAACATCACCATCGGTAAAGCCGGCCGTAAGCGCTGGATGGGCATTCGCCCGACCGTTCGCGGTGTCGTTATGAACCCGAACGATCACCCCCATGGTGGTGGCGAAGGCCGCTCACCGATTGGACGCAAAGCGCCCGTTACTCCTTGGGGTAAAGTGGCGATTGGCGGCAAAACCCGTAAAAACAAAAAAGCTTCAGATAAGCTGATTGTCAAGCGCCGCACGAAGTAAGGCGCAGGCAGGACGATAGAAGGGAGGATCGTGCATGGGCCGTTCACTCAAAAAAGGACCTTTTTGCGAACCTAGCCTCCTGGCCAAGGTCGAACAGATGAACGAAAAGAACGAGAAGCGCGTCATCAAAACCTGGTCGCGCCGCTCGACTATCTTTCCCCAGTTCGTCGGGCACACATTTGCAGTGCATGACGGGCGTAAGCACATTCCTGTATACGTATCCGAAGACATGGTCGGACACAAACTCGGCGAGTTTGCTTTGACCCGCACCTTCAAAGGTCATGCTGGATCAGAGAAATCCAGCCGGTTGCGCTAGCCGGAACGCGCAAGAGGAGGAAGACGATGGAAGCCAAGACCGTAAAAGCGGTGGCCAAATATGTTCGCACCTCTCCCCGTAAGGCCCGGCACGTAGTCGACCTGATCCGGGGCAAGAAGGTAGCCGACGCATTTGCCATCTTAAAATTCACACCTGTGAAAACTGCTGACGACGTGGCGAAAGTGCTGAAATCAGCCGTTGCCAACGCCGAGCACAATAATGAAATGAACGTTGCCGACCTCTATGTGCACGCATGCTATGTCGATCAAGGACCAAGCATGAAGCGGATTCGCGCACGGGCACAAGGCCGCGCCGACGTCATCAAAAAGCGCATGAGCCACATCACCGTCATTGTCGCTGAAAAGCCTGCCAAGCCTGTTCAAGGCAAGAAGGCCAACGCCGAGACGAAGGAGGGATAACCTGTGGGTCAGAAGGTTAACCCAAAAGGGTTACGGATCGGCGTAATTCGTGACTGGGATGCCAAATGGTATGCCGGCAAAAACTATGCCGACCTGCTGCATGAAGACATCAAGATTCGTAAATACATCAAGAAAAAACTTTTCGCAGCCGGTATCTCCCGCGTTGAAATCGAGCGGGCCGCCAACCGCGTAAAAGTGACCATCTACACTGCAAAACCCGGTATCGTCATCGGTCGAGGCGGCGCAGAAGTAGAAAACCTGCGTAAAGAGATTGAAAAAATGTCCGGACGCAGTGCCAACATCAACATCGCTGAAATCAAAAAGCCCGAACTGGATGCGCAACTGGTTGCTGAAAACGTAGCCGCGCAACTGGAAAAACGGACTTCGTTCCGCCGGGCCATGAAACAAGCTGTTGGCCGGACCATGCGCCTCGGTGCCGAAGGCATCAAGATCATGGTATCGGGACGCTTGGGCGGTGCTGAAATCGCACGGACCGAATGGTACAACGAAGGCAAAGTGCCTCTCCATACCCTGCGGGCCGACATCGATTATGCATTGGCTGAAGCACACACCACCTACGGCATCATCGGCGTCAAAGTCTGGATCTATCACGGTGAAGTGATCGGTAAAGGCCTGCGCGTCGAGCCGAAAGAAACGAACGAACGCAGCGAACGCCCTGAGCGTCGTGAGCGCCGTGACCGTGGCGACCGCGGTGGCCGTGGCGAGCGTCGTGCACCGGCTGCAGCGGAAGGAGGAAAATAACCATGCTCTTACCCAAACGAGTGAAATGGCGCCGCGTTAGCCGGGGCCGTCTCAAAGGGAAGTCCAAAGGCGGCACACAAATCGCCTTCGGCGAGTATGGTTTACAAGCCCTCGAGTCTGCTTGGATTACCTCTCGCCAAATCGAAGCCGCTCGTATCGCGATGACCCGTTATATCAAACGGGGCGGTAAAGTTTGGATTAAAATTTTCCCTGATAAGCCCATCACCGCCAAGCCCGCCGAAACCCGCATGGGTTCCGGTAAAGGTTCGCCGGAATACTGGGTAGCAGTCGTCAAACCGGGCCGCATTCTCTTTGAACTGGCTGGCGTACCGGAAGAAATCGCACGGGAAGCTATGCGCTTGGCCATGCACAAACTGCCGATCAAGTGCAAATTCCTAAAACGCGAAGAAGCGGGTGGTGAAGCCAATGAAAGCTAGCGAGCTCCAAGACCTCACAAAGGAAGAGTTACAACAACAGCTCCATGATTACAAAGACGAACTCTTCCGCCTCCGCTTTCAACTGGCTACGCAACAGTTAGAGAACCCGATGCGTATCCGGGAAGTGCGCAAAAACATTGCCCGGACCCAGACGGTGATTCGTCAACGGGAACTCGAAGCCGCGAAAGCGTAGTCGGCACGATAAGGAGGGAGAAACGTGGTCTCCGAACAAAAAGAACGCAAGACGCTGATCGGCAAAGTCGTCAGTGACAAAATGCAAAAAACCATCGTTGTCGCTGTAGAAGAGCGGATTCAGCACCCTTTATATGGCCGAACGGTGAAAAAGACGAAACGCTTCAAGGCTCATGATGAAGAAAACGTCTGCAAAATCGGCGATACAGTAAAAATCGTCGAAACCCGGCCGCTTTCCAAGGAAAAACGCTGGCAGCTTGTTGAAGTTATCGAAAAAGCAGTTATCATCTAATTGCGGATAACCTGAAAACAACCGCTTAGCATGCGTAAGAAAGGCAGGTAAGCCTCGTGATCCAGCAAGAAACACGGCTTCGCGTCGGTGACAACACCGGGGCCAAGGAACTGCTGTGCATCCGGGTGTTGGGTGGGTCTTACCGGAGATACGCGACTGTCGGCGACATCATCGTCGCGTCCGTTAAAGAAGCCACGCCCGGGGGCGTTGTAAAGAAAGGCGACGTTGTCAAAGCCGTTGTCGTTCGTACCCGCAAAGCCATCAAACGCCCCGACGGATCGTACATCCGTTTCAGCGAAAACGCTGCTGTTATTATTAACGAACAAAAGAACCCCAAAGGCACCCGGATCTTCGGACCCGTTGCCCGGGAACTCCGCGAACGCGATTTCATGAAAATCGTATCGCTGGCACCGGAAGTGCTTTAGGCTGGAGGTGAATTTCCCATGGCGAATGCCAAAGTTAAAGTTCACGTCAAAAAAGGCGACCTGGTGCAAGTGATTACCGGTAAGGACGCTGGCAAAAAAGGCAAAGTCATCGAAGTCATCCCGGCTAAAAACCGTGTTGTCGTCGAGAAAGTCAACATTGTCAAAAAGCACTCCAAGCCGTCCCAAGCACTGCCGCAAGGGGGGATTCAGGAGAAAGAAGCTCCCATCGATGCTTCGAACGTCCTGATCTTCTGTGCCACATGCGACCGTCCGGTGCGCATCGGTCACAAATTCCTTGAAGACGGAAAGAAAGTCCGCGTTTGCAAAAAATGCGGTCAAATCCTTGACTAAGAGAACAAACCCTCGAAGAGAGGAGGTTAACCAATGAGTCGGCTCAAAGAACGTTATCAGCAAGAAGTTACCGCAGCCATGATGCAAAAGTTCGGCTATACGAACATCATGCAGGTACCGAAGCTTGAAAAAGTCGTGATCAACATGGGTATGGGCGAAGCGATTCAAAACCCCAAAGCCCTTGACGCGGCAGTTAGTGACCTTGTGAAAATCATTGGTCAAAAACCAGTGATCACCACGGCGAAAAAGTCCATCGCAGGTTTCAAACTGCGGGAGGGCATGAAAATCGGCTGCAAAGCCACGCTGCGTGGTGAGCGCATGTATGATTTTGTTGACAAACTCGTCTCGGTGGCTCTGCCCCGGGTACGCGATTTCCGCGGGATTTCGCCCAAATCCTTTGACGGTCGTGGCAACTACACCCTCGGCCTCAAAGAACAACTGATTTTCCCCGAAATCGAATATGACAAAATCGACCGCCTGCGCGGTATGGATGTAACCTTCGTGACGACGGCCAAAACTGACGAGGAAGCCCGTGAATTGCTGCGCCAACTCGGAATGCCGTTCCGCTCCGATAACGCCTAACAGGAGGGAAACCAAGTGGCCAAAACGTCCATGATCGTTCGACGCACACCGAAATTCAGCGTTCGGACGCACAATCGCTGCAAAATCTGCGGACGCCCACACGCCTACATGCGCAAATTCGGCATGTGCCGGATTTGCTTTCGCAACCTGGCCTATAAAGGGGAAATACCCGGCGTGACCAAGGCCAGCTGGTAAGATACAGGGAAGGGGGTATTACCCAATGGTCATGACCGATCCAATCGCGGATTTTCTCACGCGAATCCGTAATGCAAATATGGTCCACCATGAGAAACTGGAAGTTCCGGCTTCCAAAACGAAACGGGCCATCGCTGAGATCTTCAAAGCCGAAGGCTTTATCAAAGACGTCGAGTTTATTGCCGACGACAAACAAGGTCTCCTCCGTCTGTATCTCAAATACGGACCCCAGCGAGACAAAGTCATCACCGGCATCAAGCGCATCTCCAAACCGGGCCTGCGCGTCTATGCCAAAAAAGAAGAGATTCCGAAAGTGCTTGGCGGCTTAGGTGTTGCCATCATTTCGACGCCGCAAGGCATTATGACCGACAAGGCTGCGCGTAAAGCCGGTCTTGGCGGAGAAGTCATCTGCTACATTTGGTAGCATCCACCTTGAAGTCGCAGTACAGCCTGCACGCCGCAGGCGTACGAACGACATCGAAGTAAAGGCAGGTGTAAATCGTGTCGCGTATCGGCAAAAAACCGATCCCCGTACCGGCGGGCGTACAAGTTGCCATCGAAGGCAATTTGGTTACCGTCCAAGGGCCGAAAGGCAAACTCAGCCGGGAATTGCATAAAGACATCACCGTCACTGTCGAAGACAACACGGTGCTTGTGACTCGCCCCAGTGACGAGAAAAACCACCGGGCGCTGCACGGCCTCACCCGTACCCTCGTAGCCAACATGGTTGAGGGTGTTACGCAAGGTTTCAGCAAAAAGCTTGAACTGGTCGGCGTCGGTTACCGGGCCGCCAAACAAGGCAAGAAACTGGTCCTGACCGTCGGGTACAGCCATCCCGTAGAATTTGAACTTGAAGAAGGCCTGGACTTTGAAGTTCCGGCGCCGACCAAGATCACCATCCTCGGCATCGACAAAGAAAAAGTCGGCGCCCTGGCTGCGAACATTCGCAAAGTCCGCGAGCCCGAGCCCTATAAAGGCAAAGGCATTAAGTATGAAAACGAAGTCATCCGCCGTAAGGTGGGTAAAACGGGCGGCAAAAAAGGCGGCAAGAAGTAGCGCCTAACTCTCGCTCGAAGGGAGTGAACCCAACGTGATCAAAAAACAAGATCGCAACCAATTGCGTTCGAAAAAACACCTGCGCGTCCGTAAGCGGGTGAACGGGACCAATGAGCGTCCCCGTCTTTGTGTGTATCGCAGCCTCAATCACATCTATGCACAAGTGATCAACGACATCACCGGCCAAACGCTTGTTGCAGCATCCAGCTTGGAAGCAGCATTCAAAGAAGCCGAGCTCTCCGGTGGCAACCTGGAAGGCGCGAAAAAAGTCGGTGAACTGGTCGCGAAAAAAGCCTTGGAAAAAGGCATCGACAAAGTTGTTTTTGACCGCGGCGGTTACGTCTACCACGGTCGGATCGAAGCTGTCGCTACCGGCGCCCGTGAAGCGGGTCTGCAGTTTTAAGACCTTCATTGTTCTAGTAGAATCCTTTCTTAAGGAGGGAAAAGAATGGCAAGAATCGACGCGAGTGGCATGGAACTGACCGAGAAGGTTGTATATATCAACCGGGTCGCCAAAGTAGTAAAAGGCGGTCGCCGTTTTTCCTTCAGTGCTCTGGTTGTCGTCGGTGACGGCAAGGGTCACGTCGGATTCGGTCTCGGCAAAGCGGCTGAAGTTCCCGAAGCCATCCGCAAAGGCGTGGAGGACGCGAAAAAGAACCTGATCAAGGTTCCTATGTCCGGCACGACCATCACCCACCCCATCACCGGAACCTTTGGCGCAGGCAAAGTTCTCCTGAAACCAGCATCGAAAGGTACCGGCGTTATCGCCGGTGGCCCTGTCCGTGCGGTTTTGGAACTGGCCGGCATTCATGATATCCTCACCAAGTCCCTGGGATCCAACAACGCCAACAACATGGTCCGCGCGACCATGGCAGGCCTTAGCAGCCTGAAGCGTGTGGAAGACGTAGCTCGTCTGCGCGGCAAAACGGTCGAAGAGATCATCGGTTAGGAGGGAATACCATGGCCAAGAAATTGAAAATCACCTGGGTGAAAAGCGCCATCGGTTTTCCCAAAAACCAAAAACTGACCGTGGCCACCCTGGGTCTCCGTAAGCTCCATCAAACGGTCATCCATGATGACAATCCCGCCATCCGTGGCATGGCGCGCACAGTGTGCCACCTTGTCACCATGGAAGAAATTGAAGCGTAACCGCTAAGGAGGTGTACCCTATGCGACTCCACGATCTGCAACCCGCACCCGGATCGCGCAAAAAACCTACCCGTAAGGGTCAAGGTATTGGCTCGGGTCTGGGCAAGACCGCCGGAAAAGGGCATAAGGGTCAAAAGGCTCGCTCGGGCGGCGGCGTACGCCCTGGCTTTGAAGGTGGCCAACAACCCCTCCAACGCCGGATGCCCAAACGCGGCTTTTCCAATTATCCCTTCAAAAAAGAATATGCAGTTGTGAACATCTGCGATTTGAACCGCTTTGAAGCCGGTACCGTTGTTACCCCCGAACTCTTGCTTGAAGCCAATGTGATCAAGAAAGTACTGGACGGGGTTAAACTTCTGGCCAACGGCGAAATCGATAAAGCGCTTACTGTTAAACTTCATGGGGTGAGTGAGGCAGCCGCTGCGAAGATTCAAGCAGCCGGCGGCCAAATTGAGGTGATGTAACGATGTCCGCATTGGTGGGCACCTTGCAGAACGCATGGAAAATGTCGGACTTGCGAACGAAGATCATCTATACACTGATGATGTTTCTCGTATTCCGCATCGGCGCACACATTCCTGTACCTGGCATCAACCGTGATGCCATTGCCCAACTGATCAACTCCGGGGCGCTTTTTGGTTTCTTTGATGTGATCTCTGGCGGTTCTTTCCGGAATTTCTCCGTCTTCGCTATGAGTATCACACCCTACATCAACGCCTCGATTATTCTTCAGTTGCTGACCGTCGTGGTCCCGCGGCTGGAGCAGTTGGCCAAAGAAGGAAACGAAGGTCGCAAAAAGATCACGGAGTACACTCGCTACTTTACGATCATCCTCGCGTTTATCCAAGCCATCGGACTGTCGTACGGGTTGTCTGCTTCCGGAGTGATTCAAAACCCCTCCTGGGGCAATTACCTGCTCATCGCCACAACGCTTACCGCTGGAACCGCATTTCTGATGTGGATTGGTGAGCGTATTACCGAAAATGGTATCGGCAACGGCATCTCTTTGATCATCTTTGCCGGTATCGTTTCCCGGTTACCCCAAGGAATCAACACGCTTTACCAGTATATGATCAACGGAACTGTCAACGTCCTTGGAGCATTGGCCTTCATCATCATCGCAGGTATTTCGATTGCCGGCATCATTTACATCAATGAAGGACAACGACGCATCCCTGTTCAGTATGCCAAACGTGTGGTTGGACGACGCGTTTACGGCGGACAGAATACCCATATCCCCTTACGGGTCAATATGGCAGGCGTCATTCCGGTCATCTTTGCATCATCGCTGCTGGCCTTTCCCTCGACGATTGCCCAGTTCTTCCCCAATTCCGGTATCGCTTCGTTCTTCAACCAGTACTTCCAGTTTGGTTCCTTTTTACACAGCACCTTCTATGCAGTACTGATCCTCTTTTTCACCTACTTCTACACGGCCATCACCTTTAACCCCGTAGAAGTAGCCGACAACATGAAAAAGTACGGTGGCTTTATTCCCGGGATGCGTCCCGGTCGCCCCACATCGGAATATCTGACGAAAGTCATGTCACGACTTACCCTGGTCGGGGGGATCTTCCTGACTGTCATCTCTTTGCTACCGACCTTCATCATCATGATTACCGGTATCACCAATATCTACTTTGGTGGAACGGCGCTGCTTATCGTCGTCGGTGTGGCATTGGATACGATGAAACAATTGGAAGCGAACATGCTCAATCGTCACTACCAGGGCTTTATGAAGTAATCATTTGCTTGCCGCAACTATGTAACAACGCCGATTCTAACCTGGTTGTGGGATAGAAAGGCAGGGAACCTAAGATGAAAATACTGCTTATGGGACCGCCTGGTGCCGGTAAAGGCACTCAGGCGGAAAAACTTGTGGAGCGCTTTGGCATTCCTCACATCTCCACCGGCGACATGTTCCGGGCGGCCATCAAAAACGGCACCGAACTGGGCGTCAAGGCCAAGTCCTTTATGGACGCCGGTCAACTTGTTCCTGACGAAGTGACCATCGGTATTGTTCGTGAACGGTTGTCGCAAGACGATTGCCGCGCAGGATTTCTCCTGGACGGCTTTCCACGGACAGTGCCCCAAGCCAATGCCCTGAATGAAACCTTAGACGCGTTAAACATGCGCTTAGACGGCGTTATTGACATTCAAGTGGCCCGGGAGAAATTGATCGAGCGCTTGACCGGACGGCGCATTTGCCGGCAATGTGGAGCCACCTTGCACGTCGTTTTCAACCCTCCGCAACAAGAGGGTGTCTGCGACAAGTGCAGCGGTGAACTCTACCAGCGCAGCGATGACTCACGGGAAACAGCGGAAAATCGTCTTGACGTTTATGCAGCGCAGACCCAGCCGCTCATTGATTATTATCAACAACAAGGCCTCTATCAACGCATCAATGGTGAACAACCGATGAGCGTAGTTCTGGAAGACATCTGCAAAGCGCTAGGGAGAACCGTCTAAATGATCACCCTAAAAACCTCCCGTGAGCTCGACTGCATGCGAGATGCCGGGCGGATCGTAGCGGAAACGCTGCAAGAGATGAAAAAGAGCGTCAAGCCAGGTATCACCACCGGGGAACTCGATCAAAAAGCAGAGGATTACATCCGCGCGCAGGGAGCGGAACCGTCTTTCAAAGGGTATAACGGCTATCCCGCGTCGATCTGCGCATCTGTCAATGAAGAAGTTGTTCATGGTATACCGGGTATACGACAGTTAAAAAATGGTGATATTATCAGCATTGATGTGGGAGCTTTTATCAAAGGTTACCATGGCGATGCGGCCATAACGTTGCCTGTCGGTGAGATCGATCAAGAATTGCAGCGTTTGCTCGATGTGACGGAAACATCGCTGGAACGCGGCATCGAGAAAGCCCGTAAAGGCAACCGGCTCTTTGACATATCGAACACCATTCAAACCTACGTAGAGAGCAACGGTTTTTCCGTTGTTCGTCAATATGTCGGTCACGGCATTGGCAAAAAGATGCACGAAGCTCCCCAGATCCCCAACTTCGGTCCCGCCGGACGAGGTCCGCGGCTTCAACCGGGTATGGCCCTGGCCATTGAACCGATGGTCAATGCCGGTACCTATGAAGTAGAGACTAAGGAGGACCAGTGGACGGTTGTTACCACGGACCGTAAACCGTCTGCCCATTTCGAGCATACCATCGCCATCACCGAGCAAGGTCCGGAGATACTCACCCGACCCCGCTAACGGGAGAGGGTCTTACTCCTGCCAACGGCTAGGTCGCCAGCGCTGGAGCTTTAGGACGCTGAACTGCTGTCTGTGAAATAAGGAGGCTGGAAATCCCCATGTCCAAAACCGACGTGATAGAAGTGGAAGGGCGCGTTCTGGAACCACTCCCCAATGCGATGTTCACCGTAGAACTCGAGAGTGGTCACAAAGTCCTAGCCCACGTATCGGGGAAAATTCGTATGAACTTTATCCGCATCCTGCCAGGAGACCGGGTGACGGTGGAACTGTCACCCTATGACCTTTCGCGGGGACGGATCACCTATCGCTTTAAATAATCGATTGAATATGGGAACGGCAATCGGGCATCAAGGATATACCCCTTGCGCTCATAATTCGTCCTCCTAAGGAGGTAATTCGCGATGAAGGTTCGTCCTTCGGTCAAGCAGATCTGCGACAAATGCAAGATCATCAAACGCAAAGGCAAAGTGATGGTCATCTGTGAGAACCCTAAACACAAACAAAAACAAGGCTAGCAACCGGGAGGTGCAAACAACTTTATGGCACGTATCGCCAGCGTCGATTTACCCCGCGACAAGCGGATTGAAATCGCCCTGACCTACATCTTCGGGATTGGCCGTTCCACGGCTACTCAAATCCTGGCCGCTACCGGTGTCAGCCCTGACACCCGGACGCGCGACCTGACCGACGATGAAGTTGCACGTCTCCGCGAATACATTGACAAACAAGTCAATGTGGAAGGTGACCTGCGTCGGGAAATCTCCCTGAACATTAAGCGCCTGATCGAAATCGGTTGCTATCGCGGCATCCGCCATCGTCGTGGACTGCCCGTTCGGGGCCAACGTACCAAAACCAATGCTCGCACACGTAAAGGTCCGGCACGGACTGTGGCGGGCAAGAAAAAAGCAACGAAGTAAGAAGGGGGGTAGGAATCCACTATGGCAGCAGCACGACGTGTTACACGCGTCAAGAAAAAAGAGCGCAAACATGTGGACCGCGGTGTGGCACACATTCGCTCCACCTTCAACAATACGGTGGTTACGATCACCGATGTCAATGGCAATACCCTCTCGTGGGCATCCGCTGGCGTCATGGGTTTCAAAGGCTCACGGAAATCGACCCCTTTCGCTGCGCAAATGGCCGCCGAAAGCGCCGCCAAAGAAGCAATGGAACATGGGTTGCGTGAAGTCGAATGCCTGGTCAAAGGCCCTGGTTCCGGCCGCGAAGCAGCGATTCGTTCGTTGCAAGCCGCCGGTCTGGAAGTCAGCATGATCAAAGACGTCACTCCCATTCCCCATAATGGTTGCCGGCCGCCCAAGCGTCGCCGCGTCTAATCGGACTACAGGAGGTGCATTCATAGAATGGCACGATATACCGGCCCGGTATGCCGGCTTTGCCGCCGCGAAGGGGCCAAACTTTTCCTCAAAGGTGAACGTTGCTACACAGGCAAATGCGCTGTAGACCGTCGCACCTACGCACCGGGCCAGCACGGCCAAGGTCGTAAAAAAGTTTCGGAATACGGCATTCAGCTGCGGGAAAAACAAAAAGCACGCCGCATCTACGGCATGCTGGAAGGTCAATTCCGCACCACGTTCCAAAAAGCAAGTCGCCAACAAGGCTCGGCTGGCGACAACTTGCTGCGTCTTTTGGAACGCCGCTTAGACAACGTCGTTTTCCGTCTTGGCTTTGCTCGTTCCCGTAACGAAGCTCGCCAATTCGTTTTGCATAATCACTTTACGCTGAACGGACACAAAGTCAACATCCCTTCGATCCGCTTGCGGGCAGGCGATGTGATTCAGTTGAAAGAAAAAAGCAAAGACATGCCGTTGTTCAAAGAGATCCTCGATGGCTTAGGCCAAAAAACTCCGCCCGCTTGGCTTGAACTTGATGTCAACCAGCTGTGCGGGCGTGTCGCTCAACTTCCTAACCGGGAAGATATCGACACCAACATTCAGGAGCACCTCATCGTCGAGTTGTATTCCCGTTAATAATCACGGGTCTTGGCGATTCTCGCGAAGGAGGTTCCGCAACTCATGCTGGAAATCGAAAAACCGAAGATCGAGTGTGTTGCGCACAGTGAAGACTCCACCTACGGAAAATTCGTGGTGGAGCCTCTGGAGCGCGGCTACGGGGTAACCCTGGGCAACTCTCTCCGTCGAATCCTGTTGTCCTCACTGCCTGGCGCGGCCGCCACTTCGGTCAAGATCGATGGGGTTCTTCATGAGTTCTCCACCATCCCCGGAGTGAAAGAAGATGTCACGGACATCGTTCTCCGCATCAAGCTGCTAGCCTTAAAGATGCACTCCGATGAAGTCAATACGATCCGTATTGAAGCCGAGGGAGAAGGTGTCATCACCGCAGGTGACTTTATCTGCGGTCCTGACGTGGAGATCCTTAATCCCGACCTGCAAATAGCCACCCTTGAAAAAGATGCACGACTGGCCATGGAAGTGACCGTGGAAAAAGACCGTGGTTATGTCGCTGCATCGGCGAGGTTAAAAAACCAGCAACACATCATTGGCGTCATTCCGGTCGATGCCAACTTTGCGCCTGTGCGTAAAGTCAACTACAAGATCGAGGACACGCGGGTTGGTCAAATCACCAACTACGATCGTTTGATCCTCGAATTGTGGACGAACGGCTCGGTTACGCCGAAAGAGGCAGTCAGTCGGGCAGCCAAAATCCTCAATGAACACCTGCAGCTTTTTATTGACTTGACAGAAGACATCCAAAAGGATGACATTTTGGTGGAAAAAGAGGAACGGCCGCAAGATAAAGTCCTGGAGATGACCATTGAAGATCTCGACCTTTCTGTGCGCTCTTACAACTGCTTAAAACGGGCAGGAATCAACACCGTCAAGGATCTTACCCACAAGACGGAAGAAGATATGATCAAAGTGCGCAACCTGGGACGCAAGTCGCTGGAAGAAGTCGACGCCAAACTTACCGCTCTGGGCTTATCATTAAAAAAATCCGACGAATAGCTGTTGGTCAGAATGAAATCACTGACCCTGCCGAAAAGGAGGGAAATAGATGCCATACCGTCAATTAGGACGTAACACCAACCATCGTCGGGCCATGTTACGGAATATCGTCACTTCGCTCTTGAAGCACGGTCGAATCGAAACGGTGGAAACACGGGCCAAAGAAATGGTGCGGATCACCGAGA
Organism: Heliophilum fasciatum; assembly: GCF_004341395.1. GTDB lineage: Bacteria > Bacillota > Desulfitobacteriia > Heliobacteriales > Heliobacteriaceae > Heliophilum > Heliophilum fasciatum. The sequence continues at coordinate 61,514 of NZ_SLXT01000008.1, forward strand.
AGATGATCACCCTGGGTAAGCGCGGCGACCTGCATGCACGCCGTCAAGCGCTGGCCTACATTCAAGAAGAAGGTGTCGTCACTCAGCTCTTTACGGAGATTGCTCCTAAGTACGCCGAGCGCAAAGGCGGATACACGCGTATGATCAAAAGCGGATTCCGTCGCGGTGATGCTGCACCATTGTGCATTGTCGAACTCGTATAAGCAGTCCGGAAACACCATACTACCGAACCAGAGGTCAGGAGCAAAAGTCCGTCAGGACTGGGTCTTCCTGGCTTTCTCTTTGGTCGGGAACAGGGAGAGAGCTTCTACATGCTGCTCGTTGAGGAACTTAGTTATGCCTATCGTACCCAAGAAGGCGCAAATTGCCCGGCACTGATGAATGTTAGCTTACAGATTCAGCCTGGTGAGCGCGTCGCCATTGTTGGTGCCAACGGCAGCGGGAAATCAACATTGGTCAAACATTTGAACGGCCTGATTGTCCCCCAAAAAGGCAAAGTCATGGTTGATGGTTACTGTACCAGCGATCCACAACAACGTGCACAAGTACGACGCACCGTGGGGATGGTGTTTCAGAACCCCGATAACCAGATCGTGGCGCCAACCGTAGAAGATGATGTGGCCTTTGGCCCGGAGAATCTTGGTTTACCTGTGGACATGATTAAGCAACGGGTTCATACAGCCTTACAAGCGGTGGATTTACTGGGTGCACGACTGCGACCGGTGCACGCCTTATCGGGAGGACAAAAGCAGCGCTTAGCGATTGCCGGGGCCCTGGCGATGGAGCCGCGCTATCTGATCCTTGATGAAGCAACGTCGATGGTCGATCCGGAAGGGAAAAAGGAGATTCTCCAGGTATTGCGACAACTGCAAGCCCGGAAAATCATGGCTCTGATCCAGATCACGCATGATATGCAAGAAGCTGCTGAAGCCGAACGAATTATCGTCATGGGTCAGCAGCATGTGCTTAGCGAAACCACGCCGGAAAGATTGTTTCAACAGCCCCAACTGTTACAGCAAGCCGGGTTGACGCAACCGCCAGTGATCAGCTTGGCCGATCGTTTGCGCCGGCGCAACGTGCCTGTTCCGGAGACGGTACAGACCATGAAGGAATTGGTGGATTGTTTATGCCAATTACGCTCCGTCAATTAACCCATATCTACCATGCCGGGACGCCCATGGCGCAACAAGGCATCGTGGCCATCGATCTGGAGATCACCGAACCAGTCATTGTCGCGATCATCGGACAAACCGGATCGGGGAAAACGACCTTGATCCAGCACATGAACGGCTTGCTCAAGCCGACCGACGGTAGCATTCAGATCGATGAATGGCACATTGATCGCCAGACCAAAACCGCGGTGTTGCAGGGATTATATCAACGGGTCGGTATGGTCTTTCAATATCCGGAGCATCAGCTCTTTGAAGCGACCGTGTATGATGATATTGCCTACGGACCGCGCAATATGAACCTTTCCGAATCGGAAGTGGCGGAACGGGTAGTACAAGCGATGACGATGGTTGGCCTTGACCCGGATGCGATACGACACCGTTCCCCCTTGCAGTTAAGCGGCGGCCAAAAACGCCGGGTAGCCTTGGCCGGTGTCTTGGCCATGCGTCCGCAGAAAATGATCCTGGATGAACCAACGGTAGGCCTTGATCCCCAGGGACGAGAAGCAATCCTTCAACTGATTCGTTCCCTTCATGAAACGTGGCAGATGACGATCATTTTGATCTCACACAATATGGACGATATCGCCCAACTGGCTGATCGCGTGATCGTGATGAAAGAAGGTCGAATGATCTACGAAGGAGCATCGGCAGCGCTCTTTCTTGATCAAGCGAAGTTGCTGCAGTTCGGGATCACCGCGCCTTACGGCGTACAGCTTGTTCATCAATTGCGGGCGAAGGGTTGGCCCATCGAACCGCAGGGCCTGAATGAAGAGCAGATTCTTGACGCCATCATCGAGGGCATGCATCGGCAGACGGACACCCCGTCAAGTACGCGCCCAACAGCACCTGCTATGGAGGGTGAGCCATGAGCGGCAACTTCATCGTAGGACAATATATTCCCGGGACTTCGCCGCTGCACAAGCTCGATCCCCGTACGAAGCTCATCATGGTGTTTGCCTATACGATCGGGCTTTTTTTCTTGCCTACATGGTTACCGGTATTGCTTGCCGGTATTCCGCTGGGAATCGCTGTTTATGCATCACGGTTGCCCTGGCGCTATCTTCTGCTCGGGTTGCGTCCGCTCTGGATATTGCTCGTGATTACCTTTTTACTGCATTTGTTGGGCGGCAGCAGTACGGCTCCGCCGGCACCGGAAGATGTGTGGGCCACGCTCGGCCCGTGGACAATCACCGGCACCGGAGCTGCGACCGGTTTTACCACGGTGCTGCGCCTGGCGTGGCTGTTTAGCGCGGCATCGCTACTTACCTTAACCACGTCACCGATGATGGTGACACACGGGTTGGAACGATTGCTGGGGCCGTTGAAACGGTGGCGCTTTCCGGCCCATGAACTGGCGATGATGACGTCAATTGCCTTGCGCTTTATTCCGACATTACAAGAAGAAATGGATAAGATCATCAAAGCCCAGGCAGCGCGTGGCAGTTCCTGGCGCTATGGTTCATGGACACGGCGGGCTCAAGCCTTGGTCGCCTTGATGGTACCGCTGTTGCTTTCAGCGCTGCGTCGCGCCGATGATTTGGCGGTAGCGATGGAAGCACGCGGCTACCAAGGCGGCGAGGGCCGTACCGCCCATCATCCGCTGCAAATGACCAGGATCGACCGGTGGTTGTTAATCATTACGGCACTGGCTGGGATCACGATCATCCTCTGGCGATGGGCGTAAGCGGGACAACCGGAAAAAGGCAAAGGCAAAGGAGTCGTACATGCAATGAACCGTGAGGAACGTAACCATCATCCGGCACGGAAGGTCCGCTTTGTGGTCATGTATGATGGTACCCATTATCATGGCTTCCAAACACAAGAGGATTCACGGTTGCCGACGATTCAAGATCAACTGCACCACGTCATCCAAACATTGACCGGTGAGAGCGTCAAGATCATTTGCGCCGGGCGCACCGATGCCGGTGTCCATGCACGGGGGCAAGTGGTGGACTTCAGCACATCGTCCCGTATCCCCGATGAACGGTTTCCCCTGGCAATGAATGCCTTATTGCCGCGCGATATCACCGTGATCCAGGCAGAGACCGTCCATCCGGATTTTCATGCGCGTTTTGATGCGCTGGGCAAGCACTATCGCTATACCATTTACAATCGCCGGATGCCTTCGCCCTTTCAACAGCGCTACAGTTATCAAGTATTCCCGGAACTCGATCTGGAACGGATGCGTGCTGCCGCTGCGGCATTGATCGGTACGCACCATTTTGGCGCCTTTTGTGCCAGTGGCAGCGTGGTCAAACGGTTGGAACGAACGATCTGGCGCTGCACCTTGACACCCGATGAGGAAGGTTGTATCCACATCGATGTGATGGGCGACGGTTTTCTTTATAATATGGTGCGGATCATTGCCGGCACCTTGATCGATGTGGGCAAAGGCAAGATTGATCCACGATCCATGCCGGAGATTATCGCCTCACGGGACCGTACCCAAGCCGGTACAACAGCGCCGCCGCGCGGTCTTTGCCTGATGAAGGTCTGGTATACACCGCAACCGGTGATGAACGGGAGCCAGCAATAGTTTAAACATAGGATATGCTTGACAATCCTTTTTCCGTCGAATAGAATACTATGGTAAGTTTTTATTTTGCACGGTTGCCTAGCCCCCAACTGTCAGATAAAGACCCGCCTGAAAAGGATGAGTAGCTGCGCGTGGCGATACGCGTGGCAGAGTGGTAGGTTACCAGCACAGATTGTGCGGTCGACCAGCTGCACATCGTGCCAGTGACCACAAGCCAATAAAGAGTCGGTAAGAATCGAAGGAGGAACACAGGATGCGCACCTTCATGGCCAAAGCCAACGAAATTGAGCGCAAGTGGTATGTTGTCGACGCCACGGATAAAACCCTGGGGCGCTTGGCCTCAGAAGTGGCTCGCCTGCTGCGCGGGAAACACAAACCCATCTTCACCCCCCATGTGGACACCGGTGACCATGTGATTGTCATCAACGCGGAAAAAGTCCGCTTGACCGGGAAAAAGCTGACCCAAAAAATGTACTATCATCATTCCCGCTATCCCGGCGGTATGAAGTTGATCAATTACGGGACCTTGCTGCGGACCAAACCGGAACGGGCAATGGAAAAAGCCATTCGCGGCATGCTGCCTAAAAACAGCCTTGGCGAGCAAATGTATCGCAAGCTGAAAGTCTATGCAGGCCCGAACCATCCCCATCAAGCGCAGCAACCGGAAGTTTTTGAAATTACGGAATAGGAAGGAGGTAACCACCAATGGCGAATGTTCAATACTTGGGAACCGGTCGTCGCAAAAAGTCGGTGGCTCGTGTTCGTCTCGTACCGGGTGAAGGCAAATTCTTAGTCAATAACCGCTCTTTGATGGAGTACTTTGGCAAACGCACTCTGGAAATGGTGGTCCGCCAACCGCTCGATCTGACAGCTACCGAAGGTCGCTTCGACGTGCTGTGCAATGTCTATGGCGGCGGTACTACAGGACAAGCCGGTGCAATCCGTCTGGGCATCGCACGGGCGCTGTTGAAAGCTGATATTGGCCTGCGTCCGGCCCTGAAACGTGCCGGTTTCCTCACCCGTGACCCACGGATGAAGGAACGGAAAAAGTACGGACTCAAAGCAGCCCGTCGTGCACCGCAATTCTCCAAACGCTAATCTTATTCCGACAGTTTGCAAGAAACCGAGCCTTTTGGCTTGGTTTCTTTTTTTTAAAAAAATTGATTAGCGACGGTAAAGTGTATAAGTAAGAGGATTAATTACGAATAAGAGGATTGATTACGGATAAATAGAGGGAAAGTCGATAAAATGTCGAATTTTTTCTTTCAAAAATAATTAAGCGATGCAGGCTCGGCATATTCGTAACCATGCCGATACAGGGAGGGACCGGCCCAATGGATAAAGAACGCCAGTACGCCGATATGGTGGTGGATCAAGAGATCCTGGACCAATGTATGGACGTATTTTATACCGAAGCCAAAGAACAACTGCAAGTGATTACAGATGGTCTTTTGGCGATTGAAGCCGGTGATCGTGGGCAAGAGAGAATCAACGAGATGTTGCGCATTGCCCATTCGTTAAAAGGAACCAGTGCTACCTTGGGGATGCCTGTTGTCGCTGAATTGATTCACCGGATTGAAGATATTCTCAGTCCTTTTCGTGATGAGGCCAACCGTATCAGCGGTCACGATATTGATAAGATCTTTGCCGCGCTTGATCTTGTGCAATCGATACTGTTTCATGGCGTCGTTCTGGATGAAGCGGCGGTCAAGCGTATTCTTGGTCCGCGCCAAGCGGAGAAGAAAGCCGCAGAATCAGCCCCGGACGGCAGTGCATTTGATCCCCTGGAAGCGCGGATTGAAAAGCTTTTATATGTCAAACCGGTCCATCCTCGAGCGTCCATCGAGGCAAACGAAGCCAACGCAGCGCAGCGGGCAAAACCGGCAACCGAGCCGGAAGCACCGATGACCGATGTGCTTTTGAGGGAGCCACTTGGCAGTGGTGTCCATGAGATTCTCGAAAGCAAAGGGACAGATTTGATTCGTGTGGAAGCGGCGCGACTTGATGGGATGATGAACTGGGTAGGGGAACTGATCACCGCACAAGCGCGAAGCCGGCAGATTCAACAAGCCTTACAGGAGCTTTACGGTCGCAACGGACCGGGCCATGAGCTGTTGGAAGTGGTGGAGCATCTGCGGCGCATTTCTCAGCAGTTGCAAGGTGAATTATTGAAAATGCGCATGGTGCCGATTGGCATGATTTTTTCACGCTTCTCCAGGACCGTTCGTGATATTGCCAAACGAAGCGGAAAGAAAATTCGTTGGGTTGTAGAAGGAGAAAAAACCGAAATCGATAAATCGGTGGCCGATCAATTGGCCGATCCCTTATTGCATATTCTGCGTAATGCCTGCAGTCACGGCATTGAATCACCGGAAGAGCGGATGGAAGCCGGGAAACCGACAGAAGGTACCGTGACCATGAGTGCGCGCCAAAAAGGCAATCGGATTGTCATCCAAGTTGCCGATGACGGCCGGGGTATTGACGTACAAAAGGTACTAGACCAAGCGCAAAAAATGGGTTGGTTCCACCCGGATCAGCAGTTGACACAGACCGAGATTTTCTCCCTCATTTTTTTACCTGGTTTAAGTACGGCGGAAACGGTCACGGACATCTCGGGCCGCGGTATTGGGATGGATGTGGTCAAACAAAAGATCAATCAGTTGCAAGGAAGCATCACGGTGCGCTCGCAAAAAGGTGAAGGGACGACCGTTACCTTACAATTACCGCTAACGTTATCGATTTTGCGCGGCTTGATTGTCCGAGTGGAAGAGGAGCACTTCGTGATTCCGTTGGACGATATTCATGAAAGTATTCAATTACGACCGTCGGAGATCACTACCTTTTCTACCGGTGAGATGTTTTCCTGGCGCGGACGCATTCTCACGCTGCGGCGGCTGCAAGAAGTACTGGATGTACCGCGCAGTGCCAATAAACCGCCGGCGAAGAAGCGCAACGTGGTCCTGGTCCATAGCGCTGAGCGCTATGTGGGCCTGGAGGTCGATCAACTCGTGGGGCAACAGGAAATCGTAGTCAAACCTGTCCAGGCATCATGGATGAAGCTCGACTATTTTTCCGGTGCTACCGTGCTGGGTGACGGGAAGGTAGCCTTAATTATGAATATTGCGGCCGTCATTAATCCTGTGGGGAAAACCAAATGAGCAGGGACAGAAAGGGAATCGCATTACCTTAAGTGGCTGCAGTTGATGGGCGACATCATCGGGCGAAAACCGGGTGTGAGGAGAGAACGGTATGCAATGGATAGGGGATCAAAAAATTCGCACAAAGATCATTGGAGCTTTTTCCTTTATCGGCATCTTAATGTTGGTAATTGCAGGATATGCTAATTATGCACTGGAACAATCAAGACATGAAATGGAAACGCTCCATAAAGAATGGTTGCAGCCTCTGACATTTATTCAAGAGGCCGGTAAGGATGCCATGTATTACCGTTTGAATTTGATGGAATCCGTCTTTACAATGCAACCATCGGAAATTATCAAATATCGTGAGCGAATGAAACAAGCCGATCAGGATATCCGCCTTCATGTGAATGAGTTTCAGCGGCTTCATCCGTTGACGATGGAAGGAACGGCGGAAGTGCAGCAGTTCTTGCCTGCATGGGAAAGGTACTTAGAAGCCTCCCAAATGATTCACCTTTTGGTTGACCAGGGCCGTCATGACGAGGCATCGGAACGACTGGTCAAAGGAGAAGGGGAACAACGCTTAGAAGCGGTACTGACGATCATTGATCGGATCACGGCCACGGCCGTCCGAAACAGTGAAGCGCTTTATGCTGCCCAACAACAGCGGGCGGAGCAGGTTCGGATGATCAGCGTAACCGTAAGCGCACTTGCCTTGACTGGTGCGTTGGTGATTGGACTGATTCTGGCCAAGCTCATTGCCGGTTCAGTACGTGCTGTGGCGATGCAAGCAGAACTTTTGGCCAAAGGTGACTTTTCACAATCCTTTCTGGCTGGAAAAAGCAATGATGAATTAGGTCAAATGGAACGAGCGATCGCCAAAATGATCGAGAATATCCGCGCACTCTTGAATGAGATTCAAGGCAACTCACAAAGTGTAGCCACGGCATCGCAGCAGATTGCCGCTGCTGCGGAACAAGTGGCTGTTGGTGCAACAAACCAGGCAACCGAAGCCGATAAGCTCTATCGGACCGTAGAAGCGATTGAAGCAGCTGCAGAAGAAGTTACGTTCAAAGCGAAAGAAGCGGAGAATGCCGCTCATCAGGCCGATCAAATGGCGCAAACGGGAGCGGCAAAAGTGGAAACAGCGGTGCAAGGCATGCAAATGATCAAGCAGCGCATCTTGCATCTCGGTGAGCGAGCCGAAGAAATTGGTGAGATTACGGAAGTGATTGAGGAAGTAGCCAGCCAAACGAATCTCTTGGCACTTAATGCAGCGATCGAAGCGGCACGGGCCGGGGAGCATGGGCAAGGTTTTGCCGTTGTTGCTGATGAAGTGCGTAAACTCGCCGAACGTACGGCGCAAGCAACCAAGGAGATTGGCAAGCTGATTCGCACGATTCAACGGGAGATGGAATTTGCCAAAGTGGAAGTTCACGACGGTGCCCAGCAAGCCGATGAAGCGGGAGGCGCTTTTGGTGAGATTGTGGGCAAGATGGAGATTACCTCGGAAAGGATTACCAGCATTGTCGCGGCAGCCCATCATCAGGCGGAAGCGTCAAAACGCGCGGTGAATGCCGTGCAAAATATTGCTGCTGTCAGTGAAGAAACATCAGCAGCCACGGAGGAAACGGCGGCGGCCACGCAATCATTGACGCAATTGGCCGATGAATTGGAGCAAGCGATTGCACGTTTTCGAACACATTAATCGATCGTTGGTCTCCCTGAGCGGAGGTGAGCACCGATGGGCAAGACAGGGACGTCGCGGGGGCCATGGGAACCTCGAACCAAAGCGGAAAAACTGAGTGGAGCCATCTGGGTGGAAAACGGTCAGTTTTTTGTGCGCAATCCCGTAGTGCGCAGTGCCCAAGAGCATGGCCGCTTTGCTGTACTTATCAAACATAAGGAGATTCCCCTTTGGGTCGATGGAAAATTAGTGGAACACCCAGAGATTGTCGTTGAAGGATCGAAGATTGACTATGCCTTACCGAGCATTATGCCGGAGATCACCATGCAAGTGATTGTTTCGGACGATGCCATGGAGGCCTATTTACAGATCGATGTGGTCAATGGTGTAGAGTACATTCTGCCTGATCAGGGACCGGCACAAGTGATGGATGTGACTGTAGAAAAAATCCTCACCGAACCGGAAGGTTGGCCAACGGTCGCCGAGGTACAAGCAGCGGCCACGCAGGCCGGCGTGCGTGTTCCTTTATGGATGCTGCGCGTCAATGCGGCTCTGGAAGAAGGGAAACCGGGACGCTGGTTAATTGCCAAAGGGAAACCGGCTGTTGATGGGCAAGATGAACGGCTCAAGTTTTTTGGCCAGCGAGGGTTTTCGCCGCTCGATGCCCCACCGGGTGGAGCACCTGCGGAAACAACGGAGGGAGTACCGACGGCACAAGACGACGGCTCCCCGCGAAAAGACGTTGTCGACTTTCGTGATCGTGGCGTGATTCCATCGGTTGGGCCCGGACAGGTGGTGGCCATCAAGATTCGCCGGAGTGAAGGTCAAGTTGGCTACGATGTACGGGGCAATGTGTTGGAAGCACGGCAAGGGAAGCGATTAGAGATCAAGGCTGGGTTTGGGATCCGGGAATTAAACGATGGCTATCGCTATGTGGCCACACTCTGGGGGCGCCCCGTTTGGCAGCCAATTGCCAAAGTATTGGTGATTCAACCTCATTACGAGCATAAAGGCGATGTGGATATGCAAAGCGGGAATGTTGTCTTTCATGGCGATGTGACCGTTTACGGCAACGTGGCCCAAGGATTTGTCGTGCAAGCCGACGGCATGGTGTTGATTCACGGTTCTGTCTTTGGCGGACTGGTTAAAGCTGGCTCACACATCACCGTACGTGGCCACAGCTTAGGTGCGCTTGTGGAAGCCGGCGGGGAAAGCGCCCGATGCAATCATCTTATTTTGCTGCTCGTACCGATTCGTGATATCGTGCGAGATTGCATCGATGCAATCAAACTTTTAGAAAAAAACAACGCTTTTTCGGTGAAAGATCTGCAACAAAGCGGGATTGGTCCGCTGTTAAAAATGCTCGTTGAAGTGAAATACAAAGAACTGCCTCATCTGGTCTACCGCATCGATGAGTATCTCTACCGGGAACTGAGTACAGATACGGTTCATACGTTGGTCGAAACGATCCGCCATTCCTTGTTGGGTTTGGGGCCCTTGCGGTTTCGCCGCCTTGAAGAACTTGAACATTTTCATGAAGCGATCCAGCAAGTGATGGCCTCACTGGCTGCGATGGTGACGGAAGTAGCCCATATCACGTTGAACGAAACCCAATCGAGTCGCATTGAAGCAACCGGTACGATTACCGTGCATGGCAAAGGGGTGATCCAGTCGGAGTTGCTGGCCGGTCGGGATATCGTCATTCAAGGTACTTGCCGCGGTGGGCGGATCATTGCTCGCGGTTCGATTCATGCGGCCGAAGTCGGTGCCGAAGCAGAAGTACCGACCGAAGTGACGATCGGTACCGAAGGAGCGTTGCAGGCCGATCATTTGTGGCCCAATGTGACGCTACACATGGAGCGGTTTCGCCTCAAGAACATGGTTCACCGGCAACATATTTTGTTCGTGAATGATCCGGAACGAGGGCCTGTGATTCGCTAGCAGGAGAAGGGCAGGGAAAGTAATGGAACTACAATGCACTGTTCGGGAAACCGAGTTGTGGTGTGCGATTGACGGTGAATTGGATATGGCCGTGGCGGATCAGTTTTTCCGTGAAGTGACCGCCGCAATTCCCGCCGATTGTACCTTGATCGTCTTTGACATGCAAAAGGTACCCTTCATCGATTCCACGGGTATTGGCAAATTGATTCGCCTGATCATGCAAAGCCAAAAACAAGCCATCAAATGCCAAGTCATCCATTGTCACGAGGAGTTGGCGGAAGTGATGCGTTTGATGGGTCTCTTTGAGTTATTGAAAAACGATAGGGCAAGCGGAGCATAAGCACCGCTAAGGCAAAGAGGTGACGGGGGATGGATACAAAAAGCTTGCCCGGCGTGCCGCTTACGGAGTGCGGTAACCCGATTCAGGGGGCCAAGCTCGAAGCAAAGTGGGAAAAGGCGCAATTGTTGAACCATTTGCGCGTCGGACAGATTTGGACGTATGGGCAAGGACGAGTACAGCCGGTGGGTAAAGAACCAGTGTTCTTTCCCCGTTTTTTTTTGTATGATCTGATCGAGCGTGCCGATCGTGATCAATCACCGCAACGGGAATTGCTGGTGCTTGGCCAGCACTGGTACGATGTACATTGCTTGCCGCAAGGGCCCGGACAAGGAAGCCTGTTAGCCATCGATGTGACGTATGTACGGGAACATGAGCGTCAAAATCAACAGCGAGAACGGGCCATCTATCGTGATGTGATTATCGCGGCCACGCAAGGGCGGCTCCACTTGATCACGGAATCGGCCATGGGGCATTTGATGCAAGCCGGCGATTGGGTGATGGGCGATGAACTGCATGAACCGGCTCAGATGAGCCAAGTACGCCAAGCGGTACAAGCGTGGCTGAGTTCCTGGGTAGCGCTGCCGAGGGCACAGATGTACGGGATCGTGCTCGCCTATACGGAAGCCATGGCCAATGGATTTAAGCATGCCCGGCAAGTGAGTTATCAGTTACGGGTGGACGGCGATAAAGTGCGTTTTTTTGTCAGCGACCACGGCAGCGGCATCACTTTAGAAGAACTGCCGAAAGCGACGTTGCTGGATCATTATTCAACGAAAGATTCGCATGGTTCTGGTTTTACGATCATGCTGACCAAGATGGATCGCCTCTACTTGTATACCGGTGGGCATGGAACTGTGATACTTCTGGAAAAAAAGATCGAAATTGCGTAACCGGCCGGGCAACTGTGCCGGTTTTTCCATTCCCGAGGGTAAAATCAAGATAAGCGGTGTATATTGGCAAAAAAGATGGGAAATATTTAATTGGGAGAGATAAATCGCTCTCAGCGCCTGTGGAGCTGGTTGCATCTACCTTGCGTCCTCACTATCATATTACTTGAACGTGTTAGCACTCAGTGAAGGTGAGTGCTAACAACGAAACTACCTTTTGAAGCATTTTAAGGAGGGTACGTCTCGCATGAACATTCAACCCTTAGCTGACCGCGTGGTCGTAAAACCGTTGGAAGCGGAAGAAAAATTGGCCAGTGGCCTCATCGTGCCGGACACGGCTAAAGAAAAACCCCAGCAAGGTGAAGTTGTAGCAGCAGGTGCAGGTCGTATGCTCGACAACGGGCAACGTGCCGCCTTAGAAGTCGCTGTAGGCGATCGTGTCATTTACAGCAAATACTCCGGCACCGAAATCAAACTGGAAGGTACCGAGTATTTGATTCTCAACGAACGCGATATTCTCGCCAAACTGTAAGCTGCTCCATCGTTGATTCTGCAAGTAGTACGCTTACCAAAGTGACTCTACGATTTGAAAGGCAGGTTGATAACTCCCATGGCTAAAATTACTGTGTTTAATGAAGAAGCACGCCGTGCATTGGAAAAAGGCGTCAATACACTGGCCGAGGCCGTTAAAGTGACCTTAGGACCGAAAGGCCGCAACGTAGTTCTCGAAAAGAAATTCGGTTCGCCCCTCATCACTAACGACGGTGTAACCATCGCCAAAGAAATCGAGCTGGAAAACCCCATCGAAAACATGGGCGCCCAACTCGTTAAAGAAGTAGCTACCAAGACGAACGACGTCGCCGGTGACGGCACCACAACAGCGACCATCTTGGCCCAAGCGATCATCCGCGAAGGCATCAAAAACGTAGCTGCCGGTGCCAATCCGATGGTTCTCAAACGCGGTATCGAAAAAGCCGTTGCTCGTGCGGTGGAAGAAATCAAAGCCGTAGCGAAGCCGATCGAAAACAAAGAAGCGATTGCCCAAGTTGCATCCATCTCGGCCGGTGACGCTACCATCGGTAGCTTGATCGCCGAAGCAATGGAAAAAGTGGGCAAAGACGGCGTCATCACCGTGGAAGAATCCAAAGGCTTCACCACTGACCTGGAAGTTGTCGAAGGTATGAACTTCGATCGTGGTTACATCTCCCCCTACATGATCACCGACGCTGACAAAATGGAAGCTGTGCTCAACGATCCCTACATCTTGATCACCGACAAGAAAATCTCGGCGATCAAAGACATCCTGCCTGTGCTGGAGCGCGTTGTTCAAAGCGGCCGTCAACTGATGATCATTGCTGAAGATGTCGAAGGCGAAGCGCTGGCAACCTTGGTGGTCAACAAACTGCGCGGCACCTTCACCTGCGTCGCTGTCAAAGCGCCTGGCTTCGGCGACCGTCGCAAAGCGATGCTCGAAGATATCGCTGTCCTCACCGGTGGCCGTGTGATTTCCGAAGAAGTGGGCCTCAAACTGGAAAACGCTACGATGGAAATGCTCGGCAAAGCCCGTCAAGTGCGCATCTCCAAAGAAGAAACGATCATCGTCGACGGCGTGGGTGCACAAGCTGACATCGAAGCTCGTATCGCCCAAATCCGTCGTCAATACGAAGACTCCACTTCTGAGTTCGACAAAGAAAAACTGCAAGAGCGTCTGGCCAAACTGGCTGGCGGCGTAGCGGTCATCCAAGTCGGTGCAGCCACCGAAACGGAACTGAAAGAGAAAAAGCTGCGCATCGAAGATGCCCTGAACGCAACTCGTGCAGCTGTGGAAGAAGGGATCGTTCCTGGCGGCGGTACGGCGCTGGTCAACATCCAAGCTTCTCTTGACGATATCAAACCGGAAATTGCTGACGAAAAAACCGGTGTGGCCATCATCCGCCGTGCGCTGGAAGAACCGCTCCGTCAAATCGCCAACAACGCCGGTTACGAAGGTTCCGTTGTCGTTGAAAAAGTCCGCAACCTGCCCAAAGGCCAAGGCTTCAACGCAGCGACCGAAGTGTATGAAGACATGATCGCTGCCGGTATCGTTGACCCGGCTAAAGTGACCCGCTCGGCGCTGCAAAACGCTGCTTCCATCGCAGCGATGCTGCTCACCACCGAAGCGATCGTCGCTGACAAGCCCGAGAAAAAAGAAGCTCCGGCAATGCCCCCCGGCATGGACGGCATGGGCGGCATGGGCGGCATGATGTAAGAGAGGGCTCAAACCCTTGATTTCAAAGGGTTTTTCCACTTACACTAAGCCAATGACCACATTTTGACCACATCCGAAGGTATGATTAGAGGCTTCTCATGAGTTCGCTGAACTTTTGGGAAGCCTCTTTTTTCATGCTCTTCGTTACGTGGAGGTAAATGTTTTTGGTTGTCTGGTCATCGGCGTGGCCGAGCCGGTCCATGATCTCGACGAGGCCTACACCCGCTTCGGCCAGCAGTGACGTGTGGGTATGGCGTAAGGAGTGCGGGGTAAGTTTTTCGTTAAGTCCTGCGAGCTTCAGCAGCCGCTTCATTCGGATTTCAATGGTTTTGACCAGCTCGGGGTAGCCGCGATGGTTATCGCCGGATTTCGCAAAAACAAAGTTCTTATCATAGTACGTATCACGGTATTTCATCTTCAAGGTGTTTTGCTGCGTCTTATGTCTGGCTAGCTCATCCATAACGGTTTGATCCATTTCGATTTTGCGTATTGATTTTTTTGTTTTTGGGGTCAGCAGGTTGTAATCCGGAACAACGTTACTTGGGTTGTATAACGTTTTCGTGATGCTAATGGTGCCCTCATCGAAGTTGATGTCAGGCCATTTCAGGGCGCAAAGCTCACCAGCGCGTATACCGCTATAGGCAAGCGTAAGAAAGATTACGTAGTCCCGATCTAGGCCCTTTTCTTTGGCCGTTTTTAGAAAGCGGCGCAGTTCATCTTTTTCTAAGTACTTGGGCACGTCTTTGTTTTGTTCGATCTCTTCAACGGTGATTTGGGTACGTGGTAACTTGGCGAACTGAGCCGGACTTGTTTTGATCAGATTAAACTCAATGGCTTTCCTAAATAGCATCTGGCCGGTGGTGTGGATGCCGCTGATCGTGTTACTGGCGAACCCTTGTTCTTTCAAATCGATTAACGCCAATTGATACATTTTGCTCGTGATGTCTTTGATTTTGAGATTCGCAAAATAAGGCATCAGCTTGTCCAATTCGTGTTGGCGTACCCGTACCGTGCTTATCTTTACATTTCCGGTGTTTTTGTAAAACGATAGCCATTCTTGGGCAAAATCTTTGAACAGGATATTCGTTTCACTGACATAGGTGCCGTCCTGTATCTCCAGGATAAGGGCGGCTGCCGCAGCCTCTGCTTCGGCTTTTGTTGCAAATCCGCTTTTCGTTTTTTGCTTGCGCTCACCGGTTGCGGGGTCGATCCCGATGTCGATGGTGAAAGACCACTTAGCACCGCAAGTGCATTTTTTCTTACCGCATTTACAGCCGCGGCGGCGGAAGTATCCTTTCAAGGAAATCAGCTCCTTTCATTTGGGTAGGACATCTTAGTAGTCTTGCAATTCTCATTTTGTTAGATACATTTGAACAAAAGCCACCTGCATTATTTTGCGGGTGGCTTTTTATGTTTGGCATGCCGCTGTAGCTTGCCCAGTGAGCGATATGGGCGCGAAAAAAGCCCTTTGCTTCTCAAGGCTTCACCTCCGTACAAGGGGCGTTCTAGGGCATTCTGTGGGCCTTTACGACCTCCGTAATTACGAACCAACTCAATGAAAAAACCTCCGTCGTTATTATTTTAAGGGGCTTAATCGGAAAAAATTATTCTTGCCCTCGTCCCGTTTTGTTCAAGAAGATACAAAAGTCCGCCGCCGTCGATCAATTCAATTGGTTTATCCTTTGAGAATTCGTACGCATCAGGTCCGTAATTACTAGTGGTGACCAATATCCCCTTGTTGGCCCCTTCGTTCATCATGGTTCCGTATAAGTCCCTAACAGCGGATACGCCGACTACATTTTTATAACGCTTGGCTTGAATAACAACCTTACCGCCTATAACCGGCCGTGTGTCAAAGGCAACTGCATCTACTCCCCCATCTTTCGAGGAGCGGGTTAATTTCGTCTCAAGCCCCATGCGGCCAAAAAGGTTGCTTACTAGATTCTCAAATTCAAAGGGATTTAGATCCATAAGGTTGGGTCGAGCATCCAAAGAACTCAGTATATCGCTTTCTTCAACAAACCGTTTATCAACCATGTTAAATTCAACAATCGGTTTAACCGCAAGCAATTCTGCCGGCCGTGGGGAGACTTGGGCTCCTAAGTTTCTTAAGCAGACGAGTTTATCAAGTTTTTCAAGATTCAAATCTAAGAAGGCATCTTTTGTTACTCTAACAGAAACAACGTATCGCACTATATCTTTTCCGGTAGCTGGATCCACCGCTGAAATGTAGCCATTAAAAACCACTAGAAGCAAAGAGTTGCATTGATCAGCTTCGAATACTTCGTGAATCGTACGAAGTGTTACAGCGGCGATCATATCTTGGTATAATTCCGCAATTTCATTATTTTTGCGTTTTTTATCGCTAATCGAATCTTTGGACTTCACATATTTATACTCTTGTTCTGTAGGGATAACTTCTTTAGGTGGTAATTCATATTCGATTAGCAGTTGCTTAGATTCCGGATCGTAAGTCAATCGAAAATTTTGCGGAAATCCATCTGGATACTCAGAACGTTCGAGCACCATTGAGTTGTACGTTACGACAGTATCCTTGTCGTGAGCGAGATAAAGAGCCTCTAATTCGTCGACCTCTTGGTTTCTTTCTTCGGCTTTGATTAAATATTCTTGTTTACTTTTTTCATATTCTTCTTCCAGTTTGGCAAGTTGGCGTTTGCGTTCACTTTCTTCTTGCTCGTATTTATTTAATGCTACTTTATATTGAGCCTCGGCAGCTTTCAGCGATTGTTTATAGCGTTTTTCTGCACCCGGTAAAAGTTTTGCTAAAAAATCAGGGGCGACAACTTTGCTTAAATAATCTTCTAACACTGGAGGATTTAACGACTTGGCCAAGTTAGTTGGTGGCTTAAAAGAGCGATACTTAGTAGACAACCGCAATGACTTAAATGAAATGGTGTCGTCTTTGCTAAGCGTATGGGTTAGTATTTTTTTTAGTTCATCGATATAGTCGTTAAGGGTATCATTCATAATTTCTACTTCGTTTTCACGCGACAGAAGGTAGCGCTGTTTTGCTTCCTTTGTCGAAAGCGCAACTGAACGAGCGCGCTCTTTTTGTAATCTTTTATATTCTCTCTCGAGTCGTTTTTTCTCCGCTTCAGCTTGTCTCGCTTGACGAGCAGCATCTCTAGCCATTGCATCAATTAGACCGATAAATCCTTTTCTTCGTCCCATGACACATCTGCGCCTCCATTCGCGTAGTTAGAATAATAATAAAGTGTTGAAAAAAGTCGTATTATGTCGAAAACTCCTTTAAAAACACAAAACCACCCGCAAGGGTGTTTTTTATTTCGCTATTACAAATTTTTCTGCATCAATTTCTATAGTTGAATGCTGCATATCGATGCCAACGATATAGCCGACTGTTGGTAGGTCGAAGACAATATGTTTGATTTCATGTACAAAAACACGGTACTGCGTTTCTGCGTTAATATTGCCGTTCATCACGAGATGATAATTGCCGCGCCTGCTGACATAAACAAAGGCGTGCACGCTGGCCGGCAGGTTGGCGATGCTTGTCCGGATTCCGTACGCGTTCATAACTTCGTGAAAAGGGATTTGTTCATCAGTTAAGCTGCGAAGTAGTTGTTTGTCAAGGATTGAAACTTGCAACGTCTGCTCCTCCTTGTGCAACGCTCCTTATTTTGCCCGGCGAAGTGCGTTAATTTCATCTTCCGCTTCAATTGAGCGTATGGACAATCTCTCCTTACTTTTATGATTCCTGTGTTTCTTCATCCTCGATGGCTTTGATAACCCTGACAATTTTCTTGATGTCCCCCGGCGACATGGGGCGCACTTGCTTAAAGAGAAGTTGTAGATCATCCCTGGTTCGTAGTTCCTCGAAAAAGCTAAGTAGTTCTTTATCGTCTCCGATAGCTTGTTTAATTACCGTATCAGGGGCGATTCGCCCAAGAAGGAAGTCGGTGGTGACGCTATAGTAATCGGCAAATTGTTTCAGCGTAGCATAGTCAGGGGAGCGGCGGCCAGTTTCGTAACCTGCATAAGTGTCCCTGCTCATATTCAACTCCTTTACTAATTCTTCTTGCGTCTTCCCTGACTCGATGCGCAGCTTTTTCAATTGTTTTGACAACATCTTTTGTCACCTCCACCCCTCACGATTTCTAGTTACACGTTTATTATACGTTGCAAAACGCAACATCGAAACAGGTAAACAAAAACTTTTCAAATCGTCACAAAAAGTGTTGACTGTTGCAAAGTGACACGGTAAAATTGGGTCAGTTGTTGCGAAACGCAACAAAAAGGGGGTGCAAGATGAATAGGACGTGGCTAACCGAATACCGGGGAGAACGCACACACCAACAAGTTGCTGATTTAGCCAATATCGATCGCTCGTATTATACCCAGCTTGAGAGTGGTATTCGTAATCCCAGCGTCGAGACAGCGAAAAAAGTGGCGTCAGCCCTCGGGTTCAATTGGACTCTTTTTTTTGAATCCGATTGTGTCGAAACGAACCAAACGAAAGGGGGGATTTATTGACCACGGCGAGAGTCAAGCGATTGGCCACAATTTAGGTTTGGTGCAAATCGCCATACGGGTACTGAGGCGTAATTCGTTTATACGAGGGGAGGGTGGTTGTATGGCCTACATCCACGCATATATCGACCAGGTGCCGCCAAAGACGCGGGAACGGGTAGATGAATTCTTGGAAAAAGGTTACTCGCTGGTAAAAACCGACGGCTATACCGGAAGCAATAATGAGTATGCGATGTTCGATGTGTACCTGAACAACTTAGCCGCCGGCATGTGCATACTCGTTTCATCGGGAACTGATGATACCCCTGAAGTTAAGCACCTCACGATTTACGACATCGAGGTTTTCGCAAAAGCGTTAGGGATGCTTCGGTAACACAGTCTGATACTGGCTAAGAAAGAAGGTGTACAGATGGCACAAAAAATCGTTCGCCAAGACGATCTTCCTGATGTGCTTACCGCGCAGCACATTGCAAACTTTCTGGGTATATCTCGTCGGCGGGTATACGAATTGCTCAAAATGAGTCCCGGTGTAGGCGGTATACCGAGCTTTGAAATTGGCGCCTCCAAACGGGCTACGAAAGTGGATTTTCTAGCGTGGATAGAGGCTAAGAAGATACAAAGCGCCGGGGCCTAGTAGCCCCGGTTGTCACAGTGGACAAGTAGTGCAAACCAGCATCAGGGTGCGACTGGTGCAAGTGACGTGCAAGCCAGCCACCGGCGTTAGGGGCGAAGGTTAATGTTGGAGGTGGGACAAGATGACAGAACAAAAAGAGGCCGCTCCGGAAGTGCAAGTTCCAGAGCAGCCAAAGGTTCGTAAGTACTGCCCGGACATCAATAAAGTCGAGCCGTGCGTGAACGAAATTCTTGGGTTAATCGAAAAATACGGTTTGTCCATAGATGAGGTAACGGATTGCCTGAGGGTCGTCGAGGATGTTGCGAGGATGTCGCCGATAAAAAAGGTCATTGGTCCCGTGGAACTGTTGCTGGAGGGTAGCCGGGAGGTCTCCTGGGAAATCAAGCAAGAAGCTTCGACAAGGCCAAGTTTACTAGACCAACTGCGGAATTCTCCAGAACGTTAATCCCGGAGTTCACAATCCGGCTCATGAATTCGCTAAAACGAGTTTCTTTGTCCTGAGAGTCTACAGATGAACCCAGTCGAGAGAATTCAACGATGTCGCATCCTTCGGCGGTCAGTTTAATGCCGAAAATTCTCTGCTGCATGCCCCAGTCAACGGACAACAACCCTTTGTCCTCAAGGTAACGAAGGTTGAAAATTATCGAGGTATCCGCCAATCCTTCGGCTTTGAAGCTATCCAACAATTTTTCGGATATGTTGACCTTAAGTCGGCCTGACGCAACAGCCTGATCATACAGGTCTTCAAGTATCGCATAGCGGATTTCGATTTGATTCATTTTGACACACCCCCTTCCTCGTCGAGTGATTGGTTGAGCAACTACCATTTCGACAAGGGATGTGGCATTCCTTGTAAATAAAAAGCGGAAGGTGGTGATGGCATCAGACGAATGATTGCGGTTACAGGTATGGCGGCAGCGCTGCTTACGCCGACGCCGTTGAGTTGGGAGTCCATCGTCGTTGTTACCGGTCCACCGGTGGCGGCAAGTTGTACACTGCCCAATGGCGTACAGGTGCAGTTCGGGGCATCAATCACGGACAGATCGGAGTTGGACAAGTTACCGGGTGACCGATACGACTACAATCATTGATAAGGGTGCCAAAGGGGTGAAGGACCTATGTATTTTGCCAGCGAGTGTTTCTCGTGGAAATGCCCGAAGTGCAATCATCGCAACGAGATGGAAGCGGATGATGAAGGCGACTATGAAGTTATTGAAACATGCGAAAAGTGCGGTGCAAAAGTGCAAGTTTCCTATCATGTTTCGGTATCAGTGGATATTGATGTTGACCCACCGGTGCTTATGGAAGATGACGGGGAAGAAATGGACCTGGCGATGACGGAGTATTTGCGGGATGTGCCGGGACAGATGGGGTTATTCGGGGAGGTGGTTGTATAAAGCGGATTTTTGCGGTTGCCGGCGTGGCAACGACACTGCTGATGCCGACGCCGGCAACGATGGAGTATCGGACGGTGTTTGAACCACCGAAACCGGCAAGTTGCACGCTGCCGAATGGTGTCGTGGTGCAGTTCGGGGCGACGGTACCGGAGTTTGTCAGTGAAACGGACAAGCTGCCGGGTGACTACCACAATACTGCGGAATTGATGACCGTTACGGCTTACACGAACCGGGATCATGGGATGACCGGGCATGGCATCACGGCATCCGGCGAGAGGGCAACCGTAGGGCGCACGGTGGCGGCAGGGCCAGCGGTGCCAATGGGGGCAACGGTGGAGATTGGCGGCGTGAGGTACGAGGTAGAGGACCGCGGCGGGGCGATTGATGATGGCGACATTGACCTGTTGGTGGCGAGCCGCCGAGAGGCGCTTGAGTTTGGGCGGCGGATGGAGCCGGTGACTGTTAAATATGTGGAGGAATGAAAAGTGATTAAAGCAGCTAATTTCAAGGCGACAATCAGCAAAGGCGAGCCGATGCCCTGCATCTGTGCAATTTGTTCATCGATTCGCGCTTGCAACAAAAGCGAGCGCAACACTGAAAACCCGGAGGCAAACTCCTGTTTCGTGAAAAGGGAGCATCCACACGAGTATCAACCCTTTACAAATTCCAGACGCAAGGTGCTTTGTGTTTGTAAAAACTTCTCCCATGTCCGGTCAGCGGTGTATCGGTAAAGTGATATTCCACGTGGAATTGAGGTGTGATCGTATTGTGGGCAACAAAAAGCGGCGAAAGCCTAGCAAGCCATCTGGCCGCAAGTCTCAAAGAGTGGTGGCGTCAAAAGAAAGCGGATCGCGAACTGCGCTGGTACCGCCGCCAAATGATCAAGCGAAAAGCGCGATGGAAAGCGTTGGCGCACGAGCCGACGGACGAATAGCAGGTATTTATGCCTGGTACCGGAGGTGGTGCGCTTGCGTTTGATCCGCTGGATTGTGCTGTGGCTAGGTAGCTTCGGTGAAGGGAGGTGAGGAGAGTGGATAAATACTGCCCATTTATGATGTCGAGCGCCATTGCTCATCAGGATGCAAGAGTAATCACTTTGTGTTATGACGCTTGCGCCTGGTACATGCCAGAGCAAGGACGGTGCGCGATTGCAGTGATTGCCCAAGGCATCGGCAACGTAGCGCAAGATGTAGCCGAAGCGACTGATGCGATTAAGTCGGAAATCACGGAATAAAAAAGACCGCTCGAAAGCGGCCAAAAGAAAAACATATGCGAGTCAAGTATAACACAGAAAGAGTGGGGTTTATGAGTAGTTATGTGGTCAAAGACCCGGCGATGTTGGCAGAGAAGCTGGACGAGTTTCTCGGTGTGTTGACCAAGTGTTATTGCGTGGAAGAATTCATTGATAAAAGCATCCCTTGCGATGCAAGAGATTGCAAGAAGTGCTTCCAGGAGCATTTTTTCGACAGCATCGGCATTGCCTGCGAAGAAGACAAACCTGTGTCAATGACCGTCGAAGGCAACGTAATCACGGAGGGGCGCCAGCCAAAAGAGTGCGGGTGCGACGAAGAATGTGACCACGAAAACGGTAATTGCGCTTGTGGATCGCCTAGGTGGGCGCAGGGCGGACGATGGTAATGCCGTCAAAAGTCAAAGACCAACCCGCTTTTATCGATGCCTTCGACCAGCTCCTTCGCAAAGCCCTAGACACGGGCATAGCAGAACAAATCGTAGAGTCCTGGTACTGTCCTCCGGGCTGTACCGGCTACAAAAAAAATGAGGAGGAACCAATCTTGCAAATCCAAGTTAACGTCAATATTGATGCTCCTGCGCTAGCTGCCGCCATTCAAGCTCTGGCCAATGCAATCGGTCAACCAGGTACACTCCCCTCGCCAGCGCAAGCGCAAACAGCGGCAACCAAAACTGTACAACCACCTGCCGGTTGGCCGACACAAGTAGCCCAAGCCCCAGCATCTTCACCGGTTGAAATGGGAATGGGCGTAGGCTTGGAGATACCTTTCCCGGCAACTACGCAACCTATGCAACTTGTCGCAACGGCACCTGTGCAATCCGCTCCCGTTGCCCCTGTAGCGTCTCCAGCGCCGGCACAGGTACCAATACCGCAAGCACCAATGCAAACGCCGCAAGCAGCATCGCAATCGGCGCCTATGGCTCATCCGACATCTATGCCGCAACCAGCACCGGTACCAACATCAACACCGTCATACACCATGGATCATCTTGCCGTGGCCGGTACCCAACTGGTTGATGCAGGACGGCAACCGGAGCTCATATCGCTGCTCAATCGATTTGGTGTGCAAGCGCTAACCCAACTTCCTAAGGAGCGGTATGGCGAGTTTGCAACCGCATTACGGACATTGGGGGCGAAGATATGACATCTGCTCCAACTACAGTTGCCTCGCAACCTGCCCACGCTCTCCTATCGGCCAGCAGTAGCCATCGATGGCTGCACTGTACGCCTTCGGCCAGGCTGGAGCAGCAATTCCCGGACAGCACCAGCACGTTCGCTGCCGAGGGCAGTTTAGCCCACGAGATCGCAGAATTAAAACTGCGAAAGAAATTCGTTGAGCCGATAGGGCCGCGCACCTTTTCGAACCGGCTCAAAAAGCTCCAGGAGAATCCCCTATACCAGTCTGAAATGCTTAAACATACCGACACCTATGTGGACTACATTTCAGGCATCGTCCATAGCTTCGTCCAGCCTCCATACGTGGCCGTTGAAAAACGTATCGATTACAGCGCTTATGTACCTGAAGGCTTTGGCACAAGCGATTGCATCATCATCGGGGGTAATGTGATGCACGTGATTGACCTGAAATACGGCACAGGTGTTCCGGTCAGCGCTCAACAAAACACCCAAATGATGCTCTACGCACTGGGCGCGCTAGGGGCCTATGGATTTCTGTACCCAATCGAAACCGTGAAGATTGCGATTGTCCAGCCCAGACGGGACAGCATCGGTGAGTGGGAGATCAGTGTCGCGGACTTGCTGGCCTGGGGAGAAAGCATCAAACCGATTGCGGCTAAAGCGTTTGCCGGAGAGGGCGAATATATACCTGGTAGCCACTGCAAATTCTGCCGGGCTAAAGCGCAATGCCGAGCGAGGGCCGAGTATAACTTACAGCTTGATGGTTTTGAGAAGAAGATGCCGCCACTAATCACCAATGATGAAGTGGGCGCCATACTTGCCAAAGCACAGGACTTGGCCAAATGGGCGGAAGATCTTAAAGAATACGCATTAGCCGAATGCCTCAAAGGCAACGAGATCCCCGGATGGAAAGCGGTTGAGGGACGAGGCCATCGAGCTTTTGTAGATATAGATGCCGCTTTTGCGACTGTGAAACAGGCTGGATATGACGAAGCCATGTTGTACGAACGCAAACCTTTGAGTGTCAAAGGTGTCGAAGACCTGTTGGGTAAAGCCAAGTTTAAGGAACTGCTAAATGGTTACGTCAATACGCCACCCGGAAAACCTGCGTTGGCCCCTGTGAGTGATAAACGGTCAGCGGTCACTCTTAAATCCAATGCCGCTGAGGACTTTAGCTAAGGAGTTGGACTGGATGAAGCCCCATGAAGTTATCGAGAAACTGAAAGCAAAGGGAATACGAATCAGTCGGGCTACGTTGAGCAACTGGGAAAAGTGGGGGCTAATCCCCGCATCGACACCCATTAACGGTCGAGACGTCGCGTACCCAAGAGAAGCAGTTGCTCATGCTTATGCTTCATGGGCATTGCTTCACGGCAATCCATTCCCCGGCGTTAGTTTTACCCCAGAGAAAGTTGCTCAAATACGCATGAACGCACTGACTGGTACCAACGAAGAGATAACTTTTTTTAACGGTGATCCCGTTAAGTTGGTTGATAAAGCATTCTCGGCGTATTGGGATAAAACCAAAGAGATAAATGATTTTGAGTGAAAGAGGTAATGCGAAAATGGTAAATCAAGATGTACTGCGTGTTATTACCGGCGAAGTTCGGTTGTCCTATGTCCATGCGTTCAAACCCTATGCCAAACAACCCAACCAAGAGCCAAAGTTTAGCGTAACAATTCTGGTGCCTAAGACGGATGTTGCGACGAAACAGAAGATCGACGCTGCCGTTCAAGCGGCCATCCAAGAAGGCGTAAGCAGTAAATGGAACGGTGTACGGCCTCCGGTGATCGCTATTCCAGTTCACGACGGTGACGGTGCCCGCCCATCGGACGGTATGCCGTTCGGTGACGAGTGCAAAGGACACTGGGTGTTTACTGCATCGAGCAAGGAGCAGCCGCAGGTGGTCGACGCATATGTTCAGCCCATCCTGAATCAGTCCGAAGTGTATTCCGGTATCTATGGCCGTGTGTCCGTGAGATTCTTCCCGTACAACCAAAACGGTAAAAAAGGCGTTGGGTGCGGACTCGGCAACATCCAAAAGCTACGTGATGGAGATCCGCTGAGCGGCCGGACGTCTGCATCCTCCGACTTTGGCGAATTCGGAACACCACCGCAGCAACCGGCATGGGGCTTCCCGCAACAACCACCGCAACCCGCTGCGCCAGCGTATCCCCAACAACCCGCCTATCCACAAGCGCCACAAGGTTACGGCCAGCCGCAATATCAACCTCCCGCACCCCAAGGCTATGCCCCTCCGCAGTACCCGCAGGCAGCGCCGCCGGCACCACAACAACAAACGGCACAGCAGCAGATTGACCCGATTACGGGAGCGCCCGTTGTACCGGGTGGTGTGTACGGGGTAGATACGCTGCCGTTCTAAGTCTAAGACAAGCAAAAAGGGGGCTCGATTGAGCCCCTTTTTTAACAGAACGAGGTGGTCTTGTGGGCGCGGTGAAGCATTTAAGCATCGACATAGAGACGTTTTCCAGTGTTGATATAACAAAAGCAGGTCTTTACAAATATGTGCAAAGTCCGGACTTTGAAATTCTACTTTTTGCGTATAGCTGGGATTTTGGAGACGTCCAACTTGTAGATCTGGCGCAGGGGGAGCGATTACCCCAAGAGGTTGTTTTTGCGCTGGCCGATCCGAACGTCATCAAACATGCGTATAACGCCAGCTTTGAATGGTACTGCATCAACAAGTTTTACTATTCACCGTTGCCTCAATGGCGATGCACAATGCTGCATGGATTGTACTGCGGCTACACTGCCGGGCTGGCGGCTACGGCCGTGGCGCTCGGATTGCCAGAGGACAAGAGGAAAATGAGTATTGGTTCTGCACTAATTCGAACGTTCTGCGTGCCAAAGAAGGCGAAGCCGAAAACACAAACTACTGCGTTATTCCCGCAGGACCCACTTCCTAACCGAACCATGCCGCATCACGAGCCTGAAAAGTGGCAGTTATTCAGGTCCTACTGCAAACAGGACGTTGTGACCGAAATGGAGATCGAAAAGCGACTGTCCGCTTTTCCCATACCCGAGAGGGAGCAACATCTGTGGGTAATCGACCAGCAAATCAACGCCTTCGGTGTAGCTGTCGATATGAGCCTGGTGGACGGAGCCTTGCAGTGTGACGAAATCATAACGGCCGAGCTGATGGGTGAGGCCGTGCGGTTGTCCGGATTGGACAACCCGAAATCCGTAAAACAATTAACCAAATGGCTGACCATGGAGTTGGGGGAAGAGGTTGCCAACCTAAAAAAAGAGACGGTCAAGTCCATGCTCAATAACACAGACGATGGGGCGGCAAAGCGGATGTTGGAAATCAGACAAGAGCTGTCAAAGACATCTACCAAGAAATACGTGGTCATGAAAGAGGCCGCATGTGAGGATGGTCGGATCCGTGGATTACTCCAATTCTATGGGGCCAACCGAACGGGTCGGTGGTCGAGCAGGATGGTGCAGGTTCAGAACTTACCCCGCAATTACATGAAGACGTTAACCCATGCTAGAGATTGCGTGAAAGCCGGAAAAGTAGACGCGCTGAAACTGATTTACGGAAACATACCTGATACGTTGTCACAACTCATTCGAACGGCTTTCGTCCCGGCACCCGGTCACGTGTTCCTTGTGGCCGACTTCGCAGCGATCGAAGCGCGGATTATCGCTTGGCTCGCCGGCGAACAATGGCGCCTTGAAGTCTTCGCAACGCATGGAAAGATCTACGAGGCCAGCGCTTCACAGATGTTCGGCGTGGCCATCGAGTTGATCACAAAAGGGAACCCGGAATACGAACTGCGCCAGAAAGGAAAAGTGGCAGAGCTGGCTCTTGGCTATCAAGGTGGACCTGTCGCGCTGATATCTATGGGAGCCTTGACTATGGGGCTCACTGAAGAAGAATTACCGGACATCGTTAAGCGGTGGCGAGCGACGAACCGGCGTATCGTTGACCTGTGGTTTTCGCTGGAGAATGCGGCCCTGGAGGTCATGCGGACCGGTCAGCCGGTTGGGGTGAAGGGGATGCTCCTGGCCCGAGAGGGCGACTATCAAAACGGGCAGGACTTCTTTACCATCACCCTGCCAAGTCGCCGCAAGTTGTTTTATACCCGGCCGTTCCTTCACGAAAACGACTTTGGAAAAGAGGCGCTACACTACCACGGCATCAACCAGAAAACGAAAAAGTGGGATCGGATATCCACATATGGCGGAAAACTTGTGGAAAACGTGGTGCAAGCCATTGCGCGTGACTGTCTCGCAGAGAGTTTGATCCGGTTGCACTACGCTGGGTATAAAACCGCGATGCACATCCATGATGAGGTTGTTCTGGACGTGCCAGCAGAACGCGCAAACCTGGATGAAGTATGCGGTATCATGGGGCAACCCATCGAATGGGCACCAGGCCTGGTATTGAAGGCCGATGGCTTTGAAACGAGCTTCTATAAAAAAGATTAGGAGGATGGTGCAATGAAACTTAAGACTATCGACGGAACTGCGCTAACGAACGAACAACGCATCATGATCTATGACGATGTGCGACAAGGAATCGAGAGTGGCGATATCAAGGTCTATCAAGCTCATTCGGTGATTATTTGGACGGATGAGCAAGGATTGGCGTGGCAGGTCAAAGGCGAAACGCCCATTGAGCGGATTCGCCGGATAACCGGCTACTTAAGCAAAGTGGACAATTTCAACGGCGCGAAAAAGGCTGAACTGGAGCATCGAGTCGCGCATTGCGATTGTTAGCATCGAAGCAATTGGATGTGAGTTGGCCCAGATAAGAAGGTGGCGGCCAAGGTAAGGGCTTTGGCCGCTAATAAAAAGAGCGGGGGATTGGCGCGAATGAAAAAATGCCAAGACTGCCCACATGCGCGGGGCGAAAACAAAGACCATCCTAATCCCGCGAGTTTGGCGTGCCTCTACTGTAACGTGATGAGTGAAAATGCCAAGGAGGAATAAAGAAGATGCTTCATGATGCCATCAAAAAAATACAATCAGAGATGCAGAAAAACAGCAATCACCCCTATGTGCAAGTGATTGGCACTTTCCTGCATCAGTACCTTGAAACAAATCCTGCGGCTGCCGAACGTATTATGGCCGCTGACAAGACCATCATTAAGAGCCTGGATGCCATGCGAAAAGAAGCTGAGAAAAAGAAAGTGGGCAGTTGTGCCGTCCTGACCGATGCCGAGGGGTTTGGTATCGTGCTGAGCTATTTCGGCATCGATGGGGTGGTGCCGACTGCAACGCCGATAAGCCAGCCGGTACCGGCGCCACAGCCGCAACCGATGCCCAAGGCCAAGCCGGCAGCAGTCGACTTCGATGTCAATCTCGATGATTTACTGAGGTGATGGGCTATGGATTTTGAAGATCTAAAAGTACACATACCCCAATCACTTAGTGACGAGATGATCGAATATGCCGAGAACGTTGCACTCCTGCATAGCCGCTATCTCTTCGTCACACGGCGCGGTAAAAGACAGCATTGCTACTGCACGCACTGCAACGGGATGTTTGAAACACAAGGGCTGAATGTTGGCAAGCAAGCACATTGCGAGAAATGTAATAGCCTATGTTACGTTAAGTCGGCCGCTCGGGGGCGAAACAAAATGGTCGATGAAGTGTATTTTGTCTACTACGCAAAGTCGGTCATTGACCCTAAAGCCATTGTGGCCACGGGAATCTACGCCGTCAGAGATTACCGGTTTAGCTACCGAAACGTCAAAACGCATTTTGAACTTGTGGCTATGTACCTGTTTATCCCGAGGGAAGGCAGCTATATGTGGCGGCGGATCGCGTATCAATCCATGGCGGAAGGATTTGTATACGTTGGAGAATGGACGCCATGTGCCACGACATACTCGATGGGCGTGCTCATGAAAAAAGCGCGGGAGTTTGTTTCGCATGAAAGTATTAAGCAGGCGGTACAAGACACTCCGTTTGCTTGGTCAGGATGGGATCAATACGATTATCGTCGTGATAGCGACATGGTGGCGTTTTTTGGCTTATATGCAAGATACCCGTGTGTTGAGTATCTCGTGAAGCTTGGATTTGACAATATTGTAGGTGGGAAGTTAGCAGGTGAACGAAATTATAAAACCATCAACTGGCAAGGAAAAACGCTGTTTGATGTGCTTAGAATTACCAAGAAAGAACTAAATGAGATAAAGCGCAAAAACATTACGTTGGATTTTGAACTGCTTAAAATACTTCAAATGTCATTGAAAGACAGGTCTAATTTTTCGTTGGAAGAAGCAATGGCATTTTGCAAAGATTTTAACTATAGCATAGGAACACTTGAAAAACTAAATAAATATGCACATTTGCGAAGAATCAGCAACTACCTGAAAAATCAAAAGCATAAAAATCATTTTGTGACTGTATCCGGTGCGCTGACTACATGGAGGGACTATCTGAATGATTGTGAAATCATGCAAATGGACCTTAGTGATGAAAGTGTGGTATTCCCACGTAACTTGTATCAAGCTCACCAAAACACCATAAAGCAAGTAAAGATAAAAGCGGATGAAAAGTTGAATCAACAGATCCGTGATCGGCTAAAAAGTTTGAATCGGTACTGCTTCGAGTTTGGGGGCCTGATGATTCGGCCAGTGGAGAGCACCGAAGAACTAATCGCCGAAGGAAAGACACTCCATCACTGCGTAGGCACCTACGGCAATCGGTATGCCGAAGGCAAAACGGATATCTTGGTGATTCGACGCATCGAAGAACCGGACAAGCCATACTTCACGGTTGAAATCACAGATGGGCACGTACGCCAGGTCCATGGGGCGAAGAACTGCAACCCAACGGAGGATGTGCAAGCCTTCATGGCCGAATTCACCAAGCAGAAGTTAAAGCCCAAAGAACGGGAGGGTAAAGTGGCATGAGTGAACTGGCGAGAACACCGGAACTGATTGCTGCCGAGATCAATCTCATCAAACACGAAACTCGGCGAACAATCCTGGTCAACAGCGTCGAGATTGGCAAACGGCTGCACGAGGTCAAGAGCTTGGTACCTCATGGCGAGTGGGGTAAGTGGTTGGAAAGCAATGTCGATTATTCACAAAGCACAGCCAATAATTTAATGCGCATCTCTGAGGAATACGCGCCAATGCTTACCCGATCAAATTCCCAAGCGCTTGAGAATTTGAGCTATACGCAAGCGGTAGCCCTGCTGGCGTTACCGAGCGAAGAACGGGAACAGTTTGTCACTGAGAACAATGTGAAAGGCAAGTCAACCCGGGAATTGAACAAGCTTCTAAAGGAAAAACAGCAGCTCGAACAGATGCTCGAACAAGCACAGAAAGAGCTTGAATCGGAACGAAGCGCGTTGAAGACTGTCTCAGAGAGTTATGATCGGCTGGAAAAGGCCAACACGAAGCACTACGAAGAAGCGAAAAAGCTGAAAGAGCAGCTTAAAGAAGCAAAGAAATCGGGCAACAGCGATGAAGTTGATCGTTTACAACGGGAAATAGCGGCCAAGAATCAAGAGCTTCAATCAACCACTGCACGTATCAAATCCCTTGAACAGGAACTCATGGAAAAGCCCCTCGAGGTATCAGCCGTTGTTGAGAAAGTACCGGAAGCCGTGGAAAAAGAGCTTCAGGAACTACGACAGGGCGCTGCCGTTACAAAGTACAAGCTACAATTTGAGGGCCTTGTCAGTGGATTTAAGGGCTTACTGGGTGCCCTGGCCGAAATCAAAGAGACCGATCCTGCGTCGCATGAACGGTATAAGAACGCCGTAGCCGGCTTAATCAACAAGATGTCGCAGGCGTTGTAACGCTGAAAACAGGAGTGATCAAAGTGCTCCTTCATGATAGACAGATAACCATATCGGCAGCCGGGAGTCGCAAAGCCTTATCCTGGCCGGCACAGACGCTCCAATGGTCCGAGCTTGTGGAGCGCTTAAAAGTACCTGTTCGCGGGACGGAAACGCTAAGCGAATATTTACGTTTGCCCAAGACACAGCAAGATGACCTAAAGGACGTGGGCGGGTTTGTCGGCGGTGCCTTAGCCGGGCATCGCCGGAAAGCCTCCAACGTTACCGGCCGCGATGTGATCTCGTTGGACCTTGATAATATCCCACCAGGCGGAACGCAGGATGTCCTGCGTCGCCTGGACGGCCTGGGCTGTGCATACGCGGTCTATTCCACACGCAAACACGAAGAAGCGAAACCAAGGCTTCGTGTGCTCATTCCGACGAATCGAACCGCAACGGCAGACGAGTATGAACCGGCAGCAAGAAAGTTGGCCAGCCTGATCGGCATGGAACTCTGTGACCCGTCTACGTTCGAAGCGTCACGGCTCATGTACTGGCCGAGTTGCAGCGCAGACAGCGTTTACGTCTACACCTATGGGGATAAGCCGTTCCTTGATGCTGACGGGCTGTTAACGCTCTACCGCAATTGGCGGGATGTGAATGAATGGCCGCAGGTACCCGGCACACCGCAAGCCCACGTAAGATTGGCGGCCAAGCAAGGCAACCCTACCGAGAAGAACGGTGTTGTGGGTGCATTCTGCAAGACCTATGACGTGTATGCAGCCATGGACAAGTTTCTGCCTGGGGAATATGTGGCCTGCGATGACCAGTCAGGCCGGTACACCTACATTGGCGGCAGCACCACAGGCGGGGCAATCATTTACGATAACGGACAGTTCTTATACAGCCACCACGCCACCGATCCCGCCGGAGGCAAGTTAGTCAACGCCTTTGATATGGTCCGACTGCACCTGTTTGGCGAGAAAGACGATGAATCTAAACCGGATACGCCGGCGAATAAACTACCATCATACGTCGCGATGTGCCAATTGGCCGTCAGCGACCCCAACGTGTCCACACTCTTAAATCAAGAGCGGTATGCGAAGGCAACCCAAGAGTTTGCATCGGCGCCGGATGATAACGTCAACTGGATGGCCAAGCTGGCGAAGTCAGCTACTACGGGTAATCCGATCAAAAACAGTCAGAACGTGCTGATCTTGCTGGAGCATGACCCGCTTATCCGGAAGCGGATCTACATGGATACGTTCGCCAACTCCATCATGGGCGCCGGGCCGTTGCCGTGGGCACCGAGAGACGCGGAACAGTCAATCTTCCGCTGGACGGACGATGACGACGCGGGGTTACGTATCTACATCGAAAAAATCCTAGGGTTCCGTTCGAAGGAAATCATTAGCGATGCCTTGATCCAGTGCGCCGCACAGAACCGAATTAACCCGGTAGTGGATTACCTGGCATCGCTAGCTTGGGACGGCATTAAGCGCCTGGACACGCTTTATATCGACTATCTGGGGGCCGCGGATACCGCCTACATACGCGCCGTGACCCGTAAGTCCCACGTGGCCGCCGTCGCCCGGGCCATGAATCCAGGCGTCAAGTACGACACGATGCCGGTTCTGACGGGTGCCCAAGGCCTAGGGAAAACAACATTAATTCAAAAGTTGGGCAGGGATTGGTTCTCCAACAGCATTGAATCGTTTGAGGGCAAAGAAGCAGCGGAGCTGCTGCAGAACGTGTGGATCGTGGAAGTCGGTGAAATGAGTGCCTACAATCGTTCGGATTTGCAGGTGATCAAGGGGTTCCTAAGCCGCTGTGATGACCAGTACCGGGCCGCCTACGCTAAGAAAACAGATAAACACCCAAGGCGATGCGTTTTTTTCGGGACGTCCAATCGTGATGATTACCTGCGTGATTCGACCGGTGGCCGACGCTTTTGGCCTGTGGACGTGGGTGTTACGGCACCCGTGAAGAACGTATTCACGGATTTAGATGGGGAGATTGACCAGCTATGGGCGGAAGCCGTGACGTATTGGCGGCTGGGTGAGCCCCTGTTTTTATCGGGAGAGCTTGAAAAAGAGGCGAAACGGCAGCAAGAAAATCATGCAGAGACGGATCCGCGGGAGGGCATGATTCAAGAATTTGTGGAGCGCCGCGTTCCGGACGGATGGGAGAAGCGAACGATCGCGGAAAGAAAACTGTACTGGTCCGGTGAGTTTGGCCGAGTAGACGCGGTGAACGTGAAGGACCGCGATCGGATTTGCGCGATGGAAATCTGGTGTGAATGCTTGGGCGGTGAAGTGAAGCACATGAAACGGAGTGAAACCTTAAGCATCAATGCAGTGCTGGATAAGTTGCCGGGGTGGAAAAAATGTAGCGATGCGTATCGCTTCGGGCCGTACGGACGGGTGAAGGGCGGGTATGTTAAAGCTTGAAAACTGTTCACTTTGATTGTCCACTTTCACCCGTTTTGTTCACTTACTAGTTTTTTCCTTTGTTCACCTTGTTCACCGTGAAAAACTATAAAGTGAACAGGCAAGGTGAACGCGTAAAACCGCATAAATCAAAGCTTCCTATTATGTTGTTCACTTTGTTCACCTTAAATATATATAAATATATAAATAGATAGATAGACAGTAGTATATACGCCTGACACGCCTGATCGTGTATACACGTACGTGCGCGAGGGTGACAAGGTAGACAGAGGCTGTTCGCAAGAAGAAAGGAATGACCACCGTGAGTGAAAAATCAACAGAAGCCTACCTGCGCGATCGGGCCAAAGCGATGGGCGGCATTGCGTATAAGTTTGTCAGTCCCGGCAACAATGGGGTGCCAGACAGAATCGTACTGTTACCCGGCGGCCGGATAGCGTTTGTGGAATTAAAATCGCCGGGCAAAAAATCGACGGTACTACAGCAAAAGCAGCAGAACCGGATTCGGCAACTAGGGCACAAGGTATGGACGGATATTGACAGCAAGGCAAAGGTTGATGACCTGCTGTCGGATTTACAAAGGGATGATGAGCAGTGACAGTTCGGGCGCCAAAAAAGTTTGTGCCAAGACCGTATCAAAGCTACTGCATTAACCGACTATTGGCCGGCGCTGAAATGATGCTGCTACTGGATATGGGCTTAGGCAAAACCGTGATTACACAAACCGTTGTCAACGACTTGAAGTTTAACCGGTTCGCCATTTCGAAATGCTTAGTGTTAGCACCCAAGAAGGTGGCCGATGACACGTGGGCCCGGGAGCAAAGCACATGGGAACATCTGAAATTGCTTCGGGTGATCAAAGTACTGGGTACCGAGAAGCAACGGATACGGGCGCTGAACACCCCTGGCGATATCTACGTCATCAACCACGAAAACACACAGTGGATCGTTGATTACTACCGGAATGCCTGGCCGTTCGATATGGTGGTCATCGACGAAATCAGCCGGTATAAAAATCACATGGCGAAACGGTTTAAGGCCATGACCTGGATTCGTAAGCACGTAAGCCGGTTTGTTGGATTGACCGGTACACCCACACCGAAAAGCCTTCTTGACTTGTGGGCGCAGATGTACCTGGTGGACGCTGGCAAGCGGCTGGGCAAGGTGTACGGGGGATTCCGGGAACGATTTTTTGAACCGGACCAACGGGACCGAGACCACGTTTTTTCGTACGCACCCAAGCCCGGTGCGGAGGAACAGATTTACGAGAAGATCAGCGACATCTGTATCAGCATGAACGCTGCCGATTATCTGGACTTACCGGGAGCCTTACCAGTGACCGTGCCGGTCATCCTGGATACAAAAGCAAAAGCGGCCTACAGCAAGCTGGAAAAAGAGATGCTGCTTCAAGTGGACGGGACAACGATTGACGCCGGATCTGCCGCCGTACTGACCAACAAACTTTTGCAACTGTGCAATGGCGCGGTGTACGACGAAAACCGCAATACCGTGGAGATTCATCACTGCAAGGTCGAGGCGTTCATGGAACTGGTAGAAACGCTGAACGGGAAACCGGCATTGGTCTTTTATTCGTTTCAGCATGACGTCGCAAGGATCAAGCAGGCACTGAGTAAAACAGGATTGCACGTCCGGGAGATTAAGACTACGAAAGACATCGATGACTGGAACGACAAAAAGATTGATATCGGCTTGCTGCATCCGGCCAGCGGCGGCCACGGGCTGAACCTCCAGTTTGGAGGCAATCACGCCATCTGGTTCGGGCTTCCCTGGTCACTGGAATTGTACCAGCAGGCTAATAAGCGATTGGACAGGCCTGGACAAACCGAAAAGGTCATCATTCACCACTTGATCGTCGAGGGAGGCGTGGATGAGGATGTGATGGAGGCACTGGCTGACAAGAGCAACACGCAGAATCGGTTATTAACAGCATTAAAAGCAAGAATCGAGCGAGCCAAGGAGTGAGACCGTGACTAAACAGCAACTCCAAGAATATTACTGGCTACGGAAGAACATTCATCGGCTTGAGCGCCGAATCGGAGAGTTGAAGACCGTAGCGGAACGACAGACGTCACAGACCAGCAAAGACCAAGAGCGCCGAGCTTCGGGAGGCGCATCAGACCGAGTAGGCAATGCGGTAGCAGAATATGTGAGCATTGAAGCTGAATTACAGAGCAAAATACAAAGCTTGCATACGGACACAGTAGCCATCGAAAAGGCCATCGCCGTTTTACCTTCAAGAGAGCAATATCTAATCCGCATAAGGTACATAGACCTGATGACCTGGAAACAGATCGCTGCGGACATGGAGTGCAGTTGGCCGCATGTGCACCGGATACACAGCAATGCTTTGAAGCTGTTAGCCGAAAATGATACTAAATGATACACAATGATACTTTTTGAGACACTTTTATGTGATATTATGGTAGCAAGTAAAGCCCTGCATTGATGCGGGGCTTTTGTTTTTCAGTTGGTCGGGTGTAGGGCAAATTCTCAAGCGCTTGGGAATTTGAAATAGGTGAGTATATGGGTGTAGTTGCATTGCACCGATGGGAAGTCCACGAATTCTCTTGGGGTGTGGCCGTCAAAGAACAACGAACCGGGCGATGGTCAAGGATATTCTTGAAGCCAAGCGGCCAAGAGATTGATGTGTCACACTTGAACGTGAGACTGCATCAAAACGGCATTGAGTTTTTATAAAGCGTCAGCAGAGGCAGGTGATGTGAAGTGGCACTAACCGATAAGCAAGCCCGGTTTGTCGAAGAGTACTTGATCGACCTTAACGCTACCCAAGCGGCCATTCGAGCAGGTTACAGCGTAAAGACAGCTAATGAGCAAGGAAGTAGATTGTTGGCAAATGTTAGTGTCCGCGCGCGCATAGATGAACGCATGGCTGAGTTGTCCCGGCGAACTGGCGTCAACCAAGAGCGCGTCATTCGCGAGTTAGCACGGATTGCTTTTGTGAATGCCGCGGGCGTTATCAACTTTGACGATGCTACGTTACTACCAACGGCCACGGACGATGACACAGCGGCCATCATTGGCGTCAAGGTGAAGACGATCCCGACGCCCGACGGCAATGCGGTGGAGCGTGAAATTAAATTCGCTGACAAACAAAAAGCGCTGGAGCTCCTTGGCAAGCGCTACGGCATGTGGGTAGACCGGCAACAAGTCGAAGGTGCTGTTGGCGTCCAGATCATCGACGACATCGGCGGTGACGGAGATGCAGAAGGTTAGGCTATCCCGTATCGTTACCCCGCACTTTCAGACGTTCTGGAAAGCGGCCAACTCCCGCCGGTATCTTCGCCACGTCCTGAAGGGCGGCCGCGGATCGGCGAAGTCCACGCATATCGGCATTCGCTTGATCACCGACATGATGCGCTATCCTGTGACGGCCGTATGTATTCGCCGCGTGGCCAACACGCTGGCTGAGTCGGTCTTTGAGCAGCTTAAAGAGGCCATCGAGATACTCGGGGTAGGCGAGTATTGGCGAGTCGTGAAAAACCCCTTACAGCTCATCTACAAGCCACGAGGGAACAAGATAATCTTCCGTGGTGCCGATGACGCCAACAAGATCAAGTCCATCAAAATGGCCAAGTTCCCCATTGCGATCATGTGGATTGAGGAATTGGCCGAGTTCAAAACTGAAGACGAAGTCTCCACCATCGAAAATTCCGTGTTGCGTGCCGAGTTGCCCGATGGTCTTTTTTATGCCTTTTACTACTCCTACAACCCGCCGAAGCGAAAACAAAGCTGGGTGAACAAGAAGTATGAGACCCAGTTCGTCCCGGTCAACACCTTTGTCCATCACTCGACCTATCTGGACAACCCCCATATCTCCAAAGCCTTCGTTGAAGAAGCGGAGGACGTAAAAGCCAAGAGCCCACAGAAGTACGAGTGGGAGTATCTTGGCAAGGCCATCGGCAGCGGCGTGGTGCCCTTCGACAATCTGGTCTTCCGGAGAATCACCGACGAGGAGATCAAGCGGTTCGATAATATCCGCCAGGGCGTTGACTGGGGCTATGGCGTGGACCCGTTCGCTTTTGTCCGCTGGCATTACGACAAGACCCGACGGAAGATCTACGCGCTGGATGAGATTTATGCCGTGAAGCTTTCTAACCGGGAAGCGGCGGAGCAGATCAAGGCCAAGGGTTATGACACGCAGCAGTCGATTGCGGACAGTGCTGAGCCCAAGTCGGTTGATGAACTGAAGCTCCAGTACCATATCCGCATTAAGGGCGCCCGCAAGGGACCGGGCAGTGTGGAGTACGGGGAAAAGTGGCTGGATGATCTCGAAGAGATTGTGATCGATCCGCAGCGCACGCCGAACATCGCCCGGGAGTTTGAGAACATTGACTACCAGACCGATGCCGATGGTAATCCGAAAGCCAAGCTGGAGGATAAGGATAACCACACGATCGACGCCACTCGGTATGCTTTTGAGAATGACATGAAGCGGTCAGGAATTTCGTTTGACTAGGAGGTGAGACCACTGAATATCACCGCAATCCTACAAGCTGGCTCGGCCATGACCATGGAACAGATCATCAAGCTGGAGATTGACGAGTGGAAGGTATCGCCGGAACTGCGGCTGATGGTAACCGGCCAGCGCTATTACACCGGTGACCACGACATCCTGCAACGCCGGCGGCTGGTTATCGGCGAGAACGGCGCGTTGGTGGAAGACACCAACCTTGCCAACCGAAAACTCGTCCACACCCTCTACCGGAAGCTCGTAGACCAAAAGGTCGGATACCTGCTGTCCAAGCCGCTGACGGTGCAAACAGAAAACCAGGCCTACGCGGATCAGTGGCGCGTGGTCATGGATAAGGGCTTTCACCGGCTGCTGAAGAACCTTGGCAAAGAGGCTATTAACAAGGGCCGTGCCTGGATTCAGGTGTTTTACGACGAAAGCGGCAAGCTCTCGTTCAAGCGCATCCCGGCCGAAGAGGTGATTCCCCTTTGGCGTGATGCCGAACGGACGCAATTGGACGGTGTGATCCGCATGTACGATGTGGAGACCTACGAGGGCACCGTCAAGAAGATTGTTACCAAGGTGGAATACTGGGACACTTCCGGAGTCAAGCGGTATGTCATGCCCAATAATGCCACAGCGTTAGTACCGGATGATGAGGGTGACGGCAGCCACTTCACCGTGACTGACTCAACGGGCAAGGAGACGCCGTACAACTGGGAACGGGTGCCCTTTATCTGCTTCCGGTACAACGACGAGGAACTGCCGCTGATCAAGTTCGTCCAGTCCCTGGTTGATGACTATGACCTGCAAACATCGGACCACAGCAACAACCTCGCCGATCTACCCAATGGCATTTACATCATCAAGAACTACGATGGGACGGATCTGGGCGAATTCCGAAGAAACCTCTCCGTCTATCGGGCCGTGAAAGTGACTGAGGACGGCGGCCTCGATACGCTCAGCCTTGACATCAACACGGATGCCCTTAAAGCGCACCTGGAAGCATTGAGAAAAGACCTGTATGAGTGCGGTCGGGGCGTGGATACCCAAAGCGATAAGTTCGGCAACAGTCCATCCGGTATCGCACTGCGCTTTTTGTATTCGGACCTGGATATGGACGCCAACATCCTGGAGACCGAGTTCCAGGCAAGCCTTGAGCAGTTGCGTTGGTTTGTCGATAATCACCTGGCCAACACCGGCGCCGGCGACTTTGCCACTGAGTCCATCGACTTCCTGTTCAACCGGGATATCCTCATCAACGAAACTGAAGCGATCACCAATGCCAAGAACAGCACCGGTGTGATCTCTGATGAAACCATTATCTCGAATCATCCTTGGGTGACGGACCCCGAAGAAGAACAGAAGCGATTGGAGAAGCAGCGCACTGCGGACCTGGAAGAGATGCAAGCCTATTCCGGTATGGGTGACGTCAACGGGAACGGGAACACGGCCGGCGGAGTGGATGCGTAATGCCATCAGCAGAATACTGGCAAAAGCGGAGTGAGCAGCTCGCCCAACGTCAATTTGATAAGGCCGATCAGTACGTTGGGGAACTGAACAAGGAATACCAGCGAGCCATCCAGGAGATCCGGCGCAACATTGAAGTCTTTTACCAGCGCTACGCCGACAATAACGAGATCAGTTTGGCAGAAGCCCGGAAGAAGCTTGGTGGCAAAGAGTTGACCGAGTTTAAGATGACGCTGGAAGAGTTCATTGCCAAGGCGAAGAATAATCAGGACGGCCGCTGGACCCGAGATCTCAACAACACCTATTACCGGACGCGTGTAAGCCGTTTAGAGGCGTTGCAAACTCAGATAAGGCAACAGGTCGAGATGCTCACGGAAAGCCGTCAGAAAGGCGCACAGGCGCTCTTAGGCGGCATTTACGAAGATACATACTACCGGACCATCTACGAGATTCAAAAAGGCATCGGCTTGGGCGTATCGTTTGCATCCATCGACCAACAGGGTTTGAAGACCGTCCTGAAAACCGAGTTCGCCGGTGCTAACTATAGCAAGCGGATATGGGATGACCGGGATCGGCTGGTTCGGGAGTTGCAGACGAAACTTACACAGTCGTTCATTCGTGGCGATAGCATTGATCGAACCATCAGCGATATGACGGAGCGAATGAACGTCTCCCGCACCAACGCTGCACGCTTAGTCCAGACGGAAAGCTCTTTCTTCGCCAACCAGGCCACGATGGCCGGTTACAAGGCCAGCAAGGTTGTGCAGAAGTATGAGGTCTTGGCTACGCTTGATAAGCGTACCAGCGAGATCTGCCGGTCGATGGACGGCAAGGTGTTCAATTTGAACGAGGCCGAGGTCAACGTAAACTACCCGCCTTTTCATGTGCGCTGCCGGACAACAGTGGTGCCGTACTTTGACGATGAGATCGATGCAGGGGAACGAATCGCCCGGGATGACGAGGACAATGTGTACTATGTCCCGGGAGACATGACGTATAAAGCATGGTATGATAAACACACAGGGGGAACAGGTAAAGGCGAAACGTCACCTGCTGGCAATCGTTTGGATCTTAAACCTATCGAGCGGCTTCAATTGGCGGAGGTGGATAAAAAGCTCATAGAGTACGAAGACCGTATTCGAAACGAACCGATTGAGCACGCATACGCCATTACGGAGAAGGGGGAGGTTTATCACTCGATTGGCACAGAAGGCAATGTGCAAATTGACGCGATTGGAATAACAAATCTTCGAAACAGCCGAGTGACCCACAATCATCCATCGCCGTATGGTGATCCTGGTGGCTCTTTTAGCCGTGATGATATAATTAAATTTTTTGCGTGTTCGTTATTGGAGTTACGAGCAGTGGACTCAAAATATAGGTACACGCTTAAAAGAGAAAAAGAAATTATGCTTACGCCGGGCGAGGTAGGGAGCCTATTAATTCAAGCCAATTATGATTTTAGGTCGAAGACAACAATTTGGGACTTGGAAGACGGTTATGATGATAAACATTTAACCATGGAAGAGTTTGTTCTTTTGGTGGATGGTTTATTTTACAAAAGGGAGCCGTTAACATGATTAAACCGCCAACCAAACAAGAAAATAGACAAATGATTGCCAAAGCCCTTGAATGTCATCGCTCAAAACTAAAAGAAGAGCAATATGAAAAGCTTGTTGATGAAATTAATGACATGAATTATCCGTATACGATTAAAACAATAGCCTTGCTCAATAATTCAAATGGGGCATTGGATGCAA
Source organism: Heliophilum fasciatum (assembly GCF_004341395.1). GTDB lineage: Bacteria > Bacillota > Desulfitobacteriia > Heliobacteriales > Heliobacteriaceae > Heliophilum > Heliophilum fasciatum. The sequence goes on from NZ_SLXT01000008.1 coordinate 102,332, forward strand.
ATGCAAAGGAACATGATAAACTAAGTCGCGAGGAAACTATGAAGTGGATTGAGATTAGGCAAAAATACGGGGTATAAAAGCACTCTCGAAACGAGGGTGTTTTTCTTTTTCCGCCGTTTCGGTACTGTCGGCGTAAAAGAACAGGACATCACCGGACACGACCGGGTAACCAAGTGAAGATGAAGGAGCGATCGATTCATGGAATGGTTACGTAAGCTGCTGGAAGGCAAAGGGCTCACCGAAGAGCAAATCAAGGCGATTGTCTCCGGTGTCGAGGACAACTATAAGGGCTATGTCCCCAAGCATCGATTTGACGAACTCAACGAAGCCAAGAAGCAACTGGAGACGGACTTAAAGGACCGTGACAAGCAACTGATCGATCTCAAGAAGGCGGCTGGCGACAATGACGACCTGAAAAAGCAGATCGAACAGCTTCAGACCGACAACAAGCAGAAGGAACAGGACTATCAAGCCAAGATCAAAGATATGGCGGTAACTACGGCCATCAAGTTAGCTGTCGGCAAGGATGCTCATGATCTCGACCTCGTTGTAGGGCTACTCGACAAATACAAAGTGGAGATTGGTGAAGACGGCCAAATCAAAGCCGGCCTTGACGATCAGTTAAAAGCGTTGCGCACCAGCAAGGCTTTTTTGTTTGTCGATCAAGAGACCGGAGGTACGCAGACCCAGATGAGAGGCGCAAAACCTCCAGACGGCAGCGGCAAACCGCCACAAACACAGAAAAACCCTTGGCTCAAAGAGAGCTTCAACCTCACCGAGCAGGGGCGGCTCATTCGGGAATATCCCGATCTGGCGCAGCAGTTCATGGCCGCAGCCAAACAATAATTTTTCAAGGAGGAATTGACCCATGCCAAAGACTCAAATTGCGGACGTGATCGTCCCACAGGTATTTAACCCCTATGTCATCGCACGAACGGCGGAACTGTCGGCACTGTCTCAGTCGGGTATCATCTCCAACAACCCGGAACTGGACGCACTCGCTCGCGGCGGCGGGAAGTACATCAATATGCCCTACTGGAACGACCTGACCGGTGACGACGAAGTGCTGTCTGACTCCGGAGCACTGACTCCGCAAAAGATCACCGCCGGCCAAGACGTGGCCGTCTTGTTCCTCCGCGGGAAAGCGTGGAGCGCCAATGACCTCGCCTCTGTTCTTGCCGGCTCGGATCCGATGGCGGCCATCGGGGACCTGGTCGCTGCATATTGGGCGCGGATGCGTCAGAAACTGCTGTTCTCCATGCTGAAAGGTGTTTTTGCATCGGCAACCATGTCCGGCAACATCCATGATATTTCGGCCTTGACTGGTACCGCAGCCGTTCTCTCCGGTGAAACCTTCCTTGATGCACAAGGGAAACTTGGTGACGCAGCCGAGAAACTGACAGCCATTTCCATGCACAGCGCAGCGTACATCAAGTTGCAAAAAGACAACCTGATCGCCTTTATCCCCGACTCAGAGGGTAAGGTGAACATCCCCACGTACATGGGCCGCCGAGTGATTGTCGACGATGGACATCCCGTTTCTTCCGGAGTGTACACCTCGTACCTGTTCGGTGCCGGCGCGATTGGCTTGGGTAATGGTCAACACCCAGTACCAACCGAGACCGATCGGGATTCGCTGGCCGGTGACGATATCCTGATCAATCGTCAAGCGTTTATTCTCCATCCCCGCGGTGTTAAGTTTACCGGTACCAGCGTGGCCGGTGCCGCTCCCACCAACGCGGAATGCGAGAATGCAGCCAACTGGACCCGAGTGTATGAGAACAAGAACCTTCGTATCGTGAAGTTTGTTTACAAGTTGGCGTAAACAGCGAATGACCAAAGAAGGGGCAAATAACCCTTCTTTGGTCATCTTTGCAAGGAGGGATGAAGGTTGTCAGCAACCGCATTTCAACGCAATCGCCGGGCGACTGCACTACGGGAACAATGTGCAGAGCTTGGCATTGAAGGCAGTGATAGCCTTGGTGAAGCTGAACTGAAAGCACTACTGGAGAAGCACTCTGTAGCGCCCAAGGAAGCAGGTGACGTTTCCAGTGACAACAAATCAAGCGGTCGTACTAAGCGCGGTAAAGATTCGCCTACGAATCAATCACAATGATCTCGACCCGCTGATCCTGTCCTACATTGATGAGATCGGCGTAAGGATCAGTCACTACTGCAACATGGATGTGATACCCGATACGCTTACGTTCACCTGGACATCCATGGTCATCGATGCGCTACGGGCTGAACAGTCTGCTATTGACGAGATCGCCCAATCCAATGCCGGTAGTGCCGATATTAAGATCGGCGACACGTCGATTAAACCGGTTGCCGCGTCAGGCCAGAATAAATCGGCTATTGATGCCGTTGTGCTGAATTACCGCGTGGATCTGAACCGGTACCGGAAGTTGAGGTGGTAGCATGTACCGCCAATATCGCAGGAGCTTGGAGCGTCTCTATGAAGATACGATGACCGTCAAGCGATCGGTCGAGACGGAGAAACCATCCGGCGAAACGGTTCCTGCCCTGCAGATCATTTATCAAGATCAACCCTGCCGACTGTCGCAAAAAGCATTGGCGACCAACCGGCAAACCGAAGCGCAAAACGATATCCTCTATGAAACCAAGGCCTTTGTGGCGCCTGAACTGCAGATCCGGCAAGGTGACGTTATCGAGGTAACCCGATGTGGCGTTACGCAGGCCTATGTCGCCGGTGAACCGTTTCGGTACCCAACCCACCAGGAGATCAGTTTGCAACGAAAGGGCTATGCGTGATGAGCCGTTGGGGCGACTTCGATTTTAACGATCTCAAGAAGCTTGCTGACAACTTCCAAAAAGCGCTGGATGAGCGGGTGGTAGATCGCTTTATCCAGGAATTCTTGCTTGAGATGGCCTATCGAGCGGAGCGGAAGATCAAGAAACGTACTCCCGTAGGTGTTTATAAAAACGGCAAGGTTGGCGGTACCCTTCGTCGCAATTGGAGAGTCGGACAGGTCCAGCGCCAGGGCAATGAGTATGTGGTGGAGATTTTCAACAATACCGAGTATGCCCCCTTTGTGGAGTACGGGCACCGGACGGGCAAGGAGTTAACCAAATGGGTGGAAGGCCGGTTCATGATGACCATTTCCATGCAGGAGATGGAACAGGAACTGCCACGATACTTGGAGCGTCGCCAGATGGAACTGCTGAACCAAATCATGAACGGGCGGCCGCCGAGAAGGGGTGAATAGCCCATGACAATCAACCAGGTCCGTGACGGCGTAATTGCTTCCATTCGGGCCATATTTCCGGACAAAAAGATCTATGGTGAAGCAATGAAGCAAGGGGTTACGGTCCCTTGCTTTTTTGTGAAGATTTTATTGGCGGAACAAACCAATGAAGTCGGGAGACGGCTGAAACGGACCGTTCTCTTTGATGTTCACTATTTTGCTGATACCAACGAAGAAGCACATGAGGTTGCAGAGCAACTCTATCAGATGGGGTTTGTAACAGTCCAAGGCAGCTTATTACGCGGGAAGAAGATGCGTCACGAGATCGTTGATGGGGTACTGCACTTCTTTGTGGAGTATGAATTCCATCTCCTTCGCGAAGTGGCCAGTGGGCCCACAATGCAAACGCTTGAACAGGAGGCGAATCTGATTGGCTAAAGAAAATCCGAAATTCACCAAGGAACAACTACTTTCAGCAAAAGCCTTTGCCGGCCAGCGTGACATTCTGAACGCGCTGCTCGAAGAAGGCAAACTTTACACCGCCGACGAAGTCGCTCAAATGGTGACTGACTTTTTGAGCAGGGAGGTCGAATAGATGGCTGGTGGAACGTGGACCACACAGAACAAGGTGAGACCCGGTGTCTATATTAATTTCCAAAGTGCCGGTGGGCCAGTTGGTACCGTCGGGGAGCGCGGAACTGTCACAGTGCCACTGCCGCTCTCTTGGGGCGAATCGAAGAAGGTGATCGAAATCAATGCGGGTGATGACGTCAAAACCATTTTGGGTTATGACATTACCGCCGCGCAACTTCTTCTTGTTAAAGAAGCCTTGAAACGAGCCAAGACGCTCTTACTGTACCGCCTTAATACCGGGACCAAGGCGACAAAAACAGTCGGTACGCTCACGGCAACCGCGAAATACAGCGGGGCTCGGGGCAATGATCTCAGCCTGGTCATCCAAACCAACGTTGATGATGCAGCGAAATTCGATGTAAAAACGGTGCTTGCAGGACAAGTTGTCGACACACAAGTAGTGGCAAGCATCGCGGAATTGGTTGCTAATGATTGGGTCGTGTTTAGCGGAACCGGTACCTTAACCGCAACGGCCGGGGCTGCTCTCACCGGTGGCGCCGATGGAACGGTTACCAACCAGGATTACACCGATTACCTGTCCGCCATTGAGCTTTACGAATTCCAGACGATGGCGTTGCCTTCTACGGATGCCACACTGAAATCCGTCGTTGTGTCGTTTGTCCGGCGTCTTCGGGAGATGGAGGGGCGTAAGATCCAAGTGGTTCTGGAGAATTACCGGAATCCTGACTTTGAAGGCGTCATCAGCGTCAAAAACGGGGTCATTCTTGCCGATGGCACTACGCTGGATGCAAGGCAAGCGGTTGTATGGGTGGCAGCGGCTACGGCCAGCGCGGAGATTAACCAGTCGTTGACGTATGCCGCTTACGACGATGCTGTTGACGCCAACCCTCGCTACACGAATTCGCAAATTGAGACCGCCTTGCTGAACGGGGAATTCCTCTTTGTGCAGAACAAAGGCCGCGCCATCGTGGAGCAGGACACGAACACCTTCCGATCCTATACGCCGACAAAGACAAAGGTATTTTCCAAGAACCGTCCGATTCGGGTGCTTGATGGCATCAACAACGATTTCAAGCGCATTTTCGAGACGTACTACATCGGCAAGGTCAACAACAACGACGATGGCCGCAACCTGTTCCGTAAGGAATGTATTAACCACCTGGAGACGCTGCAAGGCATCGGGGCCATCCAGAACTTTGACGCCGAGACGGATCTAGCGGTTGTTCAAGGTGCTGATTCTGATAGTGTAGCCGTGGAGCTGTACGTTCAGCCGGTTGATTCCATCGAGAAAATCTACTTCAGCATTAAGGTGAAGTAACCGGGAGGTGAAGACGTAGATGGGTTTTTTGCAAGCGAGGGATACCATCAGCGGCCAAGAAGGCCGGGCTTACGCAACCATCAACGGCCAAGTGGAAGAAATGTTTTACATCAAGAAGCTTGAGGCCAAGGCGGAAAAAGAAAAGTCGGAGATCAAAACCTTGGGCCGTCGGGGAACGCAACATAAGGCGAAAGGCTGGAAGGGCACGGGGAGTATGACGATTTATTACGTCACATCTCTCTTCCGTAAGATGATGATGGAATACATCAAAAAGGGTATCGATGCTTATTTCGATGTGCAAGTGGTCAATGAGGACCCGACTTCCAGCATCGGCAGGCAGACGGTGGTGCTTAAAGGCGTCAACTTGAACAGTGTCATCATGGCATTGCTGGATACGGATACCGACGCACTGGAAGAAGATGTGGACTTCACGTTTGAAGACGTGGACATCATGGACAGCTTCGGCAAGCCGATTTTAGGATAGGAGGATGTAGCCTGTGGGTGATTTAAGCGCATTCTTCGCGCAAAACGTGACCACGGATATCACCGAAGATTTTGTGGTATCCCAGCGGTTCAAAGATAAAGACGGCAAGCCGGTACCGTGGACGTTGCGCACGATGACCGAAGCGGAGAACGAAGAGATCCGCAAGGCGGCAACAAGAACCGTAAAAGGCAAAGGCGGCATCAAAACGCCGGAAACGAATGTGGACGAATACCTGGCGAAGCTGACAGTAGCCAGTGTCGTGTTCCCCAACCTCAAAGACGCAGAACTACAGAAATCTTACGGCGTCATTGGTGCCGAAGCACTCTTGCGTAAGATGCTTTTGCCCGGTGAATACGCTGCCTTGGTCGAGAAGGTTCAAGAAATGAACGGCTACGACAAGGACATGAACGACCTGGTGGAAGAGGTAAAAAACTAATCAATGAGGGCGATAGTGAGGCGAATTACGCCTACTATGCCCTCCATGAACTCCATATCCTTCCCCACGTCCTGGTGGCCATGCCGCGACGGAAGAAGGCGGCTATCTATGCCATGATCGATGTACGAATCACCGAAGAGAAGCGATTGCGCAAGAATAAATAAGCAGAAAGGAGGTGCGACATGGCAACGGTACAGTCCAGCCTACGCCTGTTTGATGCTTTCACCGGTCCCTTGAAAAACATCACGCAAGCGCTAAACATGACGATATCATCCATGCAACAGATGCAGCGGACAACAAACCAAAATGCAAACGTAGCAAGAACACTCGATGTAGCGAAACAGCGGCTGGCAGCGGCTGAATCACAAATCAAGCTAGCCATTGATCAATCGACGGCATCGCAGGATAGATTCAACCGTACTGTTCGTAAGGCGAAATCCGAAGTTGGGGGGCTGTTGTCGGAGATCAAAGGCGTGGCTGCCGCTTACCTTGGTCTACAGGGCATTCAGATGTTGGCCACTGCGACGATCGGCGGGGCGATGCAAGAGCAGCAGATGCGCGATATGCTGGTTGCCCGTACCGGTGACCAGACAGTTGGGTCAGCGATGTTTGATAAGTTCAAAGCGGATGCGCTGAAAACCGGAATGGACGTTAAGGAAGCACTTACAGGCACACTTTCCTTCTTCTCAATGACTCAGGACACAAGGCAACTGGAGAAGCTGAACAACTTAGCGCAGCGACTGGCAGCATTCGATACAACCGGCCAAGGGCTCAGCGGCGCCACATTCTCGATCAAGGAAGCGATGAGCGGCGATCTAATCTCCCTTGCTGAGAGATTCAACATGAGCAAGGCACAGATTCGAGCGGTTAATCTGACGGAGCTAGGAAAGAAAGGTGACATTGAAGGATTTATCAAGGCGTTTGATCAACTCTTAGAGATTCAGAAGATGGGTCAGAACGCCTTTGACACGATGCTGGCAAGCCCGATCAAGCAAGCGGAGATTCTAAGAAACAACGTGAAATCCATGTTCGCCGACGCCGGCGGAGCGGCCGTGCAGCGGCTCTTGCCGCTTATCTTGATGCTAAATCAAGCGTTCCAGCAAGGAACCTTTCAGCCGTTTTTCAATGCACTTAGTATTGGCTTGGCGTGGGCGGTAAGCGGCATGATCCTGCTGATCCAGGCAGGGCAAATGGCCTGGTCGCTGTTTACCATGTTGTCGCCTGTGATTCTAAGTGTCGCATCGGCCTTGGCGGTTTATTATGGTGTTCAAAAAGCGGTTGTGCTTTGGACAAAGATTCATCAGATCTACACAAACGCGTTGACAACTGCACAAAGGATACTTAACGCGGTCATGACGGCCAATCCGTATACACGGGTGATTATGCTTGTTGTTGGCCTGATTGTTGCGCTTGCCACACTTGGACAAACGAGCCAATGGCTTAAAGAGGCCTTTGCGAGTGCCTTTGGCTTTCTTGTTGATCTTGCACAAGGATCTGTTAACGTGATCATCTCGTTCATCAACGGGCTGATACGGAGCATCAACACAGTGGCTGGCTTTTTCGGTAACTTGCTCGGTGTGGGCGTGCAGCCCATCCAAGAGATCCAGTATCGCGCTGATCTTTCGGGGCTCAAGGCGGGTGGACAGGATTTCATTCGTAATTTCAGCTTGTCTCCTGGCGCAATTGGCGGAGCTAACCCTTTGAATACGGACATCTTGGATCAATGGAATAAGAACGCTACTATCGCCAAGGTGGGCGAAGTGGGTGAAGTCGGCAAGATTGGCGACACCGTGGACATCTCCAACGAAGACCTGAAGGTCATGCGGGAACTGGCAGAGATGAAGAGCATTCAAAATTTCGTCACCTTAACCCCGACCGTGCAAGTGACCACCGGGGACATCAACAACGGCTATGATGTGGATACGATTGTCAAAAAAATAGCAGATACCTTAGAAGAGCAAATCGCGTCCAGCGCAGAAGGGGTGTACAGCTAGTGAAAGACGTCGGTATTTATCTTAGCTGGAACAACCAACAGGAAGGGTTTCGCATCCCTGTTAACCCGGACGCCATTGAGATCAAAGAAAGCGGCGAAGGGAAGACGTATGATGTGGCCGGGCTGGGCGAGATCAATGTGATTAAATCGCCAAAGCTAACCGAGATTTCCTTTGGCAGCATATTCCCTGCGATGCGGTATCCTTTCGTGGTGGCTAACGCCCTTGCCGCACCCATACAGTATGTGCAATTCATTCAGCGGTGGCTGAACACAAAGCGACCGATTCGGTTTGTGTTTGTCAGCGGAAGCTACGACATCAATCTCCCAATGAGCATTGAAAAGTTCTCATGGAAAGAAGTGGCCGGCAGTCCTGGTGATATTGAATACGATCTTTCGTTGAAGAAGTATGTTTTCTACGCGGCGAAGCGGGTAGCGGTTCAACCCGCTGCAACACCGGAAGCGCGGGCGCTGGTTGTTGCAGAAACACAGCGGCCGGTCGAGCGACAGGAACAAAAAAGTTATGCCATTGCTTCTGGTGATACCCTCTGGCTGCTTGCACAACGATTCCTTGGTGACGGTTCACGCTGGCCGGAGATTCAGTCGCTGAACAACATGACCGACGCCGATGTGCTCCATCTTCCGATTGGACGAGAGATCCGCTTGCCAGGGGGAACCGCGAATGCTTGAGGTTCTGATCGATAACCGCAACGGCAATGTCTGGGATATTACCGACATCGTTGACGAGGTAGCCTGGAAGACCAGCCGGATTGGCCGACCGGGCAGCTTGGAGATCACATTTATTCAGGGTGGACTGTACCAGGATGCCGCGTTCACGGTGAACAGCGGCGATATCATTCGATTCCGGAAAGATGGCGTGAATGTCTTTTACGGGTACGTCTTTATCGTCAAAGGTGGGCGCGATGAGCAGGTGAAAATCACGGCCTATGATCAGCTGCGCTATCTCCTGGCTTCGGATACATACGTGTTCAAGGGTGTTGGTGCGGTAGATGTAATCCGTAGAATATGCGGTGATTTTAACCTGCGCGTGGGGACCTTGGATGATACCGGCTATATCATTCCCGCTCTTGTCGAAGACGGCAAGAAGCTACTCGACATTATCTGTAAGGTGTTGGATTTGACGCTGATCGCAACCGGGAAAAATTACGTCTTCTTTGACAATTTTGGGGAGCTTACACTCCGAAATGCGGCTGATATGCTACTGGATTTTGTGGTTGGTGACGGCAGTTTGCTTTGCGATTATGAATTTACCCGTTCCATCGATGACAGCTATAACCGGATCAAGTTGGTAAGCGACAATAAGGACACCAAGAAGCGAGAGGTTTATATTGCCGAAGACGGCGCCAACATGGCGAAGTGGGGCCGGTTGCAACTCTATCAAAAAATCAATGAAAACATGAATGCCGGCCAGATCAATGAGTTGCTGAATTCCTTGATGGCCGTCCATAACCGCGAGAAAAAGACGCTTCAGGTGGACGCTATGGGTGATCCAAGGGTGCGTGCCGGTTGTTTTGTTCCGATTTTTATCGAGCAGCTTGGCGTTGGACTGCCGTTTCTTGTTGATGAGTGCAGCCATCGCTTCAGCGGAACGGACCATACGATGAAGCTAGAGTTGAAGGTGATCTGATGCTTGATGCGATTAAACGGGCCGGATTGGCCGCGGTAGAAGCGGGCAACCCTGTGGCCATCCTTTTTGGTACGGTAACCGGTGTGAATCCTCTGGAAGTGAACGTAGAACAACGGTTCACTTTGACAGAGGATTTTTTAGTTGTTCCGGAACGGATGATTCATTACGAAGTGGATTTGACTCATAAGCACGATTACATCGACACGCCAGCCGGGGAGAAGAAAACTCAGACGGCCTTATCCCCACTGGTCATCCGCAAGCGTTTGGAGGTTGGCGAAAACGTGCTGCTGATGCGCGTCCAGGGCGGACAACGGTACGTAATCTTGGATCGGGTGGTGGCGACATGATTCCATTGGGCGGGGTGGTAAGTACCCAAAACGTGAAAGTTGAATCCTATCCATCCAAGACGTATCGGCTGGACGTCTCCACCGGTCAAGTAGTCGGTACCGTTGACAACATTGAAGCGGTTAAGCAAGCCGTCTTCAAGATATTGAGCACGGAACGTTATCGGCATCCCATCTATAGCTTCAATTACGGCTTTGAGATGGACGGACTTATCGGGATGGACCCCTTATTGCTTCGGTCCGAACTTCAGCGACGCATCCAGGAGGCGCTGCTGCAAGATGACCGGATTACCCGCATTGACGATATGCAGATCGAGATCAGCGGCGATAATGCGGTAGCGACATTCACCGTAATCACAAAATATGGCGATTTCCAGGCGACGAAGGGGGTGATGGGTAGTGTATGAGTCGCAAACCTACGCCGCAATCTTGCAGCGTATGCTGGACCGTGTGCCGGCTGACCTGGACAAACGGGAGGGCAGTGTCATCTATGACGCACTGGCCCCAGCGGCGGCAGAACTGGCACAAGCCTATGTCAATCTAGATCTGTTCTTAAAACTTGGATTCGCCGCTACCGCGAGTGGTGAATGGCTCGATAAACGGGCCGCCGAACAGGGTGTGACACGAAAACAAGCAACCCCTGCGAGACGGGAGGGCATTTTTAATGTTCCCGTAACGACAGGGGCGCGGTTTTTTATCGATGGGCTCTATTTTGTTGTCATGGAAGGTGGTACTGCTGCAACGCTTGAGTGTGAGACGGACGGAACCAGAGGAAACCGGCCCAACGGAACACTGCTGCCCGTGGATTACATCGATGGGCTCTCGTCAGCCACATTAGGCGCCGTACTTGTGCCCGGTACCGACACAGAGAGCGATGAGTCACTGCGAGAGCGATTATTGAAAAAAGTGCGCAGTCCGGCAACCAGTGGCAATATGGCGCATTACCTTCAATGGGCAAAGGAAGTGGCCGGAGTAGGGGGTGCGAAGGTATTTCCGATGTGGAACGGCCCCGGTACTATCAAAGTCGTTATCGTAAATAGTGAAAAAAAACCAGCTTCAGCTCAGCTTGCGGCGGATGTAGCTGCTTATATCGAGAGCGTTCGACCTATCGGGGCCAATGTAACTGTGGTTACCGCGAACGCCGTGCCGATTCATGTAACAGCAACGATCACCCTTTCATCCGGATATGTTCTGGGCGATGTGCAGTCTGCCGTTACTCGTCTTGTCAACGAGTATATAGCGAACATCGTATTCAAGAGCGCCTATATAAGCTACGCCAAGATTGGTTCTTTGCTGCTAGATACGCCAGGCATAGCCGACTATCGCGACTTACGGGTGAATGGCACCGCAGTGAATGTAGAAATGGCCCCGGATGATGTGCCTGTGAGCGGCAAAGTAGAGCTTATCGTGTAGGTGGTGATATAAAAAATGCAGTTGAAACCCAGGCTGAACAAAACCAACAACCCCGTTGTCATCAGTGATGAAATCATTTTGTTATCGGGTGGCTCCGGCGCACAGCATTTGGATCATGACAACGTGAAGCACAGCACGCTGGAAATTTGGTCGGGACCCAATAAAACAGGAAGCCGTGTCATGGCCTATATTTTGACGAATCCGGAGGCGACACCGTGGAGGACCCATGTTCAGGTGTACGCCAGTGCTCAATTGGTGTACGTCACTTATGAAACCTATGGTGATCAAGTCGAGGCCGAAGACATCAATGCATTGCAGGATGCAATACGTTCGCTTTCTGTAAGCAGCGGTACTTTTGTGTTTACTCAGATTGCACCATCGGCTACTTGGGTGATTACGCACGATTTACAAAAACGGCCGTCAGTAACTGTGGTGGACAGTGCGGGTACCGCAGTTATCGGGGATATCCTGTATCGATCGGATAGTGAAATCGAGGCGCGATTCCAGTCTCCTTTTGCGGGATGCGCCTATTTAAATTAAGGAGTGGTTTCATTGAAATTCTTAACCAACATTGATCTTAATAAAAATGAACTCCAAAATGCGCGGATCCAGAACTTATCCAGTGCACCGACTAGCCCTGTTGAGGGCCAGGTATACCACAATACCTTGGATCACAAGACGTACATGTGGAATGGGACCGCCTGGATTGACCTTACCGCATCGACCAAAGTCGACAAGATTAACGCAGCGATGACTACGTCGGCCAAAGTCACATCATCAGTGACGAAAGCGGCAGGATCGGCTTCGACAGACGTTTTTCGAGTAGAAAGCGCAGACTCCCAAGAACTGTTCTCAGTCAAACAAAACGGGGATACCGTTGTTGGCGGAAAGCTGACGATTAACGGTAGTGGCATCACCACCGGGACGGCAACCGATCTGACTCTTTCAGGGAACCTGACCGTACAGGGAAGCACAACGCTAGGCGACAACGCATCGCAAGACACAACCACGATAAATGGCGTGACCAAGGTAGTATCCAAAGCCACCAAATCGGCCGGTTCATCGACTGCGGATGCATTTCGCGTGGAAAGTTCCGACGCCCAGCCGTTATTGCAAGTGCGAGAGAACGGCGACACAGTGATTGGTGGAGTCCTAACGGTCAATGGCGCAGGCACATCCACGTTTGCCGGTAATGTGTCGATCGGCGGAAAACTCACCGTGGCTGATACCGCAACGGCTACTGCAGCGCTCAACGGTACCGACCTTACACTGGCCGGTAACTTAGTAGTCCAAGGAGATACGACACTTGGAAACGAAGCAGCCGATAACACCAGTGTCCAGGGAACGCTTGATGTTTCTCGTGCAAACATCAAGTATGATGGCACTGCCAATCGTATTACGGCGACGGAGCTGGGATACATAGACGGGCTAACCAGCAACGCACAAACCCAACTGAATGCAAAGCTAAATACCTCGGACGCGGACAACGCCAATACGGCCAACAAGGTAGTTAAAAGGGATGCCAGCGGCAATTTTGCGGCCGGGACGATTACGGCAACCAAAGTAACCGGACTATCGGCTCCGTCGGCGGACAGCGATGCAGCCACCAAAGCGTATGTTGACACCTTGAAGATGGGTTTTGACTACAAAGATTCGGTGCGCGTAGCCACAACCACCAATATTAACCTGACTACGGGCGGTATGTTGAGTATCGATGGGATTACCGTAGCGGCAGGAGATCGTGTACTGGTCAAAAACCAAACTACAGCATCGCAAAACGGGATTTACACGGCCGCTGCCGGAGCATGGACGCGTTCAACCGATGCAAACGGAAGTAGTAAAGTTACATCCGGTATGTACGTGTTTGTATCCGAAGGTGCGACGAACGGAAAAACCGGCTGGGTGTTGACAACTGCTGATCCGATCACGCTGAACACGACGGCACTTTCGTTCAGTCAGTTTTCCGGAGCAGGAACGTATACGGCTGGAAACGGGATTACGCTTACCGGTAATCTGTTTAGCGTCGTATCTCATGCCGGAACAGCGGGAGCGGTTGGCACCGTTGTATCGGGGGCAGACGGTAAGCTCGGGGTATCCTTAGGAACAACATCAACGACAGCCGCTGCCGGGGATCATAATCATGATGGCCGGTATTATACCGAAACGGAAATGGGCTCTACCACCGCCGGGTCTTCAGGGGCCAAAAAGGTCGGCACTCCTGCGCTATCTGGCGTGACTGGTACAGATGTAGAAGCCCAATTATCCAGCCTCAAGACGCTGATTGATGACAAGGAACCGACCATCACGTCCCTGCCGATAACGAAAGGCGGTACTGGCGCAACCACGGCTGCAGCGGCCAGGACAAACCTTGGGGCAACCACCAAATATTCGGCAAACGTCGGTGATGGTACGGCCACAACGTTCACGGTTACCCATAACCTTGGTACGATGGATGTGGTGGTCACAGTAAGAGAAGCAGCCAGCCCTTACAACGTGGTTTTTAGTGATATTCAGATCGTTGACAATAACAGCATTAAATTGTTATTCGCCGCTGCCCCCAGCGCATCCCAATACCGTGTAAACGTAATCGGATAAGGTGATGGCAATATGAAATACCTGGGTAGTTTACAGGTCCCGAGCTTGGGTTCGCCCCCAAGCTCGCCCGTCGCCGGGCAAATCTATTTTAACTCGGCGGATAAAGTGTTTTACGGTTGGGGCGGAACTGCTTGGGTGCCGCTCAGGCCGGACGGAGGGAACGCGGCCACCCTTGGGGGAAAATCCGCCTCGGATCTGATGCCGAAAGGTCCGCTAACCTGGAACCAGCTCAAGGGGGTGTAGGCGTTGGAATACGGCAGTCGAGGATATGGAGAGTCGATTTACGGTCAGGTGGATGGGCCTACGCCGGAAGAGTTAACCCCTAATTTAATGAGCTATCTCCCGTTTTACTATGACGAGCGCACGATGCAATCGGCGCAATCTGCTTTGGCCACAGAAATGGGTCGATTGAAATGGGATATTCGGAATATTATGGATCAGTTTTTCGTTGATACAGCTACCTGGGGATTGGATGACTGGGACCAATTCCTCGGCAGAGATCCCGACCGATTGAAAAACTACCTTAACCGGCGCGAAGAAACCAAAGCTCGCCTGCGTGGATTTGGCACTACCACGGTCGAGATGATTCAGCGGGTAGCGGCGGCCTTTTCTGGCGGTGAAGTGACCGTTTTGGAGTATCCGGCTGAATTCCGTTTCGTGGTGAAGTTCGTTGGCACGCGGGGGGTCCCTCCGAATATGGCCGAACTCACGAATCTGATTGAAATGATCAAACCTGCCCACTTGGTCTTTTCTTATGCGTATACGTTCTTGGTATGGCAAGAAGCAGCGGCGTACACGTGGACAAACGCCTCGCGGATGAGCTGGAATGAGTATCGAAACATCGAGATAAGAGGGTGATGTAGTGAAGACTACGGCAAATTACGGGTTGAGAAAACCAGACGGAACAGATACGGTGGATATCGCCGATCTGAACTACAATGCCGACCAGATCGATTCAGCGTTAACGCCAACGGCTGATCAAACCCAGGTACCTACATCCAACGGGCCAGGAACATTAATCAAATGGGTATCCTGGTTTGCGAATCGCATCAAGGCGATTACGGGCGAATCGTCTTGGTTAAATGCTCCCGTGGCAACGTTAAAGCAGTTGTACGACTCGATTGGCTCGCATTCGACGGATAGTGTGCAGCCGCACAAATATGCAGATGCAGGTAGTGATCCCAGCTATGCAAATAGAAAATATTGCTTACGAATAATAAATGGTGAGTTTTACTTAGAGGTGGTGGAGTAGGATGGTTGGAGAGTTAATACCTATCGGCGGCAAACTGTCCGATGCGTTGGTGGCCGGTTGGGTTGGGGCTGGATTCATTGATCCTTTTTCGGTGGCCGACAACAATGGCATTGCAGGGAAGTTTTTGCGGGCGATAATTGGACCGAATTTTGAAGCTCACAAGGATATTGCATCCATGAACGCGGTAATAGCGTCAGCAACGGCCATGAACGCAGTAGCGGCGTCAGCAACGGCCATGAACGCAGTAATAGCGTCAGCAACGGCCATGAACGCAGTAGCAGCGTCAGCAACGGCCATGAACGCGGTAATAGCGTCAGCAACGGCCATGAACGCAGTAGCGGCGTCAGCAACGGCCATGAACGCGGTAGCGGCGTCAGCAACGGCCATGAACGCGGTAGCGGCGTCAGCAACGGCCATGAACGCAGTAGCGGCGTCAGCAACGGCGTGGGATATTGTGTCTGCAAGCAGTATGGCTGTAGGTAAGTTTGTGGCAGGAAGAGCCGGGTTAGCAGCGTCATCGTATGCAGATATGAACGCGGTAGCGGCGTCAGCAACGGCCATGAACGCAGTAGCAGCGTCAGCAACGGCCATGAACGCAGTAGCAGCGTCAGCAACGGCCATGAACGCAGTAATAGCGTCAGCAACGGCGTACACAGCAATCTATTCTTCAATTCAAAACTACAGAAATGTACTAGTTAATACACTTAATTCTTCGAATAAATTCAGTAGAACATCTATTAATTTGGGCAACGGGGCAGGAACATGGGATCACGGTATAAACACTAGCAGCATCTATATTCCTGTTTTGTGTAATGATGATAATGACACGGATTATACTGCGTACCACGGATTCGATACGTCCAAGTCGTTTATAACTGTACCTCGCCACAGCGGTAGCATAACGGTTGCCGCGGGTGTCGGCTTGCGCGGTGTGCGCCTAACCGGAGTAGGTAACACTATTGGATTCATAACGTTTGATGTTTATACCGCTGTTTAAAATGAGGGATATTTATGTATCTGGTTGACAAAGATGGTGTTAAAAATTTAAACACAAATGAACTAATTGAAATGGGAACGCAAGAATGGGACGTATATAAAGAATGGTGTGAAGAAGGGAATCAACCTGAATTCGGAAAACCTTACACAGTACCAGAATTAATTGTTGCAAAATAAAAAAGGAGATCTGCGGAAAATTAGAATGCCACAAGAACCTTCCGTTGTATAACAGGACATATCGCGATACTACCAAAAGCCGCTCCCGTGTTAGGGGGCGGCTTTGATATTCCCAAGCGCTTGGGATTTTGAGAGGGAGGGTGGGCTGGTGAGCGATCCGGAAATCCGAGATATAATGGTCGATCTGGCTGAATTAAAGTCAGACACAAAAAACCTGATCCAATACGTGCGTGAAAGTTTTAGCCGTGGCAGCAAACGTATGGACGCCTTGGAGGCGAGGATTAAAGAGCACGAAGACGAGCACAAAAAAGAAGCAGATGAGCGCAAGAAAACAGCGTGGCAACTTAAAGCCGCGCTGCTTGGCTGGATGCTCAGCCCAGCGCTGACCATCGCAGTACAAAAGATTTTAGGGGTGATCTAAGTGCGAATCGTCGAGACCAACCTGCAACCGAATAGCCAATTAAAAACCCGCCGCGTCACTAATGGTATCGTCATTCATCATAGCGACACGACCTTCGATGTGGGGGCCGCGACCATTGATGGTTGGCATAAAGGGCAAACGTGGGCCATGATCGGCTATCATTTTGTGATCCGCATGGACGGTGCCATCGAGCGTGGCCGGCCGGAATGGGCCATTGGCAGCCACGCCGGGCCAGACGCCAATAGCCAGACAATCGGTGTGTGCCTGGCTGGAAACTTTGAAGTAAACGAGCCAACCCAAGCGCAATATCAAGCGTTGGGTTGGCTCGTGGCGTATCTCCGCGGCATCTACGGGGACATCCCGCTGACCCGGCACAGCGATTGGATGCAAACGGCGTGCCCGGGCCGCTACTTCGACTTCAACCAGATTGGGAAAGGGGGTGATGACGTGGAGCAAATCAATGTTGCCATTAATGGACAAACCGTTCAGGGATTCCGCCGGGACGGCGTGGCCTACGCGCCAGTGCGATCGCTGGCTGAACCGCTTGGCGGTGTGGTGGGATGGGACGAAGCAAGTAAAACCGCCGTGGTGCAAGGCCCCAAAGCAGTACGTATCGTCTCCAATGCTACCGAACTCGCACCCGGAATGATTGTTAGCAAAGACGGAGAAGATCGCACCTTTGCCCTCGTGCGCGACATAGCCAAAGCGCTAGGCGGAAACGTGCGGTGGGATGCCGCGACGCAAACAGTTTTTGTAGATAGGGGGTAAGTCAAGATGTTTGACATACCACGTGACGATCTGCCCACGTACGCAGCCGTTGGATTCACCGGCTTTTCCTTTATCGTGTTGGCGATCGCCTATTTTACGCAAATGCCCAGCGAAGGCCAGATCGTCACGGTGTTTACAGGGACGGCTACCGGAGGCGTCGGTTTTCTATTGGGAAAAGCACAACCAACGAAAGGACAAGGTGAGAAACCATGACCGCAACCATGATTTTCGTTATCGTCATCATTGCGCTGGTGGCGATGTTCATTGTTAAAAAGACCTACGATGCCAACAAAAAACCGGTCGTTGACAGCATCAAGGCCAACACCACACTGGAACAACGCCAAACGGTATTTAACCTTGGCACCGCTGCCGTGTTGCTGGCACAGAACACCTTCGGCACGCTGACCGGCGAAGAACGTAAGCAAAAAGCCATCGCCTTCCTTGCTGCAGGCGCATCGAAAACTAACATACCTCTTGCGGCTGAAGACATCGAAACGATCATCGACACCACGTATCGCGAAGCAAAGAAATTAGGTTTTTTGGTCACGCTCGATGATTTCAAGGCAACCATCAACGAATTACTTACCGAAAACAAGGAGGAAAAATAATATGGCTAATGTATATCGTGATTCTTTTGGTGTTCTCCATGTAACGGACTGCAAACCCGGCGACGCAGCCGCAACCATCGTGGTCGAAACGGATTTCCCGCACGCCGGCGGATACCCGCAGGTTAAAAACGCTGCCGGTGAATTGGTGGCCGTAGTGGATTACGGTAACGGCGAAGTGTACGTCGGTAATCGTAAGGCCGGCCGGCAAGCGACAGCGGCAGAAGTGGCGCAGCTGGCCCTGCTGTACAAGGCCCTTGGCGAATAGCGAATAACCGGACATAGCAAAGCCCCTGATCTCTCGAGAGATCAGGGGCTTTTTTGCGTTTATGGGATTCATACCCCCAGCCCTCAAAGGGAGCCGGGGTGCAGACGCGCCTTGTTGCAAGCCATAGAGATCCAAGGCACACACTCCGCTGCCGCCCCTACTCGGTGCGCTAGCGTGTACTCAAGTCCTCTATGGCTGCCCCTTTTCGCTGGTTGGCTTAGCGACCCCATTGGGCATGTCCGGTCGTACTGGGAGTGGTCTGCTGCGTCCTGCACCTGTAGGGGATAAGTGCCGCGCCGTAGGGGATGCGCGTAGCAGCTCGCCGTGGTGAGTGTAACCGGGTGGATGCCTTCCGGTGGATTTGCGGTCGTGAGTGTCTGAGTGACTTGCCGGATTCGGCCAGCTACGGCTTACCGGTCGCTACATCAGCCGGGGAGGTTGTCCCCTTGTCTATATACTACCACTTGCTTTTCGACTTGTCAACTAATAGGCAAGTAAAAATATTGAGTAGTCAACTAAGTAATATATGTGTATAATGTGGATAAAGGGAGGGATAGTTGATGATTAGAGTCCGTCCAGGAACCCAATGGAACCAAGTATGGTATCCGTTGAAACCGTGTTTTTTCCAAATTAATCAAGAAAATAGCCGCAAACCGTACCGT
>NZ_SLXT01000009.1 GCF_004341395.1 Heliophilum fasciatum
ACGGTACGGTTTGCGGCTATTTTCTTGATTAATTTGGAAAAAACACGGTTTCAACGGATACCATACTTGGTTCCATTGGGTTCCTGGACGGACTCATTTAGGTAATTAAGGAATATTTTTTGAGTTATGGGTAGATAGTAACCTAATTGCGCAGCGATGAGTTCGCCAATTGAAAATAATTTCTGATTGCAGGGATTCGAATTGTCGTGTAGAATAAATATGTTTTGGGGATATTGCACTTTCTGTTGACTCCTTATAGCTGATTTGAATGACCGGAGAGGGGGGATAGATATGTTAAAAGAGTATTTGGCGATAAGCATGTTTTTTATAGTCGCCTTACTGATCCCTGTAGCAGTTATTTTTATATCCAGATTGGTTGCGCCTAAAAAGACAACGCCGGAAAAAGAAGAAGTCTACGAGTGTGGGGTAGACACCGTTGGTGACACATGGATTCGGTTCAAGACAAGCTACTTCTTGTATGCCCTTGTCTTTGTTGTCTTCGACGTGGAAACAGTGTTTCTGTATCCCTGGGCCGTTCAGTTCCAGCAACTGGGGACCTTTGCGTTTGTAGAAATGTTTATCTTCATCGCAATTTTGGTTGTTGGTTTCTGGTATGCCTGGAAGGAAGGAGCTTTGGAATGGAAATAGAGAAAGGGATTGAACGCCTCAATGATCAACAAGTTGAGGAATTCGTCCAAAAAAACATTATTTTAACGAGTTTAGATGCAGTGTTCAACTGGGCACGGGGACGCTCGCTCTGGCCATTGTCATCAGGTTTGGCTTGCTGTGCCATTGAGATGATGGCTACCGGTGCCAGCCGCTTTGACATGGCGCGGTTTGGTTATGAAGTGTTCCGGCCTTCGCCGCGTCAAGCCGACGTGGTCATTGTCGCCGGTACGCTGACTTGGAAGATGGCTCCGGCCATGAAGCGTGTCTATGAGCAGATGGCTGAGCCCAAGTGGGTCATTGCTATGGGCGCGTGTGCATGTACCGGCGGTCCTTTTAACGAGTCCTATGCAGTGGTGCCTGGTGTGGACAAGATTTTGCCTGTTGATGTGTATATCCCCGGATGTCCTCCCCGGCCGGAAGCATTGCTTGACGGCATGTTGAAATTAAAAGAAAAAATTCAAGATCCGTCCAAGGCGAGGGTGAAGCATGGTTAAGTTTTTACTTGATGAATTCGAACCGGCTCAATTGTCGAACCTGTTAGGTCAAGAAGTGGCCATTGCCGGTGAAGGTGTTTCCCGGGCGCTGATCGTAACACCGGAACAATTGATTGCTACGATGGAAGCGTTGGTAACGAAGCTTGGTTTTGATTATCTCGGTGACTTGACTTCCGTTGACCGCGGTGCGGAAGGATTGGAAGTTGTTTATCATCTTTACTCCTTAACGAACCAACGGGAAATACGGGTCAAAGCCAAAGTAGACGCAGAAACAGCGACGGTACCAACAGTAACGACAATTTGGCCCGGTGCCGATTGGTTTGAACGGGAAGTCTACGATTTGATGGGCATTTCGTTTGCCGGCCATCCCAATATGACCCGGCTTCTCTTGCCTGAGGATTTTGAAGGACACCCATTGCGAAAAAGCTACAAGCTTCAAAAGCGAGTATAGATAGGTCAGGTGACATTGATTGCAAACACAAACCTATGAATTGAATATGGGGCCGCAGCACCCCTCTACGCACGGGGTTTTGCGGATTATCCTTGAGCTCGACGGAGAAGTTGTTGTCAAAGCGACGCCGGTAATTGGCTATCTGCACCGGGGAATCGAGAAGATCTGCGAAGGCAAGACCTATGGGCAGACCATTCCTTTTACCGACCGGATGGACTACATGCACAGCATGAACAACAACTTAGGGCTGTGTCAAGCTGTGGAAAAGCTCATGGGCCTGGAAGTGCCGGAGCGGGCCGAGTATATTCGTGTGATTATGGCAGAGCTTTCGCGCATTGCTTCTCACATGATTTATGCGGGCGCACTGGTGAATGACTTAGGCGGCGTAACCGGATTCGTCTTTTTGATTCGTGACCGCGAACGCATTTTGGAGCTCTTCAACAAAGCTTGCGGAGCGCGCATGACTTTCAACTACATCCGGATCGGCGGTGTCCAGCAGGATGTGCCGGAAGGTTGGGTCGAAGAATGTCGGCGTTTTGTTGATGATTTCCCGGAAATGATGCATACCTATAATGGTTTAATCATGGGAAATGAAATTTTCCAAGCGCGGATGAAGGACATTGCGATCTTACCGCCCGATCGTGCTGTGGCTATGGCCGCCAGCGGCGGTGTCTTGCGCGCCAGCGGCGTCAACTACGATGTGCGCAAAGACGATCCCTACGGTATCTATGATCGCTTTGATTTTGATGTACCCCTTGGCACCAAAGGGGACAACTGGGATCGCTTTATTGTACGGATGCAGGAAATGGAACAATCGATCCGGATTATCGATCAGGCGCTCAAGCAAATGCCGGAAGGACCGGTCATGGCCAAAGTGCCGAAAGTGATCAAGCCGCCTGTTGGTGAGGTCTATCACCATGTGGAAAATTCCAAAGGTGATCTCGGATATTATGTAGTCAGTGATGGTGGGATGAAGCCCTATCGCTGGCACGCACGTCGTCCGGCCATGGTCAACCTGCAACTGCTGGACGAATTGTGTCGCGGTTATAAGATTGCTGATGTTGTCGCCATCCTGGGAACATTGGACCCGGTGTTAGGCGAGGTTGACTGTTAATGTCACAAGGTAGGGAGTCGATGAAATGAACAGCAACCCGGATTTGTTGACAAGTCTGGCCGGCTCCATTCGCTCTGTTCTGTCACCGTTGATCGGCAATCCGGACGGTGTAGACATGGCTATGTATGGGGTCGGATTGCTTGCGGTGATCACCTTGATTTTTACAAATGCGGTGATCTTGGTTTGGGGCGAACGGAAAGTTGCCGGTTTTATGCAGTCTCGTTACGGTCCCAACCGCTTGGGCCCCTGGGGTCTTTTCCAGTCTATTGCTGACGTCTTAAAGTTGATGTCCAAAGAAGATTATCGTCCGAAACTGGTCGATAAGTGGGTCTGGGCGCTGGCGCCAATCATTATGTTTGCCCCGGCCGTGGCTGCATATGCAGTCCTGCCTTTTGGCAAAGACTTGGTGCCCGTCGATCTGAACATTGGGATCTTTTACTTTATCGCTGTGTCATCAATTACGACAATACCGCTGTTGATGGCCGGATGGGGTTCCAATAACAAATATTCCTTAATCGGTGGTATGCGGGCTGTTGCCCAGATGGTCAGTTATGAAATCCCACTGGTTTTCTCCATGCTGGGAGCGATCATGCTGGTAGGCTCATTGAAAATGTCTTCCATTGTGGAAGCACAATCGCATATCTGGTTTGTCTTCCTACAACCGGTCGCTTTCTTGGTCTACGTGATTGCAGCGACAGCCGAAACGAACCGGGCACCCTTTGACCTCGTCGAAGGGGAATCGGAAATCGTTGCCGGTCCTTTGACGGAGTATTCAGGGATGCGCTGGGCCATGTTCTTTCTCGGCGAATATGCTAACTTACTAGCAGTTTCGGCAATCGCTTCCGCTGTATTTCTCGGTGGTTGGCAACCGTTGCCGCTGCCTGGTGCACTTGGAGATATGATGCATGCGATTCCGGGTTGGATCTGGTTTGCCTTGAAGACATATATCATGATCTTCGTATTTATGTGGTTCCGTTGGACATTCCCCCGTTTTCGGGTGGATCAATTGATGGGCTTTGGATGGAAGGTTCTTTTGCCGCTGTCTTTGGCTAACATCCTGGTTACCGGTGTGGGGATTTTTCTGTACCGCGTAGCGATTGGAGGGTAAACGATGCAGGGTAAGGGACTACTGACAGGAATGGGAATCACCTTCCGTGAGTTTTTTCGCAAGAAGGTTACGGAAGAGTATCCCGATGTACAACCGGATCTGGGTGACCGTTTTCGCGGCGGTAAGATTCATCTGGTAGCGAGCAAGTGTATTGCTTGCGGGCTTTGCCAGAATGCCTGTCCGAATGGTTCGGTTCGCCTGACAACGGTGAAAGATGCGAACAATAAACGGCAGTTGGCGACCTATGTGCACGATACAGGCCTTTGTCTTTATTGCAACCTTTGTATTGAGGCGTGCCCGACAAAATGCATTGAATGGACGAAGGAATTTGCTCTATCGAGCTACTCCCGCGATGGTCTGGTCTTTGACTGCCTGGAAGCGGCGCGTCAACGCGGTGATGTGAAACCGCCGG
Organism: Heliophilum fasciatum; assembly: GCF_004341395.1. Classification (GTDB taxonomy): domain Bacteria; phylum Bacillota; class Desulfitobacteriia; order Heliobacteriales; family Heliobacteriaceae; genus Heliophilum; species Heliophilum fasciatum. Next base: position 4,249 of record NZ_SLXT01000009.1, read on the forward strand.
AAGCACCGCAACCGGACGGGGAGAAGGGGTGAGTGACCGGTGAATGACATGGTCTTTGCAACAGCGTTCTATATCCTGGCGGGGATAACAATACTTTCGGCAGTAGGTGTGGTTTTTCTCAAAAACATTGTTCATTCAGCTTTCTTGTTGGCTTTAGCCTTCTTTGGTGTAGCAGGAATTTACGTGCTTTTGAATGCGGAGTTCTTAGCTGCTGTACAACTGCTCGTCTATGGCGGTGCCATTGCCGTCTTAATCGCTTTTGGTGTGATGTTGATTCAGCGCCGGGATATGAGTTCATCGAACCCGGATGCTGCCTGGTCACCCTTAGGTCTCGGCATGGCTGTGATGGCGATGGTTGTTTTTATCGCAGCGATTGTGCTGACCCAGTTTCCGGTTACCAATGTGGCGCCGGAATTTTCTGTGGAGGGCCTGGCACGGTTGTTGTTAACCGATTATGTAGTTGCTTTTGAAGCTGCTGCTGTGTTGCTCTTGGCAGCGATGGTCGGTGCGATTATCTTGGCGAAGGGGGCGAAAGAAGCGTGACTGTAGGCTTGACGCATTTTTTAATTCTGGGCACGATTCTTTTTAGCCTTGGCTTGTATACTGTCTTTGCCAAGCGCAGTGCCATTGCCATTTTAATGGGCATTGAGTTAATGCTCAATGCAGTCAACGTTAACCTCATAGCCTTTAACCGGTATGTGGCTCCTGAAAGTCACATTGGTCAGATTTTCTCGGTTTTTGTTATCGTTGTCGCTGCTGCGGAAGTAGCTGTGGGATTGGCGCTCGTGATCAGCATCTACCGGGATCGCATTAGCACCAATGTGGATGACTTAGACTGGCTGAAATGGTAGAGGCTGTGAATCGGAGAAGAAGGTAGGTGTGGCAGGGCGATGAGTTTTGCCCAGTTTAGCTTAAATAATGCCTGGCTGATTCCGATGTTGCCGTTTATTGGCTTTTTGCTGATCGTCACGTTTTTTAAACGGATGGAAAAGACGGCTTCGACGACAGCGATCATCTTTAGTGCGATGTCGCTGGCCCTGGCGTTGGGTGTAGTTGCTGCGATTGCGCAACGCCCCGAATTAATAGAAGAACCTTTTGTGCGCTCTTTCCGCTGGTTCTCCATGCCGGGATTAGAAATTTCCATGGGGATGATGGTGGATACCGTAGCGGCTGTCATGCTGTTTGTGGTGACTTTGGTTGCTACGATGGTCATGATCTATTCGACCGGTTACATGCATGGTGATCCTGGATATACGCGCTTTTTTGCGTATCTCTGTCTCTTTGCTTCGTCCATGCTGGGTTTGGTCATTGCAACGAACTTGTTGCAGATGTTTGTCTTTTGGGAACTAGTCGGTCTGTGTTCGTATCTCTTGATCGGCTATTACTACTTCAAAGATTCGGCGCGGGAAGCGGCAAAAAAAGCCTTTATGACCACGCGGATCGGCGACTTTGGCTTGCTCTTGGGGATTGTGGTTCTGCAACTTAACTTGGGTACGCTCGAATTTACCGAATTGGCCGAGAAGCTGCCTGCTTTTGCTGCAGCGAAGCCGGCGCTGCTGACCCTGATCGGTACGCTGATTTTCATCGGTCCGATCGGTAAATCCGGTCAGTTTCCCTTGCACGTGTGGCTGCCCGATGCGATGGAAGGTCCTTCGCCTGTGTCCGCTTTGATTCACGCGGCGACGATGGTTGTTGCCGGTGTTTATCTGGTGGCACGACTCTTTACCCTTTTCCATGTTTCACCGGAAGCGCAACATCTGGTCGCTTATATCGGCGGATTTACGGCCTTCTTTGCTGCTTCGATTGCCTTGACGCAACGAGAAATGAAGCGAATTCTGGCTTATTCTACGGTTTCGCAGCTGGGCTATATGATGATGGCCCTTGGTGTGGGCAGCTTAACTGCTTCCATGTTCCACTTGATGACGCACGCCTTTTTCAAAGCACTCATGTTCCTTGCTGCCGGTTCGGCGCTGCATGCGCTCCACGGCACGGCTGATATCTTTGAGATGGGTGGCCTGCGCAAAAAGATGCCTTGGACGGCTGCGTTCATGGTCATCGGGATGCTGGCGATTGCCGGGATTCCGCCCTTTGCCGGGTTCTGGTCGAAAGATGAGATTCTCTTGATGACCAAACTGCATGGGTTTACCGACCTCTATATTCTTGCCTCGCTGACGGCCTTTATGACCGCCTTCTATATGTCGCGTATGGTTTTTGTAGCCTTTTTCGGACCTGAAAATCCGAAAAATCATCCTCATGAATCGCCGGCGAGCATGCTGTTCCCGATGAGCGTTTTAGCTGTACTGGCTGTTGTTGGCGGCCTCGTCGGTACCCCTTGGACAGAGCATGGCTTTGGCTACTGGGTACGCTTTGGCGAGTATCACCATCCTGAAGCTGACTGGACAGTTATGGGCGGTTCCGTTGTCTTGGCCGTGGCAGGTATCGCTTTGGCTTGGGCTATCTATGGTGCGAAAGTAATTGATGCTGAAAAGCTCAAGCAACGTACAGGATTTCTGCATACGTTATCGTTCCGTAAATTCTTCATCGATGAGATCTATCAATGGTTTAACGAAAAAATTGTTACCGGTGCAGGAAAAATGCTTTACTGGGTTGACTTGCATATTGTTGATGGCTTGATTGACGGAATGGCCTACATTACCGGTAAATTCGGTGAACAGTTGCGGCTGACGCAAACCGGCCAGTTACAGCATTATGCATTGGTCCTTGTTGGCGCGATTGTGTTGCTCGTTTTATTGATGGGTATCGTTGGCGCTGACTCGGCCATGGCATTGATGGGAGGTGGCAGGTAGATGGGCTTTCCGTTGTTGACGATCGCGCTGTTAGCGCCGATCATCGGTGCGTTGATCTTGATGTTTGTACCGGAAGACGAGCACCGGACGATCAAAGGAATCTCGGCTTTTTTTACCGGCATCTCTCTGATCTTGTCACTGGTCGCTTACTTTGGCTATGATTTTGCACTCGGCGGCTATCAATTTGTCGAAGATTTGGTTTGGATCAAGGAAATTGGCGTTACCTATGCCATGGGTGTTGACGGGATCTCGTTGCCGATGCTGCTTTTAACGAACTTGATCGGCTTTAGTGCTGTCTTTGCTTCATGGAATGTAAACAAACGTCCGAAAACCTTCTTCGTGCTACTGTTGCTTTTGATTGCCGGGGTTATGGGTACCTTTATCTCGCGCGACCTCTTTATCTTCTTCCTCTTCTACGAAGTTGTGGTTATCCCGCTCTATATTATGGTTGTCATCTGGGGTTCGACCAAGCGGGTCACCAAAGAGTATGCTGGTATGAAGTTAACCATTTACTTGTTAATTGGTTCGGCTTTTCTGCTCGTTGGTGTTATCGCACTGTACCTCAATGCGTTCCCCGTTGGCGAACGGACGTTCTTGATTGAAAAGCTGGCCCAAGCGCAGATGAGCGACTCCTTCCAGATCTTCGCCTTCTTGCTGCTTTTGATTGGCTTTGGTTCACTGTTGTCGATGTTCCCCTTCCACTCATGGTCACCGGACGGTTATGCTGGTGCGCCTACAGCCGTGTCGATGATTCACGCCGGGGTCTTGAAAAAAATCGGTGGTTACGGTTTGATCCGCATCGGCCTGCTGGTTCTACCGGTAGGGGCCAAGTTCTGGGCTCCCGTCATTGCTGTCTTAGCGGTATGTAACGTAGCCTATGCAGCGATGATTGCCTTGGCGCAAAAAGACCTCAAGTATGTTGTCGGTTATTCGTCAGTCAGTCACATGGGTTATGTGTTGATCGGTTTTGCTGCGCTGAACGTGATCGGTATCAACGGAGCGATTGCGAATATGTTTGCTCACGGTGTTATGTCGGCGCTGTTCTTTGCCATGATCGGTTTTGTCTATGAAAAAACCCATACCCGGTGGATTCCCGATATGGGCGGTTTAGCTCATCAAATGCCGCGAGCGGCGATTGGTTTGATGATGGCCGGTATGGCATCCTTAGGTCTGCCCGGTTTAGTTTCTTTTATTCCGGAGTTCACGATCTTTATCGGTGCTTTTAAGGTTTATCCGGTGTTGGCGACGATCTGTATTTCGGCGATCATCATCACAGCATTGTATACGCTGCGGGCCCTGGCAAATGTGCTCTTTGGGCCGCGTCGTCCTGAATTTGATCAGTATCAAGATGCTAAGGGCCCCGAATTAGTTCCGCTGGTTGTGCTTGGTTCGGTCTTGGTTCTGGCAGGCTTCTTCCCATCACTGTTGATGGATATGGTCAATTCCGGTGTTGAGCCGATGCTGAAGCCGTTGATGGATACGTTAAACTCGGCTCCTGCGATCGGAGGTGGCTTCTAAGATGAACTTTTCGCTTCTTTCGTCGGAGATGTTAGCTGCTGGTCTGGGAACGGGGTTGTTAATACTCGGGTTGATAGCACCGAAAACAGAAAACCGTCGTGGCTTTGGTTATATCACAGCCTTTGGATTGCTGGCGGTGCTTGTAGCAACGTTCTTTCAATATGGGATCAACCAGTCCACTTTTCATGAGCTATGGATCGTTGACGATTACTCGGTGTTCATGAAGCAAGTGTTCATCGTGGCAGCAATTCTTGTGGTGTTGTCAGCGGTGGACTTTGTGGAGACGCTGCCTCGTTTTCGCGGTGAATTTTTCGCCTTAATTGTCTATGCCTTATTGGGCATGATGGTCATGGCTTCTGCCAATGATCTGATCACCATCTATGTTGGTTTGGAACTGATGACGATTACGTTCTTTGTCCTGGTTGCTTATCAACTGGGGGACGGACGTTCGTCGGAAGCCGGGATCAAATATCTGATCCTGGGCAGTGTTTCATCAGCGGTGCTCCTCTATGGGATGAGCATCCTTTATGGCTTGACAGGTACGACGACTATTCCTGAAATGCTAACCAAGCTGACCTGGAGTCCGATTCTGGTTGTGGCCATTGTCATGCTGATCGGTGGTTTTGGCTTTAAAATCTCTTTGGTGCCGTTCCATATGTGGTCACCGGATATTTATGAAGGTGCGCCAACGCCGATCACAGCTTTCTTGGCGGTAGCTTCGAAGGCAGCCGGTTTCGCTGTAATGGTGCGGGTTTTCCTGCTCGGTCTGCCCTTGGAAGGTGCCGTAGATTGGATGCTCTTGATCTCGCTCCTGGCGGGGATTACGATGGTTATCGGTAACGTAGTAGCTATCCCCCAGACGAATATCAAACGCATGCTGGCCTATTCTTCCGTGGCCCAAGCCGGTTATATGATCGCTGGCTTGATGTCGATGGATGCGCCGGGCGTCAAAGGGATTCTTTTCTACTCGATGATTTATGTCGTAGCCAACGTCGGCGCTTTTACGGTAGCGACCTTGGTGCGCCGTGCCCTCGATACGGATACGATTGCTGATTATGCCGGTCTTGGTCAACGGCAACCGTTGCTTGCTTCAACGCTGACCATCTGCTTGCTTTCGCTGGCAGGGATTCCGCCGTTGTCGGGATTTGTCGGGAAGTTTTATATCTTCCAGGCCGTTATGGATAAGGGCATCCTGTGGCCGGCATTTGTCGGGTTTGTCATGTCCATGATCTCGGTGTATTACTATCTGAATGTAGCGCTCTACATGTGGCGTGATGATCCCAAAGATGATCGGCCGGTGCCGGTGCCTGGGCCTGCTAAACTGGTGATTGTACTTTCACTCGTTGTTACAGTAGTTCTCGGGGTGTACCCAGGTCCGCTGGGCGAACTGGCCACAATGGCAGCTAAGTCACTCTTTTAATGCGTAATCAGTAAAGGAATATAAAAAGCCGCTTCTCTACTTGTTAAGGTAGGGAAGCGGCTTTTTGATTTTTTAAATAAGGAAAGCCACGTTTTTGTTCGTGTAAGAGCTTACGCTTTTATGTCCAGCAGGCTACCTAAGTGCGGTTGAAGCGATTTTTCCATCATTGCGACCATGGAAGCACTTGTTTGTTCAGCTGTATTCATTGACATTTTAAGAACGGAAATGGAAACCTGCTGTGCTACTTTTGCTTGACTCATTGTACTGGAAATAGCACCTATATCCATCTACCTCACACCTTTATAACGGTAATAATTCCCAAAACCAGATCCTCAATTACTTAAAATCATTATACATCAATTGCAGATGGAATGCTTGATCTTTTATCAGATTTATGATTTAGCTTCAGCGATACGTTGCGGTTCGACTGTAGTATATGGCTCTGGAAAACAAAATTGGTTAAAATTGATGCAATTAGCAGGACTGAGCCAATTGCTGACGAAAAGATAGCGGAAGATTATCGGTAGCCGAATGAGTGAGGGGAAAAGTGATGAATCGGCAGGAACTGGGTCGCTGGGGGGAAGAACAAGCATTTCTTCATTTAATTAATTTGGGATGGGCGCCGGTAGCGCGTAACTATCGCTGTCCCCATGGTGAGATGGATCTTATTTTTCAAAACAGTGATTGGCTGATTTTTGTCGAAGTGCGTACGCGATCATCAGGACGGTGGGGGTGGGGAGAAGAATCAATAAATTTTCGAAAAAAAAGACGATTGCTACAGATCGCGGGCTTCTTCATGCAACAATGGAAGGAAGGTTTTGTACGCTTACGTTTTGATTTGGTGGCGATTGATTATGAATCGATCGATCAATTTCGTTTGCGCCATCTGCAGGGGATCTTATTAAATTAACGACCAATAAGAGGGGATGAGAACGCTTGCTGGCACGGGTACAAAGTGTCGTCTTAGAAGGTTTGGAAGCTCACCCGGTATTAGTAGAGGTTGATGTAGCCAACGGACTACCTGCTTTTGATCTGGTAGGTTTAGCGGCTGCCTCCGTGCGTGAAGCGCGTGAACGTGTTCGAGCAGCCATCAAAAACAGCGCTTTTGATTTTCCTTTACAACGGATTACGGTGAATTTAGCACCGGCGAATGTACGTAAAGAAGGTTCGGGATTAGATGTAGCGATCGCGCTCGGTATCTTAGGGGCGACGGGACAGCTTCAAGGGGTCGATATAGGCAATGTTTTTGTTGTCGGCGAACTAGCCCTCGATGGAAGCATTCGGCCCGTAGATGGTGTACTGGCGATGGCTCTGGGAATAGTTAAAAAAGCAGTTGGGCAAAAAGGTACTTGGTTTGTTGTGCCGGAAGAAAATGTTGATGAAGCTGTGCAAGTAGCAACACTGCCGGTAATGAAGGCTACTGCCTTACGGTCGCTGGTTGAAGAGTTAAGCACAGGACGTAAGCAAGCAAAGCGACAGTGTATTACTTCTTCTCCGGTCGTAACAGGTGTAGATTTAGCGGATATTCGCGATCAATCTACGGCAAAACGAGCTGTTGCAATAGCGGCAGCGGGTGGACATAACCTAGTTCTCGTAGGTTCGCCGGGTACAGGTAAAACCATGTTGGCACGAGCGTTGCCATCCATATTACCGGTGATGACGGAGCAGGAATCGTTAGATGCAACGATGATTCATTCTGTGGCGGCTCAATTACCGCATGGAGTAGGGCGCTTAGTTCATCGTCCTTTTCGGTCCCCCCACCATCACATTACCTTGCCGGCATTGATCGGTGGCGGTCGTAATCCAAGGCCTGGTGAAGTAAGCTTGGCCCATCATGGTGTGCTTTTTATGGACGAATGGCCGGAATTTTCTCGCGATGCATTAGAATCTTTACGACAACCCTTAGAAGATGGTCAGGTTACAGTGGCACGCAGTAATGGTACTGTTGTTTTCCCAACCAGGTTCATGCTTGTGGCCTCGATGAATCCTTGTCCTTGTGGGAACTTGCTTGCCGACGATAACGCATTGGAATGCACATGTACACCCAATGCCATTGAGCGATATCGCCAGCGTATTTCCGGTCCTCTTTGGGATCGTATGGATTTACAGGTTCATGTAGCGCGGCCCCGATATGATGCATTACGTGGTGAGGGAGGAAGTGAAGAAACCTCCGCAGCAGTGCAAGCGCAGATCATGGCTGTGCGGGAAAAGCAACTATGGCGTTGGAGGCAAAAATTCGGTACGAAGGTGGCTTTTGTTAGTAACGGTCACTTGCGAACCGATATGCTTAGAGAGCTGACGACGGTTCGTCCTGAAGCGGAAGACCTTTTGAAGCAAGCTTATCAACGTTTAGGCTTAAGCGGACGTGCGGTTCATCGTACCTTGAAAGTAGCGTTGACGATTGCTGATCTACGTGATCAGATGATCGTCGGCAGCGAAGAGGTGGCCGAAGCGTTACGTTACCGGTTACACTAACCGATGATGAGCAGGATATTCATGGTGATGGTAAAGTATATCCCATGGGGTAAAGCTGCTTTTGTGAAAAGACGGTCTTGACAAAATTACAGCCAACCCGTTATCGTAGTAGCGATTATGGCATGAATATCCAAAGATCAGGTGATGGAAGGTGTGGATTGTTCATGCAACCAACTACAGCGGCAGAACGTGTGTTTTGGATTGCTCTGGCTTCATTGCCTATGATCGGCGCACGACGTTTTTATCGGATCTTAGACCATTTCGGTTCAGCCAAAGCGGCTTGGTCAGCACCGACTCAAGCTTGGGACGGTGTTGCCGGAGTGTCTTTGATGCGTTGGTTGCCGACACTGAAAGAGCGTCATGACGATAGAATTGAGCAGTTACGCGAAAAATTGTATCGATCGTCTGTACAAGCCTTGACGATGATTGATTCATCCTATCCTGAATGGTTACGACAAATTCCCGATCCGCCGCCGGTGCTTTATATCCGTGGTGAACTGCGCCCTGAAGATAGCAAAGCCATTGCGGTGGTAGGAACGCGGCGACCATCTGCCTATGGAGAACGTGTTTGTCGTACACTGGTTAAAGAACTGACGTTGCGAGGTTGTTGCATTGTCAGTGGCTTAGCCCGGGGTATCGATGGTATTGCCCATCAAGTTGCACTGGAGAATGGGGGACGGACGATTGCTGTCATGGCGAGTGGTGTGGATATTATCTATCCCTCGGAGCATCAGCGTTTAGCCGAAGCGATCACACGCCAAGGAGCGCTGGTTAGTGAATACCCGCCAGGCTTGCCGCCGGAACCGGGACTTTTTCCGGCTCGCAACCGCGTGATTGCTGGATTATCACAAGGTGTTTTGGTGATTGAGGCCGGTGAACGTTCTGGTGCTTTGATCACGACGGACCAAGCTTTGGAGCAAGGACGGGAAGTTTTTGCTGTGCCAGGACCCATTACGCAAAAACAAAATGCCGGCACGAATCGCTTGATTCAACAAGGGGCAAAACTGGTGATGAATGTGAATGATATTTTGGCCGATGAGCAGGGCTGTTTACCTTTTGGAGATACTGCTGTTAGCGTGCCACCGGTTTTGTCGTCGACAGAACAGCAAGTGTTGGGTTGCCTCAATTGGGATCCTCAGGGCGCCGATGAAATTATCCGCCTGACGGGCTTGCCGGAGAGGACCGTTGCTACCACCTTGACCTTATTAGAACTAAAAAACATGATTCGTACCCTGCCGGGTGAACGTTTTGTGATTGCCTAAGTGAAAAATAGATGCATATTTTTTATTTCTAGGCCATAATAGGCGTTAACGGGTTTCTTCCGGATGCAGATCATGTAAAGCAAGCAGCATGGACAGATTCCTGCTGGTATAAGAATAAATCCTGAGGATATGGAAATAAACGAGGTGAACTGGTTGTCCAAGATGTCCAAGGTGCTTGTTATTGTAGAATCACCAGCCAAAGCCAAGACGATCGGTAAGTTTTTAGGGCGCCGTTATCAGGTGAAGGCGTCCATGGGACATGTACGTGATTTACCGAAAAGTCAATTTGGTGTCGATGTGGAGCAAGATTTTGAGCCGAAATATATTACCATACGCGGCAAAGGCGATCTGTTGAAAGAACTCCGCACTGCTGCCAAAAAGGCCGATAAGATTTTGTTAGGCCCTGACCCGGATCGAGAAGGTGAAGCGATTGCTTGGCATTTAAGTCAAGTCTTGGGCGTGGAAGCGATGCAGCCTTGCCGGATCGAATTTCATGAAATCACCAAGTCGGCCATCCAGAACGCTGTTAAACATCCCCGGCAGATCGATTTACATCGAGTTGAAGCTCAGCAGGCTCGGCGTATTCTTGACCGCCTTGTCGGCTATAACCTAAGTCCCCTGCTTTGGCGTAAGATCCGTAAAGGACTTTCGGCAGGACGCGTACAGTCAGTAGCTGTTTCCATGATCTGTGAACGGGAAGAGGAGATTCGTGCCTTCCAAAAGGAAGAGTACTGGACGCTTACCGTTCTCTTAAAAGCAGGCAAAGGCAAATTAAAGGCTCGTTTACTACGCCAAGGTGATCAAAAGCTGGAGATCACTTCGGAAGAGCAGATGAATCAAGTGTTACAAACGCTTGATGGCCGAGAATTTATCGTTAAAGAGATTAAAAAGCGTGAAAAACGTCGTAATCCGGCACCGCCGTTTACGACGAGTTCGCTGCAACAGGAAGCCTATCGTAAACTTGGCTTCACGGCACGACGAACGATGATGGTGGCCCAACAGCTTTATGAAGGGATTGACCTGGGAGAAGAAGGTACGGTAGGTTTGGTAACTTATATTCGTACCGACTCGGTTCGTGTTGCCGATACGGCCTTAGCTGATGTACGAGATTATATTGGTCAGCGTTTCGGAGCGGACTATGTGCCGGAAGAAGCCCGTGTTTTTCCCACCAAAAGCCGTTCCCAAGATGCTCATGAAGCGATTCGCCCTACATCGTTGGAGCGAGTGCCGGAAGCGATGCGCTCCGTATTAACGTCGGAACAGTACAAATTATATAAGCTGATCTTTGAACGCTTTGTTGCCAGTCAGATGAGTGTAGCGGTTTTGGATACAACGACATTGGAAATCGAAGCCGGTGACTACGGGTTTCGTGCCAATGGTTCGGTTGTTAAGTTCTTTGGTTTTATGAAAGTATATATAGAAGGAAAAGATGAAGAAAGTAGCGACGATGAAGGCTTGCTGCCCGATGTAGCTGTAGGAGAAACATTACATCAAGTTCAGTTGGAGCCAAAGCAGCATTTCACCCAACCGCCACCGCGATTTACGGAAGCGACACTGGTGAAGACCTTGGAAGAGAACGGCATTGGTCGTCCCTCTACTTATGCACCGACCATTGAGACGATTGTTATGCGTGGCTATGTAGCACGAGAAGATAAGCAGTTTTTTCCAACGGAGCTCGGTGAAATTGTGGTTGACCTGCTCAAAGAGCATTTTACTGAGATTGTTGATGTAGAATTTACGGCCGGTATGGAACATCAACTCGATGAAATTGCTGAGGGCCAGGTTGCTTGGCGCGATGTGTTGCGCCGTTTTTACGAGCCATTTAAACACACCCTTGAAGAAGCTGAACAACAAATTGGTACGATTGACATTGTTCCGGAAGTATCGGATCAAACATGCGATCTGTGCGGTGCGAATCTTGTCGTTAAGATGGGTCGTTTTGGCAAATTTTTAGCTTGCCCACGTTTTCCCGAGTGTCGCTTTACGAAGCCCTTGCTGGAGGAAATCGGCGTAACTTGTCCAAGATGTGATGGTGCTGTTGTAGCGCGTCGTTCCAAAAAAGGGCGCAAGTTTTTTGGCTGTGCCAAATACCCGGAATGTGATTATGTGTCTTGGGATCGACCGACGAATCTTGCTTGTCCGCAATGCAATCAACGTTTGGTGATCAAAGAATCGAAGAAAAACGGTGCACGCCACATCTGTCCGGAACCGGGCTGTGGTTATGAAGAAGTGGTTGTCGAAACAAATGAGCAGGAACAGGGGACAGGATCGTGAAAGTTACAGTGATAGGCGGCGGTTTAGCCGGCGCCGAGGCAGCGTGGCAGATTGCTGAGCGCGGAATTGATGTGCAACTTTATGAAATGCGGCCAACGACAATGACGCCAGCCCATCATACGGGCGACTTGGCTGAATTGGTTTGCTCGAATTCCCTGCGCGGGGCAGCGCTGGAGAATGCTGTTGGCCTATTGAAGGAAGAATTGAGGCAACTGGGCTCATTGATCATGAGAGCTGCTGACGCCAGTTCGGTGCCGGCAGGCGGTGCATTAGCCGTTGATCGTCAGACCTTTTCGCGAATGATTACGGAACATCTTGAGGCTCATCCGCGGGTACGCATTGAGCGAAGAGAAGTAACCGATATTCCTGATGAGGGCATTGTGATCATTGCCAGTGGTCCTTTGACTTCATCCGATCTTTCGCAGGCAATCGGCAAACTTACCGGTCAAGAAAAACTTTATTTTTATGATGCGGCTGCGCCCATCGTCGACGGAGAGACGATCGATCATGCAGTCGCTTTTTGGGCGTCCCGCTATGACAAGGGTGATGCTGACTACCTGAATTGTCCCATGACTCAAGAGGAATATGAGCGGTTTTACGATGCATTGATCACCGCAGAGATTCATCCCCGTAAGGACTTTGAAAAAGAGATCTTTTTTGAAGGTTGTATGCCTGTTGAGGTGATGGCCAAACGGGGACGGCAAACGCTGTTATTTGGCCCGCTTAAGCCGGTGGGCCTCATTGATCCGCGCAATGGACGGCAGGCTTACGCTGTGGTGCAATTGCGACGGGAAAATCGCGAAGGTACTATGTTTAATTTGGTTGGTTTTCAGACGCACTTGAAGTGGCCTGAGCAGAAACGTGTTTTCCGGATGATCCCAGGTCTGGAGCAAGCCGAGTTTCTCCGCTATGGTGTCATGCATCGCAATACTTTTATCAATGGTCCTCTTTTGTTAACACCGACGTATCAACTACGTACGGACAAGCGAATTTTCTTTGCCGGACAAATTACCGGTGTCGAAGGTTATGTCGAATCGGCTTCTTCCGGGTTTGTCGCCGGAGTGAATGCCGTCCGTCAAGTACTCGGTCAGCCAAGAGCCCTTTTCCCAGCGGCAACAGCCATCGGTGCGTTAGCGACGTATGTGTCCAGTGCTGATCCGGCCCATTTTCAACCAATGAATGTAACCTACGGTTTGTTTCCGCCATTACCGCATAAAATCAAAGGCAAGCGTTTGCGCCAAGCAGCTCATGCAGAGCGGGCCTTGCAGATGATCGAATGTTGTCATGTATGAGTAAGAAAGTTTTTCCACAACACCAGGGAGAAAATGATCCGGCAGTACGGCGATTTTTAGATTACCTCTTGGTGGAGCGTGCTGCCTCTCCCCATACACTGCTGGCCTATGGCGCGGATTTGCGGGAGTTAATGCGCTTGCTGGAGCAACGCTACGGTCATGTACCTGCCTGGACAACAATCCAACCAGAGATGTTGCGGCTGGCCTTAAGCGGCTTGCATAGCGCTGGCAACAGCCGAGCTTCGATGGCGCGCAAACTGGCTGCTTGGCGCAGTTTCTTTCGCTTTTTACAGCGAGAAGGTCTGCGTCACGACAATCCGATGCGGCGCTTGCGCGCACCCAAGTTAGGGCACCGTTTACCTAAGGCGTTGGCGCAGAAGGAAACAGAGCATTTGCTCGATGATCAGCCACCACGTCCTTTGGATGATCCGCGACAACGTGCGTTGATCTGGCGCGATCAAGCGATTTTGGAACTACTCTATGGTTGCGGTTTACGGGTTAGCGAGCTTTGCCAGTTACATCTCGCGGATTTGGATTTAGATCTTGCTTACGTGCGCGTCTGGGGTAAGGGTAGCAAAGAGCGGATTGTTCCGATGGGCGAAATGGCGAAGGAAGCACTACGCCTTTATATCGATGAGGGAAGGCCTTGGCTGCTGCAGTCCAATGAGGAAGCGTCAACGGCCCTCTTTCTTAACGCGCGCGGTGGTGCTTTAGGTGTGCGGGCGATACAAATGATGATACATAAACTGGCACAAGGGGCAGGGTTGAATCAAAAAGTGACGCCACATACGTTTCGCCATTCTTTTGCAACGCACTTACTGGAAGGTGGCGCCGATTTGCGAACAGTGCAAGAATTATTAGGTCATAGTCAGCTTTCAACAACGCAGATCTATACATCGGTATCGGTGGAACGGTTGAAAAAAACCTATGACCGCACGCACCCGCGAGCGTAACGTTGCCCAGGCATATTTTTAAGGAGGCTTTCGAATGGAGTTTCGCGGCACGACGATTGTGGCTGTAAAAAAAGGCAATCAAGTTGCAGTGGCCGGTGACGGGCAAATTACCTTAGGTGACAAAACGATCATGAAGTCTACGGCCAGGAAGGTGCGCCGTCTCTATCACGATCAAGTGATCGTCGGTATTGCCGGTTCGGTAGCTGATGCATTGACCTTGCTGGATAAATTAGAAAGCAAACTGAATGAGCATCGCGGTAACTTGCAGCGGGCTGCTGTTGATCTGGCCCGTGAATGGCGTACGGATCGGTATTTACGCAAGCTTGAAGCGTTGATGTTAGCCGCTGATGCACGGCAGTTATTATTGATTGCCGGGTCTGGTGAAGTGATCGAACCGGATGATGGCGTAGCGGCCATCGGCTCTGGGGGACCTTATGCGCTGGCGGCAGCTCGATCACTGTCTCGGCATACGGATTTACCACCAAGTCAAATTGCCCGTCATGCCTTGCAGATTGCTGCGGAGATCTGCGTTTATACCAATGATCAAATCACGGTGGAAGAGATAGGGGGAACAAAGCCGTGAGTACAGAACAACTGACGCCACGGGCCATTGTCGAAGAGCTCGATCGTTATATTGTCGGTCAGCGTGCGGCCAAAAAAGCTGTAGCTATTGCCTTACGCAATCGTTACCGTCGTCACTGTCTGCCTGAAGCGATGCGTGATGAAATTACGCCCAAAAATATCTTGATGATTGGACCGACCGGTGTAGGCAAGACGGAAATTGCTCGCCGCCTCGCTCGCCTTGTACAAGCGCCTTTTATTAAGGTCGAAGCGACGAAGTTTACCGAAGTGGGCTACGTTGGACGGGATGTCGAATCGATGGTACGCGATCTTGTAGAGATGGCGATTCGGATGATCAAAGCAGAAAAACTGGAAGATGTACAGCAAGCAGCAGTTCGGGAAGCCAATGAACGTTTGCTGGAGCACCTTGTGCCACAGCCCAAGCCAACGCGCCCGGGGATCAATCCTTTTGAGATGATTTTTGGCGGGTCGGCAAATACACCAACAACACAGGAACTCGATCCGGCGATTCGCGAAAAGCGTGCCATTATCCGGGAGAAGCTAAAACGTTTGGAACTGGAAGACGATTGGGTCGAAGTCGAAATAGAAGATCATGCTCAACCCCTTGGTGGTTTCATGAATCAGGGCGGTATGGATGATATGGGCATGAATCTGCAAAATATGCTCGGCCAGATGCTACCGCGGATCAAGAAAAAAAAGCGAGTTAAAGTTAAGGAAGCGCGCGAGATTCTGGCTGTGCAAGAAGCACAAAAGCTGATCGACATGGAAGCAGTGCAGCGGTTAGCCGTTGAGCGGGCGGAACAATCAGGGATCATCTTTCTTGACGAAATCGATAAGATTGCCCAGCGTGAAGGTGGCCAAGGTCCCGATGTTTCACGAGGTGGTGTTCAAAGGGATATTTTGCCGATTGTTGAAGGGTCGACTGTGATGACCAAATACGGACCGGTAAAGACGGACCATATTCTGTTCATTGCCGCCGGCGCTTTTCATGTATCAAAGCCATCCGATCTGATTCCCGAACTGCAAGGACGGTTTCCCTTGCGTGTGGAATTAGAAGCATTGAGTCAAGAGGATTTTCAACGGATTCTTACGGAACCGGAAAATTCACTTTTGAAGCAATATGTGGCCTTATTATCAACGGAGAACCTCCATTTGGAATTCACAGAAGATGGTATCGAAGCCATGGCCTCGATCGCTTTTCGTGTCAACGGGCAAACTGAAAATATCGGAGCACGGCGCTTGCACACGATCTTGGAAAAGGTTTTAGAAGAGATCTCTTTTGAAGCACCGGAATGGAAGGAACCGAAGGTGGTCATCGACAAGCATTATGTCGAAAAGCGCCTCAACGATATTGTCGAAAAAGAAGATCTAAGTAGATATATTTTATGAATAAGTGTTATAATACAAAATTAGAACGGTATTGATTGAGCTCCCGCCAGATTTTTGGGCGAGCGACGTAAGGAGGAACGTAAGGCAGTATGGCAATGGCAACGTTATTAGAAAAAACACGTATCGTCAACCGCCTTATTCAAAAGTCTGCTGGACATCCGGTTAATTTTGAAGAAATGGCTAAAATTGTATCCGAGCTAATTAACTCGAATTGCTATATCATCGATCGCCGAGGCAAAATCCTCGGCTATGCTTTTATGCCCAACTTTGATTGTGGCATCATGATTGATATTGTTCATCATACAGAGCGATTTCCGGAAAGCTATAATCAGGATTTGTTACGTGTAACGGAGACACAAGCCAACTATTGTCAGTTAACTAATGCTTGTGTGTTTAACTACGGTGAAAAATGCTCCTATGGGCATAAATTAATGACGGTGACGCTGATTTTGGGCGGTGGTCAGCGTCTTGGGACGCTAGTCCTGGCGAAGTTTAATGAGGAGTTTACGAATGAAGATTTAATTTTAGCGGAGTATGCTGCTACTGTCGTTGGCATGGAGATCTTGCGTGCCAAAGCAGAGCGCTTGGAAGAAGAAGCTCGTAAAAAAGCAGCTGTACAAATCGCCATCGGTACACTTTCCTATAGTGAACTGGAAGCAGTAGAGCATATCTTCTCTGAGCTTGATGGGAACGAAGGGCTGCTAGTCGCTTCCAAAATTGCTGATCGTGTCGGTATTACTCGTTCGGTGATCGTCAATGCCTTGCGCAAATTTGAGAGTGCCGGCGTTATTGAATCAAAGTCATTAGGCATGAAGGGGACCTATATTCGCATCCTTAACGATAATCTGCTGGAGGAGTTGGAAAAACTCCGCCATTAATAATTGCTTCTCTTTGATGTTTTTAGGTTGGAATGTCATAGTTTTATCGGATATCAGCGTTAAAGGTGACGGTTATCGTCACCTTTTTCTTTTTTATTTAAGCAACAAAATTCGATTAATTGTTGTCAAAATGAAAGAGGATTTGCCGAAATTATAGCGAAATTAAAACGAGGGAGACTGTGCAATTCGTTTTAAAAGGTCGCCATAGCTGGTAATTATGCTATAATTCGACAGACAGATATGAGGTGGAAGGGATGGCCGGCTTTTTTGATACCCCGCTGCAACGCATGTTGGAACAAGGGCTTGACGCAGCTGCGTTGCGTCACCGGGTGATTTCTAATAACTTAGCTAACGTTGATACACCTGGTTATAAGCGTCAGGAAGTTGCATTCGAAGACGAATTAGCACAGGCACTGCGGCAAGAACGAAGTGGATTGGTTGGTAAGACGAGCAATCCGCGGCATCTGCCGATCAATGGTGTAGAGAATGCTGATGTAAAGCCAAAGATGATCACTGTAAACGATGAAGTGTTTCGCAATGATAAAAATAATGTTGATATAGACAAAGAAATGGCTGTACTTGCTAAAAATACGCTTTGGTATGATGCGCTGATCACTCGTACCGCCGGTCGATTGGCCGGTATCAAGAATGTGATCCGGGAGGTGCGTTAACGATGCGGTTTCTTAATGCAGTGGATACAAGTGCTTCAGCACTGACGGCGCAACGTTTGCGTATGGATATCATTGCCAACAATTTAGCCAATGTGAATTCCACCCGTACCGGTCAAACCGATGCGGAGGGTAATCAAATTCCCTATCGGCGTCAAGCCCCTGTTTTTGAAACGCGGACGCGTGGAGTTTCCTTTGCGGAAGCTTTGCGCGATGCCGGTGAGCCAGGAGCAACTGATGCTCCCGGATCGGGCGTTCGGGTCGTACAAATTGTTGAAGACGAAGCACCCTTTAAGTTTGTTTATGATCCTCAGCATCCCGATGCGATCCGTAATGGTCCGCAAGCAGGTTATGTACGAATGCCTAATGTGAATACCGTCACGGAGATGGTTGATATGATCTCGGCTACACGTGCCTATGAAGCCAATGTCACAGCTGTAAACGCCGCCAAAGGAATGGCCACAAAGGCACTGGAAATCGGTAAAGGGTAATTTTTGGTATAACAAATCTTCCAAGGAGGGATGAATAATGGGAAGTTCACCAATCTCCATGTTGAAGCCGCTAACGCCGATGATCGAGCGTGAAACGACAGGTCCTGCCAAGGCAACTGTCGAAGGCCAAAACTTTGGAGATTTTTTGCAAAGTGCAGTAAAAGGCGTACAACAACTTGAAAAAGAGGCGAATCAACAAGCGGTTGCTTTAGTTTCAGGGCAATCGAATGATCTTCATCAGGTCATGATTGCGGCGGAGAAAGCGAGTATGGCCGTTCAATTAACCGTTCAGGTCCGCAACAAAGCGATTGAGGCATATAACGAAATTATGCGTCTGCAAGTTTAATCGCGCGGGGAAAAGGACTATTAACCGATGAATGAACTCTTTGAACAGATCCGATCGCAACTCAGTGAACTGTTAGGTAGATTTTCCTTACAGCAAAAACTGATTATCGGTGGATCGGTTTTGACCGTGTTGATTGCCTTAGGGGGCTTTGTTTTTTGGGCGGGACAGCCTGACTATGTGCCGCTCTATCCAAAGCTTGATCCGGCAGATGCCGGTGCGATTCGCGCCAAGTTGTTGGAAGCCAAAGTTGATTTTAAGATACCTGAAGATGGTTCGACCATTCTCGTGCCAGCGAAAGATCAGGCGAACCTACGATTGGAGTTAGCGAATGCTCAACTGCCGAAAGGTTCAGGCTGGGGCTTTGAAACGTTTAATGAAAGCCGCTTCAGTGAAACCGATAAAGAACGAGACATTCGACTAAAAGTCGCCACCGAAACGGAACT
This sequence comes from Heliophilum fasciatum, assembly GCF_004341395.1. Taxonomy (GTDB): domain Bacteria; phylum Bacillota; class Desulfitobacteriia; order Heliobacteriales; family Heliobacteriaceae; genus Heliophilum; species Heliophilum fasciatum. The sequence continues at coordinate 23,047 of NZ_SLXT01000009.1, forward strand.
GGCCAGGACATTACAAAATGTCCCTGGCGTTGAAAATGCTCGTGTCATGATTGTGCCGGCACAAGATGCTTTATTTAAAACGAATGCTTCGGAAGCAACGGCATCAGTCATGTTGGTATTAAAGCCATATACCGAATTAGAGCCTAAACAAATCCAAGGGATTATTCATTTAGTTTCACGCAGTGTAAAATCACTGAAACCTGAAAATGTTACCGTCACTGATCACACAGGGACGGTTTTATCGGACGGTTTGATCCAATCAGCGGACAAACCAAACCTAGAGGGCCTTACAAGCCAACAGATTGCGGCGAAACGTGAATTTGAAAAATACTTGGAGCAAAAAGCCCAAGATATGCTTAACCGCGTTGTCGGACCGGGTAATGGGATTGTTAAAGTCGCGACAGAACTTGATTTCTCACAGTCCGAAACCAAAGGATCGCAATATGGCAAACCTGTAGGCCCCTTGTCGCAACGAGAGATCATCGAGTCCGGTACTGGTTCAAGTTCCGGCGGAACACCGGGAACGAATGCGAACATACCAACGCAACAAAGTACGGCAACGGGAACAAGTAATTACAGCAAGACGGACATAACGACAAATAATGAAATTCCCAAGACGGAGACATTTGTAGTAACACCACCGGGTTCAACGATCAAACGTCTCAGCGTCTCCGTTATTGTCAATCGTGATGGACTGACTCCGGAAGAAACTCAAAAATACGAACAGGCCGTAGCTCAAGCTGTAGGGATTCAGTATCCCATTCAACAACCGTTACCGGGACAAGTACCGGCCCGTGTGGAACAGGTTAGTGTCGTGGGTATGGCCTTTGATCGCACCCAGACTGACGAATTGAATCGAATTGCTGAACAGCAGAAGATGCAGCAACTTTACATCTGGATTGGTGTGGCCGTGGCAGCGTTACTTTTTCTTAGTGGCGCAGGATATCTTGGATGGCGTGCTTACCAGCGCAAACAAGCGGCGGCCCGCGCAGAAGCGGAAAGATTGGCAGCCCTTATGCCGCCACCACCACCCCCGCCTCCGCCGCCGATTCCAGCACCAGTAGTTGAATTAACGCCGGAAGAGAAAAGAAAGCAAGAGCTTCGTGATCAGTTGGATGAGATATCTGACACCAACCCAGAAGCGATTGCCCGTTTAATCAAGACTTGGATGAACGATGAAATGGGGTGACCGTAGGTAATGGCAACAGCTAAACCGAACTTGACGGGTAAGCAAAAAGCGGCGATCTTGCTGATTTCGTTAGGTCCGGAGAAGTCTGCCAATGTATTTAAGCACCTAAAAGATGAAGAAATTGAGCAGATGACGCTGGAGATTGCAACGATCCGGAAAGTCCCGCCGGAAAACCGTGACGCTGTGTTGGAAGAGTTTAATCAGCTTTACATGGCAACAGAGTACATCAACAATGGCGGGATTGATTATGCCAAAGAAATATTAGAAAAAGCTGTGGGGTCGCAAAAAGCGATTGAGATCATTAATCGTCTGACGGCATCCTTGCAAGTTCGTCCTTTTGAATTTGTCCGTCGTACTGATCCGGCGCAGTTGCTGAACTTTATTCAATCAGAGCATCCGCAAACGATTGCATTAATCCTTGCATACTTAAGCCCTGATCAAGCTTCCGTCATTCTCTCGGCTTTACCGCCGGAACGGCAGTGCGATGTAGCCCGACGTATTGCTTTGATGGATCGCACTTCACCTGAAGTGATCCGGGAAGTTGAGATGGTTTTGGAACGAAAATTATCGTCCTTGGTAACACAGGAGCAAACCGTAGCCGGTGGTATTGATGCCGTCGTGGAAATGCTCAACCGTGTCGATCGTAGCACCGAAAAAGCCATCATCGAGTCACTGGAAGTGCAAGATCCGGAACTGGCCGAAGAAGTCAAGAAACGCATGTTTGTCTTTGAAGACATTGTCTTGCTGGACGATCGTGGCATTCAACAAGTGTTGCGCGAAGTCGATACCAAAGACCTGGCACTGGCACTCAAAGGATCGAGTGATGACGTGGCACAGAAGATTTTCAAAAACGTATCCAAACGGGCTGCCGACATGCTGCGCGAAGATATGGAATTCATGGGTCCTGTACGTTTGCGTGATGTAGAAGATGCGCAGCAGCGTATCGTTAATGTGATTCGCAGACTAGAGGATTCCGGCGAGATCATCATTGCCCGCGGAGGAGGCGATGAACTCATTGTCTAAGGTAATCAAGCATTCTTCCTTGGCGATTAATTCGCCCAAGGTGATGACCTTATTTCCGCGTGTTCCGCTACCGGAAACGATTCCCGCGCAACCGAGCGTAACGGAAATCACTGAAAATGATCATAAAGAAAAAACTCGCCATGCAGAGGAAGAAGCACGACGAATTCTTGAAGAAGCCCGAGGACATGTACAATCACTCCTGGAAACAGCGCGAGAACAGACCGGGGTGATTTTACGCGAAGCCAGGGAAGAAGCTCAGTCGATTATTAACCAAGCGATCGCTGAAGGAAATACACTCAAAGCAAAGGCTGTTGAGCAAGGTTATCAGGAAGGTTATGGGCAAGCACTTCAGGATGTCCAAGGGCAAGCGGAACAGATCATGGCCAATGCTTGGCAAGAGGCCGAGGTAGCTCGTCAGGCGAAAGCTGCTTATCTTACTAATCATGAAGTAGAAATTGTTGAATTAGCCTTGGAAATTGCAGCTAAGATTTTACACCGAGAAATCGAAAGTAACAGCGAAACGGTCATCGCTGTTACTACGGCCGCTTTAAGCAAGGTACAGGATATGAGCCAAGTTGTCGTTCGTGTTCATCCTGATGACTATCCATTGATTGATCGCATTAAGCCCGAACTTTACAGCTTAATCAAAGGCTTGCGAACCATGTCCATTGAGAAAGACGATACCATTGCTCGCGGCGGATGCATTGTAGAAACAGGTAACGGTTATGTCGATGCGCGGATTGATGCCCAGTTTGAAGAAGTGCGGCGCGTAATTTGTGACATTATGAACGGGTGATCACTTGATAAAAAAATGTCTACAAGCGGTCAAACGGCTTGAACCGGTGCGCATGAACGGTAAGGTTAGCCAGGTCATTGGCCTCGTGGTTCAGGCCGATGGACCCGGTGCTAATCTGGGGGAAATTTGTTTATTGTCCACACGAGATGGCCGTGAACGCGTTCGAGCCGAAGTCGTTGGTTTTCGTGAAAAAAAGACCTTGTTGATGCCCTTTGGTGAAATGACCGGAATCGGACCAGGCTCACAAGTGTTAGCTACGGGCGATGTCTTGCGGATTCACGTGGGCGATGCCATGCTTGGCCGTGTCATTGACGGACTTGGCTATCCCCTTGACGGTAAAAGTTTTTGGGAAGCGCGCCAAGCTTACCCTTTAGTTGCCCAACCGCCCAGCCCTTTGACGCGGGCACGTATTAGCGAAGTATTGCCCTTAGGTGTTAAGGCGATTGACGGGCTTTTGACGTGCGGAAGGGGGCAGCGCCTCGGCATCTTTGCCGGTTCCGGTGTAGGCAAAAGTACGCTATTAGGGATGATTGCTCGAAATACGACGGCCGATGTTAACGTGATCGGTCTAATCGGTGAGCGGGGCCGGGAAGTTCGTGAATTCATTGAAAAAGATCTGGGGCCAGAAGGGTTAGCCCGTTCCGTAGTTGTCGTGGCTACTTCCGATCAACCGGCCTTAGTTCGCTTAAAAGGCGCTTTTGTCGCTACGGCGATCGCGGAATATTTTCGCGATCAAGGGCGTGACGTCTTATTGATGATGGATTCGGTTACTCGTTTTGCCATGGCCCAACGGGAAGTCGGATTGGCTGTTGGCGAGCCACCGGCTACCCGTGGTTATACACCATCAGTCTTTGCGATGTTACCGAAGTTGCTTGAGCGTTCCGGCACAGCTGACAAAGGAACAATTACGGCACTCTATACGGTACTTGTTGATGGCGATGACATGAATGAACCGATCGCTGATGCTGTTCGCGGTATTCTTGATGGACATATTGTCTTATCCCGTAATCTGGCGGCGCAGAACCATTATCCCGCTATTGATGTACTTAGCAGTGTCAGTCGTGTAATGATTCAATTAGTAGACGAAAAACATCGAGCTGCAGCAGCACAATTAAGACAAGTATTGGCCACCTACCGGGAGGCAAAAGATTTGATTGACATCGGGGCGTACCAACGAGGGGCCAATGAACGTATTGATTTTGCCATCGCACGCGTTGATGATTGTCGTCGTTTTTTATGTCAGGGCATTGATGAGCGCAATTCTTTTGCGGATACAGTTGGCCGCATGCAGAATCTGTTCTCATCATGAAGCGCTTTCAATTTCGTTTACAAACAGCGCTGATGGTCAAGACGCATCAAGAAGAAATGGTCAAACGTGAGATGCAAGTTCAACAGCAAGCGCTGGAACAGCAAGAAACATTGCTAGCAGAAATTCGTCAACACATGGATTCAGCCATGCAAAATGTTCGTAACCGGTCGGCCGTGAACATTGATGTGCAAGAGCGTATGATGTTTGTCCGATACTGGCAGCGAATGCAGGCTCAGGAACAAAGACAATTACGTCAGGTTGATCAGGAAAAACAAAAACTGGAGGCTGTCCGGCAGCGCTTAATCGCTGCGATGCAGGAGCGCAAAGTTTTGGAAAAGCTTCGGGAAAAACATCTAACTGAATACAAGAAACAAATGTTAGAAGAAGAACAGATCTACCTTGATGAGTTAGCGACGATGCGACATGGAAGAGCCGAACTTGAGTGATCGATGGAGGGAAGGGTGTGGCAGAATCAGCGAATCGAAAAAAAACCGCAACATCGTCGTTGATGTGGTTGCTTATTCTGGCAATACCCGTTGTCGGGATGGCCGCCGTAGCAGCTGCTCAGGTCGCAGGTATTATCGATGCACGTCCCTGGCTACAACAAATCCCGGTAGTTGGAGCTTGGATTCCCCAAAAAACACCGGACCAGATTGGTTTTCAGCAGACGTTAGAAGAACGCAACATGGCCAAGTTGCAAGCAGAAAATGCAGATCTCGCTTTAAAATTAGCCGAGGCAGAGGCTGCTAAAGCAGCCTCTGCCTCGGCACCGCCGCAGCCATCAGCAGAAGAGGTAGAAAAGAAAAAACAGGTCGAAGCAGAAAAACAAAAGCAAGCCGCCTTGTTGCAAGAACAAATTAAATTGGCAGAAGAAGCAAAAGCTCGTGATCAAAAACTTCTGGAAAAACTGCTGGCGATGAAACCGGCCGCGGCGGCCAAGATCATGCAGGAATTTCCTGATGACGATATCAGTCGCTTGCTGGGCTTAATGGAAGTTGAAGATGCAGCAAAAATGATGGCAGCTTTTGAACCAGCTCGGGCGGCGCGAATCATCTATCCGTCCGGAGGAACAGAGTATGATAACCGGCTGAAGGATCAACTGCAAACCGCACAAATGAAAGAAAAATACCAGCAATTAGGAGCAACCTTAGCGGCAATGAATTCTGCAGATGCCGTATTGATGATGGAACAGATGCAAGATAACATGGCTGCCTCTGTGCTTAGAGCAATGAATCAGGATGCTGCCGGCAAATTGCTTTCCGCGATTGCAGCAGCAAACCCTTCCCGTGCGGCCATGCTGGTTAATCTGATGACTTCGGTGTAGTTCGATTTTTTGAAAGGTGGCGATGCCTTGCCAGCTAAAACAGTATGATACCGTTCGTGAACTAGGAATGACAGAAACAGGAGGTTTTAGAATGGGACAACTTGTTTCCCCACTTTCCGGAATGAATGTACCAGTAGAAAAAACAGCAGTAAAAACCATGAACAGTTCCTCGAAACAAGCGTTGTTTCAAGATTGTTTGCAACAATGGGTCAGTGCATCGGGGCGGAATGTGAGCAATGGCCAAAGCAGTACCATTGCCAATTATTCTTTCCTAACTGCACAAAGTGATATGAATCGTGAACGAATTCAGGCTATGGCCAGTCAAAAACAAGCAGCACAAAGTAAAGCTGCAACCAGTAAGGCCAATCAGAATAAATCATCATCAATAAAAGATGAACCGCAAGAACAAGTGGTGGCTAAAGATAATTCAGCGCAACGAATAAATCGTGGAACTTCAAAGAACAATGAAAATTACGGTAAAGAAAAAGTAAACCGTTCTCCAACGGCCGATCGTGCTGTACAGGATCGACAGGATGTTAAAGATACTGATCAGCTTGATGGAAACGAACAAGCGCTTGAGGTCAACGGCAACGGACTCGTCACGAATCCTTTGATACAAAACCAAGTAATTCAGCAAAATGATGAAGTGGCCACCACCTCAATGGCAGCGCAAACCTCGATCGTTGCAACACCAACGGAACAAAGCGCTAAAGCCAATCAACTGCAGCAAGATGAACAAGTACTAAGTGCTTTGCAAGAAGAAGGTCAACTGGATGCAGAAAAAGCTTTGCAGTCGAAGTTGATACGGCAGGATCTCCGTGAGGACGGGAAAAGACGAGATAGCAAGCAAGATGGAATGTTGACGAATGATATGCAAATGCTAGTAGGTAACAGTGACGGAAAACCTGAGCAAGCGGAAATCATGGGACAACGCCAGATCAACAGCACCGTTCAGGTAATGACAAAGGACAACCTTTTGACACAAGATGGTGGAATCAAAGGAAAAACAGCTGATCTGACCGTGACAAACGATGGTAGCAAGGGAGTGGCATTAACAGACGCTGCTACAAGTACAAAAGATATCGCTGCACAAGGAGCAAAGCAAACTGCCGAAGCTTCAACAGCAACTGAGGACCGCTATGAAATTATTCGACAAATTGTTGATCAAGTCAAAGGTGTCCATAAGCCCGGTTCCCATGAAATGCAAATTCGTCTAAAGCCGGAATTCCTCGGTAATCTTGATGTGCGGGTGCGTATGGAAGGCGCTGTCTTTACCGCACAATTTATTGCCGATAATCCTCAAGTCAAACAGTTGATTGAATCACAACTCGATCAATTACGTCAATCGCTGGAAGATATGGGCCTACGTTTTGACAGTCTTGATGTAGGGCTTAACGATCGCGGTATGGGCCAGCAATACCCAGGAGATCAGCAAGGGCTGTGGACGAATAACTTTTCTAAACAAAGCATGAATGGTCTCGAGCGTGACTTTTATATTAGCAACGAAGAGACGGAAACGACTACGACACCGTCGGTAGAGCGCTTGGGTAGCACCGCTTCTATTGAATATTTAGCATGATAAGTTAGCGAAAGGAAGTGATACCATGAGTGTTGTTGCCAATGTAGGACCTGTAGTTACCAACCCTGCACCAGCCAACAGTCGGTCAGTGGACAATAACCTAGGTAAGGATGATTTTTTAAATCTGCTAGTCACTCAATTACGTTATCAAGATCCGATGAACCCCATGGACAATACTCAGTTTATTGCGCAGATGGCGCAATTCAGTTCCTTGGAACAGATGAAAAATATGACCGAAGGGTTAGCAGAATTACAAAAGACGCAAGAAGAGCAACTAAGCACTATGAATAATGTGTTGACGCAACTGATGGGCTCGCAAAGCCAATTTTATTCGGTCACGATGATCGGTAAGAACGTAGAAGCGACAGTTCCCAAGTTGGATGAACAAGGTAATGCCTTGACCGACGGCAGTACGGAGATCTTATCGGGACAAGTCACGGGTGTACGCAACAAAAATGGAGTTTCATTGTTGGTCGTTAACGGCAAAATTGGCGAAACAACGGTTACCCGTGAAGTAAAGATGACTGATCTCCAATCGATTACCAATGCCCAGTAACTCGACAAACAAGTCGATGAAAAGCAGGTGCAAAAGGGGTGAGAAGCAACTTTATGGATCAGCGCCTTTGGATACAGCCAGCACCGATGACTACCAAACTACCCGGAATCAATAAAGCAGAACATCGAGCCCATCCTTCATCTTCGCGTAGCTTTCAGCAGGTGCTCCATCAAGAAGTTGATCAGATTACTTTTTCTTCACATGCTGCCCAACGAATGTCAACACGGGGCATTCCCTGGGGTGAGAAAGAAATGAGACAATTAACAGCTGCTGTTGATAAGGCTGAGCAAAAAGGCTCTCGCTCTTCGCTGATCGTCATGCCCAATTTGGCCTTGGTTGTTTCTATTAGTAATCGAAAAGTGATCACAGCTATTGATAAAGCAGGAATGCAAGATAATATTTTCACTAATATTGACAGTACCGTTATTGTCACAGAATGAACATTTGATTGATCGCGATAAGGCCGGACCTCAAGAGAGGATGCCTTTAACCGCTGAATGACAGAAGCGGTTACGATCGAACACAACGTTGGGAGGTCAGATAACGCTATGATGCGATCGCTTTATTCTGCTGTAACTGCGTTACGTAACCACCAGACCAAGATGGATGTTATTGGTAATAACATTGCTAACGTCAATACAACCGGGTTCAAAAAAAGCCGGGTGGTTTTTCAAGATATTCTTAATCAAACCATTCGCGGTTCTGCTGCACCGGCGGGAGTGCGTGGCGGCGTCAACGCGATGCAAGTTGGTTTAGGCATGCAAACGGGAGCTATCGAAACGGTTCAGACGAGCGGTAGTCCGTCCTCAACTGGCAAAAACTCCGATTTAGCTATAGCCGGTGATGGCTATTTTATGTTGGATAGTGGTGGCCCTGAGCCTTACTATACAAGGGCAGGCAACTTTGATTTCGATAAAGATTATAATCTAGTTCGCACTGATAACGGTGGTAAGGTTATGGGATGGGTCGTCCAAACCGGTGGGGAATTTCCAGAAATACCGGCGCCACCAACACCGCTTCCTGATGCCAGCTTGCCGAAGGCGATCAATATTAAAGAATCGATCGCTAATTTGGGCAATGAAGATGCAACCATTGAAACGTTACAATCCTACTCCATTGATGCAACCGGTATGATCACCGGGATTTTTCAAGGTGTGAGCATCCCTATCGCTAAAATTGCTACAGCAACTTTTCCCAATCCCAGCGGCTTGGTCAAGACCGGTGAAAATATGTATATAATTTCAATGAACTCTGGTACCCGAGATATCGGTATGCCGGGCACCGGTCAGCGTGGAGCACTTATGCCTGGCAACTTAGAGATGTCGAACGTAGAGCTGGCACAAGAGTTTACCGACATGATCACAACCCAGCGGGGCTTCCAAGCAAATAACCGGATTATCACCGTTTCGGACACGATGCTTGAGGAGTTAGTCAACTTAAAACGCTAGATAAGCTAAGGTCAGCAAGCCTGCCGAAGCGGCAGGCTTGCTGACCCTCGTCGGAGGAATGCGAATTTGATCAAGGTACACTTGCTAAATGGTGAAGAATTTGTGATCAATGCGGAAATGATTGAAACAATGGAAGCAAGACCAGATTCAACGATTACCTTAATCGGTGGCAAAAGGCTTATTGTTAGCGAAAGCATTGATTGCTTGATTGAACGTATCGTTGCTTATCGACATGCTTGTTTGCAAGGGCCAAAATTCTTGCAATTATAAAAAAGCAGGAGCTGATACACTGATAACGAATATAAAGAGGGAACAGGATAGTCAGTGGTATGAGCAGATTAGGAATCGATTAACCGGACGGAAGGAGCGCATTTGGTCATGGAAGATAAAGAAGAAAAGGAAAAAGAACCAAATGCCAAGGGCGGCGGAATGTCAAAGCTGCTAATCATTGGGGCTGTTGTTGTCCTTGTTGCAGCGATTGCAGCCGGTGCAGTTTGGTATTTTTTCTTTTCTGCGACGGATCATGCAGGTGAGGAAGCGGCAAAAACACCGAAAACACCTGGTGTTGTCTTCGATGTCGGTGAGTTCAAAACGAACTTGGCTGATCCGGGCGGTAAACGCTACCTGGTGACGAAAGTAGCCATCGAGCTTAACGAAGAGAAAAAAGACGAAAAGAAGATGGCTGCACTAAAAGAGCAAACACCGTTGATCCGTGACCGGATTCTGATGATTCTTTCGGCAAAGACGGTTGAAGATCTGCAAACACCGGAAGCACGTGAAAAGGTAAAAAAGGAAATACTTGTGTCATTGAATAAATATTTTGGTCCTGATAAATTCCGTGGAGTTTATTTTTCCGATTTTATTTATCAATAGTATGATTTTAAAGATAGTACAGGGAGGTGGGGGGCGGAAGTGGCTGAGGTACTTTCCCAAGCAGAAATTGATGCATTACTAGCCGCCCTCGCCAGTGGTGATGTTACGGCCGATGAGGCTAAGCAGGAAGAGCTGGCTTCCAAGATCCGCATGTATGACTTCAAACGGCCGAATAAGTTTTCTAAGGATCAGATTCACACACTGCAAGTTATTTATGAGAACTATTGCCGTAGCTTAACTACTTATTTTTCGGCCAATCTGCGTACGCTTGTGCAAATTTCCGTGATGTCCGTTGATCAGTTGACTTATGAAGAGTTTATTCGATCAATACCTAACCCAACGATCATCAACATTTTCACCATGGCCCCTTTAGATGGCAATGGTATCATGGAGATTAACCCGAATATCGCCTTTTCCATTATTGAGCGTCTTTTTGGCGGGTTGGGTCAAGCCCCTGAGAAGATCCGTGCTTTGACGGAGATTGAACAGTCTGTATTTCAACGTACAACGCGACGTATGCTCGACAATTTTACCGAAGCATGGGAGAACATTGCCCGTGTAAAAGCCCGTTTGGAATTGATTGAGACCAACCCGCAATTCATTCAGATTGTCGCGCCCACTGAAATGGTTGTGCTAATCACCATCTCATGTAAAATCGGTGGCGTTGAAGGTTTGATGAATATATGTCTACCTTATATTTTGTTAGAGCCGATTATTAACAAGTTAAGCGCTCATTTCTGGTTTTCCAATACAGGAAAAGAGCGAACACCGGAACAACTGGAAGTTCTGCGTAATCGCCTTGAAAGAGCTGCCATTCCCTTATCTGTGTTGCTAGGTCGAACAACGTTGACCATTGGTGAACTTCTGGATTTGCAAAAAGGGGATGTGATCCAACTCGATAATCGTGCTGATCAAGAATTAGAGATTTTGATTGGTCAACGTCCCAAATATCGGGGGCGTCCAGGCACATTTGGTGCCAAGATGGGCATCCAGATTGTTTCAACCTTAAGTGAAGGAGTTGAGCTCGATGATGAATAGCGGCGTCTTGTCACAAGAAGAGATTGATGCCTTGTTACGAGGCGCAGAGATTCCGGAAGGTGATACGGAAAATGAATTAGACTATAGTCATCTCGATTTCACTGATATGGAAAAAGACGTTATCGGTGAGATCTCGAACATTTCTATGGGTACGGCAGCCACGACGTTGTCTACGCTGTTAGGGCGCAAAGTTGATATTACAACGCCACAAGTTTCTGTAACATCTAGGTCAGATATTGAAAAAGATCATCCTGCTTACTTTGTTGTCGTTGATGTAAAATACACTGCCGGTCTGGAAGGTAACAATGTCCTAATCATTCATCAAAAAGATGTAGCCGTCATCGTTGATTTAATGATGGGTGGTGATGGAACGGCGCCACCGGTTGATCTGACAGAATTACATTTTAGTGCGATTTCGGAAGCGATGAACCAGATGATGGGTTCAGCTTCCACCTCTATGGCGACGATGCTCAATAAAAAAATTGATATCTCGCCGCCTGATCTTAACTATATAAACTTAGCTACCGAGAAATTAGAATATCCCATTGGCGATCCGATCGTGAAAGTTTCTTTTCGCATGGTTATCGAAGGGTTAGTTGACAGTGAATTAATGCAGATCTATCCCATTCCCTTTGCGAAGATGTTGGTACGTGGTTTAATTGGTGACCCCTCTGAACCTGGTATGGGGGCAGAAGAAATACCTGTGTCAACTGCGATGCCGGAAGTACCGGGGATGATGCCGGAAGCACCAGGAATGATGCCGGGAGCCCCGGGGATGATGCCGGGAGCACCGGGGATGATGCCAGGGGCACCAGGGATGATGCCGGGAGCCCCGGGGATGATGCCGGGAGCACCAGGGATGATGCCAGGAGCACCGGGGATGATGCCAGGAGCACCGGGGATGATGCCAGGAGCACCGGGGATGATGCCGGGAGCACCAGGGATGATGCCGGGAGCACCAGGGATGATGCCAGGAGCACCAGGGATGATGCCAGGAGCACCGGGGATGATGCCGGGAGCACCGGGGATGATGCCGGGAGCACCAGGGATGATGCCAGGAGCACCAGGGATGATGCCAGGAGCACCAGGGATGATGCCGGGGGCACCGTCTGGTATGGGTAGTTATCCCGGTTGGGGATATCCACCACCGGCTTATGGGAACTATCCACCATCACCCAGTCCGATGCCAGTTCCGCCTCCAGTGCCAGTACAACCTGTGCAATTTACACCACTTCAAGAACAAGCTACGGGTAAGGATCTCACCAATCTTGGATTGATCATGGATGTGCCCTTACAAGTCACCGTGGAATTAGGGAAAGCCAAAAAGACGATTCGAGATATTCTGGAACTTGGACCTGGTTCCGTCATCGAACTTGATAAACTGGCCGGTGAACCCGTTGACATCTTGGTCAATGGGAAACTGGTAGCTAAAGGGGAAGTGGTGGTTATTGACGAAAACTTTGGCGTCCGAATCACCGATATTGTTCAACCGATGGAGCGTATCTTAAATTTGCAATAAAAAATGGAGGTTTTGAAAGTGTCAAATCGGATTTTAATTGTGGATGATGCAGCTTTTATGCGCATGATGGTGAAAGATATCCTGACAAAAAACGGGTATCAAGTTGTTGCGGAAGCTGAAAATGGTGCAATTGCCGTAGAACGCTGGAAAGAACATAAACCGGATTTGACGACGATGGACATTACGATGCCAGAAATGGATGGAATTAATGCAGTGCGGGCAATCCGGGCGATTGATCCGAATGCACGTATTGTCATGTGCAGCGCTATGGGGCAACAAGCGATGGTTATCGATGCTATTCAAGCGGGTGCCAAGGACTTTATCGTTAAACCTTTTCAGCCGGCCCGGGTACTTGAAGCAGTTCGTAAAGCCTTAAGTTAAACCAGAAAATTCAGGGGGGAGGTTAAACATGTGAGTTTTTTCTGGCGAACCCGCACATATCAAAGCATGCGCATTGGGGTTGCGACACTTTTGCTAGCGGTATTCGCCTGTGCTCATCCGGTGTTGGCTGCCCCTGAAAAAGAAACGGCGAATTTTCAAGATCAAGCGTACCTTGCGGTAGATACAGCTGTAAGTCCACCGGCAGCAACGAGCACAGTTGAATTGCTTTTTCGTATGATCATTGTCATTGGTGTGCTTGGGGCTGTTGGTTGGGGAGCAGCGCGATTTTTGCGCCGTAGTATGGCCTCGACAGCCATAGGTGATTGGGTAGCCGTCATCGATCAAGCGAGTTTAGGCCCAAATCGTAGCCTTTATGTAACGGAACTTGCCGGACGTTTTTTTGTTCTTGCTATTACAGAGCATGCGGTGCAGCCGATTATGGAAATTACCGATCCGGCGATCATCGAAGCAATGCGTCAATCACGAGATAATCAGAAAAATGCCCTATTATCGACAGAGGGGACGCTACCTTGGCAAAAATGGTTAACTCATTTGCAGCGATTGACAAAGCCGGCTACCGATGATTCTTTTCAAGAAAAAATTAATCATCAGCTTGCCCTTTTGCAACAAACCAAGATGAGCAATGAAGATAAGTCTCCCCAAAAGGGGGAGCAACCATGAAGAAGTGGAACCGCTGGCTCATCTTGTTTTGCCTATTCATAGCGATAGGCTTTATGGATGCTACGGTTGCTTCGGCTGCACCGATTCAGTTTCCGACGGTAAGTATTGGTGTCGAGTCATCGACGGAACCGGCTGACGTGTCGAAAAATTTACAAATCCTTTTTTTGCTGACGGTGTTGTCGCTTGCTCCGTCCATCTTGATCATGATGACGAGTTTTACCCGTATCTTGATCGTGATGCATTTTACTCGTACCGCTTTAGCCTTGCAAACGATGCCGCCGAACCAAATCTTGATTGGATTGTCACTTTTTCTTACGTTTTTTATCATGCAGCCTACATGGACTCAGATTAATGATCAGGCGCTGCAACCGTATCTTGCCGGAACAATTCAGCAGGATGAGGCATTGGAAAAAGCACTTGATCCGCTCCGTACCTTTATGTTTAAGCAAACACGGGAAAAAGATCTGGCTTTGTTCGTTAATTTAGCAGATATCGAGCAACCCCAAACCTATCGAGATATACCTACACGTGTGGTTATTCCGGCCTATATTCTCAGCGAATTAAAGACCGCCTTCCAAATTGGTGCAGTTATCTATTTGCCTTTTATTGTGATCGATATGATTGTCGCTTCGGTCCTGATGTCCATGGGGATGATGATGCTGCCACCGATGATGATTTCGCTTCCGTTTAAGGTGATTGTATTTGTTTTAGCTGATGGCTGGTACTTAATCATCCGGTCACTCATCATCAGCTATCAATAAGTCTGGAGTTGGTTAGTTCTATGACAGCAGATCTTGTCAATCAATTAGCCAGGGAAGCCTTATGGGCCGTGCTTTGGATTTCGGCACCGTTGCTGATCGGTAGTTTGGCTAGCGGTCTGTTGGTCAGTATTTTTCAAGCGACAACGCAAATCCAAGAAGCGACCTTGGCTTTTATTCCGAAGATCGTTGTTGTGTTGGTGATTATGATTTTTTTTGGCCCTTGGATGCTGCAGTCCATGTTGGAATATGCCATCGGCATTTTGGGGGAACTTCAACGCTTTGCAGTGATCCGATGAGCCAAAGGAAGGTCGCATAAAGTGGATAATATTCTCACGGTACTGCAAATGCGCTTGGATACGTTGTTATTAATTATTGTCCGTGTATCCGGTATTATGCTTCTGGCACCGATTTTTAACCAGCGCGGCTTTTCAACATTGGGAAAAGCCGGTACATCTTTTTTCTTGGCGTTGATCGTATTTTTTTCATTACCGGCGGAAAAGTTGCCACCCGTACCGAGTGAGCTTTTTCCCTATGCTTTAACCGTTGTCCAAGAAGCTTTACTGGGTGTAGCGATCGGCTTTATTCTTCAATTTGTTTTTTCAGCGATCATGATCGCCGGACAAATGATCGATGTACAACTCGGTTTAGGGATCGTCAGTGTAATTGATCCCTTATGGGGTGGACAGGCGCCGATCTCCGGCAACTTTCTACAGTTACTGGCCTTACTGATCTTTGTTATCTTTGACGGACATCTATTGATAGTTAAAGCGTTGATTGAAAGCTTCCATACGATTCCGATTACGCAAGCGCTTTGGGGGCAAGTTGATGCCGGGGCCATGGCCGATTATATGGCACGTGTATTTTCGGGCGTCTTCTTAACCGGTATTCAACTGGCCATGCCGATCTTGGCAGTTACGTTGATTACTGATTTTGCTCTGGCCATCGTGGCAAGAACGGTACCGCAGTTAAATATTTTTGTCGTCGGTGTACCGCTGAAATTACTGGTTGGGTTAGCTGCCATGTGGGTGCTTATTCCTTTTTATCTTGATGCTCTAGACAAGCTTTTTTCCATTGACTTTGATCAACTAAGTGGCTTTTTGCGGTTTTTTTATCCATCGACACCGCAGCAATGATGAAGGTGAATAGTATGATTGACTGGCATCTGCAGTGGTTTGCCGGAGAAAAAACTGAAAAACCAACCGAAAAAAAGCGTCAAGATGCTCGTAAAAAAGGCCAAATTGCGCGAAGTATTGAAGTTAATTCCGCACTGATTATGTTGTGTTGTTTTGTTGCCTTAAACAGTTTTGCACCGTCGATTTTTCACGGGACGAAATTGATTATGGTGCGCATTTTTACTGAAACGATTTTGCAGCCAGTTACTCCGACATTAGTGTTTACCGTTGCCTTAGATTTATTTAGCCAAGTACTTTTATTAATTGCACCGATTCTACTTGTTGCTTTACTGGCGGGATTGGTGGCCAACTATCTGCAAGTGGGTTTTTATTTTTCCGTAGAAGGCCTGAAAGTGGACTTTGCTCGTCTTAATCCCTTGAACGGATTTAAACGGATCTTCTCCATTCAGTCAGTTGCGGAATTAGTTAAATCGATGTTAAAAATCTTCATTGTTGGCTACGTAGCAATCTCCACTGTAATGGACTATATCGGCCTTTTTCCCAAAATGCTTGGCTTGGATGTACAACTGGCGATCACCTTGATCTGTCAAATCGCTTATGATGTTGCTTATCGTGTTGCTTGGTTGTTAATTCTTGTGGCAGCGCTGGATTATTTCTTCCAACGTTATCGCACCGAAGACTCGCTCAAAATGAGTAAGCAAGAAGTAAAAGATGAAAATAAGCAATCGGAAGGCGATCCGCAAATCAAAGGACGTATTCGACAAAAAATGCGACAAATGGCAATGCAACGAATGATGCAGGAATTACCGAAAGCTGATGTTGTCATTACCAACCCGACGCATTTTGCTGTGGCTTTGCGTTACGATGGTGCCAGTATGACAGCGCCGGTTGTACTGGCGAAAGGTCAAGACTTGATTGCTTTTCGTATACGTGAAGTGGCGAAACAGCATGAGATCCCCCTGGTTGAGGACAAACCGTTAGCTCGTGCCCTTTATCAAGTTGTAGAGATTGGCCAGGAAATTCCAGCGGAATTTTTTCAAGCGGTTGCAGAGGTGCTGGCCTTTGTCTATCGCTTGAAGCGTAAACGGGCGTAATCGAGAAATGATGAATGCGGTGGATGGAACCATCTGACTGATCAGCATCGAGGAGAGGAGGCGCATTCATGTCCGTACCCCAAGTATCGACACCATCGATTCGATATACAGATTTAGCCGTAGCGGTAGCGATTTTGGGTACCGTTGTCATGATGATCATTCCTTTGCCTTCGTTTCTGCTGGACATGATGCTGATCATCAATATTACCATCGCCATGATTTTGTTGCTGGTGACGATCTTTATTCAAGGGGCATTGGAAATCTCAGTATTTCCCTCGCTTCTGTTAATTACGACCTTGTTTCGCTTATCACTGAACGTATCATCGACGCGGTTGGTCTTATTGAACGGGTATGCCGGAGAAGTGATCGAAAAGTTCGGCACTTTTGTGCTCGCTGGAAATCCTGTTGTCGGCTTTGTCGTGTTTTTGATTCTGGTGATCATTCAGTTTATCGTGATCACCAAGGGCGCCGAGCGGGTAGCGGAAGTTGCAGCTCGATTTACCCTTGATGCGATGCCCGGTAAGCAAATGGCGATCGATGCCGACTTAAACGCAGGTATGATTAACGAAGCTGAAGCCAAACGACGCCGTAAAGATATTCAACGAGAAGCTGATTTTTTTGGCGCCATGGACGGTGCTACCAAGTTTGTCAAAGGTGAC
The DNA here is from genome assembly GCF_004341395.1 of Heliophilum fasciatum. Classification (GTDB taxonomy): domain Bacteria; phylum Bacillota; class Desulfitobacteriia; order Heliobacteriales; family Heliobacteriaceae; genus Heliophilum; species Heliophilum fasciatum. The sequence continues at coordinate 40,410 of NZ_SLXT01000009.1, forward strand.
GCGATAGCCGGGATCATTATCGTGGCCATCAACGTTATCGGCGGTTTTATTATTGGCGTATTACAAAAAGGGTTATCGATTTCTCAGGCAGCCCTGAAATATACCATATTAACTGTCGGTGACGGTCTGGTGACGCAAATACCGGCACTGCTGATCTCCACCGCAACCGGTATTATTGTTACACGGGCAGCCTCGGAATCGAATCTCGCTGAAGATTTACGGAACCAGCTCTTCAATTACCCTCGTGTTCTACAGATCGCCGCAGGTATGCTCGCGTTACTTGGGTTAATTGGGTTGCCGCCGCTACCGTTATTATCGATGAGTGGCGTACTGTTTTTTCTCGGTTATCGACTCAGTAAAGAACAAAAAGAATCGGTTGTTGCTGAGATGGAAAAGGCGCAGGAAAAAGAAATCGAAGAGATCAAGAAACCCGAAAATGTTATCTCTCTCTTGGATGTGGATCCTTTGGAATTAGAGATGGGCTATGCCTTAATCCCCCTTGTCGATACGCAACAAGGTGGCGATTTACTTGATCGTGTGATCATGATCCGGCGTCAATGTGCCTTGGAACTAGGCTTGATTGTGCCACCCATTCGTCTACGCGATAATATGCAACTCAAGCCAAGTGCCTATTCGATTAAAATTAAGGGCGTTGAAGTGGCCGGAGGAGAATTGTTAATTGATCACTACCTGGCCATGTCTCCGGGATATGATGATGGCAGTATTGGGGGCATCGATACAAAAGAGCCGGCCTTTGGTTTACCGGCCAAATGGATTCCTTCCCAGATGCGCGATCAAGCAGAATTGGCCGGATATACCGTCGTCGATCCACCCAGCGTAGTAGCGACTCATTTGACCGAAGTGATTAAATCCCATGCGGCAGAGGTTCTTGGACGTCAAGATGTGCAGACCTTGCTCGATCATGTCAAGCAATCGAACCCGACGGTAGTATCTGAGTTGATTCCCGACTTGATGACCGTGGGTGATTTGCAAAAAGTTTTGGCAGGACTGCTTAATGAACGGGTACCGATCCGGGATCTGGTGACGATCATGGAATCACTGGCTGATCATGCGCGGATGACGAAAGATCCTGATATTTGGATTGAGTATGCACGCCAAGCACTGGCTCGCCAGATTGTAAAACCTTATCTGATGCCAGGGACTAATCAATTGAATGTGATTACCTTAAATCCCATGCTTGAGAATAAAATTCGCGAAGCGATTCAACAAACGGAACAAGGAAGTTATTTAGCTCTTGATCCGATGGAGGTCCAGATTATCGCCAATAAGCTTGTAAGTGAAGTAGAACGGGTCACACAAATGGGTTATCAACCGGTTGTGCTTTGTGCGCCAATTGTTCGACTTTATTTCAAGCGCATGACAGAACGTGTGATACCTCAGTTGGTTGTTCTATCCTACAACGAGGTTGGTATGCAAATTGAAGTTCAATCGATTGGAATGGTGAGCTAACGTGCGAGTCAAACGATTTGTCGGGGCCACGATGCAAGAAGCTATGGCGCGATTGAAAAGCGAAATGGGAGCGGATGCCGTGATTTTGCATACACGCAAAGTCCAAAACCGTCGTTTTTTTGGTTTGATCTCGCGAGAAATGATTGAGATCACCGGAGCGGTAGAAGAACCGACGTTCGCAGCGAAAGAAACGACGCTTTCAAAGCTCAATCCTTCAACGTTACAACTAAAACCAACGCAAACCCGATTAAGCGCTTCAACCATAGCACCGCCGTCACAACCGGCCGTGGGAAGTAGCTTTACCTTAATTCCGAGTTCGCCTGCGCCCAATCCAATGAAAGAAAGTGATCCACTAAAAGAAACCATGGCAGCAGAAATGGTTGAAATCAAAGGAATGGTTGGAGAGATCTTAGAGCGTTTGAATCAACCAGCCGAAGATCTGCCTTCCGACATTCACCGAATTCATCAGCTACTGATTAAAAATGATGTTGAACTCCGGTTAGCTGATCAAATCTGTTCTAAAATCATGCCACTTGATACGCGACAAAATAACCAGCAAGCAATCGCGTTAATTCAAGCGATACTTGGTCAGCCGAAACCGATTGTTTTACCTCCACCAGGTAATGGTTCTCACGTGGTGATGATGATTGGACCGACAGGTGTAGGCAAAACAACGACCATTGCCAAATTAGCAGCAACCTTCTCCATTGTACAAAAACGTAAAGTCGGCTTGATTACGGCCGATACCTATCGTATCGCAGCGGTAGAACAATTACGAACGTTTGGGGAAATCATTGGTGTACCTGTAGAAGTCGTGTTCTCACCACCGACGCTGCGTACAGCCATTGAGCGTAACTGGGATAAAGACTTGATCTTGATCGATACGGCCGGGCGCAGCCATAAGCATGAACGACAAATGGAAGAATTACGCGCCTTTGTGGAGGCAGCGCAACCATCAAGCCTCTGTTTAGTATTATCGATGACCACCAAAGGCAAGGATTTAGACCAAATTCTCAATTCCTATAATCACTTAAATTTTGAACGGATTATCTTTACGAAAATGGATGAAACAACACAATACGGCACAATGTTGCAAGTAATTCAGCAAACTGGAAACCCGCTTTCTTACGTTACTACGGGGCAAAATGTACCTGATGATATTGAAATCGCCGATCCGGCTAAACTGGCACGCTTGATTTTTGGAGAAATGCAATGAACGATCAAGCAGAAAAGTTACGCACAATGATGCGCAATGTTAAACGACAAGTTGAAGAAGAAATTACCGGCAAGCGACCGACAACAAGAATTATTTGTATATCAAGTGGCAAAGGAGGAGTCGGTAAAACCAATGTCACGCTAAATCTTGGATTGGCCCTTACGGAATATGGTCAACGAGTGATGATCATCGATGCCGATATGGGTATGGCTAATATTGATGTAATTTTGGGTAAGGTACATCCCTTCAATCTTTATCATGTATTCCGAGGTGAAAAACAACTCCGGGACATTATCTTTGATGGTCCCAATGGAATACGACTTATTTCCGGAGGATCGGGAATCGCCGAACTGGCCAATCTAAGTGAACAAGAATTAGACTTGCTTATCGCGGGACTTGCTGACATTGAAAATGCTACCGATATTCTGCTTATTGATACTGGGGCGGGGATATCACGGAATGTCTTATCTTATATATACGCTGCTGATGAATTGATTGTTGTAACCACTCCGGAGCCAACATCAATCACCGATGCCTATGGACTGATTAAATCGGTTGTTGTGAAGCAAAAAAACAAACCAATCAGCTTGATTGTTAATCGAGTAGAAAATAACCTTGAAGGCGAAATGGTAACTAAAAAACTTTCAACAGCAGTAGAACGATTTCTCAATCGAGAAATTAAATTATTAGGTTTTATTCCTGAAGATGTGAACATATCCAAGGCGGTAAAACAGCAGACCCCTTTTTACTTGCAAAATGAACAAACTCCGGCAGCCCAAGCAATCTCGATACTTGCAGCAGGGATTTGTCGGGTATCACCTAAAAATATACAAACTGGTGGAATGACTCGTTTATTTATGAGAGTAAAGCAATTTTTCGCCTAGTTCCCATTTATAGGAATCCGTTGATAAATTATAGAATTATAAGATTAGATAAGCAGGAGATTATAGCGTTATTGTGGAATTTAAAATTTTATTTTTCATGATACGTTTTTTCTTGATACAGGTAGCCAGGAGTGATAGGTTTGCAAAATATAAAAGTTCTTGTTGTTGATGATTCTGCATTCATGCGTAAAGTTATATCCGATATGCTTAGCTCGGAATCAGATATTGTTGTTGTTGGTACAGCACGTAATGGTCAGGAAGCGTTAGAAAAGGTTAAACAACTATCTCCCCATGTAATTACGCTTGATGTAGAGATGCCGGTCATGGATGGCTTAACAACGCTTGAGCGTCTCATGCGTGAAAGCCCAGTGCCGGTTGTGATGCTATCAAGCTTAACGAAAGCCGGAGAAGTAGCCACGTTGCAAGCATTGCAGTTGGGTGCAGTTGATTTTGTTGCAAAGCCATCTGGAACAATATCACTTGACATTCATAAGGTGCGTGATGAATTGATCACGAAATTACGTGTGGCGGCGTCAGTCAAAATACGCACGAAGTCCACGCTACATGTTACCGCGCCCGTGGCACCGACCATCGCTAAGACTTCTCAGCGTCCTTCTGTACTACCTACCGCTAAAATGGGTGAACGGCTCGAGAAACTGGTCTTATTGGGTACTTCAACAGGAGGTCCGAAAGCGCTTTACGAAGTGATCCCACGATTACCGGCCAATTTAGGTGCTGCCGTGCTTGTAGTTCAACATATGCCTCCCGGTTTTACCCGATCTTTAGCGGAACGACTAAATCTATCGTCGGCATTAAAAGTTAAGGAAGCACAGCATGATGAGCCGATTCTACCGGGTGTTGTTTACATTGCCCCCGGTGACTACCATTTGACAGTACGAGTAACAGGGACTTCCGGTGGCAGTTCACAGATGTGGATAAATCTTAATCAAGAGCCTGCTGTGGGGGGGCATCGACCTGCTGTTGATGTCATGATGAAATCGGCAGCTTCACAATTTTGGTCACATATGGTTGGCGTCATTCTAACTGGTATGGGTAGTGATGGAACGGAGGGGATGAAGTTGATCAAGCAACGGTCAGGTCGTACAATCGCTGAAGATGCTTCGACTTGCGTTGTCTTTGGGATGCCAAAAGTAGCGATAGAATCTGGTTGTGTTGACCGTGTTGTTCCTTTAACGGATGTGGCTGATGAAATTGTTAAACAGTTGTATTACAAGTAGTTTGGCAAAGATGGAGGTGTGCTCCCCGATGGATATGAATCAATATATGGACATGTTTATGGAAGAATCACGGGAACACTTACAATCGTTAAATCAGAAAATTTTAGAGCTGGAAGCTAATCCCGATAATCATGCGATTCTTGATGAGATCTTTCGATCGGCCCATACGCTCAAAGGAATGTCAGCCACCATGGGGTATGAACGGATCGCGGAATTAACCCATGAAATGGAGAATGTTCTCTCCGAGTTGCGTAATGCAAAAATGGCCGTAAACACAAACATTATCGACTTACTTTTCCGTTGTCTTGATGCATTAGAAAATATGGTCGAGTCCATTGTCGGTGGCGATAACGGTGATATGAATGTAACGGATTTAGTTAATCGCTTACGTAGTGCCAGTCAAGGTGGATTTGTTGCTGCACCACCACCGAAAATGGTAAAACAGCAAGATGTGCCTACCGCCATTAAGCCGCTCATTAATGGGCCCGTTTCTTTCGAATTCAATTCCTATGAACTTTCCCTTTTGCATGAGGCGCAGCGTAAAAACCTTAACGCTTTTCTGCTTAATGTCGAGATTGAGCAAAGTTGTGTAATGCGGGCAGCTCGGGTTTATATGGTATTTCGCAATATTGAAGAGATCGGTGAAGTCATCAAGTCGGTACCGTCTGTACAAGAGCTTGAGGATGAAAAATTCGACTATACGTTTGAAGTCGTTGTGGTTACTCAGGAAGATCAGCAGCGATTAGTCGAGGCGTTAGAGACGATTTCTGAGATTAAAATTGCCTCGATCAGAAGCATTGATTTTGAAACGAGGCCCAATGATGAAATCATGCCAAAAGAAACAGAAGAAACCCATAAAACCCATGAAACTCATGAAACTGAGCAATCGCCGAAACATGCTGATGTGATCGATACAACGGTTGTAAAAGCTCAACCGACTACGGAGCAAGTGCGTAAGAGCAAGGGAAGCCAAACGGTTCGTGTAGATATTGAACGCCTGGACAGCCTCATGAATCTGGTTGGAGAATTAGTCATTAACAAAACAAGGTTGGAACAAATATCAACGACCAGCAACATTTCTGAACTAAATGAAACCATTGAACATATCGATCGCATCACAACGGATTTACAAAATGTTGTGATGAAAGTGCGGATGGTACCGGTTGAGCAAGTATTTAATCGTTTCCCCCGGATGGTTCGCGATCTGGCGAAGGAATTAGGGAAAGAAATCAATTTGATCATTGAGGGCAGCGAAACAGAGTTGGATCGTACCGTCATTGATGAAATCGGTGATCCCTTAGTTCATTTAATTCGTAACGCTATCGATCATGGGGTAGAAGTTCCTTCGGTACGTCTTAATGCCGGCAAGCCGGTAGAAGCGGTTGTTCGTTTGATCGCCAAACACGAAGGTAACCACGTAGTGATTGAAGTTAATGATGATGGTAAAGGCATTGATGGTGCTAAGATTCGAGAAAAAGCACTGAAGAAAGGAATAATTACGGCCCAAGAAGCAGAGCAGATGGATGATGCTGCTTCCGTTCAGTTGATCTGGCTGCCAGGATTCTCAATGGCTGAAAAAGTGTCCGATATCTCCGGTCGGGGCGTTGGATTGGACGTTGTGCGCAGCAAGATTGAGGCATTGAGCGGTTTTGTAGAGATTGAAAGCAAACCTGGGATCGGAACGAAGTTTAAAATTCGCTTGCCTTTGACATTGGCGATTATCCAAGCACTGCTGGTTCATGTTGGTTCGGAAATCTATGCGATTCCATTAGGTACGATTGATGAAACCACCAGTATTCAACCAGAACAAATTCGCAACGTACAAAATCAAGAAGTTATCTTGTTGCGTAGCAACGTGTTACCGTTAGTGCGGTTACGTAACTTGTTAGAAGTGCATGAAGAGGCGATTGAGGAAGAAGAACTTTATGTGGTTGTTGTTCGTAAAGGTGACAAAAAAGCAGGATTAATTGTCGATTCGTTAATTGGGCAACAAGAAATTGTTATCAAATCTCCCGGGAAATTATTGCAAGGGGTCCGAGGAATTGCCGGAGCAGCGATCCTTGGCAATGGTCATGTTTCTTTAATTCTCGATGTAGGAACGCTATATTAGGAGTTGATAACAATGGACGAAACGCAATCTTTACAGGAGATTCAATTGGTCGCCTTTTCTCTGGCTGATGAAGAGTACGGTGTCGATATTCATTATGTACAAGAAATAGTTCGATTGTTGACCATCACACGTGTTCCTAAAGCACCAGGTTATGTGGAGGGTGTAGTCAATCTTCGTGGTAATGTAGTACCTGTTATTGATTTACGTAAACTTTTTTCCCTACCCATGCGTGATGTAACGGATCGAACGCGCATTATCATTGTTAAGATAAAAGATATCACCGTAGGGATTATTGTTGATGGTGTATCGGAAGTGTTGACCGTTCCTGTCAATGACATTGAGCCACCACCGATGGCCAATAACAACATTGATCAAGAATTTATCTCTGGTGTAGGTAAATTAGGGCAACGCTTACTGATGTTGATTAACTTGGATAAAGTGATTCTTAATTTAACGCAACAATAATCAGTTTTCGTTTGAACCGCAGGCAATTGGGATGGGGAGGTGATGGCGTGCTTGTTAAGGTGGGAATGGCTGATCTAAAGACAGCAAAAGCACCTGCTAATTTAATGACTGCCGGTCTTGGATCTTGTATTGGAATATGCCTCTTTGATCCGGTGGCTAAAATTGGTGGGCTAGCTCATATCATGTTACCCTTATCTACACAAGCCCGCAGCTCAGACAATAAAGCGAAATTTGCAGATACAGCCATCCCGGTATTGGTTGATGATATGATCAAACTTGGGGCATCGAAATCCCGAATTGTGGCGAAAATTGCGGGTGGCGCACAGATGTTTGCCTTTCCGGGTACTTCCGATGTGATGCGCATCGGTGACAGGAACGCAGAATCTGTAGTTAATGGCCTAAAAAAGATGAATATTCCCCTGTTGGCTCGGGAAACAGGAGGGAATTTTGGACGCACAATTGAACTAAATACAACGACCGGAATGCTCCACATTCGCACTGTTGACCGAGGTGAGAAGGTGGTGTAGGGAGGAAGAAGAATTGTTTGGGCCAAAATTTTGGCTCCCCCTCGGCTTGGCCATAATAACGATGATAATAACCACTGCTGTTGGCATTCATGCATCGGTAACATGGTTTATTCTTTTGTTACGTAGTTTCTTTTTTTCCGTGGTTATGGGAGGATGCACTTTTGCTCTGGTCGCTTATATTGACCATATTTTAGCCGAGAAAAAAATTTCTTCACCGGGGACTGCACAAGAGCAAGTTGGTGCAGGAAATGACAGTACGTTAGACATGCAAATACCTTCGGTCCTTCCTTTTGCACCTAGTCAGATTGAACAAGATCTAGAACGTTTATTGTCAGCGGATCCCGAACGGGCTGCAGAAATTATTCGAAAAATGCAGTTGGATGACTAGCCAGAGTCGAAAGAGCAAGGGTTATAATTTTAGGAGCAGGATCGTAGGTAGGTGGCGAATGATATGACTTCGACAAAGTCGGCTGTGCTGGCGGCGCCACTTTGGACTCGATACAAGGTTCATCATGATCGTGTGGCGAGAGATGAGTTGATCGTTCTGTACGCACCATTAGTGAAGTATGTAGCTGGTCGATTGGCCATTGGGTTGCCGTCCAACGTGGACCGCGATGACTTATACAGTTATGGTGTATTTGGATTGATCGATGCGATTGAGAAATTTGATCCAACGCGTGGACTTAAATTTGAAACGTACGCTGTATCGCGCGTACGTGGCTCCATGTTTGATGGGTTGCGAGCGATGGATTGGGTTCCTGCTTCGGTTCGCCAACGAGCGAAAGAATTAGAGAAGCTTTTACATTCCTTATCGGGCAAATTAGGGCGTGTAGCAACAGATCAAGAAGTAGCCGAGGCGATGGGAATTACGGAAGCCGAATACCAAAAGCTACTTCATGATCTGCAAGCTACCTCACTACTTTCACTTGATGAACCTTGGACAACTGATGGCGGAAAGAGCGAGAGTGTTCGCTTATTAGACACACTTATCGATGTTCGGGGGCATGATCCGGTTACCGCTGCCGAAGTCTCTGAGTTACGAAATACATTAATTCGTTCCATTGACCGCTTACCCGAAAAGGAACGTCTGGTGATTACCCTTTATTATTATGAAGATTTGACACTTAAAGAAATCGGCAGTTTAATGAATCTTTCCGAATCTCGTATTTCTCAACTTCACACCAAAGCGATTTTGCGGTTGCGTGGTCAGTTATCACGCCATAAGAAGAAGTTGATTGAAAATTAAACGTAACAAGTATCATTAAGATTACACGCAACCAATCTGTTCATCCGAGGGGGAACAATCGCATGGTTACATCGAATGGGCTATTCAAAAGTGAAGGGAACCTGTCGAACGATTCGCGGGAGACTGTTCAAGAAGTCCATAATAATGAACTACCTGAACAAACAGAACTGCCTGAAGATGTTCCGGCCTATCAAGAAGGCAAAGTGACTGTGCAGATTGACCGTGATGGGATGCATGCATATGTTATTGTTTTGGGTGCAGGAAGCGCGAATGATGCAACCAAAAACGTTGATCCCTCGATTGTTCAAGAGGCATTGCAAAAAAATGGTGTGATCTTTGGTATTATCGATGGCGCTATTGAAAAAGCGGTGCAACCGTTGAATTTTGGCCAAAAAATTACAGTAGCTAAAGGAATTCCGCCTCAACCAGGAACAGATGCACAATTAAATTATTGTTTTGATCCTGACCAAAGAATAAAACTCACCGAACTTGAAGATGGTCGTGTTGATTATTATAATTTGAGTTTGATCAAAAACGTTCAAGTTGGCGACATCTTGATGATTCGTGTTCCACCTACCAGCGGTACACCGGGAACGACGGTCATGGGGCATGAAGTTAAACCAAAGGCTGGGAAAGATCGCCGTATTCCTGCCGGTAAAAACACGATATTAAGCGAAGATGGAAAACTTTTGACAGCTACGGTAGCAGGTCATGTTCATATTGCCGGTGGGCGTGTACATATTGATCCGGTTTTTGAATGGCCCGGTGATGTTGACTTTTCTTCGGGGAACTTATCCTTTCTTGGCTCGATTATCGTTCGTGGGAATATTTCTTATGGCTTTAAGGTCGAATGTGCAGGTAATCTGGAGGTCTTTGGATCCATTGATGGAGGATCTGTTGACATTGGTGGTAACTTAACGGTTCGACAAGGTATTCAAGGGCAACAGCGCTCACTGCTTAAAGTCAAAGGGAATATTGCGGCCCACTTTATTGAAAACTGTACAGTTCAAGCTGATGGTGATATTGTTGTTGGTGAAGGGATTATTCACTCACAAGTTGATGCCGGTGGCAAGATTCATGTTGGCGGTAAAAAAAGTGTAATTGTTGGCGGGCGAGTTCGTGCTGTTGAAGAAATCGAGGCAAAAATTATTGGTTCACCTCATGCAACAGTGACTGAAATTGAAGTGGGAATTCGCCCGGAACGTCGAGAGTATTTTCAAGAATTATTGAATCGGGAAAAGCTTAATGCTTCAAAAGTTGAACAAACCGAGAAAACTATCGCTTTACTTAAAGACTGGGAGAAAAAACAAGGCCGTCTGTCACCGGACAAGCGGCAAATCTTATTGCGGTTAACGCGTTCACAGTTTCAATTGTTAAAAGAAGCTGACGATTTAATGAAGGAAAAAGCGCAGATTGAAAAAGAGTTTGAGCAAGTGGCGCACGGTAAAGTGTGCGCTCATACCATTATTTATCCTGGTGTAATGATCAGAATTGGAACTGCTTCGATGCGGGTCCGTGACAATATTCGGGCTTCTACAGTAGTCATTCGTGATGGGCTATTAGAAGTCATTCCATGAAAACAATGAATCAAAATTGATGAAAAATAGCCTGTAGGGGGGATTCCATTGACCATTCGATCGGTTGATATGCAGGTTATTGTACCGAAAGTCACAGAAATTAGCCGAACTCAACAAATTCAGCAACAACAAGGTCAAAATGAACAGCAGTTTCAATCCCAGCTAAATCAACAAACAACACAATGGAAACAACAAAGTGTACCTACTACAGGACAAGCTGATAAAGGAGCAATCAAAGATCGCGAATCAAAACAACAACAAAGAAAACAACACGAGCAAAAAAGTGACGAAGATAAAGAGCAAAACAAAGATGTACTTGACAACGAAGGACTATTACGGGGACATCATTTAGATTTAAGAATATAATTAGCAAGGAGGCGAGTTTTACACGATGCTCACAGTGCTAACAGTAGCAGGTATCATCATTATGATTATTGGTATTGGACTGATTCTAAAAGAGCAATCGGAAAAACACCTAGATGGGGAAGAGTTAGGTAATTGGCAACAACGTCAAAAAGAAGCACAACGGCTTCAAAACGATCTGGATTTATTGATGCGTACCTTAAGTAGACGCAGTGAAGAGGCAATCGAAAAATTGCGTGTACAAATTGAACAGGGTCGGCAATTAACATCACAATTAGAAGTTGAACGAGCCTATATCGCGGAAATGAGCCAAGATATTTCGGCGAAACGCAAAGAACTTTTATTGCATGCCCAAGCCATAGCACCCACACCCACTGTGGTTGCTGAAGCTTTTGTAGCATCGCCAAGTGAAGCCTCTGTAATGGTCACAGAGCCCTCAACGGCAGAAGCGCCTGTAATGGTCGAGGAGTACGAAGCTCCAGCGGCAGAAGCGCCTACAATGGTCGAGGAGTACGAAGCTCCAGCGGCAGAAGCACCTGCAATGGTCGAGGAGTACGAAGCCCCGGCGGTAGAAGCGCCTGCAATCGTCGAGGAGTACGAAGCCCCGGCGGTAGAAGCGCCTGCAATCGTCGAGGAATATGAAGCCCCAGCGGCAGAAGCGCCTGCAATGGTCGAGGAGTACGAAGCCCCAGCGGCAGAAGCGCCTGCAATGGTCGAGGAGTACGAAGCCCCAGCGGCAGAAGCGCCTGCAATCGTCGAGGAGAACGAAGCCCCAGCGGCAGAAGCGCCTGCAATGGTCGAGGAGAACGAAGCCCCAGCGGCAGAAGCGCCTGCAATGGTCGAGGAGTATGAAGCTCCAGCGGCAGAAGCACCTGCAATCGTCGAGGAGTACGAAGCTCCAGCGGCAGAAGCGCCTGCAATGGTCGAGGAGTACGAAGCCCCGGCGGCAGAAGTGCCTGCAATGGTCGAGGAGTATGAAGCCCCGGCGGCAGAAGTGCCTGCAATGGTCGAGGAGAACGAAGCCCCAGCGGCAGAAGCGCCTGCAATCGTCGAGGAATATGATGCTCCGGGCGTTGAGACACCTGTTTTAAAAGATAAGGTTGTTTCGATTAATGATTATGCAACATTATTAGAGGCACCCTCAGAAGTTGAAGCACCGGAGAGTGGATTGATCTCCTATCCATTGCGTCAATATGCACAGATTCAAGAGCTTACAAAACCTCAAAAGCCCGAGCGCAATTTAGCCCAACTTTTCCCGCCTGAAAAAGGAGATCCCCGCCTATGGCCACGGGAAGAACGTTATGAGAAAGTAGGCCCGTTATATCTTCTGGGGGTAAGTGATGAAGAAATTGCGGAGTTTCTGAATTTAGGAAAAGATGAAGTTAAGCTCATCCGCCAACTCCGGAGGCAGGAGTAGGAGGGGGATATGGTGAACGAAGATCGTACAAACGTTGACCATGACAAAAGCATGGTACCGAGCGTAGGGATGAAAGTCTTTCTAAGCGGTGCTATGTTATTTATGATTAGTGTATCACTTTATGTTTGGGGTCCAACTGATGTGGCTTCTACGGCTGTATCGTCAGCACCACCTGAGCAAGAAAGCGTAGCGCCACCGCAACCTGAAGCAGAAGATTCAAAGCCGCAGGGGATAGCAGCCGGAACTGCCGCTACTCCAACGATGACAGGCACAAACACCCCTATTCAGCCTGCGGCGACCGCAAAAGGAACTGCTTCAGAGCCATCGACACCGAAAAAAACTGTTGACACTACATCCCCAGCGAAAAGAACTTCTGAAGAAACAGCAGCAAAGAAATCTACGACCACGGCCGCCGTAAAATCACGAGTTACGACTGAGCCGGCTGCTTCGGCGCCAGTGAAACCACAGCTAAAACAAGAACCGCTTGCCGATAAAGTTCCAGTGAAACCGCGAACAGAAGAAGAACCACTTACCGACAAAGCTCCAGCAAAACCGCGAACAGAGCAAGAACCGCTTGCCGACAAAGTTCCAGTAAAACCGTGGACCGATGAGGAACCAATTGCTGAGAGAGCGTCGACAAGACCGGAACCGGCACAAGAACCGCCGGCATGGCTTAATTATAATCAGCCATCGCAAGCCCCTAGAGAAGATGATTGCCCAACGTGGTTGAAATGTGTGAAATCTCATAAATAATCAAGTAAATGGAAAACGCAGTCTTCATGGAGAAGACCGCGTTTTTTTATCGATTAGAGGCGGAACAACACTTGCGAGTGTAATTAAAATATGATACTATTACCAACGGTGTTAAAATCCGCACGGTCGTGGACTGGCTCGCCGGGTCTCCTGATTTCGGGAGAAGCGAGGAGAGATGAAGCAACCGGAGGTAAAAAAACCTAAAGGAGGTGGAGATAGTGGCGGTTATTTCGATGAAACAGCTGCTGGAGGCCGGGGTACATTTCGGTCACCAAACCCGCCGCTGGAACCCCAAGATGGCTCCGTATATCTTCACGGAGCGCAATGGTATTTATATCATTGATCTGCAAAAGACGGTGCGCAAAGTCGATGAGGCCTATAACTTCATCCGCGACGTCGCAGCCCAAGGCAAAAAGATTCTTTTTGTCGGCACGAAAAAACAAGCCCAAGACTCCGTCAAAGAAGAAGCAGAACGTTGCGGCATGTACTTCGTGAACCAACGCTGGCTCGGTGGTATGCTGACCAACTTCCAAACCATCCAAAAACGCATCTCCCGTTTGCGTGACTTGGAGAAAATGGAGACAGATGGCACCTTTCAACTGCTTCCCAAAAAAGAAGTAGCTCAACTGATTCATGAAAAAGAAAAGTTAGAGCGATTCCTTGGCGGGATCAAAGACATGAAAGAATTGCCCGGTGCGGTATTCGTGATCGATCCGCGCAAAGAACGGATTGCTGTTGCCGAAGCACGTCGATTAGGGATTCCTCTCGTTGGTATTGTTGATACCAACTGTGATCCCGATGAAATCGACCACGTGATTCCTGGCAACGACGATGCAATTCGTGCAGTGAAGTTGCTGACCGCAAAAATGGCCGATGCAGTTCTTGAAGGCAATCAAGGACAATCAGAAGCCCAGTAAGCTTGTGGGGTGACCCCGGGGACAACCCCGCGGTCACCTTTTTGTTTCGTGTCAGAAGCGATAGGTACTTGATAGAGAAACCGCAGATTCTGATGTTGTATAATAATGATACAGGGAATAAATCAGATTATATTTAGTAAAACTAAATAAATGATACACAAATGAGGAGGAAACTGTTGTGATTACAGCAGCGATGGTCAAAGAATTGCGTGAGCGCACCGGTGCAGGTATGATGGAATGTAAAAAAGCCCTTACTGAAAAAAACGGTAATATGGAAGATGCAGTTGCGTACCTGCGGGAAAAAGGCTTAGCTGCCGCCGCGAAAAAAGCCGGTCGGATTGCTGCCGAAGGTCGCGTTGAAGCATATATTCATGGTGACGGCCGAATTGGTGTTTTGGTAGAAATCAACTGTGAAACTGACTTTGTGGCTAAAACTGACAACTACAAAGCGCTTTGCCGCGATATCGCAATGCAAGTAGCTGCAGCAAAACCAGAGTATGTTAAACGTGAAGAAGTGCCTACCGAAGCACTGGAAAAAGAAAAAGAAATCCTGCGCGCTCAAGCGTTGAACGAAGGCAAACCAGAAGCCATCGTCAATAAAATGGTTGACGGACGTATCGAAAAGTATTACAAAGAAGTTTGCTTGATGGAGCAAGCTTTTATCAAAAATCCTGATAAAACGATTAAAGATGTCATCAATGAAGCAGTAGCGACGATTGGTGAGAATATCTCGATCCGTCGTTTTGTCCGTTTTGAAATGGGTGAAGGCTTGGAGAAACGCCAAGATGATTTCGCATCGGAAGTTATGGCAGAAATGAACAAGTAAGCGATTGGTCAAAAAAGGGAGCACACTTCGTGTTCTCTTTTTTGACACAAAAGGATTTTTTCGCATCGTTGTAGAATGGACAGATATAGAAAGAGGAGGTATGGATGGCTTGCAACCGAAATACCGTCGAGTAGTGCTTAAGCTTAGCGGCGAAGCACTGGCAGGAACGAAGGGATATGGAATCGATCCAGATGTGGTCAATTCCATTGCTGATCAAATTGGTGAGGTCAAAGACTGCGGCGTTCAAGTTGCTGTGGTTGTAGGTGGCGGCAATATCTGGCGTGGCGTTGCCGGATCAGCGAAGGGGATGGATCGAGCTACCGCCGACTATATGGGCATGCTGGCGACGATCATGAATTCCTTAGCCATTCAAGACGCTTTAGAAAAACGCGGCATCGATACGCGCGTACAGACAGCAATCGAGATGCGGCAAGTCGCCGAGCCTTATATTCGTCGCCGGGCGATCCGGCATCTGGCCAAAAACCGTGTGGTTATTTTAGCAGCCGGTACCGGCAACCCCTATTTTTCGACAGACACAACAGCAGCGTTACGGGCAGCTGAAATGGAAGCTGACGTGATTCTGATGGCCAAACGTGGCGTTGACGGTGTTTATGATTCGGATCCACGCACCAATCCGGATGCCAAAAAAATAGAAGAATTGGCTTATATCGATGTATTAAATCGTGGACTTGGTGTCATGGATTCAACGGCCACTTCACTTTGTATGGATAACAATATCCCCTTAGTTGTCTTTGGCTTAGAGACCCGCGGCAACATCAAACGGGCCATTATGGGTGAAAAAATTGGCACGATTGTTGGAGGTACGGACAATGATTAAGTTGCTCAAAACAGAAACAGAAGAACGGATGAAAAAAAGCGTCGAAGCACTGCGCAAAGAATACCAATCGGTGCGTGCCGGGCGCGCGAATCCTTCATTACTGGAACGTGTGCAGGTAGAGTATTACGGTTCACTGGTGCCTGTTAACCAGGTGGCCAATATTTCTGCACCGGAAGCTCGGATGTTGTTAATTCAGCCTTGGGAGCGCTCTTCGTTGGGGGCTATTGAAAAAGCGATCCTTAAATCCGATCTCGGTCTTAATCCCAACAACGATGGCTCTGTAATTCGTTTGATTTTGCCTTCCTTAACCCAAGAACGCCGTGCTGAGCTGGTAAAAGGCGTAAAAAAACGTGCTGAGGAACATCGGGTCATTCTACGCAACATGCGTCGTGATGCTAACGAAGAGATCAAAGCACTGCAAAAGGATCATTCCATATCAGAAGATGAAGCCAAACGGGCTACTGATGATATACAAAAGCTGACTGATAAATATATTAAAGAAGTGGACCGTGTTGCTGAGACGAAAGAAACGGAGATCATGGAAGTTTGACAAGCGTAGCACCGCAGGATGAACAGTTAAAGGTGCTGATCGGTAAAACGGTTGAGCAAGCGGAGGCTTATTGTTCTGAATGGGCATGTTCATTACGGCTAACCTTGACAGGAACGGCTAATGAAGCGTCGGATCGCATTGCGCGAATCGTTCAGGTCTATTCATCTCTCGATGGTGAGATACACGCCATTTACGCCTATTTTCCCGCCCAATTGACCATATCGCAAAGGATATGACCCCCTCGGGGCTCCGAGGGGGTTCAATCTTACATGAACCCCATGTAAAATGACAGCCAAGAATGAGGAGGGGTTAGCTTGCAATGGCGTTTTTGGCCTTTTCACCGTCGTAGAAAAGGCGCAGGATCTGATGATTTGTCAGCGCAACTGAATGCGCAAAAATTACCTAAACATGTAGCGATTATCATGGACGGTAACGGGCGATGGGCCAAACGTCGTGGATTGCCACGTGCGGCCGGTCATCGTGCTGGTGTAGAATCCCTGCGGCAAGTGCTGGAAACATGCACGGATCTAGGGATTCAAGTGTTAACAGTTTACGCTTTCTCCACGGAAAACTGGAAACGACCGGCCGATGAAGTATCTGCACTTATGGATCTCTTAGTTGAGTACTTACGTAAAGAAATTAAAGAGCTTCATGAAAAGGGTGTCCGCGTACGGGCGATTGGCAAAGTGGATGATCTTCCCCAAGTGGCCCAGCGTGAGTTAGCATCGGCGATCAAGAAAACCCAAGACAATCGCAAAATCACCTTAAATCTCGCCTTAAATTACGGTGGTCGTGTAGAGATTGTGGAAGCCGTCAAAAAAGTTGTTGCCAATGTAACGGCTGGCACGATTCAGATCGATGACATTAATGAGCAATATCTGGAGCAGCATCTGTATACGGCCGGTCTGCCCGATCCGGATTTGTTGATTCGCCCTTCCGGTGAATTACGGTTGTCAAACTTTCTATTATGGCAATCAGCCTATACGGAGATTTGTGTGACATCGACATTATGGCCAGATTTCGGGCGGCAGGAGTTGTTACAAGCACTTATCGATTATCAAGGGCGCGACCGCAGATTTGGTGGCGTCAAGGTCTAGGGGGCCTGCCCTATGCTCTGGATGCGTACAGTTAGTGCCGCCGTTGGTATTCCTTTGCTTCTTTATCTAGTCTATCTTGGCGGTTGGTTTTTCACGATCACTGTAGGTGTTCTTGCACTGATTGGTTTCTATGAATACGACAAAATGATGAAAAATCTGGATGTGGAAGGGCCAACCTGGTTAGGCTATTTGATAGCGGGTCTATTGCCACTAACGGCACATTTCCAAAGTGGTCTGGTGTTGGGGCTTACTGTGAGTTTCTGGGCCGGATTAGCGTTATGGGTAATCGCCTACCCACGCATTTCGCCGGTTGCAGTCGGCACAACGATTTTTGGTGCTTTAATGGTAGGTGGTCTGCTTAGCTACTTGCTATTACTGCGCCAATTTCCTCAAGGGGAATGGACTGTTCTTTTGACCTTTTTGCTTACTTGGGCAACCGATACCGGTGCTTACTTTGCCGGTCGTTTTCTCGGACGTCATCGCCTAGCACCTCGTGTGAGTCCGAAAAAAACCTGGGAAGGCAGTATCGGTGGAGCCTTATTGGCTAGTTTAGTTGCTATGGTTTGTGGTCCTTTGTGGTTTCCACAGATCGATGTACTATCATGGGCAATCGCTGCACTGATCATTTCGGCACTTGGCCAGTTTGGTGATTTAGTTGAATCGGCGCTAAAACGGATGGCAGGAATTAAGGACTCAGGAACGATATTACCAGGACATGGTGGGGTATTGGATCGCTTTGACAGTACATTGTGGACGGCGCCGGCGATGTATTATTTTCTGACGTGGGTAGCGAGGTTTTGAGCATGAATCCTTGGCAAGATTGGTTGACGCGTTTTTTGCGCTTAGCGATATGGGCGTTGGCACTGGTGGTCACCTATTTTGTCATTGAGTTTTTGCTACCGATGACGGTTCAGGTGATTAACCAGGTGGTCACCTATTTATTGCCCTTTGTGCTAGGTGCCATGATTGCCTTGTTGGTCGATCCGATCGTTGACTTGATCGTCAGCAGAACCAAACTTGAACGTGGCTGGGCCACTTTTATTTCCTTGATCTTGTTATTGGGTTTGATGACACTGGCAGCAATCCTCCTGATTGGCAAACTGGGCGTGGAATTGATTCGTCTCGCTGGCAATTTGCCTTCGCCTCAACAAATCAGCCAATTTTTTAATGAACTGGTCAGTGGGGCTGCTCCTTATTATGCAGCTATTCATTCTTCGCCTGAGGTACTGACAACATTGCAACGAACTGTCGATGAATTGTTGGCTGTTGTCAAGGGCTTTTTGCTTTCCGGTTCTAATTATATTTTGGACACGGTAGCATCGTTGCCGAGTTTTTTCACCGTGTTAGTTTTCAGCTTGATGGCCAGCTTTTTTCTCAGTCGAGATAAAAGATTGGTATTACAGGCGATTTATTGGGGACTGCCGGGGCGCTATGCTCGGCAATTGCGCTTAATTTTGCTGGACATGAGTAAAACCTTTATGGGGTTTATTCGAGCTCAGATTGTTTTGATTAGCATTACGGCTTTGATTGCGATTATCGCTTTCTACTTAATGCAAATTGAGTTTTCCTTTACGCTGGGCATTTTGGTCGGACTTTTTGATTTGCTGCCGATCTTGGGGCCGGGGCTGATTTTACTTCCTTGGATCATCTGGGAATCTGTAGGCGGTAATTATGCGTTAGCTACCCAACTGGCGATTTTGTATGGCATTTTAGTGTTGAACCGGCAATTCATTGAACCAAAAATAGTGGCTGATTCGATTGGACTTCATCCGTTAGCAACATTGATGGCTTTATATATTGGGATGAAGGCATTTGGCGTTGTTGGCGTAGTGCTTGGTCCGGCTGTTGTCATGTTGCTCTTAGCCATGTATCGAGCCGGAGTTTTTCATAACTTTCAAAAGAGGTGATACCTGTGACTCGTCGAATTGCTATTCTCGGCTCAACAGGCTCCATTGGTCGACAAACGTTGGAAGTTGTTGATCAAAGCGGCGATGCGCTGCAAGTGGTAGCGTTGGCGGCTGGTGGCAATTGGTCATTGTTATTTGAGCAGGTAAAAAAATATCGCCCTGCCGTTGTAGCGATGATGGATCCAATAGCGGCAGAACAATTGCAAGCTGCGTTGCAAGCTGCTTCGATTATGGTGGAAGTGCACACCGGTCAAGACGGACTGATTGCTGTGGCTACCGCGCCTACGGCCGATATGGTGGTTACGGCTGTTAGCGGGGCCATTGGTTTGATGCCGACCATGGCAGCCATCAATTCTGGAAAAACCATTGCTTTGGCAAATAAAGAGACGCTGGTGGCTGCCGGACAACTGGTCATGGCAGCAGCCAAGGAGAAAAATGTGGCCATCTTGCCGGTTGACAGTGAGCATTCAGCCATTTACCAATGCTTACAAGGCCAAGATTGCCGCGATTTACGCTTAATCCTGACCGCTTCAGGCGGACCTTTTCGCGATTTTTCGTTGGAAGAACTGGTCCAGGTATCTCCGGAGCAAGCATTGCGTCATCCCAACTGGGCAATGGGTGCGAAAATTACCATTGATTCAGCTTCGTTGATGAATAAAGCACTGGAAGTTATTGAAGCTCATTGGCTTTTTGACGTTTCCTTTGATGCCATTGAGGTATTGATTCACCCCCAAAGTGTCATTCACTCGATGATCGAACTGCGTGACGGTGCGGTGCTGGCGCAACTAGGTATTCCTGATATGCGCTTACCGATTCAATATGCCTTGTCTTATCCTGAACGTTGGACAGCCAGTTGGCCACGATTGCGTTTTAGCGATCATCCGAATTTAACCTTCCGTGCACCGGATCACGAACGGTTTCCTTGTCTCGCCTTGGCTATCGAAGCAGGGCGCGCAGGAGGCACAGCACCGGTGGTGATGAATGCAGCCAATGAAGTGGCTGTCCATGCCTTTTTGGCTCACCAAATTGGTTTTATGGATATTCCTCGGATTGTCCGCGAAACAATCCAAGCTCATGCCTGGCAGGCATCCCCCAATCTGGATGGAATTTTAGCCAGTGACCAGTGGGCTCGAGAAAATGCTGCGATGCGTGTAGCAGGTGGGAGGGAATTCTCAGGATGATCACTGCGATTGCGTCGATCTTTGTTTTTGGTTTGATGATCGTTTTTCACGAATTCGGCCATTTTGCTACAGCTAAACTAGCCGGAGTGCGGGTGCTGGAATTCAGCATTGGCATGGGACCGAAGCTTTTCGGGATGCGCCGTGGTGATACGTTGTATTCGCTGCGTATGTTACCGCTCGGCGGTTTTGTACGGATGGCCGGTATGGATGCGGAAGAAGGACGAGACATTGAATCATTGCGTCATGATCCGGAGAACTTCAACAATAAAACAGTTTGGAAAAGAGCGGTAATCATTGCTGCCGGTTCGATCATGAATTTTATCTTGGCGTTTTTACTTTTTCTTTATATCTTTATGATCATCGGGGTTCCGGCTTTTTCCAATGTGATTGGTGATGTGGTACCGGGAAAGCCTGCACAGCAAGCGGGAATTTTACCGGGTGATCGGATCGTAGCCGCAAATGACAAGACGGTGCAGAAGTGGTCTGATTTGATTGCTGAGATCCATCCCAATGCTGGGAAGCAAATTGTGCTTAAAGTGGACCGCCAGGGCCAAATACGGGAAGTGCCCGTAACGCCTCTGATGGATGAACAGCGTAAAGTCGGTCAACTGGGAATTATGGCCGATGAAGATTCCATGTTCATGCAGCGGCAAGGTGTTTTTGAATCATTGCGCATGGGAATTGTCAATACGATTGGAATCACGGGGCTGATCATTCGCTCCCTTCTCGATATGATCGCCGGTACAGTACCGGCCGATGTGGGGGGGCCGGTGATGATTGTCAGTGAGATCGGCAAGGCTGCGCAAACGGGCTTAAGCAATTTGTTGATGTTGGCAGCTGTGCTATCCATCAACCTCGGTGTACTCAACCTTTTTCCGATTCCGGCGCTCGATGGCAGCCGTTTGGTTTTTCTGGGCTTAGAAGCACTGCGGGGTCGCCCGATTGATCCGGCAAAGGAAAACATGATCCATCTGGCCGGCTTTGCCTTGTTGATGGCTTTTATGGTCTTTATCGCTTATAACGATATCGTTCGCTTGTTGGGAGGCATGTGAAATTGGAACGTACTTTTCCACGCCGGCCGACGCGGCAAATTCAGCTTGGCTCCGTAGCCATTGGCGGTAATGCACCTGTTTCTGTGCAGTCCATGTGCAATACAGATACGCGCGATCCCCAAACGACACTGTCACAAATCGAGCAACTGGTGGCTGTCGGATGTGAGATTGTTCGTGTAGCTGTACCGGATGAACAAGCCGCTGAGGCACTAGCGGCGATTGTTGCCGGTTCAGCGATACCGGTGATCGCCGATATTCACTTTGATTATCGCCTGGCCATCGCTTCGTTGCGAGCCGGTGTTCATGGGTTGCGACTAAACCCCGGTAATATTGGCGGTACTGAGAAGGTAAAAGCTGTCTTGGATGTGGCCAAAGAGCGGCAAGTACCGATTCGCATCGGTGTAAATGCAGGTTCACTGGAGAAGTCTTTGTTAGTGAAGTATGGTGGGGTAACACCGGAAGCGATGGTCGAAAGTGCCCTTGCCCATATTCACTTGTTAGAAGAATGTAACTATCCTTGGATGAAGATTTCATTAAAGGCGTCTTCTGTACCGTTAATGGTGCAAGCTTATCAAGCGTTGTCACAAGTTGTTGATTATCCGATGCATGTTGGGGTGACGGAAGCGGGAACGATTCGTTCCGGCGTTGTTAAATCGGCCGTTGGGATTGGTGCTCTGCTTGCCCAAGGCATTGGTGATACCATTCGAGTTTCCCTAACGGGCGATCCTGTCCCGGAAGTAACCACAGGATGGCAAATCTTATCTTCCTTAGGCCTGCGACATCGGGGCCCCGAATTGATCTCTTGCCCTACTTGTGGCCGCTGTCAAATCGCTTTGGCTTCCGTTGCTGAAGCGGTAGAACAAGCGCTGCTGGCAGAAACAAGGCCTATCAAGGTGGCCGTCATGGGTTGTGTTGTCAACGGCCCTGGAGAAGCGCGCGATGCCGATGTGGGCATCGCCGGCGGCAAGGATTGTGGACTCCTGTTTCGTAAAGGGGAAGTCGTCCGCAAAGTTCCACAAGATCAATTAGTAGAAGCATTACTGGCTGAGATTGACCGCTTACCTGGCGGCGATACCTAGAGGAGCGTGAACATAGATGCGCATGTCCCAATTATTGATGCCCACATTACGGGAGACCCCTGCGGAAGCTGAAATCGTCAGCCATCAATTGCTGTTGCGGGCCGGATATATTCGACGTTCATCAGCAGGAATTTATCATTATTTACCCTTAGCACACCGGGTATTACAAAAGATCATGGCGATTGTTCGTGAGGAAATGAACAAAGCCGGTGGTCAGGAAATTCTCATGCCGATTGTTCAACCGGCAGAACTTTGGCAAGAATCAGGACGCTGGCAAGTTTATGGTGACGAACTGTTCCGTTTAAAAGATCGCCACGATCGTGATTTTTGTCTCAGTCCCACCCATGAGGAGATCGTTACCGATCTGGTGCGCAGCACTGTCCGGTCCTACCGGGATTTGCCGCTGTCCGTGTATCAAATCGCTAATAAATATCGTGATGAACGGCGTCCACGTTTTGGCTTGATGCGCGGCCGCGAATTTATCATGAAGGATCAATATTCTTTCGATCGTGATGAGGCTGGTCTGGATCAAGCCTATCAAACCATGTATGAAGCCTATAAACGTGTGTTTACCCGTTGCGGTTTGACTTTCCGTCCGGTGGAAGCGGATGCCGGAGCGATTGGCGGTGCCGGTGGAACCCATGAATTCATGGTGCTCGCTGAATCCGGGGAAGCAAGCCTTGTCTACTGCGATGCTTGTGATTACGCAGCGAACGTAGAAAAAGCCGAATGCCAAGCACCGGCACTGGCGGAGAACGTTACGGAATTTCCTCTGGAGAAAAAAAGTACTCCCGGCCAAAAGACGATTGAGCAAGTCGCTGCTTTTCTTGCAGTTGCACCGGCTACAACGATCAAAACGTTAGTTTATCGTGCTGATGATCAACTGGTGATGGTTTTAGTCCGGGGCGATCGTGAACTCAATGAGATCAAGCTGGGTAATTTGCTCGGTTGTCTGGAATTGCGTATGGCTACCGATGTCGAATGCCAAGAAGCGCAACTGGGGCCGGTTGGTTTTCTCGGTCCCATTGGCGTACAAGCGGTATCTATCTATGCCGATCAAGAAGTCATGGCGCTTACCGATGCTGTTGTTGGTGCTAATGAAACGGATATGCACTGGGTCCATGTGCTGCCTGGCCGCGATTTTTCCGTTACGGCTGTAGCTGACTTGCGGATGATCGAAGTAGGAGAACCTTGCCCGGCTTGCGGAGCCCCCTTGCAAGCGGCTCGTGGCATTGAAGTTGGGCAAGTCTTTAAACTAGGAACTAAGTATTCCAAAGCCTTGGGATGTACTTATCTTGATGAAAAAGGGCAAGAAAACCCCATGGTGATGGGTTGCTATGGTATTGGTGTCAGCCGTACGATGGCAGCTACGGTGGAACAAAACTATGATGAGCATGGTATCATCTGGCCGCTGGCCATTGCACCTTTTGGCGTCGTCGTTGTTCCCGTATCCAATAAAGACGAAGGTCAAATGGCCGCTGCCCAGGAGATCTATGAGCAATTAAAGCTTTCCGGTTGGGATGTGTTGCTCGACGATCGTGCTGAACGGCCTGGTGTCAAATTTAAAGATGCCGATCTCATCGGTATTCCGCTACGCGTAACCGTAGGCAATAAGCTAGCCAGTGACGGTGTAGTTGAACTAAAGGTGCGTAAAACCGGTGAACAGTTCCTCCTGCAACGAGAGGAAGTTTTAAGCAAGATCAATGCTTTGCGTCAGCAACTGGCACCAACTGAGTAATCGGAAACGAGGCGTTCTGATGAAGCCAACCGATGTGCTGTTGTTGTCGGTCGAAGCAGGTGCCGGTCATGGGGAGGCAGCGAAAGCGGTTGCTGCCTCCCTGCAGCGGCGTGGCCTGACAGTACAAATTGATGATATGTTCGCTTTTGGTCCGCCTTGGGTCTTTGCGACGGTGATCGGCAGCTATCTGCAGATGTTGCGCTGGTTGCCGTCGCTTTATCGTTGGGGCTACCGGCGTGCGAAAGAACCGTCATCGGGTGCCATGAGCAAAAAATTAATGGCGGCTTATCTGGATCAATTGCTCGGTACAGCCTTACGCCAACGAATTCACCAACTGCAACCGCGGGCAATCTTATGTACCCATCCTTTTCCGATGGGCCTACTCAGCCGGTATCGCCGTGAAGGATGGTTACAAGGTCGATTGGCGGGAATCGTGACCGACTTTACTGTCCATCCTTTTTGGGTTTACCCGGAATGTGATTGTTATTATGTCGCGGCACCCGCTTTGCTTCCGGAGGCGGAAAGGCTGGGCGTTAGGCCAGATAAAGTCGCTGTTACCGGTATTCCCATTAACGATCGTTTTTCGGAAGCACAACAACGACTGCGCTGGGAGCATGAGCAAGCTTTACACTTGCCCACGGCGGAACATCGCCTTTTACTGATGGGCGGTAGTCTGGGATTAGGACCATTGGAGGCGGCAGTGTCGCAATTGCTGAAGTTATCGCTACCGCAACTGCAGATCATCGCTGTTGCCGGCAAAGATCAGCAATTGGAAAAACGTTTACGGGCAATGAAGGGAGAGTCCCCTTCTTTGTTCGTTTATGGATATACGCGGGAGATACCGGCATTAATGGCCTGTGCCGATCTGATCGTAACAAAACCAGGTGGCTTATCATCGTCAGAAGCGATGGCGATGGGGGTGCCGCAACTGCTATTGCCACCTTTACCAGGCCATGAAGAAGATAATCGTGACTTTTTAATTAGCCATCATACAGCGATTGCTGTGCCGATAGAAGAATTAGCGGAGCAAATCACGGCATTATTGGTTGAACCGACAGTCATGGCATCGATGCGCAAGGCTTGCCTGAACTTGGGCCGGCCTGATGCAGCTGCCATAGTTGCCGGTGATCTTGCAGAGATGTTGGATGGTTGACCAGTTGGAAGATGGAGGAAAAGCATGAGTGGTTTGGTTTGTGACCGTTCCGCACAGTCACCGCAAGAGGTACCGCTTCTCAGAAACGACCTGAAGGTCGTACAGGTCGTAGTCTTGCGTCGTCAAGTTGCTTGGCAAGTTCATGTACAAGCAGCCCAACCATGGACAGAAAAAGCGTTACAGCAACTGGAGACATGCATTCGCTCGCATGTTCCGGCATTATCGAATGTGTTTTTGGTTATGCACTGTACCGTAGATAACTTGGAATCCTTGATTGGTCCTTATTGGGAATGCTGGGTTTGTACAGCCGTCAAAGAAA
The DNA here is from genome assembly GCF_004341395.1 of Heliophilum fasciatum. Classification (GTDB taxonomy): domain Bacteria; phylum Bacillota; class Desulfitobacteriia; order Heliobacteriales; family Heliobacteriaceae; genus Heliophilum; species Heliophilum fasciatum. The sequence goes on from NZ_SLXT01000009.1 coordinate 66,333, forward strand.
GCAATCCTTTTGTCCGGACGACCTTGCTCGGCACAAAGCGACAAATCAAAGATCAAAAGATCATCTTGGCGCTTCCTCCGGCGCAAGCTGATTTTTTGCGCTCTCGCCAGTGTATTCCCGAATTAGTTCGCTTTGCTCAGCAGACCTTTGGACGTACCATCGATATTTGCCTGGAAGAAGTGCAAGTTGCCGACGATACCGAATATTTTGAAGCCCGGCAACAAGAGGAAAAACGTCTCTTGGCTCAGGTTTGCCCATTGCCAACGGAAGCTACCGCTAAGAATGAAGCTAAACCGGTACCGGCGAATGGGCCGATTTACGGTAAGGCCATCAATGATGGGGCCGTAGCCATTAGCACCATCGAAGATGAAGAGCGTAGCGTGATCATTCAAGGGCGCGTTTTTGACTTGGATACGCGTGAGATGAAATCCGGACGCCGCTTGATCACTTTTGCTGTCACCGATGAGACGAATTCGATTGCGGTCAAAGTCTTTGAAGGGGAAAAAGAAGATCTTTTAGCTGATGGCCGCTTGAAGAAAAATGCTTGGGTTAAGGTACGCGGCAGCGTGCAAATGGATAAGTATTCGCAAGAGTTAACGGTGTTAGCTCGCGATATTGTCCCGGCGCAGCCGGTGATTGGCCGCATGGATCAGGCGGAGCAGAAGCGCATTGAGCTTCATGCCCATACTAAGATGAGTACGATGGATGCTGTTGTTTCCACGGGGGAACTGGTAGCACGTGCCGCTGCTTGGGGCCATGCAGCTGTAGCGATTACCGATCATGGCGTAGTGCAATCGTTTCCCGAAGCCTACGAAGCTGGGCAGAAGCACAAGATCAAGATCATCTATGGTGTGGAAGGTTACCTTGTCGAAGAACCGCCGCAAGCTGGTGTAAAGTTTAAGTCCTACCACATTATCTTGCTCGTTAAAAACATGACGGGACTGAAAAACCTTTATAAATTGATCACTCATTCTCATTTGGATTATTTTCATCGTCGACCGCGCATGCCCCGTGCGTTGATCGAGCAATACCGTGAAGGGTTAATTATCGGTAGCGCTTGTGAAGCCGGTGAAGTTTTTCAAGCATTGCTGCAGGAAAAAACGCCTGATGAGCTGGCGGCGATTGCTTCGTTTTATGACTACCTGGAAATTCAACCGATCGGCAATAACCAGTTTTTGGTTCGTAATGGGCAAGTGACGGATGAGCAAGGGTTACGCTGTTTGAACCAGCGCATTGTCGAATTAGGCGCAACATTACAAAAACCAGTTTGTGCGACTGGGGACGTCCATTTCATGGATGCTAAGGATGAAGTATTCCGACGTATTTTGATGGCTGGGAAAGGATTTGCGGATGCAGAAGATCAACCACCTCTTTATTTTCGCACCACTGAGGAAATGCTCGAGGAGTTTGCTTATCTGAATCCGGAGCGGGCCAAACAAGTGGTTATCGACGGTCCCGCTTGGGTAGCAGACCAAGTCGAAGTGATTAAGCCGATTCCCGATGAACTGTACCCGCCGATTATTGACGGTGCTGAAGAACAAATCCGCGAGATGTCGGAAAATAAAGCGGCTGAACTTTATGGAGCCACCTTACCGGAACCGGTACGCAAGCGCTTGGATAAAGAACTGAATTCGATCATCACTCATGGTTTTTCTGTGTTGTATTTGATTGCTCATAAATTGGTTAAAAAGTCGAATGACGATGGCTACCTCGTTGGTTCTCGTGGTTCCGTCGGTTCTTCCTTAGTAGCGACTTTTACAGGAATTACGGAAGTCAATCCCTTGCCGCCGCACTATCGTTGCATGCATTGCTTGTACAGTGACTTTATCATGGATGGTTCTTATGCTTGTGGTGCCGATTTACCCGATCGCGATTGTCCGACCTGCGGCAAACCGTTGATCAAAGACGGCCACGATATTCCTTTTGAAACTTTCTTGGGTTTTGAAGGCGATAAAGTACCGGACATTGATTTAAACTTCTCTGGCGATTATCAACCGCGTGCTCACAAATACACAGAAGAGCTCTTTGGCAAGGACTATGTTTTCCGGGCTGGTACAATTTCGACGATTGCTGAGCGTACTGCCTTTGGTTTTGTCAAAAATTATGTCGATGAAAAGAAACATAAAGTCCGCAGTGCTGAGTTATCACGGTTAGTTTCCGGTTGTTCCGGTGTCAAGCGTACAACCGGTCAGCACCCTGGCGGTTTGATGGTTGTGCCGCGTGATGAAGACATTCATAACTTTACGCCGTTACAACGCCCTGCTGATGATACTAAGTCCGATACGATCACGACGCACTTTGATTACCACTCGATCTCCAGCCGCCTGGTTAAGCTGGATATTCTCGGTCATGACGATCCCACGGTGATTCGCATGCTCGAAGACCTTACCGGTGTTGATGCCAAGCAGATTCCCTTGGATGAATCCAAAACCATGTCTTTGTTTTCATCAACAGAGGCATTAGGTGTAACACCGGAACAGATTCGTTCCAATACAGGCACCTACGGCATCCCCGAATTTGGCACGAAATTTGTTCGCCAGATGCTGGAGGATACTAAGCCCAAGACGTTTTCGGAATTGGTGCGGATCTCTGGTTTTTCCCATGGTACCGATGTATGGCTAAATAATGCTCAGGATCTGATTCGCAATAAGATCTGCCGTGTTAATGACGCCATCTCGACACGGGACGACATCATGGTGTATTTGATCTATCAGGGTTTACCTCCCAAAAAAGCTTTCTCGATCATGGAAGGTGTCCGTAAGGGCAAGGGCGTAAAGCCTGACGATGAAGCGTTAATGCGTGAACATAAAGTACCTGATTGGTATATTGATTCTTGTAAAAAAATCAAATACATGTTTCCTAAAGCTCACGCAGTGGCCTATGTGACGATGGCTTTTCGTATTGCTTATTTCAAGGTTTACTACCCCTTAGCCTTTTACGCTTCCTTCTTTACTGTCCGAGCTGACGAGTTTGATGCCGACTTAATCTGTGGTGGTGCATCGCATGTACGCCGATTAATTGAAGACATTGATCGTAAAGGCAACGAAGCATCGACGAAAGAGAAAACGATGCTGACCATCTTAGAGATGGCCCTGGAGATGTATGAGCGCGGTTTTCAAATGCATCGTGTTGATCTGCAGCGCTCCCATGCAAGCAAGTTTCTGATTGAAGGCAATGGTTTGCGACCGCCTCTCGGGGGATTGCCTGGAGTAGGTGTGGCGGCGGCCCAAAATATCATGCAAGCACGGGATGAAGCACCGGTTATTTCGATTGAAGATTTACGTATTCGCAGTCGTAGCAGTAAAACTGTGATCGAAGCGCTCGAAAAACACGGTGCCTTAGAAGGATTGTGCCTTACTGATCAAATCTGCTTGTTCTGACCTTGCATTGGATGAATTGGCGTGCTATACTAGTTTTGGTGTATAACCTGACTATTTGTAGGGATTTGGCTTCCTGTCCGGTGCTTGAAGTGTTATTCATGCTGTTGCTTTGAAGGAGTGGGTCTAACCCACTCTTTCCATTTGTTACGGTATCTCTTCATCGCCCAACATAGCCTTTACCGATATGGATAAACTAATCAGAAGTCACGTTGAAGCTCAAGCGCGTCAATCGCGGGAAGAATGATTGGCCATGATGAAGTGAGCAACAGATTGAGGAGGGTCGTTAGTTGGCAGGTAAGATCAATATTGAGCAGCAAGTGAGCGAATGGCTTCAACCAATCCTCGATGAGTTAGGCTTGGAATTGGTTGATGTAGAGTGGCTCAAGGAAGGAGGCGCATGGTATCTTCGGATATTTGTTGATAAAGAGGAAGGCATTGATCTCGATGATTGTCAGGAAGTGAGCCGGCGGTTAGACGAGATTCTGGAGCGCGAGGACCCCGTTCCCCAAGCCTATTCGCTGGAAGTATCCTCGCCGGGGATTGAACGTCCCTTAAAGAAAGATCGTGATTTTGAGCGATTTGCAGGCAGTGCTGTGCGCATCACTACATTTGTGCCCATTGGGAACACCAAAGAGCATATTGGTAACTTGATTGCGAAGACAGATGAAGGAATCCGGATTGAGCAAAAAGGGGGCGAATTGTTAATTCCCTTAGCTCAAGTTGCGTCAGCGCGCTTATATGTTCAATTTTAAAGACGATCAAAAGCCTAGTAGGAGGATAATCCATGAACGTCGATTTTCTGGAGGCTCTCCAGGACCTCGAACGTGAACGAGGTATATCTAAGGATATACTTATCGAAGCGATTGAAGCTGCATTAATTTCTGCGTATAAAAAGAACTTCAACCAGCTCCAAAATGTTCGCGTTCAAATTGACCGCACCACCGGTGAAATAAAAGTCTATTCCCGTCGAACTGTAGTTGAAGAGGTGCTTGATCCACGCATGGAGATTTCCTTGCAAGAATCTCGCGCCATTCATCCCGGTTATCAGGTGAATGACATCATCGATACAGAAGTTACACCTAAGACCTTTGGTCGGATTGCTGCCCAGACGGCAAAGCAAGTCGTCGTTCAACGTATCCGCGAAGCTGAACGGGGTATGATTTTCGAAGAGTTTTCGAGTAAAGAAGGCGACATTGTCAGCGGTACGGTGCAGCGTATCGAAGCCAAAAATGTCTTTGTTGATCTTGGCCGAGTCGAAGCGTTGCTCAGTGTAGCAGAACAAATGGCAGGCGAGCAGTACCGCCATAATGATCGGATTAAAGCCTATATTGTTGAAGTGAAAAAGACGAACAAAGGGCCCCAAGTCATGATCTCCCGTACTCATCCCGGATTGTTGAAACGCTTGTTTGAGTTTGAGGTTCCGGAAATCCAAAACGGCACTGTCGAATTGAAAGCGGCTTCGCGGGAAGCCGGCGCTCGTTCGAAAATCGCTGTGTACTCAAAAGATGAGACCGTCGATCCAGTTGGTGCTTGTGTTGGTCCTAAAGGAATGCGTGTGCAAGCTGTAGTCAGTGAATTGCGGGGCGAAAAAATCGACATTGTCAAATGGAGCGCCAATCCTTCTGTTTTTGTAGCCAATGCGCTGAGTCCGGCGAAAGTTACATCCGTACAGATCGATGAGCAGGAAAAAGTTGCTCGCGTTGTAGTTCCCGACTATCAATTGTCACTGGCGATTGGTAAAGAAGGACAGAACGCACGCTTGGCGGCCAAACTGACCGGTTGGAAAATTGATATCAAAAGTGAAAGTCAAGCCCGGAATTTGCCATCGGATCAGTTTGCAGCCAATTATGAAGAACATGATGAAGCCTACGATGACGAATATGATGATCAGTACACTGATGAAGAATATGATGAAACCTACGATGAAGCTTATGATGATGCAGAATATGACGAATCAGAATATGATGATTTCAACGAAGACGATGACACCGTTGAAAATGATGTGATCGCCACGAAGCGGGCCTAGGGCGGAGGAATATAAGCATGGTACGACCCAAAAAGATTCCTCAGCGCATGTGCGTCGGTTGTGGCGTCATGAAAGAAAAAAAAGCGATGACACGCGTTGTCAGAACGCCGGAAGGCGAAGTGCTTATTGACCCCACAGGAAAAAAATCAGGGCGCGGCGCTTACTTATGTCTCGATCAAGAATGTTTACTGAAAGCGACCAAAGCGAAACGATTAGAAAAAGCGTTACGTCAGCCGATTTCAGCGGATATTTATGATACCTTAAAAACCCAATTGGGTACGTTATCATGAGTACGGAAAAAGTCATGGGGCTACTCGGCTTTGCCCGTCGTTCCCAGAAAACCGCTTCGGGAGATGCAACCGTTGAAGCGTTCTTAAAGAAAGGCAAGGTGCATTTGCTAATCCTTGCCGATGATGCATCACCGGGTATCAGCAAAAAACTTCAGTTCTGGTGTGAAGATCTCGGAGTACCCGTGCAACGTTTTGGCTCAAAAACCGCTCTCGGCCTTGCTTTGGGGCAGTCAGCTCGATCAGCGGTGGCGATACTGGATGAGGGATTTGCCCAGGCGATACGAAAGGCGTTGTCGGATGACTCGTAGTGACGAGTATGATTTGACGGGGGTGGCAGAATGGTCAAAAAAAGAATATTTGAGTTAGCCCGAGATATGAATGTTGACAGTAAAACCTTGTTAAACAAGCTTAATGACTTAGGTATTAATATCCATAACGCATTAAGTACGATTGATGATAAAGAAATTGAAAGGGTTCGACCCTATTTTAAGAAAAATGGAGGCAACATGCCTACGGATATGCCAAATGAAAAACAAAATGAAGTAAAAGCTGTTAAAGAAAATACAGCCAATGAAGTTATCCAACATAATTCAGTAGAAAAACGCAATGAAGCTGCTGGCGAAGCCGGAGAAAAAGGGCCTGCTCGCCCTAATGAAGTAAATAACCAGCCTACCCGGACGGCACGTCCGGAAGGCGGTCGGCCGCCACGTTCCCAAAGTGGTCCATCAACTCGTCCGGAAGGATCTCGTCCACCCCGTGCAGAAGGTCAAGGACCCCGTGGACCGCGTCCGGAAGGGCAAGGCTTTGCGCCCCGTGGACCTCGCCCGGAGGGTCAAGGACCGCAGGGACCGCGTCCGGAAGGGCAAGGCTTTGCGCCTCGTGGACCTCGACCGGAGGGCCAAGGACCGCAGGGACCGCGTCCGGAAGGGCAAGGCTTTGCGCCCCGTGGACCCCGTCCGGAGGGTCAGGGACCCCGCCCAGAGGGTCAAGGCTCCCGTGGACCCCGTCCGGAGGGCCAAGGGCCCCGTGGACCACGCCCGGAAGGCCAAGGCCCCCGTGGACCCCGTCCGGAGGGCCAAGGGCCCCGTGGACCACGCCCGGAAGGCCAAGGCCCCCGTGGACCCCGTCCGGAGGGCCAAGGGCCTCGTGGACCTCGTCCGGAAGGCCAAGGACCCCGTGGACCTCGTCCGGAAGGACAAGGCTTTGCACCCCGTGGACCGCGTCCGGAAGGGCAGGGTTTTGCGCCCCGTGGACCGCGTCCGGAAGGGCAAGGCTTTGCGCCCCGTGGACCTCGTCCGGAAGGGCAAGGCTTTGCGCCCCGTGGACCGCGTCCGGAAGGGCAAGGCTTTGCACCCCGTGGACCGCGTCCGGAAGGCCAAGGCTTTGCGCCCCGTGGACCGCGTCCGGAAGGGCAAGGCTTTGCGCCCCGTGGACCGCGTCCGGAAGGGCAAGGCTATGGACCCCGACCTGCCGGTCAAGGTGGCTATCCGCCCCGACCTGCAGGAGCACGTCCACCGATGGGTGCAGGTCGTCCCGGTGGTGGTCGCCCCCTCAACAAAACAGCGATTCCCAAACCACCGGAAGTCGCTGAGCCGCCGAAGAAAGATGGCCGTCAACGCCATGCTAACCATAAAATGCAAGGGCCGAAAGAACAAAGCTCACGCTATGACGATAAGCCAGGCGCCAAGCTCATTCACCCGCGCAACCAAGGAAAAGGTAAGAAAACAATCCGTGACTTTGAACAAGAGTTGCCGAAACATATCGTAATTGATGAGTCGGTAACCGTCTTGGAACTGTCACAAGCTATGGGTAAATCCGTAACGGATATTATCAAAAAGTTAATGACCCTCGGTGTGATGGCCACCATCAACCAAGAAATTGACAGCGATACCTGCTCCATTTTGGCAGCCGATTGGGGCATTACCGTTGATGTCAAAAAAGCGGTAACAGCGGAAGATATTCTGGGTGAAGAACCGGAAGAAGAAGAAGCCCACCTCATCCACCGTCCGCCTGTAGTCACCGTCATGGGACACGTTGACCACGGTAAAACCTCCTTGCTCGATGCGATTCGTTCAACCAATGTAATGGCGTCGGAAGCCGGCGGTATTACCCAGCACATCGGTGCTTACCAAGTTGAAATCGATGACAAAAAAATCACCTTCCTTGATACACCCGGTCACGAAGCTTTTACAGCCATGCGTGCCCGTGGTGCCCAAGTTACCGACGTAGCCATCTTGGTGGTTGCTGCTGATGACGGGGTGATGCCGCAAACGATCGAAGCGATTAACCATGCCAAAGCAGCAGGCGTACCGATCGTTGTTGCTATTAATAAAATCGATAAGCCCGGTGCCAATCCTGACAAAGTAAAGCAAGAACTGACCGAACACGGCCTTGTCGTCGAAGAGTGGGGCGGCGATACAATCGCTGTTCCTGTATCAGCCAAGGCTCGTCTGAATATTGAGCAGTTGCTTGATATGATCTTGCTGGTAGCCGAAGTTCAAGACTTAAAAGCTAACCCTGATCGGGAAGCCCGCGGCACTGTTGTCGAAGCTAAGCTTGATAAGGGACGCGGTCCGGTGGCAACCGTTTTAGTTCAACGGGGCACATTGGAAGTAGGCGATTTGATCGTTGCTGGTTTTAGCACCGGTAAAGTTCGGGCCATGATCGATGATAAAGGGCGGCGGGTACGCAAAGCCGGTCCTTCGACGCCTGTCGAAGTTTTGGGGCTTTCTGATGTACCGCAAGCCGGCGACACTTTTGCGGCCGTTGTTGATGAAAAGCTGATCAAACAAGTACTGGCCGAGCGGATCAACAAGCGCAAGGAAGAAGAACAAAAACGCACTTCGAAAGTTTCCTTGGATGATCTGTTCAAACAAATCAAAGAAGGCCAGATCAAAGACCTCAATGTTATCGTCAAAGCTGATGTACAGGGCTCGGTAGAAGCGGTCAAAGGTGCCATGGAGCGCTTGTCGACGGACGAAGTGCGCGTCAATTGTGTGCACGGTGGTGTTGGTGCGATCACGGAAACCGATGTGATGTTAGCGGCCGCTTCTAATGCGTTAATCATTGGCTTCAATGTACGGCCTGATGCGCAAACACGGCGGGCTGCAGAACTGCAAAGCGTCGATATTCGCACCTATCGCGTGATTTACGATGCCCTCGATGACATCAAAGCAGCCATGTCGGGACTGTTAGATCCAGAGAAAAAAGAAAAGATCCTCGGTCATGCTGAAGTGCGACAAACCTTCAAAGTTCCTAAGGCTGGCGTGATTGCCGGCTGTTATGTCACCGATGGCAAGATTGTACGCAATGCGGAAGTACGCGTAATTCGCGATGGTATCGTCATTCACGAAGGCAAAATGGAGTCGCTCCGCCGCTTCAAAGATGATGTTAAAGAAGTGGCCGAAAGCTATGAATGCGGGATTGGCATCGAGAAGTTCAATGATTTGAAAGAAAACGATACGATCGAAGCATTTATTATCGAAGAAGTTGAGCGACACATCAAGTAGGGAGGAAAAACCATGTCAGGACACCGCGTGGCTCGGATGTCCGAGGAGATCAAGCGCGAGTTAGCACGTCTTTTACGGGACGAGATGAAAGACCCGCGTCTCGGTTTTGTTTCGGTAACAGCGGTGGAAGTCTCTAAGGACATCCGCCATGCCAACGTGTTTGTCAGTGTACTGGGTAAAGAAGAGGAACGTAAAAATTCGCTGGCCGCTTTAAAGCAGGCCAGCGGGTTCTTGCGTTCAGAACTGGCCCAAGCCATATCAGCACGCTATATTCCCGAGCTTGTATTTATTTTTGACCCGTCCATTGAACGGGGAACTCGTATAGCTGAATTGTTACACAGTGTCGAAGGGACGAATCATGAACACCACAACAACGACCGGCCCGAGTGAATTGCTTGATTCGATTGTGACGGTGCTTACGGAAGCCAAAAAAGTATTGGTTGTTGCCCATTTGATCCCTGACGGTGACACACTCGGTTCTTTGAGCGCTTTGCTTTCAGCATTCGGCGCTCAAGGAATCGAAGCCGTTGGTTGTTGCGATGATGCCGTTCCACGGATCTATCGTTTCTTACCCGGAATGGAGCAGGTTTATCGGCCAGAGTCCATGCCAGCCGGTCCCTTTGATGTTGTGGTTGTTGTTGATTGTGGCGATCTTGGCCGTGTCGGAAATGTACGACCTTGGTTGGAGAAAGCGGATAAGGTAGTCAATATCGACCATCATGTGGGCAATACCGCCTTTGGCCAGATCAATTGGTTAGATCCTTCAGCAGCAGCAACAGGCGAAATGATCCTTACGTTAATTGAACATGCCCAATGGCCGATTGATGAACAAATCGCCACAGCGCTGTACACATCCTTAGTGACCGATACAGGATCCTTTCGTTTTTCCAACACCACGCCAATGACGATGCGCAGAGCGGCTTTATTGCGCGAGCGGGGAGCCGAAGTTAACCGGATTACCAGTGAGATTTATGAACGGCGATCTCTCGCTTCATTACGCATTTTGGCTGCCGCATTGCCGACGATGACATTGTCGGCAGATGGCCGTATTGCTTGGTTATCGGTCAGTATCAGTGATATGGAACGTTTTGGCGCAGTTCAAGAAGATCTAGAAGGATTGATCGATTACCCTCGTTCGATTGATGGTGTGGAAATCGCGATTTTGTTTCGTCAACTTGATGCGCAACATGTGAAAGTGGGTTTGCGGTCGACCGGTGCTGCCGATGTGAATGCAGTGGCAAGGCAGTTTGGCGGTGGCGGTCATCGCAAAGCGGCCGGGTGTACTTTTATTGGTGGCCTGGAACCAGCAGTAGCTGCTGTAGTACCGGCTGTTCAACAGGTCTTAACGCCTGGGCCGCTTGAAAGGTAAGGTGACCTTGTGTCGCTCTGTGGTCTTGTTAATGTTCTTAAGCCGCCGCAAATGACATCTCATGATGTTGTCATGCGTGTTCGGCGTTTTTTGCGTGAAAAACGAATTGGTCACCTAGGGACGTTAGATCCTGATGCTGCCGGCGTGTTACCGGTGGCAGTGGGGCAGGCCACACGGATCGTCGAGTTTTTTGCCGAACAACCCAAAAGCTACCGGGGACAGCTTTGTCTAGGCGTAACGACTACCAGTCAAGATTCCACAGGCCAACCGCTGGTGGTTCAGCAAGTTCCCATGCTGAGTCGAGAACAACTACACAACGCTCTCCAAGCTTTTACCGGTCCGATCGAACAAATGCCACCGATGGTTTCTGCTGTCTCGGTTCAAGGAAAACGGCTCTATGAGTACGCTCGCCAGGGCATTGAAGTTGAGCGTGCGAAACGTCCGGTGACCATTTATGAAATTACAGTTGTAGATTTTGATGAAGCAGCGCCGGAAACAATTGTGCTTGACGTAATTTGTTCCTCCGGAACTTATGTACGTACGCTTTTCCATGATATCGGTCAGTACCTTGGTTGTGGCGCTCACATGGGCTGGTTAATTCGCACGCAAAGCGGACCTTTTGCAATCGAAGAGGCGTTGTCCCTGGAGTGCTTGCAGGAAGCCGGTGCATCGATCCAACTGCTTTCGATGTATGACAGTTTAGCTCACCTGGAAGCGGTGGAAGTCCCTTTAACGCGCCTATCAGCCTTACAGCAAGGGCTAAGTCAATATCTACCCCAAAGCGATTGGGTAGAAGGGCAATGGGTTCGCTTCCATCGTGATCAACAACTGCTCGCCTTGGGCCAGGTAAGTTATCAAGAGAAGCGCTGGATCGGTCAGCCGCGTAAAGTGTTTCATGAAGGGCAGAATATGCCAAGGTAGGGTGGAGTATGAAGACCATCATCTACAACGGTCCATTAGACAAGCATTACTCGTCCGTCCATGTTGCCCTGGGTAATTTTGACGGTGTACATCTTGGCCATCAGCGCTTGATTCAAGAGTTGGTAAAAGATGCACGCCGGCACGATGGAACGGCAATTGTGGCTACTTTTGATCCTCACCCGCTACGCGTGATGCGTACTAATAATCCACCGAAAATGCTAACACCGACCTTGGTCAAAGCGTCACTCATCAGTCAGTTAGGTGTTGATCTTGTCCTGCTACTTCCTTTTGATACCTCATTGGCACAGATGACGCCAGAAACATTTGTAGATACCGTTTTGGCCAAACATTTGCGCGCGCAACTGGTCGTTGTTGGTTTTAACTATTCTTTTGGACATGGCGGCAAAGGAACACCGCAACGCTTGTGGGAACTGGGACGGCATCATCATATGCGCGTGAAAGTGATCGATGAAGTAACCCTTGGGGGTGTCACGGTCAGTTCCACGCGCATTCGTGAATTAATGGCGTTAGGGGAAGTGGAACAAGCAGGCGAACTGCTGGGCTATGCGCCGATCCTTCAAGGTAAGGTTGTTACTGGTGAACAACGAGGAAGAACGATGGGCTTTCCAACAGCTAACTTACAGGTAGCACCGGAACAATTTACTCCCGGACATGGTGTTTACACGGCCTGGGTAAACGGGGGCCCTTTATCACCGGCCGGTTTGATGGCTGTTGTCAATATCGGAACGAAACCGACCTTTACCAAAGAGATGGTAGAAACGATTGAAGCCCATATTCCTGATTTTTCTGGTGATCTTTACGGACAGACCTTGACAGTACACTTGCTCAAGCGCATACGTCCGGAAAAACGCTTTCGCTGTATGGAGCAGTTAATTGATCAGATTGAACAGGATATTTTTCTTGCCCGCCAGCATGTTCGTACTGATGATTTGGCACCGTTATCCCTGAAAGTCTTATAAACTTACCTATAACTTTCCTTTACTTATGGAATTGTTTGTGATAAGATAGTTGATGGTTATAAGGACCTCAAGCTCGGGTGGCCGACACCTCCGGCGGCATGCTGGGTTTGGGGAGACAAACCAAAAAGGAGGTGAACTAGGATGGCACTGGAAAAGAATGTAAAACAAGATCTGATCTCCAAGTTTCAGCAGCATGAGCGGGACACCGGATCGCCGGAAGTTCAAATCGCCATCCTGACGAAACGTATCAACGATTTGACGACGCATCTGAAGGCAAACAAAAAAGATCATCATTCGCGTCGTGGTCTGTTGAAAATGGTTGGTCAGCGTCGTGGTCTGCTTAACTATCTGAAAAAATCGGATGTCGAGCGATATCGTAAGGTGATTGTTGAATTAGGTTTACGGCACTAAGCCGAAAAGGAGAGCGGGTATTCACCCGTTCTTTTTCTTTTTATTCCCTGACTTCTTTTTTTCATGGAAGGAAATACTAAACTATATGTCGAATCTTAGTAGCGATAGAGAGAGGAGGACCGCAACAGTGCAAACGTTTTCGATGGAGATTGGCGGTCGCACATTGTCAATTGAGACAGGTCGTGTGGCCAAGCAAGCTGGTGGTTCCGTGATGGCCCGTTATGGTGATACCGTTGTATTAGTAGCGGCGACAGCTTCCAAGGAGCCCCGTCCAGGTATCGACTTTTTTCCTTTAACGGTAGATTATGAAGAACGACTTTATGCGGTCGGCAAGATTCCCGGAGGATTTATTAAACGGGAAGGCCGTCCTACAGAGAAAGCGATCTTATCGTCACGATTGATCGATCGACCGATTCGACCGTTATTCCCCAAAGGATTTCGTAATGACGTACAAGTTGTAGCGACCGTTCTTTCAGTGGATCAAGATTGCCAACCGGAAATCGTCGCGATGATTGGTGCTTCGGCAGCCTTAATGCTCTCCGATGTTCCTTTTGAAGGGCCGATCGGTGGTGTGATTGTGGGGCGGATTGACGGTCAACTGGTCATCAACCCTAGTGTCCAAGAAGCCGAGAAGAGTGATATGCATCTCGTTGTGGCTGGGACCAAAGATGCCGTGATGATGGTGGAAGCCGGTGCGAATGAGGTGCCGGAAGATGAAATGATTGAAGCGATCATGTTTGGCCATGATCAGATCCGTCAGATTGTAGAATTCCAGGAAAGCATTGCTGCTACGTCCGGTAAAGAAAAACGGGAACTCAAGCTCCATGCTGTTGATGAAGAACTGGCTGCCCGTGTGCGCGAGTTTGCCCAGGAACAACTGGAAGCTGCTGTGCGCAACCCTGAGAAGCTGGCACGGCAAGATGATATCTCCCGTGTCAATCAAGCCACCCTTGATGCGTTGCTGCCGGACTTTCCCGATCAAGAAAAAAGCATTCGTGAAGTGCTTGAATCGATTGTGAAAAAGATTGTGCGACGTATGATCACTGTGGAGAAGGCACGACCGGACGGACGAGATCTCACCGAGATCCGACCGATAACGGTGGAAGTAGGTATCTTACCGCGTACCCACGGTAGCGGTTTGTTCACACGGGGCCAAACCCAGGTATTGAATATCTGCACCCTGGGTACCATCAGTGACCTCCAGATTCTCGACGGCTTAGGCATGGAAGAATCCAAACGCTATATTCATCACTATAATTTCCCTTCGTACAGTGTCGGTGAAACGCGGCCGATGCGTGGACCGGGCCGTCGTGAGATCGGTCATGGTGCCTTGGCAGAGCGGGCGTTATTGCCGGTGATTCCTTCGGAAGAACAATTCCCCTATACGATTCGCTTGGTCTCCGAAGTGCTGGAATCCAACGGTTCCAGTTCGATGGCCAGTGTTTGCGGTTCTACGCTTTCGCTGATGAATGCTGGCGTACCGATCAAAGCACCGGTTGCCGGGATTGCTATGGGCCTGGTCAAAGATGATGAGCACTATGCGATTCTCTCGGACATTCAAGGAATGGAAGACCACCTGGGTGATATGGACTTTAAAGTTGCCGGTACTGCCCAAGGGATCACGGCACTCCAAATGGATATCAAGATTAAAGGTGTCGATCGCGCCATTTTGCAGCAAGCGATGAGCCAAGCTAAGGAAGGCCGCTTGTTCATCTTGAATAAAATGCTCGATGTGATTCCGGCACCGGCGAAAGAAATGTCACCTTACGCACCGCGGATCATCACCATGCAGATCGATCCTGATAAAATCCGCGAAGTGATCGGACCCGGTGGCAAGGTAATTAACAAAATCATCGCGGAAACCGGTGTTAAAATCGATATTGAAGATGACGGACGGATTTTTATCGCCGCTACGGACGATGAAGCGGCTCAAAAAGCCGTCAAGATCATTCAAAGCATTACGGCGGAAGTGGAAGTCGGCATGGTGTATACAGGCCGCGTAACCCGACTGATGAATTTTGGCGCTTTTGTTGAAGTGCTTCCCGGTAAGGAAGGCCTTGTTCACATCAGTCAATTAGCAGAAGAACGGGTCGCCAAAGTGGAAGACGTCGTTAATGTCGGCGATGTAATTACTGTCAAAGTAACGGAGATCGATAAACAAGGCCGGGTTAATCTTTCGCGTCGTGAAGTTCTGCGTGCTGCCCAAGGTAACGGTGAAACAACGGCAACACCGCGACCAGCCCGTCCGGCTGGTAACGATCGACAACCCAGAAGTTAATCATAGTCGGTAAATTAATAAAGGTTTCGATAAACCGAGGTGACTCGGTTTATTATTTTTTTCCCTCCTTGCGCATAAAAATGAAGGTAAGCAAGGGGGAAAGAATGATGAAGGTATTTTGGATCCGGGTCAAGTGGCTACGCTACGGTGTACTGACGGGAATATCATTGGCGGGCCTTTGGGCGCTCAGTTATCCCTTGACGGCAACCTGGTCAGATATCAAGGAGCAGTTTACTCAGTTATCAAGCCGAGAGGGCCGTTATGCCAGCGCCCCTGAATCATCTCCCTTGGCATTGGATAAAGCCGTAGAAGAAAAAGTATTGCGTTCCGGTCCGAAGGTCATGAAGGTGGCCTTAATGGTCAATGTGGATTGGGGAGAGGAATATATTGGGCCGTTGTTGACCTTACTGGAGCAACATCAAGGGCGAGTAACTTTTTTTATTACCGGACGCTTTGCTCAGACTAAACCGGAATGGGTACAAAAAATCCATGCTGCCGGTCATGAGATTGGCAACCATGGTTTTTCGCACCCCCATCCGACGCGTATCAGTGAACAAGCTAATCGAGAAGAATTGGAAAAAACAGAAGAACAATTGACGAAGATTACTGGTAAACGTTCGAACTGGTTTGCTCCGCCTTACGGAGAATATGACAGTAAAGTAGTGAATGTTGCCCAAAAACAAGGATTTCGAACGGTTCTTTGGACTGTCGATACGGCCGATTGGACGAATCCAACATCGCAACAGTGGATGGGACGAGTGCAACAAGGAATCGGTCCCGGTGCACTCGTCTTAATGCACCCGACCAAGGTCACTGTCGAGACGTTACCGGAATTACTTCGGTATTGTCAAAAGCAAGGCTGGCAGTTGGTAACCTTATCCGAATTGATGCAGTAAGCGGAACCATAAAAGACGTTGATCCGTGCCATAATAACCTCCGTGATTATCTTCGGGAGGTGTTGGCATGGCGTTTCGTTGGGTGCTTACCTGTGTTGGATTGAGTTTTTTGCTTTGGCCTGGTTCGGCGATGGCAACAACAGAAGCAGACGCCTTGGCAGTGATCGCTCCGGCAACGCCGGCAACTGCCAAAAAACAATCAGCCGTCCCGTCGGTGACGGCTGAATATGCGATTTTAATCGATGCTGCAGATCGACGGATTTTATTCGAACGGTCGGCCATGACTCCTCGCCCTCCAGCGTCAACGACCAAAATTATCACAGCGCTTCTCGGTGTAGACATGGGCGATCCAGAGGAAGAAACCATCGTCAGTCAGCACGCAGGGACAACGGGAGAGGCATCGATTCATCTTTTTCCCGGTGAACGGGTGTTATTTGGTGATTTGTTGACGGGTGCGCTGGTCAAGTCCGGTAATGATGCTTGTGTAGCTATCGCTGAACACATTGCCGGCAGCGAAGAATTTTTCGCGTTATGGATGACCACCAAAGCGCGGTTACTTGGTGCCAAGCACAGCCATTTTTATAATCCCAATGGTTTGCCCCATCGCCTCCATGTAGCCAGTGCCTACGATTTGGCTGTAGTATCGGCAGAAGCGATGCGTAAAGAAGCCTTTGCGGCGATCGTGAAGCAGCGCTATGCTACGTTAGAACATCGCCAAGGTTGGCCAAAGGAAATTAAAAATACCAATAAATTACTCTGGAGCTATCCTTTTGCTGATGGTATTAAAACAGGGACAACGAAAGCGGCCGGTGCTTGTTTGGTCGCTTCAGCAACCAAAGGGGATAAGCATCTGATTGCCGTTGTCTTGCATTCGGATGATCGTTTTGGTGACTGTCAACGTTTGCTTGAATATGGTTTTAACAAATAACATGATGGATAAAAGGATTACCTCTTAAAAAAGCGAATTACTTTACGATAATGATTCATGACCCAGCAGTAGGCATTGTGGGAATAGGGGGCAGACTTTTGATCATTAAAGAGACGTTAGCTAACGGTGTTCGGGCAATTATTGAACAAGTGCCTCATGTGCGATCGGTGTCGATCGGCATTTGGGTCGGTACCGGTTCCCGCGATGAACGGGCCGAAGTAAGTGGCGTTGCCCATTTTATTGAACACCTGCTGTTTAAAGGAACGGCCAAGCGATCAGCGAAAGAAATTGCGGAAGTACTGGAAGCTGTCGGGGGACAGTTGAACGCTTTTACGTCCAAAGAATATACTTGTTATCATGCCAAGGTCCTCGATGAGCATGTTGATCTGGCGATGGATGTGCTCACGGATATCTTTTTTCACTCACGTTTGGCTGCCGAGGACATGGAATGCGAGCGCCGGGTGATCTTGGAAGAAATCAAGATGTACGAAGATACACCGGATGAAGTGGTCCATGACTTATTGGCCGAAACCATCTGGGCCGGCAATTCTCTGGGCCGTTCGATCTTGGGGTCTGTGGAATCAATAACGGCCATGACGCCGGAAATGCTTCGAAACCATCTCGAAACGGAATATTGTGCCGATCGTGTTGTCGTGGCCGTAGCCGGCGCTGTTGATCCATCCCGTGTGCTGGCGGTGATTCGAGACGCTTTTGCCGGAATGCCTGCCCGCTCACCGCAGTGTACCAGGGTATTACCGGAAGTGACTGGTGCGACGATATTCCAATATAAAGATGTGGAGCAAGTACAGCTTTGTCTGGGAGCACCGGGGCTTCCCCATGAGCACAAGGACATTTATGCGCTGCATGTGCTCAATAACGTCATGGGTGGCGGCGCTTCATCGCGGTTGTTTCAAAAGATTCGTGAAGAACGCGGCATGGCTTATTCCGTATACTCTTTTCATTCCGCCTTTTCCGATGTAGGCCTTTTTGGCGTCTATGCCGGCACAAGTCCGGCCTTTGTTCATGATGTCTTTGGCTTAATTATCGAAGAGATGGTCCGCATTCGTCACGATGGGATCACCGCAGGGGAGTTAAAACGAACGCAAGATCAGATCAAGGGCAGCATGTACTTAGGATTAGAAAGTATTAATTCCCGGATGACTCGTCTTGGTAAAGGGGAAATCTGTTTTCAACGGTATGTACCGCCCGAAGAGATTATTGAGAAAATTTATCAAGTCACCTTGGATGATGTATTGCAAGTAGCCCGGTCGCTTTGGGTTCCGGAACGCTTTACGTTATCGCTGGTAGCCAGTGCTGATCCTGGTCTGAACCGATTAGAGTCAATGCATAAATTAGGTCTGTGATGATCGATCGACATCAACGACAAGTAAAAAAGGGGGCGAGCAAGTGCGGTTAAGTGATCTGGTGGGTAAAGAAGTAGTGAACATCCTTACCGGTGCTCGCCTAGGCACAGTTGGCGAAGTTGATTTGATCATTGATGAAGTGAGTGGCGAAATTGATGCGATCATGTTGCCACCGCGCAGTGGTGTTGTCGGCTTTTGGTCGGATCGCCAACCGTTGCTGATCCCCTGGGATGCGATCGTCAAAATCGGTTCGGAAGTGGTCATCGTTGAACTGGACGAGACTTTTCCCAACTATAAGCGATATCCTTATTAGTTTTCCGTTGACGCAATTTTATCGTATATGATAATATCTATAGTAAAGTTTTTGGGCAACACGTTAAAATTGCATACATACCTCATCCCAATGGAGAGGTAGAGGTGCGGTCGATCAAGAGTATTTCTGTGGAGCCGGGCGAAGGGCTGTGAAGCAGAAAAAAAGGGATCATCGCCGAAGTGGCTTGGTTTCGTCCTACCTTGCTGCTGGGTCTGGGCAAAAGATGTTCAGATCTGTCACAGAGAGGATTCTCCCTGTGGAGTGCTACTTATGTTGTGGAACGGTGGAATCTGTACACGGTTACTTTGGGTTATCGTGGGCAACCGCTGAACTCGACGCGGTTGCCCTTTTCTATTTTCAGGCAGGAGGTCATCCAAGTTGGCTAAAATTACCGTATTGGTGAATGGCGCGAATGGACGCATGGGCCGCGAAGTTGTGAAAGCTGTTCTTAATGATCCTGACTTATCCCTGGTGGCCGCTGTGGATCGTTCCGGAGAAGGCATGGATGCCGGCATTTTGGCCGGTATGCCGGCATGTGGTGTAACTCTATCGACGGATCTGGCGCAAACGATGGAAACCACTCATCCCATGGTGATGGTGGACTTTACGCAGCCTCAAGCTGTTTTTGGCAATGTGCAGATCGCCCTGGAACATAAAGTAGCGGCTGTTGTCGGTACAACCGGATTGAGTGAAGAACAACTAGCCCAGATTCGTTTGTGGACCGAACAGAATGCAACGAGTTGTTTGGTAGCGCCAAACTTTGCCATCGGGGCATTGTTGATGATGCGTTTTGCCCGTGAAGCATCGCGATTTTTCCCTCATGTGGAGATCATTGAGCTTCATCATGATCAAAAACTCGATGCGCCTTCTGGTACGGCGATCAAAACGGCCGAACTAATCCAAGAAGAACGTCAAGCGCTGCAGCAAGGTCATCCCCAAGAAAAAGAATTGATTAACGGTGCTCGCGGAGCCGCTTTTGAAGGTATGCGGATTCATAGCGTACGTTTACCTGGTTTGGTTGCGCACCAGGAAGTGATTTTTGGCAGTGTCGGTCAGACGCTGGTGATTCGTCACGACTCCATCAACCGGGAATCCTTTATGCCCGGTGTGCTGGCAGCAGTACATCGCATTCGTGAAGTATCGGGGCTTATCTATGGTTTGGAGAATCTCTTGTTTTAAGCCAATTTGCATGTTTCCGAGTTTTCCCAATTGAATCAACACCACTTTTCCCGGACTGCATAGTATGGGGTAAGTGAGAAGTGTTCTGTTGGGGGGACGGAGAATGGCAGATCTTGATGGGTTGCGTATCGCCCTAATCGGCGGCGACGCCCGTGATCAGATTGTAGTTCAGCGACTGGCGGCATTAGGCGCACAGGTGCATATCTTTGGCTTACCAGTCGTGGCTTCTTATCGTATCTGGGTTGAAGGGGATGTGCGAAGTGCCATTTTGGGTGCTCACGCATTGATTTTACCGATGTCCGGTGTCGATAGTGAGGGCCATGTGCATGCACCGCTGTTCAGTGGTCGTGTGCGCTTAACGGAAACGGACCTGGCGGGATTATCGACGGGTACCCCCGTGTTTGTTGGCTTTGCCCGCCCAAATTTGCGTCAGATGGTAGAAAATCAGCAACTGCATTTGGTAGAAGTGGCTGATTTGGATGAAGTGGCGATTCTTAACTCTGTGCCTTCTGCTGAAGGTGCGCTGCAGATTGCTATGCAAGGATCACCATTAACACTTCATGCCAGTCATGTAGCTATTATCGGCTTTGGCCGGGTCAGTATGACGCTGACGCGGATGCTTTTAGGTATCGGGGCGAAAGTACAAGTGTTTGCCCGATCAGCCAGTCAGCGTGCTCGTGCCTGGGAGATGGGTGCGCAAGCATTACCTTTGAGTGCGATGGCGCAGGAATTGCAGGATGTCGACTTTATTTTTAACACGGTACCGGCGATGATCCTTGACAGTGCTCTGTTATCGAAGGTGCGGAGGCAAGTCATGATCATCGATCTGGCTTCGTCACCAGGTGGTACTGATTTTGCGGCAGCGGAGCAACTGGGCATCCAAGCGGTATTGGCGCCAGGCTTACCGGGAAAAGTTGCGCCTCGTACCGCCGGAGAACTGCTTGCCCGTGTTTATCCCGATTTATTGCTTGCACACACTGTGCCGCAAAACAAAGCGGCTTCCCGAGGAGGTGCGTAAGATGCGTCTACAGGGAATTCGCTTAGGCTTTGCCGTCACAGGGTCCCATTGCACGATTCCCAAAGTGGTACCGGTGTTGCGTCAACTGGTTGAGCAGGAAGGCGCTTCGGTAATCCCGATTTTTTCAGAATCAGTGTTGCGTACGGATACGCGTTTTGGTGATGCTGAAAAATGGCGGCAGTTATTCTCATCGATTACAGGTCATCCGGTCTGGACAACGATTCCAGATGTGGAACCGATTGGACCGAAAAAGTTATTGGATGCGTTACTGATTGCGCCTTGCACCGGCAATACCATCGCTAAGTTTGCCTATGGGATGACGGACTCTCCCGTGTTGATGGCTGCCAAATCGCAGTTACGCAACTTGCGGCCCGTTGTTTTAGCGATTTCAACAAATGATGGTTTAGGAAATAACTTAAAAAACCTTGGGCTGTTAATGAACATGAAAAATGTCTACTTTGTTCCTTTTGGTCAAGATGATCCGGTCGGGAAAGCGAATTCAGTCATTGCCCGGATGGATCTGGTTACGGAAACCCTTGTGACAGCGTTACAAGGAAAGCAAATTCAGCCGGTCTTGGTAGATCATGACGAATAGATAGCTTAGGGCTGGCGACAACAATGTAGGAGGAAAATAATGAAGAAGTATAATGTGGCGATTGTTGGTGCAACGGGAGCCGTCGGTCAAGAGTTATTAAAAGTATTGCGTGAACGTAATTTTCCTGTTGGCGAGCTGCGCCTCCTGGCCAGCTCGCGCTCGGCAGGAAAAACGATGGAGCATGCCGGTGAAACCTATACGATTGGTTTAACCGATGCGCAAGCCTTCCAAGGAATCGATATTGCCTTATTTGCCGGTGGTTCCGCATCGACGGAATTCGCTCAAGCGGCTGTCGATGCCGGTGCCGTGGTGATCGACAACTCATCGGCTTTCCGGATGAATCCCGACGTTCCCCTCGTCGTTCCGGAAGTAAACCCCGAAGATGTTGATTGGCATAAGGGGATTATTGCTAACCCCAACTGCTCGACGATCATTATGGCTGTGGCGCTCAAACCGATTCACGATGCTGCTAAAATCCAGCGGGTTGTTGTATCAACATACCAAGCCGTCTCCGGTGCAGGCAAAGAAGGCATCACGGAGTTAACGGAGCAGACTCGCCAAGTTCTTGCCGGTGAAGCCATTGCACCGCAAGTTTTTGCTCATCCGATCGCCTTTAACCTTATCCCGCATATTGATGTCTTCCAAGATGGTGACTATACCAAAGAAGAATGGAAGATGATCAAAGAAACCCAAAAAATTATGCATGAGCCGTCGATGAAGATTACGGCAACAACTGTACGCGTACCGGTTTATCGCAGCCATTCCGAATCGATTAACCTGGAACTGGAGCAACCCCTTTCGGCAGCGGAAGCCAAAGAAGTATTGGCTAAAGCACCGGGTGTGATCGTTGTTGATGACGTAACGCAAAAGAAATACCCCATGCCGATCGATACGTCCGATCATGACGAAGTCTATGTGGGACGTATCCGCGAAGACAAGACGGTAACTTACGGTCTTAACCTCTGGGTGGTAGCCGATCAAATCCGCAAAGGTGCAGCGACCAATGCGATTCAGATTGCCGAAACCTTGATTGCCCGTCATAAGCTGTAAGCTTTCGTTGATCAGCAAATGCTGTCAGCGATGTACATGGCCATGGTAAACAGCGCCGCGTAAGCGAGCACAGGATTCAAAAAAGGAGCGACCGGAATTATGGATTTTGGCAGATTAATTACGGCAATGGTAACTCCCTTCACAGCATCGTTGGAAGTGGATTACCATCGGGCGCAGGAATTGGCCAACCATCTTGTAGATAACGGATCCGATGGCATTGTGGTGGCCGGTACGACCGGTGAGTCGCCGACTCTTTCCAAAACGGAAAAAATCAAACTCTTTGCTGCGGTGATGGAAGCCGTAGGGCACCGGGCCACCGTTATTGCCGGCACCGGCAGCAATGATACCCTTTCCTCGATCGCATTGTCGAAAGAAGCCGAAGCCGTTGGCGTCCATGGCTTGCTGTTGGTTGGTCCTTACTACAATAAACCAACGCAAGAAGGCTATTATCGTCACTTTGCGGCGATCGCCCAAGCGACGAAACTACCGATCATGCTGTACAATGTTCCCGGTCGCACCGGATCCAATATTTTGCCGTCTACAATCAAGCGCTTAGCTGCTCTTGATAATATTGTGGCCACGAAAGAAGCAGCTGGCAACATGGATCAATTCAGCGAGCTCGTTGCTTCGTTACCTGATGATTTTCGGGTCTATTCCGGTGATGACGGTTTGACTTTGCCCCTTTTATCCGTTGGTGGTTATGGCATTGTCAGTGTGGCCGGACATCTCGTGGGACGCGGAATCAAAGCGATGATTGATGCCTATGTACAAGGCAGAGTGCAAGAAGCGGCGCAGCTTCATTGTCAGTTGTTCCCCATGTTCAAAGGCTTATTCCAAACTACCAACCCTATCGGGGTAAAAGAAGCGATGAATATGACCGGTTTCTCCGTTGGCGGTTTCCGCTTGCCTTTAGTGGGGGCTGAACCGGAACAACGGGAAGCCTTACGGAATTTACTGGCCGGTTACAACTTAATCTAGCCGTCAGCGTTCGGACCGGATGACAGCTTGTATCTCTATCGATTTTTTTGATATAATGAAGATGCATGGGCTGTTCGGATGGTTTAATCATACGCTGCGGACACATCCCTTCCGTGTACGGAAGGGTTTTTTTGTTGTCTCGATAAATAACTAGGAGGGGTGCTATGGGATCTGGAGACAAACTTACAATTATCCCGCTAGGTGGATTGGGTGAGATTGGGAAAAATATGATCGCGATCAAGTATGGCCAGGAAATCATCGTTATCGGCTGCGGGATTATGTATCCCGAAGATGAGATGCTGGGGATCGATGTCGTCATTCCTGATGTAACCTATTTGCTGGAAAATCGCGATTTGGTTCGGGCGATTTTTTTAACGCATGGTCATGAGGATCATATTGGCGCATTGCCTTACGTACTCGGACAATTGTCTGTTCCCGTCTATGGGACCAAGCTAACCTTGGCATTGGCCGAGAATAAATTGCGTGAGCAGGGCAGGGAAGACCTTGCTGATTTTGTTACGGTCAAACCGCGCGATGTTGTTCGACTGGGATCGTTTCAAGTTGAATTTATTCGTGTCTGTCACAGTTTGCCTGATTCAGTAGCGCTGGCGATTCATACACCTGTAGGTACGATCGTGCATACCGGTGATTTCAAATTCGATCAGACACCTGTTGACGGCAATCCTGTCGATTACTATCGCTTAGCCCAAATCGGTGAGGCCGGCGTGCTGGCGCTACTTGCTGATTCGACCAATGCGGAACGGTCCGGATTTACTCTGTCTGAACAAGCCGCCGTCGCTAAACTGGAACATGTGTTTCATCAAGCAGCGGGACGCATTGTGGTGACGACGTTCCCTTCCAGCTTGTATCGTATCCAACAGGTCTTTTCCGTGGCGGCGCGCTTTGGGCGCAAAGTAGCCGTTGTTGGCAAGGCGATTCAGGAAGTGGTACAAGTTGCTCAAGCGAACGGCTATCTGCATATTCCACCTGGGACGTTGATCGAGGGCGATCAGTGGGGCGGGATACCGCGAGAGCGCTTGGTGTTATTGACGACGGGCCATCAAGGAGAGCCCTTGTCGGCATTAACTCGGGGCCCCTGGTCCGATGCACGTTTAAATAATTTTCAGCCCGGTGATACAGTGGTGATTTCTGCAAGCCCACTGGCCGGTAATGAGAAACTCGTATCGCGGACAATCGATGGGTTATGCCGATTAGGTGCTGATGTATATCACGAAAATGATGCCAATCATATTTCCGGTCATGCCAGCCAAGAAGAATTAAAATTAATGCTCAACCTGATTAAACCAACCTTCTTTATTCCCGTGCAAGGTGCGTACCGGATGCTCGTACGGCACGCGAAGATCGCCATGGAGACCGGTGTGCCCAAAGAAAATATCTTTGTACTCGATAATGGATTGCCTTTGGAATTATCGTCCAAAAAAGCGTCCTTGTTAAGCAAAGTTGCAGCAGGAAGGGTCTTGGTCGATGGTTTTGGTGTAGGTGATGTGGGCAATATTGTCCTACGTGACCGCCGTCAATTGTCGCAAGACGGTATCTTGATTGTCGTGGTCACCATCAATAAGGAGTCCGGTCAGGTCGTCGCTGGCCCTGATATGGTTTCACGTGGTTTCGTCTATGTCCGTGAAGCGGAACCATTGATGGAAGATGCGAAGATCCGCGTGAAACAGTCTTTAGAAAAGACGGGCGAACGAAGGGTAACGGAATGGGCGGCTATCAAAACGAACGTCCGTGATATCTTATCGAAATTTCTCTATGAAAAGACCCGCCGACGGCCAATGATTTTGCCGATTATTATGGAAGTTTAAAAAAGCCATGAAAAAAAGCAAGGCGCGCAGTAGGAACTGCAGCGCCTTTTTCAATAGCTATTCTTTATTCTTTTTATTACGAAGTTTTTCATTTTCTTTTTCTACGGTTAACCGGACGAGCTCTTCAAAAGATAATGTAGAAGCATAGTGCATTTGCTCTTCTTCCGCTGCTTTTCTGCGTGCTCTTTCACCAATAACTAAGGAAACTTCAGGGACGCGCTCTTGAATCACTTTTTCGACGTTGATCTTTAGTTTATCGGGTAACATCGATGAAGCTTCAATGAAAATTCTTGGATACTTATCATAAAGCTCGCGTAAATGATTAAGATCTCCGTTACTATTGGTAAGTTCTCGTTTCATTGTTGCTTTAGTCATCCCACGAGTTCGTTTTGTTTTGTTCATGTCACTCATCATGAGAACACCTCCTTGATGGTATTTTAACATATTATCTAAATAAATAAACTAAAAAACAAGGGGGATTTTAATTTATTTTATTATTGGTTATCAAACTTTTATCGCATATTAACTCGTTAAAAACAGCGGGTTTATCTTTTTGGTTTGTCCTTTATTGAAGTTACGATGAGGCAGGAGTTTCTCGTCAGAATCACGAATGATCAAGGTCGAGAAGAATTTGCGTTACGATCCGCTCCGAGGTATGGGGGATGCTTAAAAAGAGCATACTGAAAAAAATGTGCCCCATAAAGGAGGACAACCGTAACGCATGAACGAAGAACTGGGTCATGAAAATCAAGAGTCTGAGGAAGAAAAATCCCGAGGACGCAAGATGGATGCGCTGAAGGAATTAGGTCAAACCGAAGTGCCTGGCGGGAAAAGTAATATTCATTGTTTAACCATTGTGGGACAAGTGGAAGGTCATATGATCCTCCCACCGCAAAATAAAACAACGAAATATGAACACATTATTCCGCAGTTGGTAGCTATCGAGCAAAGTAAAGAGATTGAAGGCGTTCTTATCTTATTAAATACGGTAGGTGGCGATGTGGAAGCCGGGTTGGCCATAGCCGAGATGATTGCCAGCTTATCAAAACCATCGGTTTCACTGGTCTTGGGCGGCGGTCATTCGATTGGTGTACCGATTGCCGTATCCGCCGGGTACTCCATGATCGCTTCTACGGCAACGATGACCATTCACCCGATTCGCTTGACTGGCTTAGTGATCGGTGTGCCGGCTACCTTTGAGTATCTGGAAAAGATGCAAGAACGTGTGGTCGCTTTTGTCACGCGCAATTCACGTATCTCACAAGATAAATTCAAAGAGTTAATGTTTCGAACCGGTGAGTTGACCCGTGATATCGGTACGGTCGTTGTTGGCCCGGAAGCCGTTGAATATGGCTTAATCGACGCTGTTGGTGGTATTAGCGATGCGGTTCAACGTTTAGAGTCGATGATCGAAGCGCGCCGACAAGGGGAGGGGCTGGTCCAGTGATTCTCTATACGCCCCTTCCTATGGAAGCCGTTCTTGATGGAGCGGAACCGGTCTTGCCGGCAATGATGACCAAGTCTTATCAGGGCCGCATCGTCATGGGTTATCAGCGTACTGATGGGCATTTTGAAGTGGCGCGGTTACTCAGCACCGATCCGCAGGATTATTTAGATCC
Source organism: Heliophilum fasciatum (assembly GCF_004341395.1). Taxonomy (GTDB): domain Bacteria; phylum Bacillota; class Desulfitobacteriia; order Heliobacteriales; family Heliobacteriaceae; genus Heliophilum; species Heliophilum fasciatum. The sequence goes on from NZ_SLXT01000009.1 coordinate 93,263, forward strand.
AGGGCTCCAACCAGGGCAGTATCTGGCCATCGAATGATCAATGCGTGAGAAAGCCACCTGCATCCTCAGTGTGGCTTTCTCATTTTTATTCAATCTTGTGTAGGGAAAATAGGGGATTCATCATGGCGAACATGTTTAATCAGTTGAAGAAAGACCTAAAATATGAATTAATCGGCTTGGTTTTTTTAGTCTTGGCTTTGTTCAGTATGATTAGCCTTTTGACGTTCAATACGGAAACTATGGCCACGGCTTCGGCAGGTGCAGGGGCATTAGGGGAACTGGTTTACCGGATTTTGAGCACGATGGCCGGCCAAGGCAAGTTTTTGTTGCCGGTATTTTTGCTTTATCTGGGCCTCAAAATCATGATTGAAAAAGCAAAACTGGTCATTACGCGTCAAGCCTTAGGTTTTTTATCGGCTTATCTGATTTTGCTGGTATTCTTACAATTGATTTTAGTATCCAATGACTCCGATTGGGAAGCAGGCTGGGACGGTCAAGGCGGTGGCTTGCTGGGAGCAAGCATCGCGATTTTGTTAAAGACCGTTTTTGGTACGATTGGCACGTATATCGTCTTGGGTGCTATTGTACTTGCCGGAATTCTCTTTGTGTTTGAATTATCGCTAGTGGATCTCGTACGTAAGGCAGTGCGGTTTTTACACCGTCACGGGGGGGTAAGTCGAGAGAAACTGCGTGAATTTTTGTATACAACCGTGCAGGAAGAAGAACCATTACCGCAAAACAGTAAGGAAAAACGCAGTCGTCGTACAAAATTCAAGGAGAGCGAAGCCTTACCAACAATGCCCGTCCAGGAAGAACCAATCGACACCGTAGCTGACGAAAACGATTTGCCCTTTATTTTTATCGAACATACCGATAACGACGTACCGCAATGGCTGCAAGGGCAGGACGAGCCTGAACCAATACCGGTGCAAGAGCGTGAGCAGCGCTATGCCCAACCGGTGTCGACCGTCGCCGGAGCATGGAAAGATGATACACTGGTACAGTCATTAGGCGCAGTTGCTCCTGTGGCGTCACCGACACCGGCACCATCACTGACGTCGGCGGCTGCAGTTTCACGGTTGGCCAGTTCGGTAACTGATGAAAGTTATGAGTTGCCGCCGTTGTCCTTGTTGCACCGGGTAATGCGAACCAAAAGTCCGCGCTTAAGCCAGGATATCACGGAAAATGTACATATTCTGGAGGAGACTTTGGAAAGTTTCGGTGTCAAGGTAAAAGTGGCACAAGTGAGTCGTGGGCCGGCCATCACCCGCTATGAAGTGCAACCGGCCCCCGGTGTGAAAGTTAGCCGGATTACTGGTTTGGCCGATGATATTGCCCTTTCGCTGGCGGCCGGAGCTGTGCGGATTGAAGCACCTGTCCCGGGTAAGTCTGTTGTCGGCATTGAAGTGCCTAACAAGGAAATTATGGCCGTTACCTTTCGTGAAGTTTTAGAAGGGCCGGAATTTCAACAAGCAGCATCCAAATTAACGATCGCCCTGGGGAAAGATATTGCCGGGACGCCGATCGTTGCTGAACTGGCGAAAATGCCCCACCTGTTGATCGCCGGAGCAACCGGCGCCGGCAAAAGCGTATGCATGAATTCGTTAATATGCAGCATTTTATTTAAGGCCAAACCAAGTGAAGTCAAGTTCTTAATGGTCGATCCCAAGATGGTGGAATTGACCCAGTATAACGGCATTCCTCACCTGATTGCACCGGTGGTGACCGATGCGAAAAAAGCATCGACTGCGTTGAAATGGATTGTTTCCGAGATGGAAAATCGGTATGAATTGTTTGCTTCAACCGGTGTCAAAGATATTACCCGCTATAACCAGATGAAACAGCGGGAAAATCCGGACTTGATGCAACCGGCGATGCCCTATGTAGTGGTATTGATCGATGAATTGGCGGATTTAATGATGGTAGCCGCCGCTGATGTGGAAGATGCGATTTGTCGATTGGCACAAATGGCGCGGGCTGCAGGCATTCACCTGGTAGTAGCGACGCAACGCCCGTCTGTCGATGTAATTACTGGTTTAATTAAAGCGAATATTCCTTCGCGCATTGCTTTTGCCGTTTCTTCGCAAACTGATTCCCGTACAATCTTAGACCAAGCAGGCGCTGAAAAATTGCTTGGTCGTGGCGATATGCTTTTTTCGCCGGTCGGAACGAATAAGCCCATGCGTGTTCAAGGTTGCTACGTGTCGGATCAAGAAGTGGAAGACCTTGTGGACTACTTAAAAAACCAAGGCATACCGGAGTACCAAGAAGGTATTCTTAAGGAACAAGAACGCGTAGAAACAGCTGAATCGGCCGATGACCCGTTGTTTGTGGATGCTGTTCGCGTACTGCTGGATAGCGGACAAGCTTCCATTTCCATGTTGCAGCGTCGTCTCCGTGTGGGCTATGCTCGTGCGGCCCGATTGGTTGATATTATGGAGCAACGAGGAATCGTTGGCGGATATGAAGGCAGTAAGCCACGGGAATTATTGATTACAGCGGCACAATTTGAAGCACGCTACGGAAAAACACAATCGCAAGATGAGTAAGCAACTAGGGGGAACGCTCTTGTTTGGAATAAAACAGGTAGTAACGGTAGTTCTGGGCATAATACTTTGTGCGTTTTTAACCGGGTGCCGTATCGATACACCAAAGACCAATATTGCCCCTGATTTGCAAATGCAAGGTCCCGTACCTACACTGGTTGGATTACTGTTAGCTCCGGAAGGCTCGACCGGTGCAGCGATGAATCCTACGTTGGTTGAAGGACTTCGGGCAGTACGCGATCGCTACGGTTTTCACAGCAAAGTAATTGCTGCAACCGACTTTTTATCACCCGATGAGGCCTTACAATATTTTGGTGAAAATGAAGCTGCTTTGGCCTTTATTGCCGACTTGCGTGTACGTGAGCAATTACCGGCTTTGCAAGAACGTTTTCCCAAAACAAAATTTATCTTGTTGGGACCATCAGTAGAAGATGCCAAACAAGAGTTTTATTCAGCCGGGTACTTAGCAGGAACATTAGGGGCTATAACTGTTCCGGAAGGAAAAAGTGTGGCGGTACTGATTCCACCATCAGAATCAGCGGAAGCATGGAATCAAGTGATACGTGGAGGTTTTGGGGAAACAGGACGTACGGTAATGGTTGAAACGATGACTGAGTTGCCGGTAGGCCCCTTACTGGCCGATCTGTTTATCCTGGTCAAACCATCACAACTGGCGATTCCTCTTGCTTCCATCGCTGGGAAACCGGGAATTGCCGTTTGTGATCCTACCGAGGTAAGTCCCGTTGGTTTCTGGTCGGTGCGTCCAGAAGAAAATATCAATGGGAATATCACTCAATACGTTGACAGTGTCATGCCAAAGGATGCCACTTCAGCAGCGCCGAAGCGTATTGCCTTGTACCGTATCGCCGGACCGGCGACAGGAAATCGCCAAAATGAGAGCATTCTGCCACTTTCGGTAGACGGACTTGCGAAAATCGATACAGTTCAACAAAAACTACGCAATGGGAGCATTAGTTTTCCAACGTTTTGACAGGGAATAAAAAAAAAGTTATACTACTAGCATATCTTGCGATCATTGTAGTTGCTGTCCGAAAAAGGCAGCAAGAAAGGCGTAGGCATGGTTGAGCTTAAACTTTTGACAATGCGTAACCAATAGATTTATCAGCGGTGCTTTTGGACCGCTTTTTCTCTTTTGTTTTTTTAGTTCAAAAAGAAAGGAGGAGCTGGTGTGAGTCATCTTGGAGCTGAGTTAAAAGCAGCGCGGGAAAATCGCAATATGACCTTACGTCAGGTAGAGAATGAAACCAATATTCGGATGCAATATCTAAGTGCACTTGAAGAAGGACGTTATGATCAACTGCCGGGAAAAGTCTACGCATTAGGCTTTTTGCGCAGTTATGCTAAATTTTTAGAAGTAGACGATCAGGCTTTGGTTGATGAATTAAAGCAGTTTTGGCATGAAGAAGATGAAGAGATACAGACCATTACTCAGCCTGTTGCTCCTGAAGTGGTATCGCCCATATCAAAGGGCATATTGCGCTTTGCCGGCTACGCCTTGGTAGCCGTTGTTTGTGCTGGGATTGTCTTTTTTGCTGCCGGCCGTCCAAAGGATACAGGGGCGCAGCCAGAGGTTGCCAAGAAAATTACTGAAGAGCAAAAGCCGAAAACGAACAACTCACCAATACCGGCACCTACATCACCTTTGATCGAGCAACCGTCGACACCGGCTGTGCCTAGCGGTGAAAATCTTTCGCCTGCATCGATAATACCTACCGATCAGACGGTGCCACCGGCACCGGTCGGCCAACCTCCGGCATCAACCACTGAGCCGGCACCCATAGCCAATACTGTGGCAGTGACGTTATCGATTATCCAAGATCGCAGTTGGGTGGCCATTTCGGAAGACGGCGTTCTGCGTTTTGAAGGAATTTTAAATGCAGGACAACAGATGAGCTTTTTGGGTAAAGAGACGGTATTTGTTCATGTGGGCAATGCCGGTGTTGTTGATGTGACCTACAACGGCCAGAACATGGGTCCCCTTGGTAGGTTAAATGAAGTAATTCGCAAAGAGTTTGTTCGTTCCTAGCCTTGGGCTGGACAAGAATGGAGGAGCAATCATGGCCAAAGATGCCAGTTTTGATATCGTCTCGCAAATTGATGACCAGGAAGTAACGAATGCCGTACACCAAGCGATTAAAGAAATTGAGCAGCGCTTTGACTTTAAAGGCAGTAAAAGTGAAATCCGGCAAGAAGCCGATAAGATTATCTTGATTTCTGATGATGAATTTAAATTAAAGAACGTGACTGATATCTTGGAAAGCAAGATGATCAAGCGAGGTATTTCCTTACGAGCGCTAAAGTACGACAAGATTGAATCTGCTGCCGGTGATACAGTTCGGCAGAATGTCAATTTGGTGCAAGGGATCTCTAAGGAAATGGCTAAGGATATTATCAAGCTGATTAAAGACAGCAAAATCAAAGTGCAAGCATCCATTCAAGGTGACCAGATCCGTGTTACCGGAAAAAATCGTGACGATCTGCAAGCAGTGATAGGTCTATTGCGCAAAGCCGATCTTTCTATTGAGCTACAATTTATTAATTTCCGTTCCTAAAATAATTGAAATTATCCCACTTAGTTAAAATAACACGACATAAAATGTTTTTAGATGACGAATTTTAGCGAAGCAGGATAATGCAGAGGATTCGTCGAAGAAGAGTGCAGGACATCTTGATGCATTGGTTTTCTCTAATTTAAATAAAGAGGTGAAGGTATGTCGGTCATAGAAAGCATGGCAGCCAACTTAGCAGTGTTACAAAAGCTTTCTCCTCACGATTGTTGTGTATTCGTTACCAATGAAGATGGTCTTGTTCAAGCGATCGCTAATGCAAAAACATTTTCTTTGAAATTAGCTATTGGTTCAAAAGTATCATCCAGTGGTGCAACGTCCGAGTGTTTGCAAACGAGGCGAGCAATAACCAAGATATTATCTAAAGATGTTTATGGGATTCCTGCTCGTTCCGTTTCGATACCATTGCTGGACGATGGGGTCATGGTTGGAGCGATGGCGATGGTAACGACACTTGAATCACAAGATGTACTGCAAAAAGCCGCGCAAACGATCGCGGCCACTTCTGAAGAAATTACGGCCAGTACGATGGAATTAGCTAATTCTGCAGCTCAGTTGGCTAATAACTTATCAAGTTTGCAAAAAAACGGCGATAACGTTCTGGAACATGTCAAAAAAACCGATGGGATCTTACGTTTTGTCAGTGAAGTCGCTTCAAACTCGAATTTACTTGGTTTAAACGCGGCAATTGAAGCGGCCCGTGCCGGAGAAAGCGGTCGTGGTTTTGCCGTAGTTGCTGACGAAATCCGTAAAATGGCCGATAACAGTGCGGCAGCGGTAAAAGATATTAACCAGATCCTTAAAGCGATTCAAAGTGATATGAACATCATTGTCCGGGTGTTGTCAGAGACATCAGAACTTGGTGAGCGCCAGGCGGCGGCTACCCAAGAGATATCGGCTTCCATGGAACAGCTAGTTTCATCGGCAGAAAACATCGAAAAATTATCAACGATTTATTAGTGTATTTGCGATGTTTGGCTTTAAAAAAGCTCCGAAAGTTCTTGGACTTTCGGAGCTTTTTTATGTAAATATAAAACGACAATTTTACGATATACGATCGTGGTACGTACATACACCCAATGAAAGCAAGACTAAAATGGGAAATTATACATAAGGGTTTGGCGAAGAACTGCAAGGTATTCGTGACTTACATGATTCGACACACATGTGGAATATACATCCCGTTGAGGGTTTTGGGCTAATATTTTATTGTAAAACACCAAAAAAGGTGTTTAAATTTATGCAATTTCTGATAAAATAAAATAAAGCAAAAGATTCAGAGGAGGACTCAGTTTGATGACTGAAAGAGTAGTAAAAAGACGTAACCGGGGTATGACAAAGGCCAATATGAAGCGTGAGCTTACAGACAACATAGGCAATCTGGAACACTTACAAGAACTTTTTACAAAGTACCCGCGAATTTTTATCGAAGCTTCTTCGCAATTGCCTGATAAATTAAAGATTAAATTAGAAAAAATAATTCAAGAACGTGTTCCTGAAGTTTATTTGCAGATCGGTGAACGTGCTCGCAGACAAGCGCTAGAAGAAGAAAAGATGGCCAATGAGAATGCCTTATCTTTTGAAGAGATTGTTCGACTCACGGTGGAAAAGGAAAATCAAAAGGTTATGTTGAGAAAGAAAAAAATTTAATCTGCTCCTAAACTAAAGGGAGCATTGCGCACTCCATACATAGACTGCTCTCCGGAACGGGGAGCAGTTTGTTTATTCGAGGAGAATGCCTATATGGAACTAACTTCGATATTATCTTTTCTGGCTGTGTCGGTCATGTTAACTTTAATGCCCGGTCCGGACATTATTTTTGTGGTTACCCAAAGCATAGCCCAAGGCTACCGCGCAGGCATTGCTACGGCATTGGGGTTGTGCACTGGGCTTACTGTTCATACCTTGGCGGCAGCTCTAGGTGTGGCGGCGCTGATTTATCAATCGGCTATGGCGTTTCAAGTTGTTAAGTATGCCGGTGCACTTTATCTGGTCTATCTTGCTTGGTTAGCTCTCAAGGATAAGGATACGATTGCCCTTGGGAAGGAAGAAACACATACCCTCCAAGCGCTTTATCAACGTGGCATCTTGATGAACATACTGAATCCTAAAGTATCGCTTTTTTTCTTAGCTTTCTTGCCACAATTTGTGTCCACCGAAAGAGGTTCTGTTTCACTGCAAATGGTGATGCTGGGCTTTTTATTTATGGTGCAAGCAATCATTGTATTTAGTCTTGTTTCGTTGTTTGCCGGTAAGCTCGGGGACAAATTGGTGCGAAGCCCCGGTATCGGGCGATATATCAATTGGGCCAAAGCCGGTATCTTTGCGTTGCTGGGTATTCGATTAGCTTTTTATGAGTAAACCGGACAAAATAAAAAGCTCACCTTTGCAGGTGAGCTTTAGCTGTTGAATTAGATTCTACCAGCGGTTGCGGGGTTGGAAGCAATCGCGGCAGTAGACAGGCTTATCGCCACGGGGTTGGAAAGGAACCGTTGTTTCTTTGCCGCAAGCGGAGCAAGTAACAGGGTACATTTCGCGCTCTTGACGTTGGTAACCGCCACGGTCGTTGTTGCGGTTTTGTTTGCGGACGGCGCGGCACTCGGGGCAACGGCCAGGTTCGTTGGTGAAACCTTTTTCAGCATAAAATTCTTGCTCGGAAGCAGTGAATTCGAATTCGCGGCCACAGTCTTTGCAGGCTAACACTTTGTCTTGAAACATAGAAAAAATCCTCCTCAATATTTGCCCTGTCTAGGGATATCCGTAAACCTCCCTAGCCGATGGCCATCGAGAAGAATAGCGTTTTTCCATATCAGGAACTGATGTTAATTCTACACGGTAAAAGCACGTTTGGCAAGTGCTTGATCGAATATATTTTCAGAAAGGATAGCTATTAATTTTGATAAAAGCAAGACGGTCACGATATTCTAGGACTTTTATATGTTATATTTTAGACAACAATCGACAGTATATGATGGATTTACGCCGGAGAAATGCTGAGATATGTTGAACAGGCAAAATTGCGATAAAGAAGGAGTAATGAAATGAAAAAAGTGTTCTTTTGTTTGATTTTTATTATCCTGTTGCTCGGGGCACCGCCTTGTTTTGCCCAAGAAGCGCAGATCGCTACGCTTTCTGCCGAGGTAAAGGATCTTCGGGTGACGATCAAGGGGTCGGTCAATATTCCGCAGTCGAGGCAGATCACCCTAAAGGTTATTGATCCACAAGGGAAACTGAATCATCTTAATCAATTTGGCTGTCAGAACGATGGAACCTTCCAGTACAGCTACAAACTGACGAGTCCCAGCCAAGGGGCTTATCAAGTGTTTGCAGGCGGTACCGGCATCCGTACGCTGAAAACAACGACAATGAGCTACAGCGCAGATAGCGGTGATAGCGGCGGCGATGGTGGTGGTGGTGGCGGTGATGAACAAGGTGGAACTCAAACCGGCATCATTAAAGGCGTAACGATTACTCCTTTATCCCATGTGGCAGGCCTAGCCCAGGAGATCACTGTTACCGTAACGACGGAAAACATACTCGATGGGACGGTGGTAAAAGCAGAACTTGTTACCGCGCAGGGCGATTCATTAATCCCGGCGGTAACGGCTGTGGATGCGGTTGTTTTGAATTCGACGATCATTAGATTAACGATACCTGATACCGTTGCAGAAGGTGAATACAAAATCAAGGTAACTGCCGATGACGCTGTTAACACACAGAGTGCCTATACGATCAGTGCACCGGTTGATGAATGCTTTATCGCCACGGCCGCTTATGGAACCAAGTACGATCCGGCCGTCGTGATGCTGCGGCAGTTCCGCGATCAATGGTTATTGACGAATGAGGCTGGGAAAGCCTTTGTGCAATATTATTATCAAAATTCACCGCCGATCGCACGTTTTATCGCCAACCAAGAAGGATTAAAAACATTGATTCGCTTCGCTCTGATACCGGCCATTGCCGTGGCCTACGCACTCATGCATCCTTGGGTTGTTGTGGCAGTATCACTATTAGTGGCGTCGATTTATGTTTATTACCGCAGAAGCAAAAGCACAATTTCTGTAGGATAAAGAGTGAACAACAACAGAGTAAAATCGATAAAAGGGGAGAACTGCCGATGATGCTGAAAAAGACAAGTCGTCGATCGCTGTGGTTGCTAGCCATCACGGTGGGACTTTGGTGCTTGTCCGGGTTGAGCATAGTCGTTGCTGAAGCCGCAGAACAGCAATGGAAGGACTTCTGGAATACCTGGCGGCACCGTATGATCTGGCCCGTCGATACACCGGAAAGCGGGCCTTATGCCTATTTGCGCTGGCAACAGCGTGGCATCACTACGCCGTGGATTCAAGAATTCCGGCAAGTGATCATCGAATTCGGCAATGAAGCGCTTTTTGCCGCCCAAGCAAAGAACCGCGATGAGATGGCTGCCAAGGGATATACCTATGATTTAACAGCAGTTTGTTTCCTTCATCAATAAAGCGTATTTGCACTTACCTACGGTGGTCTTCCCGGAAAATCAATGGGTTCACCTGGTTACAGTATTTGATGGAAGTAACCTTTGTGTGTATGTAAACGGTGAATTCGTCGGGACAAAGCATACCGGTATCCAGTCTTTTACGACGACGGAAGACTTGGTGCTGGGAGCGATTAAAGACACCTGGGTCAAACCGATGAAAGGGAAGATGGATGAAGTGCGCATCTATCGACGGGCATTGACGATCGATGAGATTCGACGTTTAGGGATGAAGTAAGGTAGCCTGGAAAAAGAGGAGCCATAAGATTAAGGAAAGTAGGGGTGAGGCTGCCTTTGAAAAAAATACTTCCCCATATCCATCTTTTAATCTTTTTGTTATTGCCATTTTATTTGTCAACAATGAGCCCCGTTTGGGCAAGTAGTACTGGAAAGAGTCAAATAAGCAGTGACTGTTCCTATCTGTTTCCTGAAGTTTTCTCGGGCAACGCGGATACAATTCCCCATATGAGCTTTTATGTAATGGACAAAGATTATAAGCCGATCACTGGAATCGTGGTTGATCAAATTGAGATCAAGCAACAGGGAGCGCTGATCTTATCAGCTACAAAAGTAAAATCATACAGTCGTTCAGGTTGGTATTATTCAGAGAATATTAATTTACAAACAAAATTTAGCAACAACAATGGGAATAACAAGGTTGATATTGTTTTTTATCAAGATGGGACGGAAGTAGCAAGACTCCTTGACTTTACGATCCCCTGTTATGATCAGACCGTCATCTCGTCAGTTCGCCCGACGATATTGGGGACGGAAAGAAATGAATTTCCCCTGGATGTGACCATATTAAACGCCAGCGATAATGCCACGGTTGATGCCTATTACACGGATACGTTTGGGAATAAGGTTGCCACACTCGTAGCAGAGAATCATAATGTCCGAAGCCATGACAGTGCCGCGAAAGAGTTACATGTTCGATTAAAAATGCTCAAAGGAGCCTTATTCGATAAAAGCAAGGCTACGACCTATTCCGCGCATATCCTTGTCAATGGCATGGAAGCGACGTACCGTGGAGCCCACGCCAGTCCCCTGCAAGTGTACGATCAGCCGTTGGTCACGAAATGGTATGTTATGGAGAACCCGCCCTATCGTTATCGCATTGAAGGTATAAATCTTATGAAGGCCAGCCCCTTTACCCTCAAACTAAAACAAAAAGGTGAAGTCATTGGTGAGGTAACCGGGATCAATGCCAAATTTAATGCCGACACCTATTGTGTATACATTGATGAGGATATTACGAGTAAGATCAAAGATCCGAATACCGAACTGGAAACAACCTTATATTCCAATGGTGTCGCATACGAAACGATTACATTTTTAGACAAATCCGATTCTTCTGACGGGGGCGGCAATGCCAATGATATAACGAAGACGGATTTACTTTCCTTAGCCATGAGTGACGGGATGTTGACGCCGGCATTTACGCCCGACATTACATCGTATCGTGCAACAGTAGATGACAGCGTGGACAGCATTATCGTCACACCGACGCTCGTTGACAGCAAATTGGGAACGATTACAGTCAACAACATTCCTGTGGCCAGCGGGCAGGCATCCGGTGCAATCGAATTACTTCCCGGCGATAACCTGATTACCATCGTCGTTACTGCCCCGGATCAAAGCAAAAAAACCTACACCATCAACATAACAAAGGATATTATTCTTGACGAGTGCTTCATCGCCACAGCATCGTTTGGCTCCAAGTTCGACCCGGCCGTTCTTCTGCTCCGCCAATTCCGCGATGCCTATCTCCTCACCAACTCGCCGGGAAAAGCCTTTGTAAACTTCTATTATCGGCATTCGCCGCCGATTGCCCAATTCATCGCCGGTAACGAGCCCCTGAAGTCAGCGGTCCGTATGCTTCTGATCCCTTTTGTGATAATGGCGCACCTCTTACTTCATCCGCTTGGACTTGTGACCGGTAGCGTTGTACTTTTCGGAGCAGCAGGGTTTTACCGCAAGAAGCGTTTGACCTTTTCAAATCAAAAATTATAAAAACAAGACCGATGAATGCTCCTCTTTCAGGACGGGACAAAGTTCAAAAATAAGGGGGCGATTTTGATGGACCCGATGAAGAGGCGCTGGCTTTGTTTGATGCTGGCGATCCTTTTTTCTGTATTCAATCTGCCCATACGTTACCCGGCAGAACCGGTAGGTTGCGCGAACGCCCAAGTGAGACAAGCAGACCCAGTAAGCCTATCCTCCGATCCCACTGCATCTGCGCTGCAATCTTCAGTGCCCCCCACCATGCCGCAAGGAGAGCTCATCGCGTACTACCCCTTAGACGGCAACTTCAATGATGCCTCCGGCAACGGCTATCACCTCACGCCGCTGATGACCGATCCGCCCTTCAGTACGGAGTATCAAATTCGTGAATCGAACCGTTGCTTTGGTCCCGTCGCTGACGGCCGCCTCCATGGGGCAGCGTCTGACCGGTTGCCGGCCGATGTAAGCAAGAGCTTGACGGTGGCCGGATTTGCCCGCAAAGTCAACAGCAGCAACCAGATCTTTGGCACGATCTTTGGCTTTTCCTCCGAAAACTGGACGGAATCGACGATCGGCTTGAAAACAAGCTGGGGTATGGTAACGGCATCGAGCGGTGATATCCGTACGGGCATCCAACTTGGGCGATGTTTGGACACCGATGCATGGTACCATCTGGCCCTGGTTGTTGATCCCGTGGACCCAACAACCAACACACAAACCTACCGGGCCTACATTAACGGCGAATTAAAAGAGGTAAAAGCGTATCAAAAATATGGTCCCGTTGACGCTTTTTATATCAGTGCGATCGAAGGTGCTTCGAACTACATTAATTTTTATGTCGATGAAGTTTATGTCTACGGTCGAGCCCTGGCACCTACAGAAATCCAAAACTTGGCCGTCATCAACAATCCCAACGGTCCGCCACCGCCCAACAGCGGCATTCGTGCCCGGAAAATTCCGAAGGACCTGACCGTGCAAGGAAAACTGCGCATTTACCCCATCACCAACGAATGGATCTGCGTGACCGGTGATTACAACGATTTTTTACGAGAACGGTTTCACGATGAGTTCGGTGATTATCTCAGCTACATCGACAAGCTCTATGTCAAAGATGCCGCCTCCGTAAACAATTGGACCGTCTATAAGCCCTACTTATCGTGTTTACAGGAAATCTTGTTTGCCTATCGACCGCAGATCAAAAAGAATTTTGAAGATCCCGCTTTTTTTACCGTACAGGAATTGAGCGGCGACGGATCGGGCAATGCCGGTGACAGCGCGGCCCGACCGCAAGCGTTGTTTGCCTATCAGCCCAAGAATCCCAACAATGGCGAAGAAGCGGCATTTTTTCGGTTTAGAGAATTGCCCGGTAGCGGGACAAGCGCAACACCGGAAGAGAATCCGGTGGCGATTGTGAACCAGGGCTATTGGCTCCAAGCGATCGGCCGCTTTCCCTATTACACCCAGACTGCACGATACACGGTGCATAACTGGGGCAATACCAACGGCGAATTGATCCACTACGCGTTCATCAAGCTGGAGAAGCCGCTTGTAGAAGGCAAAACGTACCGGATAAACACCAAAAATAATGAACAAGCAACGTTTCAATACCGCGAGCAAGACTTGATCTCACGGGCCATCAAAGTTAACCAAGTGGGCTACATGCCTGATGCCGGCAAAAAATATGCCTATCTGGGGTTATGGATGGGCACGGCCGGCGCTTTGGAACTGCCGGCGTTGGTGGGGCAGCCTTTTTATCTGATCAGCAACGGGACCGGCACGATCAAATACACCGGCACGGTGCAGCCGCGCTTTACGGCCGACAATCCCGTGCAGGACAACTTTTTCCCCGACCAGGTGCCCCTGACCGGGGAAAAAGTCTACCAGCTTGACTTCTCTGATTTTAAAGAACCTGGCCATTACTACATCTACGTTCCCGGCGTCGGCCGGTCCTGGGATTTTCGCATCAATGACGATGTCATGGGCGAAGCTTTTTATCTTCATGCCAAAGGCTTGTACCACCAGCGTTCCGGCACCGACAAGGTAGCACCTTATACGAACTGGACGGTCGATGAACCGGACTATCATCGGTTGACCTATAAGGCCAACTTTATCGCCTACCATACCGATCAGGCTTATCCGGCGCGCACCGATCAATACGGTTTTCGCAATGAAAAAGGCGAACCGATTGAAAAACCGATCACCCCGTTTACGGTGATCAGTGAATCAGCGACGAACGAACTGGTTGAAGGCGTCTGGGGCGGATGGCGCGATGCGGCCGACGGTGATCGACGACCGCACCATTTTGGCATCGTACAAAGTTTGCTGACGGCGTACTTGATGTTTCCGGAAAAGTTTACGGATGGGCAACTGAATATCCCGGAAAGTGGCAACGGCATTCCTGATATTATCGACGAAGCTACCTGGGGCGTAGACGTATGGCGCCGGGCGCAAAATGAAAAAGGCGGCGTTGGCTGCTGGATTGAAGCGGAGTCCCATCAAAACAAGCAGTGGTATCTGGCCCAGCCGACAAAGATCAGCACCATGCAGTATGCAGCCCATGCGGCGCTGCTGGCGCGGGTGTATCGTATGGTCTATGAGCGTGATCCCCGGTTGACGGAAGCGCTGGCGCAGTCCCGGCTTTTTTACGCATCGGCGAAAAAAGCCTATGAATATGCATTGAACCCGGAGAATGTACTCACTTTTTCTTGGAATCACAAAAAAGACGACGGCACCATGGCCGTCTATAGCTACATCGAACCGCCCGATGAAGTGGAACCGGGCTATATCTTCAAAGCGGCCCTCAACTTATATTATCTCGCTCAGGATCAAGCAGAAAAAGCCGTCTATCTGCAAGCACTTAACGCCAACGAAGCGGGCTTTACGAATGAAGTTCTGCAAATGCACTGGCGCTTGAGCCCCTACACTTTTTTTGAAATCGTGCTCAGTAAGGATGAGGGAGACCCCTTTGCGGCATGGGTGCAATATTATCGCGATCGCATTTTGAAGAACAATCTTCCTGCCACCGCGCTCGGCTTACTGGAGCAGCAAGAAAAGGATCCCTATCGCTTCACCAACCGGTTTACCCCGTCGGTGCCGGCACGCTGGGGACTCAGCAATGCCTATCGCTACGGGCAGCCCTTGCTCATCGCTTACTATTTAACGAAAGATACAGATAAGCAGGCGGCGGAAAAATACCGCAATGCCGCATTGAATCTTGTGGATTTTCAAAATGGCGCTAACTCTATGGGGAAATCGTGGACCACATCGCTTGGCCATGTGTATCCGCTGCGCATTCAACATCATGATGCGTTGCCCGATAACGGCTATTATGAGCCGGTACCGGGCATCAGTATCTACGGCATCATCGGGGATACGCCCATAAACGGCAAATTCAGTTATGTGCAATCCATCAGCTATGGAGGGCAGTATCAATCCATGCTGCCCGATGCATGGTCCGGTGGCAATGATCAACTGAGTTTGTCAGAGATCAAGCAAATCTTGCTCAGCAAAATGCCCGTCTGGCATCGCTATTGGAACATTGAAGATGCGATCGTCGATTGCAATGAGTTTACGGTTCATGAAACGATTGGGCCGAGCATTATTTTTACCGGTGCTTTGTTGCCGGACGGGTGGATGCCCTCGGAAGAGTTAAAGAACCGGAAACCGATGACTACGAAAGAAGAGATGGAGAAGCATCCGGGGTATGTGTTTATGCCGTAGCAGGGGGGGAGCGCCCTTACTAGTGCCTCATCAGACAACGTTGAACCGGAAATTCTATTTTCTTTAAACGATAAGATTAAGAGTTTGTATGCTTTTAAAAGCAGGTTAAGGTTGCTTGATGGGGCACTAGGCAGGGCCTGTCGGCAGCCCCTGGTACTGTGCATATTTCTTTAATTCGAGGATCCGTTTGGTCATCCGTGGGTGCGTGGAATAGAGCTCCTGCAATAATCCGAACATGGAAGGGACCGATTGTTCTTGGTCGATAAAAGACCGGAGATTGGTTTGGCCGGCCAATACGCGACTGCCTAAGCTGAGGCTGACGAGGGCGTTGCAAGCGGCATCGGTATCGCCGGTTAGCACCATGGCCACGCGATCGGCACTCAACTCACAAGCCCGGGCGTAGGCGCCACCTAAAAAAGGCACGGTCGTTGCCGGCCATAAAAAGAGGGTTCGCCATATACTGATATGACCTAAGCGATGGTGAGCCAATTCATGGCTGATGATCATGGTCAGTTCTCCCCAGGCTTTACGGTCAAGTGAGAGATCGACCAAATCACCATAGAGAATCATGTACCGCCCTGATAATACCCGAATCGCCAGGGCGTTAAGGACACCTTGACCGTTGGCGATAAACACGTCGGGAACGGAAGTTAAACCAAGTTTGCCGGCGGCGTCATCGACAATCTGCTGGATTTCGGGAAATTGGCTGCGACTGACTTTTACTGCATTTCCGAACAGTTGCGCTTTTAAGTACAGGCCCGTGATCCAGGAAAAGAGCATCACCGGGATGAGAATCGCCCAGGCGAACCAGATCAGCGTCAACCAAAGCAATCCGCTGATCCCGTAGGCCAGGTACAGGTAGGCTTCTTCCTTCTCATGACGGAGAGCATTCACGTTCATCAAAAGCAGTTCCTCACTTTCTCATTATCGATTGCTGTCATTGACGGCAATGTCATGATTATGAGGTGGTGATACTGAACATGATGGAAGCTCTAACCAGCATCTTTTGGTACGTGGTGAGTATACATTTGGGGGTTACACAGGTGTTTCAGTTGGGAAAGTAGATCACGGCTTGCGATACGATACCCCTGTCCTGAGAGAAAACTAAGCCATAAACGTTTCCGGATTGAGGTTGATAGACCGTAAAGTACCAGAGCGCGCCGTTCTCGATTTTGAAGGGCTCACCATAGAGCTCTTTGACTTTCGATATAGGATCGCCGAGGCGGATTCCCCGCCGTGTCATTCCGTCAGGCTTCAGTTCCAAGTAGGGCATCCCGTATTCTTCCCGCTCGACAAAACTGGGACTGTTCACTTCAATATCATCCCAGGAGAGCAAATGTTCTTCGGTAATCCAGACGGTGGGACCGAGCAGTTGATCATCATAATAGACATGTTTGCCGAGCCCCAGGGACACCACCCGCAGCGGAACCATGACATAACCGTCCACCTTTTGCGGTGCAACATCCAAAGGCACCGGGGTTCCATTGATCAGTGCTTCCGGTTTACCGATAACCAGTTCGATGGTGTTTTTCTTACCCGTAATCGTTGCCTTTTGCTGCGCATCGTCCCAGGTGACAGGCGCCCCGAGTGATTCACTAACTGACCGTAGCGGCACGAACGTCCGGTCTTGGATTAGGCGCGGGGCTATCGGGGTTTGTAAGTATTCGCCTTCAACAATGATTTGGATTTCACCGGCCATCGCCGGCACCGCTGAAGCAGTGAGCATCAGGCTTGTCAAAAAGGCAATAAAATAACGGGATAAGCATTTCATGCAACCAGCATCCTTTCTGTTGGCTTTCCCTTTGGTAAGCCATATATATCTGCCGGTTGCGTTTTTCGTTACAGGTAATATCAAGAATGTTTTAAGCGGGGGTTAAACAAAGTGGCAAGGAATAAAATAAGTGGTTATTGTTTTGGCGAGGGAGAAAGCAACGAAAAAAGCGTGTCCCGGTGAGGGGAAGCACGCCATCTGCTTACTCTTTGCCATTTATCAATTCATCGAATGCGGACCAAGAATGATAATAGTTTGATCGTAGTCCATCCTTAGAATGAACAACCGCAGATAAATACGCGGGATCACGTCTCAGATTTTTACCCTGAACCTTCAAACATACCCCATTTTTCTCAACGATCAAATCATACTTTGAAGCACCGGATAGGGGCTTGCTTACGTTATAGCCGGCCAACATTAAAAAGCCAGCAACAATTACTTCTCTTGCATTGCCCAAACTCTGAATACTTGCCAAACTACGTTCACCTCATTATCGATTTTTAACACTAAAGAGCGCGATGGATGATCGGGGAGCAGCGGGGAAGTAGCGTTATTTTTGAAACAATCAGTTTTTACGGCTTGAGCGTCGACGGCCATGCTGTTTTTTTGTATGGCGTAGTAGCTTTTGTCAAAGCTTTTAAGACTGATTAAAAGGAAGTTTGTGATGAACAGAGAACACTATTTACTACTATGGTAATCATCTTGATAGCATTCGTACTCGGTTAACCAAAAATATATTGGTAAAGAGTTTCTTTGGTTCCTCAAGGTACTACAGCGTCGTTTTCATCGTTCCGAACGCTTGTATCTCATTCTGAATAACTTCTGTCCCCACAAAACGAAGCTTGTTCGTGAATGGGCAGAGCAAAACAACATGGAACTTGTCGTTACGCCAACCTACATCGTGGCCCAATTGGAGCGAGTGCCTCTTTGCGCCGGCATTTTGTACTGTCGGGCTTTGATTACCCGGATCATGTAGCATTAGCCGATGTAAAACAATTCTACCTATGTTGGCGAAATAAAAGTGCTAAATCACAAAAGATTTTCGCCTTCAAAAACGGGTCAGAGTTGGCTGATGGGGCACTAGCTGATTTGTGTTGGTCGAGTAGATGGGCTCCTCTCTTGCTTTAGGAGCAGGTTTGTGTTCCCTGTTTCTCTCCGTTTCCTCTGAGAGTGTCACAATATTTGCTCCAT
>NZ_SLXT01000010.1 GCF_004341395.1 Heliophilum fasciatum
TAAGACTCCAGAAAGACGATCTGGTCGATCGGCCCGGCATGTACGCACCGCGAGGTGTTTAGTGGACGGGTACGAATCAGTCGAGGTCTTGACCTCACAGGACGTGAGGTCGTTCGTCACCGCCCGGATGGCGAGGGCGACGAACTTCCTTACATCCGCAGGATAATTCATCACTCACTAAAATGACTGTGCAGTTTTCAGGGAGCAGAGGGTCGCAGGAATGTTCCGGGCTTGACAAATTGAATATCAGGCCATTGTCGCGGGGTGGAGCAGTTGGTAGCTCGTCGGGCTCATAACCCGAAGGTCACAG
Organism: Heliophilum fasciatum; assembly: GCF_004341395.1. Classification (GTDB taxonomy): domain Bacteria; phylum Bacillota; class Desulfitobacteriia; order Heliobacteriales; family Heliobacteriaceae; genus Heliophilum; species Heliophilum fasciatum. The sequence continues at coordinate 311 of NZ_SLXT01000010.1, forward strand.
GTTCGAGTCCTGTCCCCGCAACCAAAAAGCAGACAAAGAGAAGGCATAAGTCCTTCTCTTTTTTTATTATTGATAAAAGAGAGTATCAAAATGCCAGGTACTTGAGAAAAAACTTTATCTTAGCACTTTGTTTGATGTTTCCGACGATTGGTTATCTCTATGTTGTTATCACTTTGTTCCGAACCCACACAAGATTGTTAATTCCCTGGATCCCCCTTGCCCGCCGGTAATACCCCCGTTATAATGTGCATAACATAGTGTACTGTATACAGAATAACAAAAACGAAAACGAAAACAAACGCGAGAGAGTATTTGAGGGGAGAATCAACAATGGATGTTTTATTGACATGGGTTGAAGGAGAAGAGGTGCAATACCAGTTTGCTGACTTTGGGAGTTTGCGAGATTTCCGGCTAGAACCTGATCGTCAATACGCGATTGTTGAACTCGCCAGTGGCCAATTGATCGACGATATTCGTCAATATTGCTTTTCCTAACCCCCTTTAAGGGGGTTTTTTTCTGCCCGTTTATCTCCACTGGAATCTGAGTAGTATTAACGTTGTGATTATGTTAAAATACTAGAACCGAAAAAGTCAGACCAAAGGGGGACCATCATGGCAGGACATTCCAAGTGGGCGAATATCAAGCATAAGAAAGCAAAAGTTGACGCGCAAAAAGGCAAAGCATATACAAAGTTAAGTCGTGAAATCCTGTGTGCGGTGCGGCAAGGGGGACCTGATCCCAATGCCAATTTTCGCTTAAAAATAGCTATCCAAAAAGCCAAGGAAGGCAATTTGCCCAATGAAAATATTCAACGGGCCATCCAGCGAGGCAGTGGCGGTGGTGACGGCGCTCAATACGAAGAACTGACTTACGAAGGCTATGGTGCCGGTGGCGCCGCTGTAATGATTCATGCGATGACCGATAATCGCAATCGCACGGCCGGTGAGATCCGCCATCTCTTCTCCAAGTATGGTGGCAATCTTGGCGAGACGGGCTGTGTCGGATGGATGTTCGAGACAAAAGGCGTAATCACCATGGAAGCAGACGAGGAAACTGGGAAGTCTGTTGATGAAGAAGAAGTATTGCTGGTTGCCTTGGAAGCCGGTGCGCTTGATGTGACTTCGTCACCGGATGCAGTGGAAGTGCTCACGGCACCGGAAGAACTGGAGACGGTGCGTGCTGCACTGGCCGAAGCCGGTATGCCCATTGCTTCGGCGGAAGTTACCTTAGTCCCGCAAAATACCATCATGATCACTGATCAGGATCAGGCCACTAAATTGCTGCGCCTGATGGAGATTCTCGAAGAGCATGATGATGTACAGGCCGCTTATTCAAATTTCGATATTGATGAGGCCTTACTGGAACAACTTGACCTCTAGAAATTTAGCTCATCGATAAAAAACTCATCGATAAAAAAAGCAGGGCTCATTAAATGAGCACCTGCTTTTTTTACTTTGATCTAGGCTGTATTTTGCTGTATCGATTAAACTGCTTCGTATGCGGCAACTTGCGGAAGCGGCAAAACGGTTTCCTCTTTGGCTGTCGACAAGGCGATCGACGTGCGGCTGTGACTGACACCGGGCAGCGTAAGAATGCGCTGAATAAGTACGGATTCGAGCTCATGCATGTCTTTCACTCGAATCTTGAGCAAAAAGCCATCTTCGCCGGTAACACGATGACATTCAAGAACATTGGGAATGCGATTGATGAATTCAAGAAATGCGGGAATGGAACTGAGTTGGTCGACACGGAGTGAGACAAAGGCCGTTAGGCCCAGGTTCAAAGCGGATGGATTAAGCCGCGCTTGAAAGCCTTGAATGACCCCTCTTTCCTCCAACTTCTTGATCCGTTCGGCAACGGCAGGGGATGACAGTCCCACCATTGCTGCCAATTCGGTTTGCGTAACCCTACCGTTACGCTGCAGCAGTTGTAGAATTTTTGAATCGATGGAATCATACATACGATTCTGGCCTCCTTGCCCATCCTCTCCATAACTGATTCGAATATATAAAAATTTTTTGAAAAAGTCAAGGATAACTGTAATTCGACAATAAAAATTCTGGATTTGTCTCAAAAATGCATGTGATGGCAAGCCTATAGAAGTAAATATCTTTGTCTTTGTTACTTAATTTTTGAGCAGGTGAGTTCATGGGGAAGTCGATGCGTCAAGGAGCCATGGTGTCGGATATGGGGTGGGCGTCGATCCTTATCTTATTGGTATTCCTGTTTTTATCTTCTTTTACCTTGACCTATTTAGGGGTTATCGCCTACGATAAATGGGTTGCCGTAAAAGAGACTACCAGTGACCCTCGTGATATCTATAATGAACGAATTACGCCCGGTACGGTGATTGAACTGCGTACGGAGTATCGGATGAGTCAACATGTCCAAGTGGAACGATTACCGCAACCGGAAAAATGGACAGGCTATACGGTTCGACAATTATTGCAGCGCTTTCCCGAGCAAGGAAGTTGGCAATGTACCATGCTACCGGGACGCCTGGTACTTGTGCGCACGGTAGACGGGCTTTCGCCGCAGGATGCCTTGCGGCGCCATGCCGGTGTGGCTAACGGAGTGGTGGCGATCATCATCGGTCCGCCCGGGATCAACGGTGGTATTGATCGGCTGACGAAGATCGAACTACACCAGTTGCCACCGGGTTTGCGGCAACGTGTGGAAGCGGGAACATTAGAGATTGCCAGCGAAGAAGAATTAATCCAGATGGGTGCCACTGTGGGAAGGCCGCACGTAGCCGATCAAAGGGCGTTTTCCCAGGAAGATTAAGCACAATAAAAGGGGGAGGCACGCTGATTATTTTAGGGATTGATCCCGGTACGGCCATTTGCGGGTACGGTGTGATCCGGTGCGAAGGCAATCGCTTATCAGCGGTTGCCTTTGGTGCCGTTACTACCGAAGCAGGCACGCCGATGCCGGAGCGTTTGGTGACGATCGCCAACGGATTGGACCAGATTATTGCTATGTATCAACCGGAGCGTGTAGCGATAGAAGAGCTTTTTTTTAACCGGAACGTGACGACAGCCTTAACGGTTGGGCAAGCCCGCGGTGTGGCCATCTTATCAGCAGCGCGCTGTAACATCCCTGTGCGGGAATACACACCGGGACAAGTCAAACAAGCCGTTACCGGTTATGGACGAGCCGATAAAAAACAAGTGCAGGAGATGGTGCGCATGTTGTTAGCATTACCGGCGGTTCCGAAGCCGGACGATGTAGCCGATGCCTTGGCGGTAGCGATTTGCTGTGCCCACAGCTTGGCCGGAGAGGCGGTGTGGCGATGATCGCGTTTTTGCGCGGGCGCTGGGTCGGAAGTGGAGAAGATTGTCTCTTGCTTGAAGTAGGCGGGATCGGGTACCATGTGTATATACCCAACACATTGTTACGACAATTACCACGGCAAGGGCAAGAGATTTTGCTTCATACTCATTACTATGTACGGGAAGATCAAGCGCAGCTTTTTGGTTTTCTTAATGAAGAAGATCTGGCGTTGTTCCGCTGGCTGCTGGAAGTGAGCGGTGTTGGCCCGAAAGTGGGACTGGCGTTAATGTCGACCTTTTCGGCGCAAGACTTGCAGCGAGTGATCATCGCGGAAGATTATTTAAGTTTGACCCGTGTGCCCGGTATTGGCAAACGAACAGCGCAGCGTCTGGTCATTGAATTGCGTGACCGGTTGCTCAAGCAAGGCGTTCGGCCTGTTTGGGTAGAGACGTACCGGACGGCAACACCGGTGCTTTTGAATCAAGCCGCAGAGCCGCAGTCAGAAGTGATAACCGGACAAACGGCAACCGGACAAGCAACTACTGGACAAGTAGCAGCCGGCCAAGCGACCGAAGCGGAGAAGGGCCAACCGTCCGAAGCGCCGTCGTCCAAGCGGATGTCCGGTCGCACCAAAAAGCTTGCCGAAGAAAATATCCCGATCAAACGCAAGCGCGATCAACGGGAAGAAGCGATGGCTGCCTTGCAAGCGTTAGGCTATTCCCTCAACGAAGCCCGTGATGCCGTCGTAGAAGCATCTCATCACGTGGAGCGCGATGCCGACGTCGGTGAATGGGTGCGCGTGGCCTTGAAGGGTTTGGCGCGATTGTGATGCGAAAAGGTGAGGGAACAACGACATGAGCGATGAACAAGCCGAACGCCTGCTTGCAGCAACATCGATGCGCGAAGACCAAGAAAGTGAACTTAGTTTACGCCCTCGGGCGCTGCGGGAGTATATCGGGCAAGACAAATTAAAAGAGAATCTGACCGTGTTTATCCAGGCGGCGCTGAAACGCAAAGAGTCACTTGACCACGTGTTGCTCTATGGCCCGCCGGGGTTAGGAAAAACGACGCTGGCCCAGATCATCGCCAATGAATTAGGTGTACAATTGCGGGTGACGTCGGGACCGGCCATTGAACGAGCCGGTGATCTGGCTGCCATTTTGACGAACTTGCAGCCACAAGATGTGCTGTTTATCGATGAAATACATCGCTTAAACCGCGCTGTCGAAGAAGTGCTTTATCCGGCGATGGAAGATTTCTGTTTGGATATCGTTATCGGCAAAGGGCCGTCAGCTCGCTCCATTCGCATCGACCTACCGCGCTTTACCTTGGTGGGAGCAACAACCCGCGCCGGGATGCTCACATCGCCGTTGCGCGATCGTTTTGGCGTGATTCATCGCCTGGAATATTATCGACCGGAGGAACTGGAAGTGATTGTGGTGCGGGCCGCGTCGATCCTTCAGGTGCCCATCGAACGGGAAGGTGCTTATGAGATTGCGCTACGAGCTCGTGGAACGCCGCGGATTGCCAACCGCTTGCTCAAACGCGTCCGCGATTATGCCCAGATTCTCGCTGATGGTGTGATCACGGCCAAAGTGGCGCACCAGTCGCTGCAGCGCTTAGAGGTCGATCCCCTGGGGCTGGATCATACGGACCGGCGTTTTTTGCATGCCTTAATTCATAAGTTTGCCGGTGGCCCGGTCGGTGTGGAAACCTTAGCGGCGGCGATCAGCGAGTCTGTCGATACGGTCGAAGATGTGGTTGAACCCTATCTGATGCAATTAGGATTTGTTAATCGCACACCGCGCGGACGCATGGCGACGATTGCTGCTTGTCAGCACATGGACTTGTCGGTACCGGCGGCACTGCTGCCTACGGCACTGCCACGGGGCGGGGAAGATGAGTTACCTGATGGCAAACAGCCGCGCTTATTTGTGGACGAATCGTAACAATTCGTAGGTAGCGGGAGCCGGAAAGCGAGGTTGATTCCATGCATATCCTATTGCATACTTGCTGTGCACCCTGTAGTATAGCCGTTGTTGATGGTTTACGCCAAGAAGGTATGACGGTAACTGCTTATTACTATAACCCGAATATTCATCCGTACATGGAATTTCGTCGACGCAAAGAAACGCTGGAAGCTTATGCGCCGACGATTGATCTACCGTTAATTGTGGAAGAAGAATATGAACTGGCCATGTTTTTGCGCAACGTAGCCGAACGACCGGAAGAGCGCTGTGCTTTTTGTTATCAGGTACGTTTGGAACGCACGGCTGCCCAAGCCCGGTCGATGGGGCTTGATGGCTTTTCCACGACGTTGTTGGTCAGTCCTTATCAAAATCAGGATCAGATCGTTGTGATCGGTAATCAAGTTGCCCAAGCCTATGGGATTCCATTCATTGCGCGTGACTTTCGTCCGTCTTTTCGCCAAGGGCAACAAGCGGCCCGGGAACTGGGTTTGTACCGGCAGCCCTACTGTGGATGCATCTACAGTGAGCAAGAACGGTACTATCGTCCACCGGGAGGCAAAGGAGCACCGGCAGAACGACGCACCCCTATAAAGGTGTGAATCAAACCGAACCATATTTAATTAAGAAGGTGAATTTTTTGGAACACTCAACTCGCACGACGGTGACATCATCGCGGTTCCAAGAATCAGGACTCCTTCTTAGTCGGGCTCAGGGGGGAGATGACGCTACACGTAACCTGTTAATCAAGAAGTACACACCTTTTATTCTGCGTGTGTCATCATCGATCAGCAAGCGCTTTGTGCGCTTAGGCAGTGATGATGAAGCGAGCATCGCCTTAATTGCTTTTAACGAGGCAATTACCAATTATCGTGAAGAAAAAGGGATTTCCTTTTTATCGTTTGCGGAAACGGTGATCCGGCGCCGCTTGATTGATTATTTTCGTAAGGAATCTAAAGCGCAAAAAATGATTCCCCTTTCCGCTTTTGATCATTATGATGAAGATGGCAGCGACGAAGCGGTCAATCACTTAGAGAATCAGCAAGCGACGCAGTTCTTCTATGCCGAAAAAGAAGCGTCCGATCGGCGGGCGGAGATCGTGGAATACAATCGCTTGCTTCAAGAGTACGGGATCAGCTTTCAAGAACTGGTTCGCTGTTCGCCGAAGCACGAAGATGCACGGCGGCGGGCGATTCAGGTTGCACGCTTGGTAGCTGAAACACCAAGACATCGGGATTATTTAAAGCTCAAAGGGACGTTACCGCTTAAGGCTTTGGAGCGCGAAGTGGGAGTAAGCCGCAAAACCATGGAACGACAACGCAAATACATTATCGCCGTTGCGGTGCTCTTCATGGAGAAGCTCGATTTCTTAAAAGCATATATAGACAAGGCCTAAGCTATGAAAGGCAGGGGCGGTCTAGTGGGGCGATACGGATTGGTGATGGAGGTTCATGCCAATGAAGCCGTAGTATTAATGCCGGACGGTGAATTCCGGCGGCAGCCCATTGACGGCGAGGTGCCAGAAGTGGGTGACTTGATGCAGGTAACAGAAGAACCACCTACCTTGACCCTGACAAAGAAAGCAGAACAGGATGGAGAACCGCTTGGATGATCGCAGCAGGAGAAGCGCTCGCTTCTCCTGTTTTTTATGTAAGAAAAGGAATGGGACGGTTCATGTCGAAATTTGAGCATGGAGGTGGGCAATGGAATAATGATCAGACGAGAGGATCGCAGGTGGGGTGCAGTGATCGCCACTGTGCTCGGCCTATTTTTTCTGTTTCGGCTGAGTACGGCAGAAGCATTAAGCACCAGTGTCCGTGTGCTTTTGGATGAAGCAAATCAAGTGGAAGTGCGCGTCGTCAGCGGCACTTATCGCTGGAGCGATGAAGCGCGGGTCACGACGAATGCTGGTGACGGGACGATCTGGAAGGGCATCTTGCGCGGTAAAACCATTACCGTCACGGGACCGCAAACCGTTCCGGCTGCGACCGGTACATTGACGTTGGAAGCTGTTGGTACCGGTGAGCATATTTTTGAGGTTAACGGTAAAAAATACCGGGGAGACCTTCGCCTTGTGCCGCTGCTCGACAAAAGTACGCCGACGATGGCAATGATCAACGTTGTCGATGTTGAGCAATATCTTGCCGGTGTGGTCGGTATGGAGATGGGCTACAGCGCACCACCGGAAGCGTTGAAAGCGCAGGCGGTGGCTTCCCGCAGTTACGTCCTCTACCAGTGTGCACGGCGTACGTCCTATCGCTATGACGTATCCAATACGACCTTAAGCCAAGTCTACCGGGGCGTAGAAGCGGAACAACCGCAAATTATTGCGGCGGTTCAACAGACCCGAGGACAAGTGCTCACCATGGATGGGCAAGTGATTGAAGCATTGTTTCACTCGAATGCCGGTGGGCGAACCGAGTCCGCCGTCAATGTCTGGACCAATGATGTTCCCTACTTGCGCAGTGTGGAGTCACCAACGGACAGCTATGCGGAGGTGCTGAGCGCGCAAACCGCCCTGGCCTATCGTTGGAACAAAACTCTTTCCGTTGATCAATTGAGCCAAAAAGCGCGGGCTGTAACCGGCAGTGATCTCGGTACGGTGACGGCGGTGAAAGTGACCAGTGTCAGTCCGGCCGGACGAGTCATGCGTGCGGAACTGGTGGGAACGAAAAGTACCTTGACGATTGGGCGCAGCCAGATCGGCGCGATCTTTAATACACCGTCCCTTTATTGGGGTCTGCCGGCGAATCCGACGGGGAACCAAAGCGCAACAAGCAGCGCAACTTGGAGCGCCATCAACAGTACCGGGGTGGCCGTACCTATCGCGGTACCGGTGACGGTGCTAGGTGCCGGTGGTCCGGTGACGGTCGGTGCAACCGGCGCAGTGATCCATAGTGGCGGTATGGCGGCACTGAACGGCAACCCAGCCGGCAACTCAACTAGCCACCCGACCGGTTCGCCGCTGAACGCGACGATTCATGCCGCCGCCGGCAATTTGACGATTACCGGCAACGGGTATGGTCATGGCGTAGGGATGAGCCAGTGGGGGGCCATGGGCATGGCCAAGAACGGAAAAACCTACATAGATATTCTTCACCATTATTACAATGGCAACAGTCTGCAAGGGCGGTTGCGCATAACAGGAGCAGCGAGTAACCCATGGAAGTAGCACTTTTTGATTACCACTTACCGCCGGAAGCAATTGCCCAATATCCGATCGAACCCCGTGATGCCTCCAAGTTAATGATCCTGGATCGCCGGGACGGAACGGTAGAGCACAAGCAATTTCGTGATTTGCTGGAGGAATTACAGCGCGGTGATGTGCTGGTGCTCAACCGTAGCCGTGTGCTCCCGGCACGGCTTTACGGCCAAAAAGCCGGTACTGATGTAGCGGTGGAAATGGTTTTGCTGACGCCCCAAGGCAACGATTGCTGGGATGTGCTGGTGCGTCCGGGACGGCGTCTAAAACCGGGCAGTACGATTATTTTTGCTGATGGGCGTTTGCATGCAGACGTGATCGGCACGACCGCCTTTGGCGGGCGCCGTGTCAAGCTGCGCTATGCAGGTGACTTGGCGCCGCTGCTCGATGAGATCGGTCAGATGCCCCTGCCGCCTTATATCGTGCAAGCCTTACCGCCGGAACAGGCTGAGCGCTATCAAACGGTCTATGCCCGGGAACGCGGTTCGGCGGCGGCGCCAACGGCGGGATTGCATTTTACACCGGAATTGCTGGAAGCGTTAGCGGCCCGCGGCGTGGAGATCACCTCGGTCCTGTTGCATGTCGGGCTAGGGACGTTCCGACCGGTACAGGCGGAGAGGATCGACGAACATGTCATGCATGCGGAATTTTATCAGATCGAAGCGGACGCTGCTGAGCGGATCAATCGTGCCCGGCAAGAGGGGCGCCGGGTCATCGCCGTTGGGACGACAGTAACGCGGACCTTAGAAACGGTCGCCAGTCAACATTCAGGCAAGATCATTGCCGCTTCCGGATGGACCGATATTTTTATCTATCCGGGATACACATTCCAGGCGATCGACGGGCTGATTACAAATTTTCATCTGCCGAAATCAACCTTGCTGATGTTAATTTCCGCATTAGCCGGAAGGGAAGCGGTGCTGAATGCCTATCAGCAAGCGATTGCTGCAGACTACCGCTTTTTCAGCTTCGGTGATGCCATGTTCATACGGTAAGTTTACGTGATCTAGCTGTTGATGGAGCCGTTAAAGAGAGTTGAGGAGAAGCACAAGTGTCAGTACGATATGAATTAATTGCCCAATGTCCGGAAACGGGGGCACGGGCCGGGTTGTTGCATACGCCGCGGGGTACCTTTAAGACCCCGATCTTTATGCCTGTAGGCACACAAGCGACGGTCAAGACGATGACGCCGGAAGAATTGCAGGATCTTGGTGCGGAAATCATCTTATCCAACACGTACCATCTCTACATGCGCCCTGGGGAAGCGCTGGTCAAAGAAGCCGGCGGGCTCCATCGGTTCATGAACTGGCCCCGTGGGATTTTGACCGATTCCGGCGGTTTTCAAGTATTTAGCTTAGGGCCGTTACGTAAGATTACGGAAGAGGGCGTTTCGTTTAAAAGCCATATAGACGGATCGCAGCACTTTTTCTCACCGGAAAAAGTCATGCAGATTCAAATGGATCTTGGCGCTGATATCATCATGGCTTTTGATGAATGCCCGCCGCACCCCAGCACCTGGGAGTATGCCCGCAATTCGCTCGATGTGACGCTGCGCTGGGCCCGTCGCTGCCAGCAAGCCCATCACCGCGAGGGCCAAGCTTTATTCGGTATCACCCAAGGCGGTATGTATGCGGACTTGCGCCGTGAAAGCGCCCAACGTTTTGTCGAAATGGACTTTCCCGGCTATGGTATCGGCGGGTTAAGCGTGGGGGAACCGAAACCGTTAATGTATGAAATGCTCGATGTGACCGTCCCGGAACTCCCTGCCAACAAGCCACGGTATTTGATGGGCGTCGGCAGCCCCGACTGTCTTTTGGAAGGCGTTGCCCGTGGTGTAGATATGTTTGATTGCGTGCTGCCGACAAGGGTTGCCCGCAACGGCCTGGCCATGACTTCCACCGGTAAGGTCGTGATTCGCAACGCCCAGTATGCCCGGGATTTTGAACCGCTTGATCCCAATTGCAGTTGCTCTACTTGCCGGAATTACAGCCGTGCCTATCTGCGTCATCTTTATAAAGCGGAGGAGATCTTGGCGTACCGCTTGTTGACGATGCATAACCTGCACATGTTGCTGCAACTGATGCGCGATATGCGCCAGGCGATCATTGATGGGTCATTTGTGGCTTTCAAAAAGAGCTTTCTGGCGCGTTATGGGCAGGAATCCCAGGAATAGAGTCGAAATGAGAGAGGAGGTACGTCATAAAAGACGCTATCCACTCCCGTGATCCCGAAGAAATTAAGGAGGAAAAGAAAGCATGGGTTCTGGTTGGTTGATTCTCTACATGGTCGTCATTACCGTCGGTTTTTATTTTCTGGCCATCCGGCCGCAACAACAAGCTGGTAAAAAGCACAAAGAAATGATCGACAACCTTCGCGTTGGGGACAAAATTCTTTCGGCAGCCGGCATGTTTGGTGAAATCACTTTTATCGGTGAAGATCGCATGCTGGTGAAATTTGCCGAAGGCGTAATCATTGAAATGTCACGGACAGCGGTTGTCCGTAAAATTGAAGACGACGAATAAATCAAGCGTGCAACGGTAAAACTACTCCGCGTGACATATTTTGGCAATAACAAAGATAATCGCCAGATTTTTTCACTGATTTTCCAAAAAGATTACATTATAAGCAGGAGAATGGGAATTAGAGTCGAATAATGGACCTATAGGGATTTCGTAGAAATCCAAAACCATAATTCTGTAGAACTTATGAGATCAGGAGGGTCAGGGCGTGAACTGCCAAACACTCAAGCGGAGGATTGAACGCAAACGCAAAGAATTAGATCAAATGTTTCGCTCCAGTAGCGAAACAGGGTTGACTACCGGGGCAATTTATCGCAAGTCCTGTGAACTTGATCGCTTGATCGTTACGTACATGCGCTTGAATCAGCAACTTGAGTTAGATTTTCCCGACTATCAACCGTGGCCGCTGTGCAGATAGCCAGCGGTTTTTTGTTGCCATTTTCTTTAGTTTGACAAGATTTAAATAGGGACAGTATAATCATGATTGGCTGTCTGTTTGTAAAAATAGATAGAATATAGATAAATAATGTGGGAAAAACACGAGGAGGCAGTAGATTGAACACAAAAAAAACGCTTCAATTAGTGGCCATGATTCTTCTCGTGGTCGTTGCGGCGGCTCTCAGTTACAACCCGATTAGCAAGTCCATTAAACTCGGGTTGGATTTGCAAGGCGGTTTGCACGTCGTATTGCAGGCTGTCGAAACGCCTGGAGGACCGGAAGTTACGCGGGAGCAGATTCTCCAAGTCCAGTCGGTTATGGAACAACGGGTCAATGGTCTGGGTGTAACTGAGCCGATCATTCAACCCCAAGGCAATAACCGCTTAGTGATTGAACTGCCGGGTGTACAAAACCCTGAAGAAGCGATCAATCTGATCGGCCGGACAGCCTTGCTGACGTTCCGCACCGCCGACGGTACGGTTGTTGTCGAAGGCAAAGACCTGAAAAAAGCTAAGGAAGCCCTTAGCCCACGGAACAACCAGCCGGAAGTTCTCTTGGAGATGACGGCGGAAGGGACCAAAAAGTTTGCTGATGCAACGCAAGCTAATGTGGGCAAACAAATCGGTATCTTTCTTGATAACGACTTGTTGCAAAATCCCCGGGTCAATGAACCGATTCTCACCGGACAAGCCAGCATTACCGGCTACAGTAATTTAGAAGAAGCACGTAACATTGCCATGTTGCTGAACTCCGGTGCGTTGCCCGTCAAAATGGAGATTGTAGAAAAACGCACCGTTGGGCCGACCTTGGGTGCTGACAGTTTGGAAAAAAGCAAAATTGCCGGGATGATCGGTATTGGCTTGATTTTCGCTTTTATGGTTGCCTATTATCGACTGCCCGGTGTGGTCGCCGTCATTTCGCTGGTGCTTTATTCTGTGATTGTGCTCGGAGCTTTGACGCTGCTCAAGGCGACGCTGACCTTGCCGGGGATCGCCGGTTTTCTCTTGTCCATCGGGATGGCCGTCGATGCGAACGTCATCATTTACGAACGGCTCAAGGAAGAATTGCGCCGCGGCAAAACCTTGCGTGTGGCCATTGAAGACGGTTTCAACCGGGCCATGCATCCCGTTGTCGATTCTAACGTAACCAGCTTGATTGCCGTAGCTGTGTTGTTCTTCCTGGGCCACGGCACAATCAAAGGTTTTGCGGTCACCTTGGGGATCGGTGTGTTGGCCAGCTTATTTACCGCGATCACATTTACCCACTATCTGCTGCGCCTGACCCATTCCAGCGGTCTTTTTAACAATTCGAAACTTTACGGGGCATAAAGGAGGAAGAGCAGATGAACATCGTTGGACGACGTAAGATCTGGTACGGCATCGTGCTCTTGTTGCTGATCCCCGGCTTGATTTCCTTAATGCTGCAAGGGTTAAACATGGGGATTGACTTCCGAGGCGGGTCACTGCTGCAGATCCAAATGGAGCAGCAACCGGATGTGGCCAAAATCCGCACCGTTCTCGATCAGTATCAATTGGGCGCTTCATCCTATATTCAACTTTCCGAGAATAACAACGTGCTGATCCGAACGGTCAGCTTGGAACAGGATAAGTTGAATCAAATCATGGAGTCGATGCGCGGTCAGTTTGGCAAAATCGAACTCCTGCGCGATGAAAACGTAGGTCCGGTCATCGGTAAAGAGTTGGCTACGAACGCTTTACTCGCCTTGGGTATGGCCATGCTGGCCATTGTCGGCTACATGACCTATCGCTTTGAATTTAAGTTTGCTATTGCCGGGATTCTGTCGTTGTTTTCGGTTGTGTTGATCACCACCGGAATCTATTCCATCTTTCAAATTGAAATTGACGGTTCCTTTGTGGCGGCCATTCTGACGGTTATCGGTTATTGCATTCACGACACGATCGTCATTTTCGACCGGATCCGCGAGAACTTGCAGCGGAAAAAACGCGACGAAGCCTTAGAAGATCTGGTCAACCGCTCCGTTCTGGAAACGATGACCCGCTCGATCAATACGGTGTTGACGGTTGTCTTCGTCCTTGGCGCACTGCTGGTCTTTGGCGGTGAGACGATTCGCGTTTTTACCCTGGCCATGTTGATCGGCGTGGTGCTCGGTGGTTGCTCTTCCATCTTCAACGCCAGCCAGCTTTGGTTGGACTTTAAGCTTTGGGAAAAAGCACAACGGGTCAAAGCAAAAACGAACGCCGTCTGATTTTGACATGAAAAAAGCATTCCAGCTTGCTGGAGTGCTTTTTGTTTGCATCGGATATGGTACAATAAGGCTAAAAATTGGGACAGCCGATAGCGGAGTGTGTAATACTTGAATAATGTAACAAGAAGTAACTCCCCACCATCCGATCCACTATGGCACTGGCGCTGTGATGAATTTTTGCTGGATGAAACGAAGGAACAACAAACTGCCCAAGAGTTAGCGGAGCAGTTGGGACTGTCACCGGTACTTGCCCTTTTACTGGTGCGCCGCCGTCGGTGCACCGTTGAAGACGCAAGACGGTTCTTAGACAGTCCCTTAGACAGCTTAAGCGATCCTGCCTTGCTGCCGGGCATGGAGGAAGCGGTAACGTTGATCCTGGCTGCCCGGCAACGGGGTGAAGGGATTCTTATTTACGGTGACTACGACGTGGACGGCACAACGGCTTGTGCGGTTTTGTACCATATCCTCAGCGATCTTGGCTTCGAGCAGGTGTCCTATGTGGTGCCGCGGCGGATGGAGGAAGGGTACGGACTTCACCGTGATCCCCTGCAAAAGGCCTGGGAGCAAGGATGTCGGTTATTGATCACCGTGGACTGTGGTATATCCAATATGGTTGAAGTGACGGAAGCCAAAGCAGCAGGCTGGCAGGTGATCATCACCGATCATCATCAACCGGGAGAGCAACTGCCGCCGGCCGATGCGGTGATCAATCCCAAATGTGGCGGCGGGCCGGCAGAGTCCTTGTACCTGTCCGGTGTCGGTATTGCCTTTAAGCTCGGCCAAGCCGTGGCACGGGAACAGCTAGGTCGCAATGACGGCGATCAAGTGGCTTTTGCCACATTAGATCTGGTCGCCCTGGGTACGGTAGCCGATATTGTGCCTTTAGAAGGTGATAATCGCATTCTGACCTGCCATGGTCTTAAGCGGTTGGCGCAGACCCAACGCTCCGGACTGCAGGCATTAATGACGGTCGTAGGCCTTGAGCCGGCGCGGGGCGTCAGCACGGGACAAGTGGGGTTCTTGTTGGCCCCGCGGATCAATGCGGCCGGTCGAATTGGCGATGCGCGCGTGGCGGTGGAATTAATGACCACGGCCGATCCGCAGCAAGCGATGCGTATCGCCGAAGTCTTACAGCACGAAAACAGTCAACGCCAGCAGATAGAAAAAGAAATCTTTGATCAAGCCTGTGCCAAGATCGAACAAGCCGGCGAATTGCCCCTTTGTTTAATTGTCGACGGGGAAGGATGGCATTCCGGTGTGATCGGCATCGTCGCTTCCCGACTGGTCGAGAAATATCATCGTCCTGCTTATGTACTGTCGATCGATAGCGATGGCGGGATCAAAGGATCGGCCCGCGGCATTGCCGGATATGATGTCTATCAATCCTTGGCCGCCGCCGCTGCGGCCCTGGAGAAATACGGGGGACACCCGATGGCCGGTGGATTCTCCTTGCGACGAGAGCAACTGGCTCAGTTCCGTTTCCTTATTGAGGCCTTTGCACAGGCGGCAATGACGCCGGAATTACTGCGCAAAAAGATCGCCATTGATGCGATGCTGGATTTGCCGGATATGACGCTGGAACTAGCCCAGGAAATTAACCGGTTGGCGCCCTTTGGCATTGGCAACCCGGCGCCGATCTTTGCGTTGCGCCAGGCTGCCTTGCTTCAGCAGCAGCGGCTAGGCGCCGACAAACAGCATTTACGGTTGCATCTGGGCGGCGATGGCTTAGCCGCTCCGGTTACGGCGATCGGCTTTCGCTGGCAAGGCAATGAACAGTTGATGCCGGGGAGCAGGGTCGATACATGCTTTACCCTGGAAATTAACGAGTATCGCGGGCGCCGGGAAATTCAGTGTGTGCTGCGCGATGTACGTCCCTCGGCACCGGCGCTGCTGCCGCGAGCAACCGATGTAACTTTTCGTAGTCAGCTTGCCCGAGGCGAGCGAATTCAAACCGGACAAGCGGCGCCTGATTTTT
Organism: Heliophilum fasciatum; assembly: GCF_004341395.1. Lineage (GTDB taxonomy): Bacteria > Bacillota > Desulfitobacteriia > Heliobacteriales > Heliobacteriaceae > Heliophilum > Heliophilum fasciatum. Next base: position 15,914 of record NZ_SLXT01000010.1, read on the forward strand.
TTCGTGCGACCTGGGCGGATTGGCTGCCGCAGAATGTCGGGCACATTTGGGTGCTTAACCCCTTTCCTTCACGTACCTACTGGTTGCAGCGGTACTTGCAAGCCTATATGCCCGGTTGGGTTGTGCAAAGCACCATCGAATCGGCTACATCGGGACCGGCGATCACCATCGTGGCTGCCCATGAATACGATAGGTGGAACAGCATGGGGGGCACAGTACCCGAAAAAAACTTGATCATCGCGGCCTATCCATTGGAACTGGGAAGGGTCAATGCGATCATTCCTGCAGGTTTACAGCAAAGCGGTTTGATTTACTATCGGGAGCAGGATCGGCTTGCGCAGCAACGGCAAGGCAAACATACCTGGCCTTTTGCACCGCCGATCTATTGGGAGCGGACAACCTTATTGTCTTTATGGAAGACGATCCGTGAAACTGATCAGGGCAACTGGCCCAAGTGTCAACAACGATTGATGTGTGATTTTGCGATCCGAGAAATCAACGATTTGTGCAATGCGCTGCAGATTTTTCAGGAGATTGAACTGATCGATTGGAACGGTGATTTCCGGCAGCCTCCGTCGGTTCGTTGGGACGGGCAAAGCAAGCGAGACTTAACCCTTTCGCCGACATTTTGCGCACTGCAAGCCGAAAAGGTTTGCTGGGCCGCAATGCAGGCAAAAGTAGGAGCATAAAATCATTCGAATATGGGGTGAGCAGATGCAGGCTACACTGGGACAATTATTAAAGCGCATACAAAGTTATGATCATAGTGCTGACGATTTAGAATTTGTGCGCCGAGCCTATCAATACGCTGAAGAAGCCCATAGCGGGCAAATGCGTAAATCCGGAGAGCCCTACATCTTTCATCCGATGGCTTGCGCTTTTATTCTGGCTGAATTGGAATTGGATGTAGCGACCATCGCCGCCGGCTTGTTGCATGATGTCGTTGAAGATACATCAGTGACCATCGAAGAGATTGAACGAGTGTTTTCCCCGGAAGTGGCGTTGCTTGTTGATGGCGTGACCAAGTTAAGCCGTTTGCAGTTCAGTTCAAAACAAGAGCAACAAGTGGAAAGCCTGCGTAAGATGTTTTTGGCCATGGCCAAAGATATCCGGGTCATTTTGATCAAACTGGCTGACCGCTTGCACAATATGCGCACCTTAAAACATCAAACCCCGGAAAAGCAGCGCAAAATCGCTGAGGAAACCATTGAGCTTTATGCGCCGCTGGCGAACCGCCTGGGGATTTCCCGCGTCAAGTGGGAACTGGAAGATCTGTCGCTGCGCTACTTGGAGCCGGAAATGTATTATGATCTGGTGCGGCGCATTGACACCAAACGGCAGGAACGGGAGTCCCGCATTAACGAAATTATTGCGTACTTACGGGAAAAACTGACCGACGTGGGGGTCAAAGCGGAGATCTCCGGGCGCCCTAAACACTTTTATTCCATTTACCGCAAGATGGTAGCGCAGAAAAAGGATCTTTCCGAGATCTATGATTTGATTGCCGTGCGCGTCATTGTTGACTCCGTACGCGACTGCTATGGGGCGCTGGGTATCATCCACACGCTGTGGAAACCGATTCCGATGCGCTTCAAAGACTATATCGCTACACCCAAGAGCAATATGTACCAGTCGCTGCATACCACCTTAGTCGGTCCCGGTGGGGAACCTTTTGAAGTGCAGATTCGCACCCACGAAATGCACCGGACGGCCGATTTCGGTATTGCCGCTCACTGGAAATACAAAGAAGGCGGCAAAGTGCAGGGCAAGGACTTTGAAGAAAAGTTAGCTTGGCTGCGCCAGCTGCTGGAATGGCAATCGGATCAAAAAGATACGCAGACCTTTATGGAACTGCTCAAAATGGAGTTCTTCTCCGATGCCGTCTTTGTCTTTACCCCCAAAGGCGATGTGATCGAACTGCCGGCCGGTTCCACCCCGATCGATTTTGCTTATCGGATTCACTCTAACGTCGGTCATCGTTACGTCGGTGCCAAGGTCAACAGCCGCATTGTACCCCTCGATTATCGTCTGACTAACGGCGAAATCATTGAAATCATGACCAAGACCGTGCCAGGTCCCTCCAAGGACTGGCTCAACATCGTCAAGACGTCCAATGCCCGCAACCGGATTCGCTCGTGGTTCAAGAAAGAAAAACGAGAAGAACTGGTCGAGCGTGGCCAGGAACTGCTGGAAAAAGAAATCAAGAAAAACAACATGCAGCCCGATGAAGTGATCAAAAACGATCGCATGCAAGAGATCGCCAAGCGGCTTAACTTGCAGAGCGGTGACGATGTGTTTTTTACGATCGGCGACGGTACCGTAACAGCGGGGCAAATTTTTCAGCGGTTATGCGATGAACTGCGCAAAGAGCATAAGTTTAAAGAACCGGAACCGGTAGAGCCGGGAACGACGACCTTTTCCGGCTTTGGCAAGCCGGCCCAAGGTGTGCGCGTACGCGGTGTTGATAATGTGCTGATTCGCTTTTCCCGTTGCTGTACACCCTTGCCGGGCGATCCGATCATTGGTTATATTACACGGGGCCGCGGTGTCTCGATTCACCGCCAGGATTGCACCAATTTGGTGAACCTGAACGAAGAAGAAAAACAGCGTATGGTCGAAGTGGTCTGGGATATTCAAGCACGGGCCACCTATCAAGTGGAATTAGAAATCGCGGCACTGAATCGGGACCGCTTGACCATCGATGTGATGCAAGCGATAGCCGAAACGAAAACACCGATCAATAATATCTACTCCCGGCAGACGCGCAATAAAATGGCCATGATCAATATGGTGATCGAGATTCGTGATCAAAATCATCTCAACTACATCATGGATAAGATCAGCCGAGTGCGCGATGTCTTTGAAGTGCGGCGCTTGACGCCCAGCACCAAACCGGAAAAATCGTGAGTTGGAAGCGAGAAGGAGACGATAAGAAGCGATGATCATTCGTAATTTGGAAGTAGGGGCGTTGCAAACTAACAGTTACCTGGCCATGTGTCCGGAAACAAAAGAGGCCATCCTGATCGATCCCGGCGACGAGGGCCAGCGTATCGTCGCATGGATTGAGGAGCAAAAAGCGAAGGTGGTCGCGATTGTCAATACCCATGGCCACGCCGACCATATCGGCGCTAACAAAGCGGTTCAAGCGGCGACAGGGGCACCGTTACTTTGTCACAGCGACGATGCGCCGATGTTGACCACACCGGCGAAGAACTTATCGGTTTATATGGGACCGCCTTTGGAAAGTCCTGCTGCTGCCCGGGAACTGGCCGATGGGGACACGATTACGGCCGGAACACTGCAATTTACGGTTCTTCACACACCGGGACATACGCGGGGTGGCATCTGCTTATATGCACCGGCTGTGCTTTTCGCCGGTGATACCTTATTTGAAGAATCGGTTGGGCGCACCGATCTGCCGGGCGGTTCTTATCCCACGTTGATCAATTCCATCCGGCAAAAGTTACTGACCTTACCGGCCGAGACGGTTGTTTACCCCGGTCATGGGCCGTCCACTACGATCGGCCATGAAGCTGTTGCCAATCCCTTTCTCGCAAGTCGATGAGTAACGTTCACCTTCATGGGCTGCCACTCGATCAAGGATTGGTATTGCAAGAGATTTTGTGGCTGTTTCTCCCTGACGGCCGTTTTGTATCGCCGGAGCAACCGGCGCAGGTGGTGGTGACCGTACAGGAAGAAAACCCGGGTGAAACCATCATGGTGACCGTTGCCGATGGGACCCACATCGGTACCGGTTCGGCCGAACCGGGCCAGGTTCACGATGAGCAAAAAGACAATCACCGACGCCGGCTGATCAAGCTGGCCTTTTTGCGCGCTTTGGTCCAGTGCTACGGCGCCGTGCCCGGCGAGTGGGGCATCTTGACGGGAGTACGACCGACCAAGATCGTTCATCGCGCCCTTGATCAAGGGCAATCGGTAGAGACGATCGATCGTTTGCTGCAAGAAGCCTATGCAGTGGCACCGGCTAAGGCCGACTTATTGCTGCAGGTCGCCCAGCGGCAGCGCCTGCTTTTTGCTAAGAGTACGGCGCAACCGCAAGCCGTCGGCATCTATATCGCCATTCCTTTTTGTCCGACCCGCTGTTTGTACTGCTCTTTTCCCGGCTATGATCTAAGTAAACATCACCGCTGGGTAGAGCCGGTCTTGGCGGGACTGGAACGGGAAATCGCTGCCGTTGGTGCGGCGCTGGCACGAACGGGCCGTACGGTGCAGCATATTTACATCGGTGGGGGCACACCGACCGTATTGACAAGTGAACAACTGGCGCGGTTGCTCGGCCAGGTTAACGAGGCGCTGCGGAGTGAGGCAACTGTTGAAGTGACCGTGGAAGCCGGTCGGCCCGATACCCTCGATGAAGCCAAAATGGCGGTGATGCAGGCTCATCAAGTAACCCGTGTCAGCATTAATCCGCAGACGATGGAAGAAACGACGCTACAGCGCATTGGCCGCCACCATACGGCAGAACAAATCAAGCAAGCCGTAGCAATGGTGCGCCAGGCCGGGATTCCCGTGCTGAACATGGACGTGATCCTTGGTTTGCCGGGAGAAACAGCAGCGACAGTTGCATTCACTATGGCGGAGATTGCCAAGTTGCGGCCGGAAAATATCACCGTCCACACCCTGGCGATCAAGCGTGCGTCGCGCTTAACCATGGAAAAAGCGGAGTGGCACTTTCCGGAAGCCGATGAAGTGACGGCGATGGCCCGGGTATGCCAAGATGCGGTTGCGTCGATGCAACTGGAGCCGTACTATCTTTACCGGCAAAAGCGTATGCTCGGTAACTTGGAAAACGTCGGTTATGCCTTGCCCGGTCAAGAGTGTTTATATAACGTCATGATGATGGAAGAGCGTCAGACCATTTGGGGCCTTGGCGTCGGTGCCGCGTCCAAATGGATTGATCCTTCTTCCGGTGAGTTGACCGAAAATCGTTATAACCCGAAAGATCCCCTGGAATATATCAAGCGGCTCGATGAAATGATTCAACGCAAAGTCGCACAAATGGAGGAAGCCTGATGATTACAGGAGCACCGCGTGGTGTCAAAGACCTGCTGCCGAAACAGACCAAACAGTGGCACAAAGTAGAGGCCGTCATTCGCCAGATCACGCGTGAGTATGGTTTTGAAGAAATTCGCACACCGATTTTTGAGCATAGTGAAGTTTTTCATCGCGGCGTCGGTGAAACGACCGATATCGTACAAAAAGAAACTTATGATTTTACGGATCGAGGCGGGCGGGAATTGACCTTGCGCCCGGAAGGAACGGCCCCCACGGTGCGGGCACTGTTGGAACACAAACTATACGCCGGGCCGCTGCCGGTCAAGCTGTATTATGTGGGCCCCATGTTTCGCTTTGGCCGGCCGCAAGCCGGGCGCCTTCGCCAATTCCATCAGTTTGGCATCGAAGTATTTGGTTCTGCCAGCGCGCGCGTCGATGCTGAAGTGATGGCCATGGCCATGGACTTTTACGGGCGTCTGGGCTTGACGGATCTGGAACTGTTGTTAAACTCGATCGGCTGCCCAACTTGCCGGCCCGGCCATCGTGAAGCCCTGCAGCAGTTCCTGGCCCCCAAAGTGGGTGAGCTTTGCTCCGATTGCCAAAAGCGCTTTGAGAAAAATCCCATGCGTATTTTGGACTGTAAGAACGAGCGCTGCCAGGAGCTGTCGCAAGGGGCGCCGACGACGGTGGAGTATCTTTGCACTGATTGTGCCGATCACTTCAACGAAGTCAAAACCTTGCTCGATAGCGCCGGCGTGACCTACACCCTGGATGATCGGTTGGTACGCGGTCTCGATTACTACACCAAGACGGCCTTTGAAATCGTTTCCCGTCAGATCGGTGCCCAGTCGTCGATCGGTGGCGGCGGACGCTATGATCAACTGGTTGAGACCTTAGGCGGCCCAACGACGCCGGGCATCGGTTTTGGCTTGGGCTTGGAGCGTGTGCTGTTGACGATGGAAAACCAGGGCTTGCTGGCTGACGATGATCAAGAGCAACGCGATTTGTTTATCGCTACGGCAGGGGCCGGCACAGCGGCCGTGGCTTTTCGCCTGATGCAAGAACTTCGCCAACGGGGCATGACCGTAGAGATGGACTATCAAGGGCGTTCGCTGAAAGCGCAGATGAAAACAGCCGATCGTTTTCACGTGCCGCGCGTCATGATCATCGGCGAAAGCGAACTGGCCCAAGGCGTAGTTGTCCTGCGCACGATGAGCACCAGTGAACAGCAAACAGTGCCCCTGGACAGCGTGATCGCGCACCTCTGCGGAACGGCGGAGCCACCGATGTCGGTGTAGTTTAACCGTGGATTTTGTCAAGGTCGGCAGCACCTCCCAGGTGATGCGTGATAATTGGGCAAATTGTGGTACAATAAGCAACAGGAAAACAAGAAACGAGGAGAATCCAAATCATGGTTGAAATGATGACCGGGATGAAACGAACCCATGCTTGCGCTAGCTTGCGCGCCCAACATATCGGCGAAACCGTAACCGTCATGGGCTGGGTACAGCGCCGTCGTGACCATGGCGGCCTGATCTTTATTGACTTGCGGGACCGCTCCGGCCTGGTTCAGATCGTTTTTAGCGAAGACCTGGACGCCGATGCCTTCCGTAAAGCGGAAGCCGCACGCAATGAGTATGTACTGGCTGTAACGGGCTCTGTGCGCTCACGGCCGGAAGGAACGGTCAATGCCAACTTGCCGACCGGCGAGATCGAAATCGCCGTCCGTGAATTGCGGATTCTCAACGCCGCCAAGACACCGCCTTTTTACATCGAAGATGGTGTCGATGTCGATGAAATGGTGCGCTTAAAGTACCGCTATCTTGATTTGCGCCGTCCGGAAATGCAAAAGAACTTGATCATTCGTCATAAAACGGCCAAGGTGATGCGCGATTATCTTGATCGGCAAGGGTTCATCGAGATCGAAACACCGATGCTGACCAAATCTTCGCCGGAAGGTGCCCGTGATTATCTCGTGCCGAGCCGCGTTCATCCCGGTGAATTTTTTGCCCTGCCCCAGTCGCCGCAGTTGTACAAACAACTGACGATGGTGGCTGGTATGGAACGGTACTTCCAGATCGTCCGCTGCTTCCGTGATGAAGACCTGCGCGCCGACCGGCAGCCCGAGTTTACTCAGCTTGATATCGAGATGTCCTTTGTGGAGATGGAAGAGCTCCTGCCCATGATGGAAGCAATGGTCGCTCAGATCTTCGAAGAAGTGCTGGGCAAGAAGCTCGAACGGCCTTTCCGCCGCATCACCTACGCCGAAGCGATGAACCGCTATGGCTCGGACAAGCCCGATCTGCGTTTTGATCTGCCCCTGGTTGATGTGGCCGAGCAAGTCCAAGACGTAGAGTTCAAAGTTTTTGCCAGCGTGGTCAAAGCCGGCGGTCAGGTCAAAGCGATCAATGCCAAAGGGTGCGCTCATTTTTCCCGCAAAGAGATTGACGAATTGACCAAGGTTGCCGCTATCTACGGCGCCAAAGGCCTGGCGTATATTCAAATGACGGCGGAAGGCCCCAAATCGCCTATCGCTAAGTTCTTCACCGAAGCACAACTGCAGGCGCTGCTGACGCAGTTAGATGCCCAGACCGGTGACTTGTTGCTGTTTGTGGCTGACCGGCCCGAAGTGGTCGCTGCGGCTCTTGGTGCATTGCGCTTGGAGTTGGCGCGCCGCTTGAACTTGATTGACGCGGAGCAACTGGAATTCGCTTGGGTCGTCGACTTCCCGCTGCTCGAATACGATGCCGAAGAAGGGCGCTATGTCGCCATTCACCACCCCTTCACGGCACCCAAAGATGAAGATCTGCACTTGCTGGAAAGCAATCCTGGTCAGGTGCGGGCCAAAGCGTATGACCTGGTGCTCAACGGGGTAGAACTAGGCGGAGGCTCCCTGCGCATTTATCGCCGCGATATTCAAGAAAAAATGTTCGCTCTCCTCGGCCTCAGCCCGGAAGAGTCCCGGGACAAATTCGGTTACTTGCTTGACGCCTTCGAATTCGGCACCCCTCCCCACGGCGGCATCGCCTTTGGTCTCGATCGCCTGATCATGCTGATGACCGGCCGGGAAACGATCCGCGACGTCATTGCCTTCCCGAAAACGCAGTCGGCGGCCGATATGATGGTCGATGCTCCTTCCGTGGTAGCACCGCGACAACTGCGTGAACTGTCGATCAAAGTGGACATTCCCGCCAAAAAACCGATGAGCAAGGCCTAGGGATGAGCGAGCATATCTATTCACGAACAGCCTTGTTGATCGGTCAAGACGGATTGGCGCGCTTAGCCGGGGCGAAAGTGGCCGTCTTTGGTCTCGGCGGTGTCGGCTCGTATACGGTCGAAGCGCTGGCCCGCAGCGGTGTTGGTCATCTGGTACTGGTTGACCACGATCAGATCTGCTTGACCAACATTAACCGCCAGATCCATGCGCTACACTCCACCGTAGGGCAAGAAAAAATTCATGCCATGGCCGCCCGCGTGCGCGACATCAACCCCGCCATCGAACTGACGCTTTGGCAGCAGTTTTACGGCGTGGAAGAAGGACCGGCGATCATCGAAGCCGATCTGGATTATGTCGTCGATGCCATCGACACAGTACGGGGAAAACTGGCGATCATCGAGCGGGCCAAAGCCGTTGGTGTACCGGTGATCTCGGCGCTCGGAACTGGGAATAAACTGGATCCTACGCGCTTGCAAGTGACCGATATTTACGCCACAACCATCGATCCCCTAGCCAGGGTGATGCGCAAGGAATTGCGTAAGCGCGGTATCGACAAGTTGCCTGTCGTTTGCTCCACCGAACCGCCGGTAAAAATCCAAGGCCAGGCCGCTTGCGGCACCGGTTGCGTTTGTCCGCCGGCCAGTCATCCTTTTGGTGCAGCCTGCGCGCGCAAACGGCAAATTCCCGGGAGTATTTCCTTTGTGCCGCCGGTGGCGGGAATGTTGCTCGCAGCTGAAGTGGTACGCCAACTTTTAGCCACGCGCTAGTTGACAGCAAAAAAAGGCAACGCTATAATAAAATTGGATACCCTGCAAGGGTATAATCTGGAGCTATCCGGAGGTGGCGTTGTGAATTGTACCCACTCAAAAGAAGCAGTGCTCCGCCGCCTGAAAAAGATTGAAGGTCAAGTCAAGGGTATCCAACGCATGATTGATGAGGAGCAAAGCTGTATCGACATCCTCGTGCAAGTTACTGCTGTGCGTGCGGCCATCAATCGAGTAGGGACGATCATTGTCATGAATCAGACGCGTAAATGCTTGGGTGACGTTCCTATGACTACTGAGCAAGAACAGGTTATGGAAAAGTTACTGGGCGAACTATCCAAGTTTTCGGAGTGAGTGGCTAAGAAGATAAGGAGGATGTTTCAATGGCAAGTGAAAATGTAGCAGTATTAACGGATGCGAATTTTAAATCGGTTGTATCGGAAGCCGATAAACCTGTATTGGTGGATTTCTGGGCTTCTTGGTGCGGTCCTTGCCGGATGATCGCTCCGGTGATTGATGAGATTGCCAATGAGTTTGCCGGTAAAGTTGTCGTTGGCAAGCTGAATGTTGACGAGAACCGTCAGATTCCTTCCGAGTACAATGTCATGTCGATCCCGACATTGGTGCTGATCAAAGGCGGCCAAATCGTCGACAAGGCGGTTGGTTATAAGTCGAAGCAAGAACTGGCTGCAATGATCGAGAAAGCGCTGTAATCCTAAAAATACCTTTAAACCGAGGCACATGGTGTCTCGGTTTTTAATTTTAAATAAAAAAATATCACTATTTAACTAGAGCAGGAGAGATGTATAATTTAGTCGAAACTTTAATGTAGCGATATCGTTCTGTAATCCAGTTGGGGGATACCGATATGATGATAACAGACAAGACGCTTTATTTTGGCTTAATGATGCTCGTGATCGGCATTGGGCTGGGCATAGGTTGCTATTATGCAATATGTCAGGCACGTTCCCAAGACGGTGCCAGTGCGGCTTCAGAAGCTACGTTTGAGGCCTTGTTTCGGTTGTGCCCGGAAGCTTGCGTGATTTTCAACGTAAATACATACACCATCCGGGCATCGAATGGGCTGGCCGAGCAGTGGTTAGGGTATCGCGAAGAAGAATTACAACGGATGAAATGGGATGCCCTGGATATTTCGGAAAGATGCGCTTTTTTTCTACCGTCAAACAGTGATGAGCAGCGCGGCGAATTGCGGTTGCGCAAAAAAGATCAGACAGTTTTAATCGCTGAGTTTATTGCGAAAAAAAAGCAGTTTCGTGAAGAAGCCTGTTGGGTTGTATTCTTTCATGATGTTACCGAAGCAAAACGAACGGAAGAAGCCCAAGCAGTCTTGCGCGATATCGACCGCCGCGTATTGGAAGAAGAATCGATCGATCAAGTGCTGACGGCGATTTGCGAGCATATCACTGCTGTTTATGATTTTCCGGTAGCCTGGATCAGTATCCGCAATGTTGATGGCACCCTCAGTGTTCGTGCCCATGCCGGTGTTAATGTGCAACTGCTTGAAGAGGTACGCCTTTGCTGGGATGAAGATACGGAATGTGCCGGTCCAACGGTAGCCGTTTTACGTAATGGCATTGCCTTGCGCGTTCACGATGCCGGCGTAGCTGATTATTGCACCAATTGTGAACGCATGCTTGGCCTTGGATTTCGTTATTCCGTAACCTTGCCATTAACGGCCGGTGGAGAAACGATCGGTGCCTTAAATATTTGTGCCAAAAATCAAGGGCATTTTAACGGGGAGATTATCCGGGAACTGGAGCAGTTTGCACAGCGTGCTTCCTTGTCGTTGACGGCATCCTTTCGGCAATGGCAAAGTAAATGGCAGGCGGCAGCCCTTTCGGCGGCGGCGAATGCGATCGTCATTACTGATCGCCAAGGCGTAATTGAATGGATCAACCCTGCTTTTACCGCATTAACCGGTTATACCGAAATGGAGGCCATCGGCGGAACGCCTCGTGTCCTCAAGTCCGGACGTCATGAGCAGGCGATGTATCAACAACTGTGGCAGACGATCAGTGCCGGCCATGTGTGGCGCGGTGAACTGATCAACCGGCGCAAAGACGGGTCCTATTATGTTGAAGAAATGACGATTACGCCGGTTATCGATGATCAAGGCGCGATCATTCGCTATATTGCCGTTAAATCCGATATCACGGAACGCCGGCAAACCGAAAAAGCACTTCACGACAGTGAAGAACGATTGCGACGGATTACCGATAATGCCTCCGATCTGATTGTGCAGACCGATGGAGAGATGAATGTCCGTTATGTCAATCCGGCTGCCCGTAATGTGCTCGGTTTAGAACCGGATGACTTAAAAGACCAGGACTTTCTGGCGCGTATTCACCCCCAAGATGCGCCGGCTGTTACCGAATGTGTACGTATGGCGAAACAGTCCATGAGCCGGCAGCAATGTGAGTTTCGCTATCGCCATGCCGACGGCACCTATTTTTGGTTGGAAATCAACATCACTTTTCTTTTTGATCAGCAAGGGCAAGCCGTCGATGCGATTTTCTTGGCCCGTGATGTGAGTTTGCGCAAGCAGGCAGAGAATGAACTTTACGCTGCTAAGCAAATGGCCGAAGCGGCCAACCAAGTAAAAAACGAGTTCTTGGCCAATATGAGTCATGAAATCCGCACACCGATGAATGCGATTTTAGGAATGACCGAGTTGCTGCTAGAGGGGACTTTGGACAAGGAACAGCGGGAAATGGCGAAAACAGTGTACCGGGCCGGCGAAAACTTGATGAACTTGGTGAATGATATCTTGGATTTTTCCAAGCTCGAAGCCGGTCAACTGCAGATCGATCATACACCCTTTTCGCTGACCGAAACGATCCAGGAAGTGAAAGATTCGCTTTCTGCTCAGGCCACACGTAAAGGTTTGCAGATGGAATTGGCTCTTGCTACCCATTTACCGAAACGGGTGATTGGTGACCCTTGGCGTATCCGGCAGATCTTATTGAATTTGCTGGGGAATGCGCTTAAGTTTACCGCGGTCGGTTCGGTACGGCTTTTGGTTGAGCCCATCGCCGAAGTGGATGGAAAAATGGAAGTTCGCTTTCAAGTCGAGGATACGGGAATCGGCATCGCTCAGAAGGACCAGGAAAAACTGTTTCAGCCGTTTACCCAAGTGGATGGTTCGACTACACGCCGCTTTGGTGGGACGGGATTAGGCTTAGTTTTTGCGAAGCGTTTGGTCGAATCGATGGGCGGAAAGATTGGCTTTAGCAGTACCGAGGGAGAGGGCACCATTTTTTGGTTTATTGTTCCCTTTGATCTGATGCATAACACCACTACGACCGACCCGTTTAGTCTGTCGGATTATTCCAAAACGATATCCGGAACGATCGATCGCCGTGTACTGGATGAACTTTCAGAGCTGCAACTGGATGGCCAACCGGATGTGATCATCCAACTGATTCAGCTTTTTTCCTTGGATATGAAGGAGCGGATGGCGGCTTTGGCGGAAGCTGTATCGCGAAAAGATCTGCCCCTGATTATCTCGCAAGCCCATGCGATGAAAGCCGAATGCCTGAATATCGGTGCCGTTGCCTTGTCGGAGATTTATCGCGAAATCGAAATCGAAGCCAAAAACCAAAGAGGGGGAAACTTGGAATCATGGCTGGCGCAATCCAACATAGAATATCGGCAAGTCATGGTTGAATTAGAGCAGATTTCATTGTCTCGGAAGCAGCGAGGTGAGTAGGAATCGATGAAGCAAAACCAGACAATCTTGATTGTTGATGATGATCCAGTGGTTCGGTTGATGCTGCGACGTACGGTGGAGCACGCAGGCTTTCGGGTGATTGAAGCGGAAAACGGCAAAGAAGCATTGCAGACAGCGCAGGAACAAATGCCGGATTTGATCTTGCTGGACGTAATGATGCCCATTCTTGATGGGTTCGAGACATTGGAACAGCTACGCAAATTGCCTGGTGGCGACCGTGTTCCCATCTTGATGGTTACTGCGCTCGATGATAAAAATTCGGTGCAGCGTGCTTTTTCTGCCGGTGCTGATGATTATTTAAAAAAACCGATTCATCTCGAAGTGTTGCGACATAAAGTCCAACGCCTGTTCCATGCCCGTGCTGTCGAGGAAAGTTTGATTGCCAGTGAAATTCAGATGCGGGGAATCACCAGTGCCCTGGGGGCCGGCGTTTATGTCGTTGACCAAGAGGGAATTCTGGTATTCATGAACCCGGAAGCGGAACGGTTGCTGGGATGGCGCGAAGGAGAACTGCTGGGTAAACCGGTGAATGATCTTTTCCGTGTGCCCGCAGAGGCAGAGCAGAAAGAGGAGAAGAAGCATCTCTATGCCGATGAAGCGATGCCGGTGCCGCACGTGGAGGAGACCAACTTCCGGCACCGCGATGGTACTGTTTTTCCGGTTGCGCTTGTTTCCTCACCGTACTATACGGCCGGTGTCATCTCCGGAACGGTAGCCATTTTTCATGACATCAGTTTACGCAAGCAAGCAGAACACCGGTTGCGCATGATCGCGAAAGTATTTGAACATACGGCAGAAGGCATTATGGTTACCGATTCAAAAGGTCGGATCCAATCGGTGAATCGCGGTTTTTGCAATACCACCGGCTATACGGAAGATGAAGTCGTCGGTCAAACGCCACGGATCTTGCAATCCGGTCGTTATGATCGTGAGTTTTACCGGGAATTTTGGGATACTCTGATAAATAGCGGCTATTGGGAAGGCGAGATCTGGAACCGGCGCAAAGATGGTGCCGCTTACGCCGTTTGGTTGACGATCAGTGCGATTAAAGACGATTATGACCGAACGATACAGTATGCGGCCGTATTTCATGACATTACCGAACAAAAGCAAGCCCACGAGCGTATCCAGTATCAAGCTTATCATGACGCATTGACTGATTTGCCGAACCGCAGTTTATTTCTGGATCGCTTGCATCAAGCCGTAGCGCTGGCATTGCGTAACAAACGCAAGCTCGCTGTTTTTTTTCTCGACTTGGATCGCTTTAAGCAAATCAACGACATCTATGGACATATGATCGGCGATGAACTCTTGCAAGGGGTAGCGCGGCGGTTGCGCTCATGCTTGCGTGAAAGCGATACGGTGGCACGATTGGGCGGTGATGAATTTACGGTCATCTTGCCCGATATCTCCGAGTCCGACGATGCTGCTGTCGTAGCCAAGAAAGTGTTAGAAGCGCTATGCGTACCTTGGCAGCTTTCAGGCCATATTATCCAGACAACAGCCAGCATTGGTATTGCCATGTATCCGCAGGACGGAAAAACTGTAGCTGAATTGATCAACCATGCCGACACGGCCATGTATCGGGCCAAGCAAAGCGGACGCAACAAATACCAGTTTTTCGCCGAAAAAATGGCTGATGGGATTGATGAGAAGAGTGCCATCTTGCGTACTGGTGCCATGGATTTTGTGATGGAATACGCGCCGATCATCGCATTAGCCAGCGGGAAACTGCTGGCCTTTGAGGGGCAGGCGCTTTATCCGCAGTCCGAAGGCGGCTGGTCGCTGACTGCTGATCTGTTAACTCATTATTACACCGAGGAATGGTTAACCCAAGAAGCAGGACGCATTGTGGCGAAGGTCAGTGAGCAAATCAAGCAATGGTCGTCTGATGGTCCGGTACCGCTGCGTGGTTTGGTGGAATTGGCACCGGCGCAATTTCTCAATTTACGGTTACCGGAGCAATTCCGGCGCATTGTCTGGGAAAGCGGGCTGGACCCGGCGCAGATCGAGATTGCCGTACCCAGCACCGTTGTAGACCACAAAGAAGCAGCCCTTTGTGCTGTTGAGCAGTATCGCAAAGCCGGCTTTACGACTTGTTTGACACGGGTTGCTGGGCAGCACAGCTTGGCCTCTTTGTTTCAGCAGCGTTTTGATGCGATTCGCTTGGATGAAAATTTGATTCAAACTTGCCTGCACTCTCCGGAAAAGGGCCATCTCCTGGTGACCTTGATCTACGGTATGCAGCGCTTAGGACGGCGCGTCATCGCTGCCGGGGTGCTGGATCAAGCGACTGCGCAATGGTTAATCCAAGAAAACTGCCAGGAGGCGCAAGGGGCTTATTTTGGTTCTTCGGCAAGCTCTCAGATCATCACAACGATGTGGGAAAAACAATTATGGACACGTTAAAAAAATTGGCCATATTATCGGCAGCGGCCAAATATGATGTTTCTTGTTCATCAAGCGGCTCGGACCGGGGAAAACGTAAAGGTATGGTGGGTAATGCGACGCTGTCCGGGATCTGTCACTCCTGGTCGGAAGATGGGCGGTGCATCTCACTGCTTAAAATTCTCATGACTAATGTGTGCAGCTATGATTGCGCCTTTTGTGTGAATCGACGCTCCAATGATGTGCCCCGAGCGACCTTTACGCCGGAAGAAATTGCGGAGTTGACGATTGGTTTTTACCGGCGCAACTATATCGAGGGACTGTTTCTTAGCTCCGCTGTTCATACCAGTCCTGACTATACGATGGAAAAGTTGCTGGCCACTGTGCGCCAGTTGCGGCAGGTGCATCGTTACAACGGCTATATTCACCTCAAAGCGATTCCCGGGGCCGATGAGCGCTTGATCCAAGCGGCGGGACAGTTTGTTGACCGGATGAGCGTCAATATTGAGCTGCCTTCGGCGGAAAGCTTACAACTGCTGGCACCGCAAAAACAGCGTGAGCACATCTTGCAGCCGATGGCCCAGATCAATCACGGAATCACGGCCAACCGGGAAGAACGACGCACCTTTCGGCGGGCGCCGCGTTTTGTCCCGGCCGGACAAAGCACCCAGTTAATCGTCGGTGCAACGACTGAAGATGACCGGCGTATATGTCAACTGGCGGAAGGGCTGTATCGCCGCTTTCAGCTCAAGCGTGTGTACTATTCGGCCTACGTTCCGGTTGTTGATAATCCCAAATTGCCGGCGCTCACGGCACCGCCCTTGAAGCGGGAGCATCGTCTTTATCAAGCTGACTGGTTGTTGCGGTTTTATGGTTTTGGTGCCGATGAGTTGCTTGACCCGGCGCAGCCCTATTTGGATCTGGATGTTGATCCCAAGACCGGCTGGGCACTGCGCAATCTGCACTTTTTCCCGTTGGAAATCAATCAAGCGGACTATGCGCAATTGCTGCGCGTTCCCGGTATTGGCGTGCAATCGGCCCGCCGGATCGTAGCGGCTCGACGCATGGGCACGATCCACTTTGAGCATCTCCAACGTATCGGTGTGGTGTTACGGCGGGCACGCTATTTCATCACCTGTCAAGGTCGGTACTATGGGCAAGCCGCTTTTGATGCCATGGCCATCCGCCGCAAGCTTGTTGGTACGTCAACCCCAGCGGCGGCAGGGGAACAATTGAGTCTCTTTTAAATCTTTCGGTGTGCTGCCGAAGGATTTATTTTTTGCTTTGACAAATCCCGAGTGCTATGCTAGACTACTATCAATAAAACCAAGTGTAGATATAGGAATACTGTAGCGATATAGAGGTGTAAGATGATGAAACTTTCAACGAAAGGGCAATATGGTCTGCGAGCAATGTTTGATCTTGCGCAACATCATGGACCAGGCCCCATTTCGCTGAAGCTCGTAGCAGACCGACAGGACATTTCCGAGCACTATTTGGAGCAAATCATGGCTGTCTTGCGTAAAGCCGGACTGGTCAACAGCCTGCGCGGGCCTCAAGGCGGGTACTTGCTGGCACGCTCTCCCGAGGAAATCACCGTCGGTGATATCATCCGCGTGTTGGAAGGACCGGTCGCTCCGGTGGATTGCGTCAATGATGATGTGCAAGATAAATGCAGTCGTTCACCGGAATGTGTCACCCGTTTAGTTTGGGCTAAAGTGCGTGATGCTATCGAACAGGTCATTGACTCGATCACCTTAGCCGATATGTGTGAAGAAGCGGAAAAGGCAAAATATGTAGAAGGTTCCTTTATGTATCACATCTAAAATTGATGATCAAAGCTAATATCGAAGGAGCGATTAACCATGCAACAGGTATATATGGATCACGGGGCAACCACACCGTTGCATCCCGAGGTCATTGCTGTGATGACGGATGTTTTGACCAACCATTATGGTAACCCTTCCAGCGTTCATGCATGGGGACGTGATGCCAAGAAAAGGCTGGAAGAAGCCCGAACATCGGTCGCCAAGCTGATCGGTGCGCAACCAGAAGAGATCTTTTTTACGAGCGGCGGCACCGAAGCGGACAATATGGCCATCCTTGGCGTGGCCAAAGGGTTAGAAAAAAAGGGCAAACATATTATCACCTCGGCCATTGAGCATCATGCCGTGTTATACCCTTGCGAAGTGCTGAAAAAAGCGGGCTATGATTTGACGATCTTGCCGGTTGATGATCAAGGTCGGGTCCGTCCGGAAGACTTGGCTCTAGCGTTGCGGGAAGACACCGTTCTCGTTTCGATCATGCATGCCAACAATGAAATTGGCACGTTGCAACCGATTGCGGAATTGGCGCGCATCGCCAAAGAACGAGGCGTACTTTTCCATACCGATGCGGTACAATCGGTCGGCAAAATACCGGTCAATGTCAATGAATTGGGTGTTGATCTGCTTTCCTTTTCGGCCCATAAGATTTATGGACCAAAAGGTGTCGGTGCTCTTTATATCCGGCGGGGTAGTCGCATCCTACCGCTTACCCATGGCGGTGGACAAGAACGGCGGCGGCGGCCGGGAACGGAAAACCTGCCGGGCATTGTGGCTTTTGGTAAGGCGGCAGAGATCGCGCAGCGCGACTTAACTGCCGAAGCAGACCGCTTGACGAAACTTCGTGATCGTTTGATCGACGGTTTGACGGCCATCCCGGAAGTCCGGCTTAACGGTCACCGGACCGAGCGGATTCCTACCAATGTCAATGTATCCTTCCGCTATATTGAAGGGGAGTCGTTGCTGCTTTCCTTGGATCTCAAAGGGATTGCGGCATCTTCCGGTTCGGCTTGCACGTCCGGTTCGCTGGACCCGTCTCATGTGCTTTTGGCGATCGGCCTTTCCCATGAAATCGCCCACGGTTCACTGCGCTTAACATTGGGTAGAATCAATACCGAAGACGATGTGGATTATGTACTGCGCGAAGTGCCTGTTGTGGTCGAGCGCCTGCGTTCTATGTCGCCGCTGTACAATCAAAAATAATCGGACCGGACAATCGGTTGGCAAAATAAAAAACAGCCTCCAGGTAGGATGCAACCGGGGGAGCAAATGAGGAGGACTAATTATGTATACGGAAAAAGTGATGGACCATTTCACCAATCCTCGCAACGTCGGCCAGTTGGAAAATCCCAGTGGTGTCGGTGAAGTGGGCAATCCTACTTGCGGCGATATCATGAGAATTTATATCGATGTCAAAGACAACGTGATTCAAGACATCAAATTCAAAACTTTCGGCTGCGGCGCCGCCATTGCCACTTCGTCGATCTGTACGGAAATGGTGATCGGCAAAACGATCGAAGAAGCGCTGGAGTTGACCAACAAAGATGTCGCATCAGCGTTGGGCGGACTGCCGGCCAACAAGATGCACTGCAGCAACTTAGCTGCTGATGCGTTGCATGAAGCGATTAAGGACTACAAGAATAAAAGCGAGCAAGGTTAAGGTGAGCTTGTGCAAGAGACGGTAGTCGTAGCCATGAGCGGCGGTGTGGATTCTTCCGTAACCGCCGCTCTTTTGCTTGAACAAGGATATAACGTGATCGGTGTGACCATGCAGATCTGGCCCAGCGATATGCCGGCCGATGAATCGGGCGGCTGTTGTTCACTGGCGACGATTCAAGATGCCCGGCGCGTTGCCGATCAACTCGGCATTCCCCACTATGTGGTCAATTTTCGTGATCGCTTTGAAGAAGCGGTGATCGGCAGCTTTAGCCGCGAATACTTGGCGGGGCGCACGCCGAACCCCTGCATTGTCTGTAATCGTGTGATCAAGTTTGAGCAATTGCTGACCAAAGCATTGGGGCTCGGTGCACAAAAGCTGGCTACGGGCCACTATGCGCGCATTGATGTCGATCCGGAGACGGGGCGCTATCGCCTAGGCCGCGCCGAGGATCAGCGCAAAGATCAATCTTATTTTCTTTACATGATGAACCAGCACCAATTGGCCCATACCTTGTTTCCTGTGGCCTCCTTTACGAAGCCCGAGATTCGCGCCCGGGCGGCGCAACTGGGCTTTCAGATTGCCGAAAAACCGGACAGCCAGGAAATTTGTTTTGTTCCTGACAACGATTACCGCCAATTTTTGCGCCGTCGTTTTCCGGAGGAGCAATTTGCGCCGGGGCCCTTTCTCAGCACCGGCGGGCAAGTACTGGGGATGCATCAAGGCTTACCCTTTTACACGGTCGGTCAGCGTAAAGGTCTCGGCATTGCCTTAGGTTTTCCGGCCTACGTAGTTGCCCTCGACCCGGAGCGCAATGCGGTGATCATCGGCACCGATCGCGATGTCTATGCACCAGCGCTGGAAGCGACGGAACTTACTTGGATCGATGAAAAGCCGCTGCAGGGGCCTCGGGAAGTGCTGGCCAAGATCCGCTACGCCGCAAAACCAGCGGCGGCCGTCGTTCATCCTTTGGGGCCAGATCGGGTGCGTGTGGAATTTGCCAGTCCCCAGCGGGCGATTACGCCGGGACAAGCCGTTGTTTTTTATCATGACGACTGGGTGCTCGGTGGCGGAACGATTGATAAGAGTTGCTAAGCGATATTTTTTGTGTAATTTGTCAAGACTAGATCCTGTCACCAGGATCGTGCGCTGCGCCAATCTTGGATAACACGGGAGAGTGGCGACATGTGTAAAGGTCGAGACATCGTACAGTTACCCGTGTGCAATGCAACTCAACAAACCATCGCTCATGTGCAAGATCTGCTTGTAGACTTAGCGGAAGCCCGCGTAACGGCTGTGGTTCTCCAGCCGGCGCAAGGAGGCGGCGATTGCCTCCGGTGGCCGCAAGTACAGATCGATCGCGATGCCGTTCACATGCAAGGCGACCCTTGCCCGCAAACAACGGTTCATGTTCGGCCAACGGTACCTGTCAAAGAACTGACGGGCACGCCCGTGGTCACCGCGACCGGTCATGCAATGGGCAAAGTGGGCGACGTGCTCATTGATCCGGCGACGGGTCAATTGCTCGGCGTGGAAGTGACCGATGGTTGGACCCAGGACATGCTGACGGGACGGTTGCATGTGCCGTGGTCCGATGTGCGTGGTTGGCAGTCGGGGCGAATGGAGATCCCCGATCGTTGGCAAGATGCGTGGCAGCTTGGTTCCTAGGTAGGAATGGGGGAAGGACCGTGGACTGTCCTGTCTGCGGCAGCAAGCAAATCGGCAAAGTCGGCGTTAACCAATTTTACTGCTGGAATTGCTTTGTTGAATTTAATGACCGGAATCAGATTTTTCAAGTCGCTGAAGATGGCGCTTTGATCGCTTTTGAGGAGGCCGACGCGCTTTGGCAGGGCTAAGCCGAGGCGGGCGCATTGGCTTGTTGATCGCCGCTGTGCTGATCGTGATGGCCTTTGCCGTGGCCGTAAGGCCTGTGTTTACACCTTTTTTCATTGCCGGCTTTGCGGCCTACTTGCTTTATCCCCCCGTTTGTTGGTTGGAGAAGCGGCGCGGTTTGTCGCGCAATGCAAGCATCCTGGTGATTTACGCAGTGCTCGCGGCGATCATCGGCGGCACGATTACCTACGGCTTGCCGCCGATGGTGGCCGAACTCAACTATTTGGCCCAGCAATTGCCTCAATATACGGCGGAAGTGGAACGGTGGATCCAAGCGGTGCAACACCAGATGGTCATGGCCGGCCTCCCGCCGGGGTTGCAGCAAGTGTGGAGTGAGACCGTTGCCCGTGGTGAAACGGCGGTACTGACGGCGGTGCGGCGGATCTTGGACGGTGTCGTGATACTTGGAGCCAATGCGCTCGATATTGTGTTGATTCCTGTCATGGCTTTTTACTTGCTTCGTGATGCCGAAGCGCTGGCGGAAGGAACAGCTCGTCTGGCGCCCCATCAGCTGCGGCCCCATGTGGTCGCCGTGGCCGCCGAGATCGATCGGGTGCTGCGAGGGCTGTTGCGAGGTTATCTGCTCGTATCCTTGATCGTTGGTGCCTTGACATCGCTGGGATTGTACTTGATCGGCATGAATTACAGCTTACTTATCGGCGTGATCGCGGCCATTGCCGACTTGATCCCCTACTTCGGCCCTTTAATCGGTTTGACGCCGGTGATCATCGTTGCGTTGCTGGATTCGCCGAAGATGGCCCTCTCGGCACTGGGTGTCATCGTGATCGTACAGCAACTGGAAAACAACTTTATTTCACCGAAAATCTTGGCCGACGCAGTGGGTATGCACCCGCTGGTGGTCATTTTTTCATTATTGGCAGGTGGGCATCTCTTTGGTATCGTCGGCCTGCTCCTGGCGGTACCGGTTGTGGCCGTAGGTAGGGTAATCGTCCGGTACGTCTTCTTACGGGCCATTGTCTAAGCCTTTGTCATCCCTTGACACCGGGAATGGGGAAGGGTATAGTACATTTTGGATTGCTGTCGAAATCGATAGTAGGCTTGGCTGATATTGGCGAGGAGGCGTGACTCTTGTCCTACACAGGTTCCCAGGTACGGCAGATGTTTTTAGATTATTTTGCCCAAAATGGCCATACGGCTGTGGCAAGTTCATCGCTGGTTCCCCATGACGATCCGACGTTGCTTTTTACCAACGCCGGCATGAACCAGTTTAAAGACGTATTCTTAGGTTTTGAAAAGCGCCCCTATGTGCGTGCCACAACGGCGCAGAAGTGTGTGCGCGCTGGGGGAAAACATAACGATTTGGACACCGTGGGACGCACGGCCCGGCACCATACCTTTTTTGAAATGCTCGGCAACTTTTCTTTTGGCGACTACTTCAAGAACGATGCGATTTGCTTTGCATGGGAATTGCTGACCGATGTATTCAAGCTGCCCAAAGAAAAACTGTACGCTACCATTTATCTTGATGACGAAGAAGCCTTCACCATCTGGCGCGATGAGATCGGGGTGCCCGTTGAACGCATTTTGCGTCTTGGCGAAAAAGACAACTTCTGGTCCATGGGGGACACCGGTCCTTGTGGTCCTTGCTCGGAGATCCTCATCGACCGCGGCGAACACCTGCGTTGCGATGCCGAAGAATGCGCGATCGGTAAGTGTGACTGTGATCGCTGGTTAGAGATCTGGAACCTCGTTTTTATGCAATATAACCGTGATGAAACCGGTACGATGACGCCGCTGCCCAAACCATCCATTGATACCGGGATGGGCTTAGAGCGCATCACGTCGGTCTTGCAGAACGTAGGCTCCAACTATGACACCGATTTGATTCGCCCCATGATCGCTTTTGTGGAAGAACTGTCGGGACAAGCTTATCACCGCGATGATCGCGGATTTCCCTTTCGGGTGATCGCCGACCATGTGCGGTCTTGTACCTTCCTAATCACCGACGGTGTGTTGCCGGGCAACGAAGGCCGCGGCTATGTCTTACGCCGGATTTTGCGCCGTGCGGTTCGCTTTGGTAAAGTCCTCGGTATCGATCGCCCCTTCATGTACACCATCGTACCTGTGGTGGTGCAACTGATGGGAGATGCTTACCCGGAAATTCGTGAAAAAAACGATTTTGTCCAAAAAGTGATCAAAATCGAAGAAGAACGCTTCCATGAAACGCTCCATGAAGGCATGCGCATCGCCAGCGAAATGGTCAATAAAGTCAAGGCCGAAGGCAGCACGGTGTTGCCCGGTCGTCAGGCCTTTGCCTTGTACGATACGTACGGCTTCCCTCTCGATCTGGCCGAAGATATTGCCGAAGAAAACGACTTGACTGTCGACAAAGAAGGCTTCCAGGCAGCCATGAATGAGCAGCGGGAGCGTGCCCGTGCGGCCCGGCAAGATACGGTTTACGGTGCCGGCATGGAATTCTGGAGTGAACTCTACAGCCAGCAAGGGGCTACCCGTTTTAGCGGGTATCAAGCGTTGGAAGCAACAAGCACCGTCCAGGCTATCGTTCGTGGCACGGAAGTAGTTACGGAGGCGCAGGCCGGGGAAGAAGTGCAAATCGTCCTGAACGAAACACCTTTCTATGCGGAATCAGGTGGGCAAACGGGCGATCAAGGCATCATCACCGCCGGAGACACGGTGGTACGCATTGTCGATACGAAAAAAATGGCCGGTGCGCTCCATGTGCACATCGGTATTATCGAAAAGGGAACGCTGCAGACCGGCGATGCGGTGACGGCACAAGTGAACGGTGCCCGTCGTGAAGCCATCGCCCGGCACCACAGTGCCACCCATCTCTTGCACAAAGCGCTCAAAGAAACGCTCGGCGAACATGTGAACCAAGCCGGTTCGCTTGTCGAAGAAAACCGCCTGCGCTTTGACTTCGCTCATTTTTCGCCCTTAACCCGCGAAGAATGGCAAGCCGTGGAAGACCGTGTGAACGCTCAATTGCTGGCCGACTTGCCGGTGAACACCGAAGAAACGTCATTGGAACAAGCCCGGGCCGCCGGTGCAACGGCCCTTTTTGGTGAAAAATACGGTGACCAAGTCCGCGTGGTTTCCATGGGCGAATACTCGATGGAGCTTTGCGGTGGTACCCATGTGGGCCATACCAGCCAAATTGGTTTGTTCAAACTGGTCGCTGAAGGCGGTATCGGTGCCGGCTTGCGCCGCTTAGAAGCCGTCACCGGCTCTGCCGCCCTGGCGTACATGAACAGCCAAGAGGAAACGGTTCGTACGCTGGCGGAAAAATTAAAAGTGCCCATGAACGATGTGAACCGGCGCGTCGATGCGTTGCAGCAAGTTCTCCGTGACAAAGACCGTGAAATCGAACAACTGCTGACCCGGTTGGCCCGCTATCAAGTCGACGATCTCCTCGCCACCGGCGAGACCGTAGCGGGAGTGACCGTGTTGGCGGCGCAGGTACAAGCGCCGGATATGGATGCGTTGCGCCAGATGGCCGATCTGCTCAAAGCGAAAATTGGTACAGGCGTGCTGATCCTGGCGGCTGTTGTAGATAACAAAGTCAATCTCGTTGCCGCAGCAACGGCCGATGCAGTGCGTCAAGGGGTCCATGCCGGCAACATCGTTAAAGAAGCGGCCCGCGTAGCCGGCGGCGGCGGTGGCGGTCGCCCCGATATGGCCCAAGCCGGCGGAAAACAGCCGGAAAAAGTCATGGATGCGTTGGCAGCGGCCAAGCAGGTGATCAAAAACCAACTCGGTGCATAATTGTGCGCTAAAAAAAAGGAAATCGACGTTGGGTGCAGAAAAACAAACAGCAAGTCACAGTCGATTCGTAGGGGGTGAGCCTATGGGGAATGATATGCATGATCAAACGATGATGTTTCGAGCCAAACAGGACGACATCGTGGCCGCGAGCGACATCTTGCACACTGTTTATGGCGCCTTAAAAGAAAAAGGCTACAATCCGATCAACCAAGTGGTGGGATACTTACTGTCCGGCGATCCCGCTTATATCACCAGTCACCGTAATGCTCGCAGCTTGATTCGCCGTTTGGAACGAGACGATCTGCTGGAAGAATTGGTGCGCTTTTACCTAGAAGGACACCCAAGCCAATCGGAACTGAAATAATGTAACGCAAGGATCGTTCATCGCTGCCTGCAGGCGGAGCGATGGCGATCCTTTTTGCTTAAGGAGCGATCCTATGCGTATCCTCGGCCTTGATGTAGGCACCAAGACCATCGGCGTAGCCATTTCCGATCCGCTCGGTTGGACGGCCCAGGGCATCGAAACGATGCGCCGCTCCCGTCTGGAAACCGATCTGGAACAGTTGCGTGAGCTAGTGGACAAGTGGGAAGTGGAAGCGATCGTCATCGGTATGCCGCGCAACATGAACGGCACCTATGGTCCCAAATCGGAGATCATCCGTGCCTTCGGACAACAGTTGGCTGATAAGGTGCAACGGCCGATTCATTATTGGGATGAGCGCTTAACGACGGTGGCGGCGCAAAAGACCCTGTTGCAAGGTGATGTCTCCCGGGCCAAGCGCAAGCAAGTCGTCGATAAACTGGCCGCTGTTTTGATACTGCAAAACTATCTTGACGGTCATCGCCGGCCTTAGTCCGTTTATGAATATGCATAAACGGCAATACTGAAGAGGGATCGCGTTGACAATGGGATCCGTCTGATATAAAATGGCAATAGGAATCGAATCGAGGTGATAAGCGGATGGAACAAGATCAAGAAAACATCCTTGTCCTAACCGATGAAGAAGGCAAAGAAATGGAATTCGAAGAGTTGGATCGCATCGAGGTCGAAGGAAAAGAGTACGTCATTCTTCTCCCCCTCGAAGATGAAGAAGACGAAGCGATTATCTTGCGTGTTGAATATGAAGAAAACGGTGAAGAAGTTTTCAGTCATATTGAAGACGATGAAGAGTGGGAAAAAGTCGCTGATCATTGGCAAGAAATCAGTGATGACGAAGAAGACGATGAAGAAGACAAATAATAAGTGTCACGCACGAAGCCACCGCATTATGGTGGCTTTTTCAATGCCTCTCCCGCAGAAAGGAGGCTCATGGTGGTGCCTTTTCCCAAAGGAAAACCGAACATAACCACTTCCCAGCGTCGTCGCACCGTAAAGCGGCCGCTCCGCTTTCTTGTCGCCCTTTTCGTTATATTGCATTTGATCATGGGCGTTGGCTATGGTGCATATCAATGGCAGCTAAGTCCTCTCGGGGCCGATGGTGCGGAGGAAATCGCCGTGGTCATCCCCCCGAATACCAGTGCTGCCGATGTGGGTGAAATGCTCGCCGAAAAAAAGCTGATTCGCAGCGCCTTGGCTTTTCGACTATACACACGCAATCAAGACACCAATCTGCTCAAAGCCGGCGAATATAATTTACGGGCGGCCCTTTCGATTCCGGAAATCGTGGATATCTTGAAAGAAGGCAAGACGCGCGTCGATACGGTGACGATTCCCGAAGGATATACCCTCAGCCAGATTACCCGTCTCTTAGTGGAACGCAACATCGTTGACCCGGCCGAGTGGAGCGAAGCACTCATGAAAACGGAGTTTGAAGCAGCCTACCTGCCGAAGCCGTCAAACAACCCAAAACGCTTGGAAGGGTTTTTGTTTCCGGCTACCTATCGCATTGCCCGGACGGCGACGGAAACCGACATCGTGCGCATGATGGTCGATCGGTTTGATCAGGAGATGACGCCGCAGGTACGTGAACAGATCAAGCAAAGTCGCTTGACCGTGGCTGAGACAGTAACCTTAGCGTCGCTGGTGGAACGGGAAGCCCAAAAGGCTGAAGAGCGCCCGGTGATTGCCAAAGTTTTTTTAAACCGCCTGGGAAAGAATATGCGTTTGGAGGCTTGTTCCACGGTCCAGTACCTCCTGGATCAGCCGAAAGCCAAGTTGTACTATAAAGACCTGGAGATTGAGTCACCCTATAACACCTATAAATACAGCGGCTTACCGCCGGGACCGATCGCCAACCCTGGCCGTGAAAGTTTACAAGCCGTGCTCGCCCCGGCTAATGTAGACTACCTCTTTTTTGTAGCCAAAGGCGACGGGTACCATCAATTTAGCCGCACCCTTGCTGAACATGAAAAGGCTGTGAAACAATATGTCCGTTGAACTTCTGGCACCGGCCGGCAACCGGGAAAAACTACAAATGGCGCTTCACTATGGCGCCGACGCTGTGTATCTGGGGGGCCAAGCCTATGGCCTACGGGCCTATGCCGGTAATTTTGCCGGTGAATCACTGATCGAAGCGATTCAATATACGCACCAACAAGGCAAAAAAGCCTATGTAACGGTTAATATTTTTGCCCACAACCGTGATCTGGACGGGCTGCCGGAGTATCTGGAGCAACTGGCGGCAGCCCAAGCCGACGGAATCATTGTGGCTGATCCCGGTGTGGTGGCCATCGCCAAGCGCACCGTGCCCGATCTGCCGATTCACCTTTCCACTCAAGCTAACGTAACCAACGCTGCGGCTGCTCGCTTTTGGGCCGAGCAAGGCGTGAAGCGTATTGTTCTGGCACGGGAACTTTCCATCGAAGAGATTCGCCAAATTCGCCAAGCAGTTGACATTGAACTGGAAGTTTTTATTCACGGTGCCATGTGCATGTCCTACTCCGGGCGCTGCTTGATCAGCGATTATCTGACAGGCCGCCAGGCCAACAAGGGCGAGTGTGCGCAAGCCTGCCGTTGGCGTTATGGCTTAGTGGAAGAAAAGCGTCCTGACATGGTTTTTCCCATCGAAGAAGACGAACGAGGCTCCTATATCTTCAATGCTAGTGACCTTTGCCTGCTGGAAGCCATTCCGGAGCTTTGTGAAGCTGGCGTCAACAGCATGAAAATTGAAGGCCGCATGAAAAGCGTTCACTATGTAGCGACGGTTGCCCGCGTTTACCGGCAAGCACTGGATCGGTATCTGCAAAAGGGCTCCAAGCGCATCTCACCGGAGTGGTGGGATGAACTGACCAAGATCAGCCACCGGCAATACACTACCGGTTTTCTCTATGGCCGGCCCGGCCAAGATACGGAGAAGACGGAGCAGCGCGAATACGACTTTGTTGGTCTCGTCCAAGATTATAACCCGGTTACCAAGCAAGCGACGATTGAAGTGCGCAACCGCATCGTCAGCGGTGATCTCCTGGAAATCGTCGGGCCAAGCAATCCGCCCTTTCTCTTGATCGCTCATGAGATGGTCGATCAAGAAACGGGCGAAGTGATTGAAAAAGCGCCGCGGCCCCACCAACGGATCCAACTGAAAGTTCGTCGCCCCGTCCAACCCTTTGACCTGGTTCGTCGCCCGAAAGCCGGCGGGGAAGAGTCCTTTATCCAAGTGGCCGTCGATCGAGCCCATATCTTTTATTTAGATATATTCCTGGAAGGTTTCGGTCATCTCGGTGTGCCGACAACCGTCGATAAAGAAGCGGGACTCCTGTTGATCCGTACCACCCCGGACACGCGGGAAGAAGTCTTGCGGATTCTGCGCACCTTACCATGGCCGGTACAGATTTTTGGTGACAACGTAACGATCGGCGAAACAGTGGAATAAACATGAAAAAACCTGGCTCAATGGCCAGGTTTTTTTTCATGGAAAATATGGAGATGGTTTATCGCGGGTAAAACAAGTGGCCGAGATAAAAGGTAACGGCGATCGCGAAGATATGCCACACCCACCAGCCGATACCTAAGAATTCAAAGGAGGTACCGCGTACAGGGTTGGATTTGGTCTCCATGGTCTCGTTATCCACTGACTAACACTCCTTTATTGGTTTTGCCTCTAGTATTCCACGAAATGGAATATCTATGCATTCCCATAAGGATAATAATTTCGTCAATTTTTGTGCGAAAAAGCTAACAAAAAACGAGACATTATGGAAATAACAGGTTGACAGTACATACTATGGGCGTTATAGTAAAGACAAGCAAGAAACTTGTCGAAGAATAATAAAGGGGGAGGCGTTTACTTATGAAATCAACCGGTATTGTGCGTAAAATTGACGAGTTAGGACGCGTAGTGATTCCGATGGAGTTGCGTCGTGTGATGGGCATTGCGGAAAAAGACGGTCTGGAAATTTACGTGGATGAAGAAAAGATCATTCTAAAAAAATACGAACCGGCTTGTGTTTTCTGCGGCAGCGCTGACGGCGTCCAAAACTACCGCGGTAAAGTCGTTTGTAAAGAATGCGCTCTCGAGATGGCTCATCAAGTCAGCTAACGAACAACTGCATCGGCAAAGAAAAAAAGCAGGCTTAGTCCTGCTTTTCCCTTTGGAAAACCATTCGTGGTGGATAATGGTGGGGAAATTCGTTGCCGAATCTTTGCATGACCTTTATGGGAAACAGGTATCCTACCTAGTGAACCACTAGGGAGGAGGAATAACATGCATCAAACAGTAGGGCAGATCATGACTGGCGATGTCATGACCGTCAAGTCACGGGATACCTTAGAAACAGCGGCCCGCATCATGCGCGATCTGGATATTGGCTCCATACCGGTTGTCGATGACGGTCGTTGTGTCGGTATTATTACCGATCGCGATATCATCATCCGTGCTGTTGCAGAAGGTCATGACGTCAGCAGTTCGCCGGTGAATGACACGATGACCCGCGGCATCGTCACGGCCAGTCCTGATATGGATATTCATGAAGCCGCGCGGATCATGTCGGATCGGCAGATCCGGCGCTTGCCTGTTGTGCAAGGCGATCGACTCGTCGGTATCGTTGCCCTTGGCGATTTAGCCATTCGCAACATCTATCAAAACGAAGCGGGCGATGCGCTTTCACAAATTTCCGAAACCGATACGCACTGATGGGGAATTGTCGATCCGCAAGCGAACAGTGAAGATAGGAAAAAGCCGGGGGATGATCCCCGGCTTTTTTTGGCAGATTCGATCAAGAAAACAGGATTTACAGGTAACGAACCCATGATTCCAGCGGTTTACGCTGGCGAGGCAGAGCGTCTTTGGCACGGGTGGCTTCATCCAAGCTATCGGACGAACCGGGATAACCAAGAAAGACCACACAAAGCACACGTAATGCATCATCGATGGCGAAGGCTGTTTTGATGGCCTGCTCATCCCAACCTAAGGTGGGATGGCTACATAAATGGGCCGCCGTTGCCTGGAGCAACAAGTTTTGCACGGCCAGGCCACAGTCAAAAAGGTAGTAGGGCTTGCCGTCAACGATAGCATCATCGGCGGGATTGGCGAGAACCACAATGGCCAGCGGCGCTTTGACCGCCCACTCATTGCCGGCGGCTAGCGTCTGATGAAGACGGGCCAGCGCTTCCGGTTGTTGAACAACCAATGCTTGCCAGGGCTGACGATTGCGGGCCGACGGTGCCCAGCCCATGGCTTCCAGTAGCTCAGTGATGACGGACGACGGAACCGGATCGGGACGATAGGCCCGTAAACTGGCGCGGTCCTTGATGACATCAAGCATGAATCGTACAATACCTCCTTGATGGAGTTAGTGATGGGACCATTGCATCATTTGCTGTACATATTGACGCAATTCCTCAATCATCTTGGTAATCTCCAGAATGATCTGGGCTTGCTCTTCCATGACTTTGCCTATTTGCATCACTTCACGGGTAACATGATCGATGGACACTTGGAACTGGCTAAGTACTTCACCGATATCGCGGGCGGAGCGACTGCTTTCTTCGGCGAGCTTACCGACTTCATTGGCAACCACGCTGAAGCCGCGCCCGGCTTCACCGGCACGAGCAGCTTCAATTGATGCATTGAGCCCCAAGAGTTTCGTTTGATTGGCGACACGTTGAATAAAGGCCAAGATCTTGGCACTGGATTGAACATGCTTGGCTGCATCTCTACTTACGGTGGTCACGGCTTCACTGTTGGCTGTCAGTTCTTTGGAGCCGACTGCCAATGCTTGCATGGATGAAACGGTCCGTAACAGAGAATCGTTCATCTTGTTGACCAGATCATAGAGGGATTGCTGCATCTCTTTTTCGCGCAACATCTTTAAACAAAGACCGGAAACGACCTTGGCCATCGGTTCGACGATATCAATCGAGCCGGCGATGCCCAGGCAACCAAGCTTTTGCCCCTTATCCTTAAGGACGAAGCAAATCCCTTCCTTCATCGTGCCGCCCGATGCAGCGGCCTCCGCTGCGGAGATACGCTGGATATCTATGGTGGACGACATTAATTTTTGGGCAGCCAAATGTTTAAGGCCAATCCGTTGGCGAGCCGAATCACTGATAATGGTGGCTTTGGGGTCACAAAAGATGGCGTGATACCCCGTCATGTCATAGATGAGTCTCACAATCTCATCGGCCATTTGTGTATCCAGTATCATCGTCGTTCCTCCATAAACTTTGATTTGGGTGTAATGGATGCAAAATATTGTGGAATCTATTCGCTTTTCGGTAGATGGTCTCCTGCTTTTAATGGGCATTAATTCGCATTGAATCCAGCTCCTGCTGGATTCAATTACAAGTAAATGGTACAATAGGAACGCAACAAAAAGGAGCGAGAAATCTCGATGATATGTTCATGAGCAGTACAGTCGAAGCAAAGCACAAGTCGTTTCAGCACAGTGTAGAAGCATGGCAGCCGATGATCGTACGAGCTTTCCAACAAGCAAGCTCCCAGGTCAGCGCTTATTTTCATTACAGTTCCATGATGGAACTGATCCAGCGGTACCAACATACCCTTGCGCAGCAATCAGCCCATTGGGAAGCGGCACCGCGTCGATGGTTCCAGTTTCAAGGACTGCTCTATGCGATGAAAAAAGTGGAAGAGTTATTAAAATCGGCTTGGGCCGGTAGCAGTCAAACTTGGACCATGCATTACTTAGAAGATGCTTGGTTTCGCGAATTCGCCGCGTTATGCGAAGAACATTCCGCCATCGTCCATGATCCCCAAGCCCAAGGCAGCCGCCAGTTGATTCATGAGCGCCTGTGGAGTGATGCACACCCGTTCATTTTTGATTGGGCATTGATCTACCGATTGCTTTGGGATAACCTTGAGCCAGGTGTATTTGATGAAGCCGCCGAAGTAGCCTTCCTGGAAGAACAATTACGGCGAGCTGATCGGGCACCGGTTTTTGAGCAGCGGGCCATGGTGGCGATCACTTATTTTTATCTCAAGGAAGACAAAGATGAAGCGATCTGGGCTATGTTACGCAGGGCTGTAGAAGCCGGCAAGCAAGTGCACCTCGCCGATTATCTTGTTTATGTAGCTGACTTTATGCAACGGGAGCAGTGGGTACGGGCATTGACCTGGCTGCGCCAGTTAAGCGCTTTTCCTGTAGCACTGCTTGTCGGTGAAACGGTAACCTTGTGCCAGTATTGGCAGACCTTTGCTGATAAGTACGATTTGCATGATGAATATCTCGCATACTTGCGGCAATGGCTGCCTTGGAGCGACGATTATTATCAAGAACAACTCCTTCACATGGGCCAGTATGAGCAGTGGGTGGAATGGCAATTGCATAAACGCTGCTATCCCGCCGATGTGGAGCGCCGGCAGTGGAAGATGGTTGAAAAAGCCGCTCCTCATTTGTTGCTACCGATTTATCATCAAGCCATCGCCGGCTTGATTCGTCTCAAACAGCGCAAAGCTTATCAAGAAGCGACCAAACTGATGAAAAAATTACGCACCCTTTATCGCAAACAAAAAAAGCAAGATCAATGGCAACGGTACTTGGTTCATTTGACAACGCGCTTTGCCCGCTTGCGTGCGTTACAGGAAGAGATGCGGAAAGGACAGTTGATCAACTGATGAGCGATCGGCAACTCATCCTTACCCTCCAAGAGCACGATGCCGGATTTACCTTGGAAGTACGTATCGCCGCTGGGCAGGGGCTTTCCTGGCATGATGAAACCATCCCCCTTTTGATTGAACAGCTTTTTGCCTGGCATGCACCGAGCTTCTATGGAACTGCGCTCACCGGTCATCGTGAAGGTGATCGCCTGCGAATCGAGCTTTCACCGTTGACTGCGCTGGAATTTCTGCTGGATCGTACGA
Organism: Heliophilum fasciatum; assembly: GCF_004341395.1. GTDB lineage: Bacteria > Bacillota > Desulfitobacteriia > Heliobacteriales > Heliobacteriaceae > Heliophilum > Heliophilum fasciatum. Next base: position 48,422 of record NZ_SLXT01000010.1, read on the forward strand.
GCATCGGCACAATCACCTGGCTATGGCAGCCTGAGCCGGTACTATGGCGTGAACAAGCCCAAGCCTTGCGCCGAGCCTTACGGGAAGCGTGGTGGAAGCCCGATTACCTGGCCTGGAAAAAGGGAAAAATAGGGTGGACGGTAGCTTGGCCGGAAGACGAACCGTGCCCCGTTGATCCATCCGGGCTCAACCGCTGGCTCACCGGTTGTCTCGATGAACTCCGTCGCGGTGAGCCATTGCCGGAATCCATCGGGCAGCCGGTGGAGGCGCTTTTCTCGACTCGGGGAGACCAGGAAGAGGATCTTTTTGGCGATGAGTCTACCTGGTTGGAGGCGATGGGCTGGTTGCGCGACCTTGCACCGCTGCGCACTTGTTTGCAACTGCTGGAGCCGGAACAGACCGACGGTCCCTGGGGGATGCAAGTGCTCCTGCAAGATCGCACCGATCCCGGGCAGATTCAGGCTTGGCCGCCGACACCTGGTGACCCGTGGATGCTGGCTTGGGCTCCTGATGAAGAGCGCATCCGGCGCGATACGGAACGATGGTGCCATTTGGTTCCGACCCTGGCCTTACCCAACAGCACCGCGCCCTACGGTCATCTTCCCCGGCAGATTGATGAAGCTGCTGCCTGGGAATTTCTTAATGAGGGCAGTCTCCGGCTCCTGCAAGCAGGTTATACGGTGTTTTTGCCGAAATGGTGGGAAGAAATCCGCCGGCTTTCGCCGACCCTGCGCGTAAGCACGCGAACTACTCGTACCGGCGGCGGTGAAAGTTTGTTCGGTCTTGATCAAATCATCCGCTTTGACTGGCGCTTGGCCATCGGCGATGTGGAGATCAGTGAAGAAGAATTTAACCGCCTAACCCAACAAAAAAGGCACCTTTATCGTATCCGCGGCAAGTGGGTCCAATTGGATCCGGCGTGGATGCGTCAAATTATGGCACTGGCACAGCAACGACCTGCCGGTATGAGTCTGGGCGAACTTTTGCAGATGCACTTGCAGCCGAAGGGACAAGAATCGGCAGGCGATGAAGCGCAGCTTTTGCCGGTCGAGTTTGACTTTGACAAGCCGCTCGAAGCATTAACACGGCGCTTGACCGGTGAGGAAGGCATCCCGCTCTTGCCGGTTCCGGCCGGTTTTCAAGGTGAATTACGTCCGTACCAACAGCGCGGCTACTCATGGCTGCTCTTTTTACGCCAGTTTGGCTTGGGCGGCTGTCTGGCTGATGATATGGGACTTGGTAAAACGATTCAGTGGATTGCCTATCTTCTCTACATTCAGGAACAGGAAAAGCCAGACCATCCGGCCCTGCTGGTTTGCCCCACTTCGGTGCTGGGTAACTGGCAAAAAGAACTGGAACGTTTTGCACCGGAATTGAAGGTGCTTTTGCACTATGGCCCGCAGCGCTGCCGCGGAGAGTCCTTTGCCGCTACCGTCAGCAACTATGATCTCGTGCTGACCTCCTATACGCTACTCCACCTGGATCAGGAGGAGTGGGTAAAAGTGCCCTGGACAAGCATATGTTTAGATGAAGCCCAAAACATCAAAAATACCTACACCAAACATGCTGCCGCCGCCCGTCGTTTAGCGGGACGCCATCGCATCGCCTTGACAGGCACACCTATGGAAAACCGCCTGACCGAACTTTGGTCGATCATGGATTTTCTTAATCCCGGCTACTTGGGCAGCCTTAGCCGTTTTCAGCGGCGTTTTGCACAAGCCGTAGAGCGGCGCCGTGAAAGTGAAGCGATCGCGCAAGTGCAGAAGTGGGTTCGCCCCTTTATCTTGCGTCGGGTCAAGCAGGACCCGGCCATTGAACTCGATCTGCCCAACAAACAAGAAATGCCGGAGTATGTGCATTTGACTTCGGAACAAGCATCGCTCTACGAGACGGTCCTGGCCGATCTGAACGAACGACTGGAAGAAACCCGCGGTATTGCCCGGCGCGGTTTGATCTTGGGCACCTTGACCCGGCTAAAGCAAGTTTGTGATCATCCGCAGATTCTCTTGAAAGACGGCGGTTCCCGTTCAGCGGCAGAGCGATCGGGCAAATTGAGCCGCTTAGTGGAGATGGTTGTGGAACTTCGCCAAGAAGGCGATCGCTGCTTGATCTTTACGCAATTCGTCGAAGTCGGTGAACTCATTCGGCAGACCTTGGCGGAAGAGCTACAGGAAGAAGTTTTTTTCCTGCATGGCGGCACGCCGCGAGCACAGCGCGAGCAATTAATTGCCGCCTTTCAAAATGAAACAGAATTGGTTAGCGGCGTCCTGGTCTTATCGCTGAAAGCCGGCGGCGTCGGCCTCAACTTGACGGCAGCGAATCATGTTTTTCATTTTGATCGCTGGTGGAATCCCGCTGTGGAGAACCAAGCAACCGACCGAGCCTATCGTATCGGCCAAAGCCGGCCTGTACAAGTTCATAAATTGATTACCCTTGGCACCTTGGAAGAGCGCATCGATGAGATGATCGAACGCAAGCAGGGGCTTAACGATCAGATCGTCGGTGCCAGTGAAGCATGGCTGACGGAGCTTTCCGGTTCGGAATTGCGTGATCTGCTTGCTCTTCGTCGCCAGTGGATTCAAGAGGAGGGAGCCGATTGACCTCGTCCCCGCAGGCCAAAGGATCGCGGAAGCGTAAAACTGCGCCCGATCCGCTCGAAGCGAAGGTGGCCCATCTGGACACGCCTTGGCGTGAATATTACCGAGAAATTCTTAACCGGTTAGAGCAGCGTTGGGCAACCGATAAGGATGATCGAGAGGCGCGAAAACCGTCATGATGATTCGAGAGGAGAGCCCCATGGAAAAAGAGTACCAAGGAAAAACTGATCGCCTCGCTGTACTGATCGACGGCGATAATTCACGTGCCAAGCTGATTGAACCGATGATCAAAGAGATCACCAAGTACGGCACGGCCCATGTCAAACGGATCTATGGTGACTGGACAAGTTCCAAAATGTCCAGTTGGAAAGACAAATTGCACAAACACGCCATTCATCCGGTCCAGCAATTTGCCTATACGACCGGTAAAAATGCCACCGACAGTGCGTTGATCATCGATGCCATGGATTTGCTTTATACCCGCAGTATCGATGGTTTTTGCATTGTTTCCAGTGACAGCGATTTTACACGCCTGGCATCGCGCATCCGTGAATCGGGATTGTTTGTGATTGGCTTTGGCGAGCAAAAAACACCGGAAGCGTTCGTAAAAGCATGTGATAAATTTATCTACACGGAGATTCTGGAATCAAGCGACAGCGGTGACAGCGACTTTGCCAAGCCCAAACCGCGCTTGTTCAATGGCAATGATGATCCGCGGGATAATGAAGAACTGGTACGGCTCTTGAAAGATGCCTATGAAGCCGTCGCTTCCGAAGACAGTTGGGCACGGTTGTCCAACTTAGGCAATCAATTAACCAAACTGTATCCATCGTTTGACTCGCGCAACTTTGGTTATAAAAAGCTCGGAGAATTGATTCGTGCCGTTGATCTCTTTGAAATCAAAGCCACGACGACCAAAGATCCCGGCAGCAAGATCCTTTATATCAAGTTAAAATAAAGGCAGCCATGGTAGGTGAGCATGATGCGAACAGTTCGCGCTTTTTTCGACACTGTTAACCGTGCAGAACAAAAAGCGACCAAAGATTTGTTGCGGGAATTGGAATGCCAAGTTCTTGCCGAACTTTGGACTGAGCGCCATACAGTCGGGCAGGCGGTACTCTGGACGGTACTTGACCGCGAAGGGCGCACCATGCTTTGGATGATCCCGGAAAATCTAGCCTCCTTGGAGCGCGGCCGTTCCTTTATCGCTACGGGTTATCCCGTGATCTGGTCGTCACACAAAGCCGGTAAGCGCATCGAATGGCTGCAAGTAACCGCCTTGAAACCGTTGGAGATACCGTCACGGCAGCAGCGGGCGCGGCAATTGGCCCAGCAGGGCCTGATCGGGCCGCGGCCGCGCCGCTCTTGGCCCAATCTTGCCGAACAAGCTTCTGTTCGCCTGCAGATGCTCATTGATCCGCAGCATCCGGCGATCGCTGCCATTAGCGACTACGTAGCCAAAGTCCGGCGTTTTTCCTGCCAGTGGCATAAAATCAACATGAATGACCCCGCCGCTATCGCCGGTGCTCTGCAGGCAACCCAAAGTGCCGGTGGTGATTTTTTGTTGATGATCGGACAAGCCGATGATGCCTACTTCGCCTTTGATGATCCCGCCGTCTTGACGGCGCTGCGTCAGATCAAGAGCTATAGCATCTTAATTCAGCCCGGTGCGGAGATCCGGCCTTTTGCCTACTGGTGGGTTGATGAAGTCAGTGAAAATCTCGAAACGAGTTTGCGCCACATTGTTACCACCTGCTGGCGTACCTGGAAAGGCCCTCGTGATCACCAGCGGGCCAAAGCCGTCGCCGTTCAGCAAGCGCAACAAGATCGCACCCGCTTTGCTACCGAGTTAAGCCGCTTACGTCGCGAAAACAGCCGTCTTACGAAAACGCTGGAAAAGGTACAACTTTCCGCCGATCCGCGGCGTCTCGCCGATATGGAAGATCAGATCGCCGAACTGCAAGCTCAGGTGGCGCGCGGTGAAGAACGACGTAAAGCCTTGGCGGAACAGTTGTTCCTGCTGGAAAAAGCGCAAGCGGAAGAAGCGCGCAAGCAAACGCTGCTTAGTTCCGACCCGGTCGAAGCGAAGAACAGCCAGGGAGCAGCGCGCCGCAAGGAAGACTTCCGCCACCTGGTGCTCGAAGAAGAACGGGATAAATTGACCGCCGAAAACAAACGGCTACAGGCGCGCATCAATGAGTTGAATGCACTGAACGTAGTCGAACTGGTAGCGGAAAAAAAGCAGCTTACGGAAGCGCTGGCTCATGCCGATGAGCGGCGGGAGCATCTGGGGGAAGTACTTTTTTTGCTGGAACAAGAAAATCTCGAACTGCGCGGGCGCTTGCAGTTGCGCGATGAAGAAGTAACCTTCCCTACGGGCGATCAAGCCCAAGCCCAGATCGTAGTAGGAAAAGCGCGATTATTAGATGAGATCCATGATCTGCTGATCCAGGAAGAAATGGATCGCTTACGCCGTGAAATCAAAGGGTTAAAAGATCGACTGGAAAAACAATCAGCAGCCACCGTATTGGCCTTGCAGCGAGAATTGGCGGCGTCACAAGAGCAAGGGCGTATTCAAGCTCGGAATCATGCGGAACAAATCAAACGCTTGCGGGAAGAATTGCGCCTCCTGCAGCGACAACAACGATTCTCCGGTGAGATTCGCTCTGCCGAATTGCTTACCGGCGAAGAGGCGAAAGAAGCCTTGGCCGAGGAAGAAGCTAACGATGAAGCGATGGCCGCTGCCGATCGTGAAGGGCTGCTGGACAAAACCATGCAGTTTCTGCGTCAAGGTTTTGGTCGAGGCTTGAAAAAATAAAAGCGGCCTCTTGTTGCCAAGAAGCCGCTTCTGATCGTTTGATACCATGGGCAGGGCTAGGATTTTTGATTGTCATCGTTAATGACGGTGGCCTCCACTTGCTTGGCCTTGTCACCGGGCGTTTTCTCCGGACTGACTTCCTCTTTGAATTCACGGATACTTTGACCGAGGCCGCGGCCAATCTCGGGCAGACGTTTGGCGCCAAAGATGACCAAAACGATCGCCAGAATCAACAACCACTGCAACGGGCTCGTAATAAACCCAAACGTATACAAGCCGATTCCTCCTTATTTGCCTAAACCGTGGACAAACCCCAAGTATGCCGTAATTATAGCATTGATACCGGGCAGTCTCAACTCTGCATCCATAAAAGCAAGCGCGAGGTGATAAACAGGTGACTCCTTCACGGCTTAAAGATCCCCTGCTTGATCGCTTGTTTCAAGCCATCTTGCTCTTGCAAACCGAAGAAGAGTGCTACCGTTTTTTTGAAGATCTTTGCACCGTACCGGAACTCAAAGCGCTGGGGCAGCGACTGGAAGTGGCGCGCATGCTCGAAGCCGATTGTACGTATACCCATATCGCCGAACGGACCGGTGCCAGTCCGGCGACGATTTCCCGGGTCAAGCGCGCTTTGCACTATGGCGCAGACGGCTATAAACTGATCCTGCATCGATTGACAGTCCCTGAAGATCGTGATAACCTAAGGCAAGCTGACGCTTCACTATGATGAAGCAATGAAGTGCTTGGCCTTTGAACGAAGAACGAAGAACGAAGCAAAGAATCTGTGTGAAGGCACAGAAGAGTAAGGATGGGAGAACCATGAAAGAAGGTAATGGCTTGCAGATTCCCGCCGGTATGCGCGATCTGCTGCCGGGCGTAGCTTGCGATCAGCGCCAATTAGAAAGTCGCTGCACCGGTTTGTTTACGTCCTGGGGCTATCAAGAAGTGATCACACCGACCCTGGAATACCTTGATGCGATCACCATCGACACCGGTGAAGAGATTCGCGATCATCTTTTCCAGCTTTTTGACCGCCAGGGCAAAATTCTGGCTCTGCGGCCGGAGATGACCACGCCCATTGCCCGCGTTGTCGCCACGCGTCTGCGCGGTGCTGCCTTGCCGCTGCGCCTTTGCTATGCTGCCAATGTCTTTCGTTACGAAGAACCGCAAGCAGGACGGCAGCGGGAAATTGCCCAAGCCGGTGTGGAGATGATCGGTGCGGCCACCCCCTTGGCCGATGCCGAAGTGATCGCCCTGGCCGTGGAAGCGATCAAACAGTCGGGCTTGGAAGATTTTCAGATCTCCTTAGGCCAGATCGAGATCTTTAACGGCTTAATGGAAGAACTACCGCTTACGGTAGAACAAAAAAGTAAAGTCCGCACGCTTGTCGCCAAAAAAGATTTTGTCAGCTTAGAAGAACTGCTGAACAGCTACGGCATTACCGGCGCTCCGGCCGATCGCATTTTGCAACTGCCGACGCTCCATGGCGGCGCCGAAGTACTGGAGCAAGCCGCCTGGCTCGGCGTCAATGACCGGGCGCGACAAGGCTTGGAAAACCTCCGGCAAGTCTATCAGGCACTCGCTTCCTTTGGCGTTTCTGACTTTGTGGCCCTTGATCTGGGCGTCTTGCGCGGCTTTGACTACTATACGGGCATTGTCTTTGAAGGCTATACGGTGGGCCTTGGTTTCCCCATCTGCGGTGGCGGCCGCTATGACAACTTGTTGGGCCAGCTTGGCTACCCTTGTCCGGCAACGGGATTTGCCCTGGGCCTTGATCGCATTTTGCTGGCCTTGGCCCGGACCAATCCGCCGGCACGGGCCACTTCTGCCGTTTACTTGATTGGCGGCGATGATACAGCAGCCATGCTGAATAAAGCAACCCAACTGCGCTCGCAGGGTCTGTCGGTCGAGATTGACGTGCTTGGCCGCGATGAAGCTTCGTTGCAAGCGTATGCCCAAACGCGTGGCATCACCCAAGTGCAATACTGCCGCCAAGGAGGTTGAGCCTGATGAAAGACACCTTAACCATTGCCTTGCCCAAAGGCAAACTTTATGATGAAGCCATCGATTTGCTGGCCGAAGCCGGCCTTTCCACCTACGGGCTTAAAGAAGACAGCCGCAAGCTCATGTTCCACCATGAAGCGGAGCGGCTCAAATATATCATCTGCCGTCCTACCGATATCCCCACCTTTGTGGAATACGGCGCGGCCGACATCGGTGTTGTTGGTAAAGATACGATCGTCGAGCAAGACAAAGACATTATGGAACTGGTAGACCTCAAATTCGGTTTTTGCCGTTTTGTCGTGGCCTTGCCGGAAGAAGCAGCGCGTGGTCGCGACTTGAGCCAATTTAACCATCGCCGTGTGGCTACCAAATTTCCGGAAGTGGCCGATGCCTTTTTCCGGGAAAAGGGCATGCAAGTGGAAATCATCAAGCTCCATGGCAATATCGAACTGGCCCCGATGGTCGGCTTGGCCGATATGATTGTCGATATTGTCTCGACCGGACGGACGCTGCGCGAAAACAATCTCGTGGCCGTGGAAGAGATCTTTAATGCCACCGCCCGGTTAGTGGCCAACCGCGTGTCTTACCGACTAAAACACCAGCGTATCCAACCGCTGGTGGAGAAAGTGCGCCAACTTGTCAAAGACAAGGAGGTGCGCTACTGAGATGGGGAATCTCAACGATCAGGAAGATCGGCTGGTACGCACCTTCGCCTATCCGTCGGCGGAAGCGGAAGCCTTTTTGGCCAAAAAAGGTCTTGACGACCAGGACGTGGCTGCCCGTGTGCAGGAAGTAATTGAACGTGTGCGTACCGAAGGTGTCCCGGCGCTTTTTGCCTATACGGAGCGCTTTGACGGCGCCCGGATTACCGAAGAGAATTTTCGTGTTTCTGCAGAAGCGATCGCCGAAGCCTATCAGCAAGTTGATCCCGAGGTGCTGGCGGCCCTGCGCCGGGCTGCTGAGAACATCCGCCGTTTTCATGAAAAACAAATGCGCCCGTCCTGGCTGGAACCGGAAGCTGACGGTACGATCCTCGGTCAGTTGATTCGCCCGCTGGAACGGGTCGGCATCTACGTGCCCGGCGGCCTCGCTTCCTATCCTTCCTCGGTGTTGATGAACGCTATTCCGGCGAAGGTGGCCGGTGTACCGCAAATCGTCATGGCTACGCCACCCGGGAAAGACGGCTCCATTAACCCCTATACATTGGTGGCAGCAGCCGAAGCCGGCGTTGACGAAATCTATCGCATGGGCGGCGCCCAAGCGGTAGCCGCCTTGGCTCACGGTGTGGGCTTGCCGGCAGTCGATAAAATCACCGGCCCCGGCAACATTTATGTGACCTTGGCCAAAAAGCAAGTCTATGGCACCGTCGACATTGATATGCTCGCCGGACCATCGGAGATCCTCGTCATTGCCGATGAGAACGCATCGTCCGATTATGTGGCGGCTGATTTTCTTTCCCAAGTGGAGCATGATGTGCGCGCTGCCGCCGTGCTCGTCACACCGTCAGCGGCTTTGGCGACAGCCGTAAAAAAAGCGATCTTGGAGCAGATGAGCCGGTTGCCACGCCGGGAAATCATGGAACAAGCGCTGCGCGACAACGGTGCGATCATCATCGTGGACAGTTTGCTCACGGCTTGCGAAGTGGCCAACCGTTTTGCACCGGAACACCTGGAAGTGCTGACCGATGAGCCCTTCCAATGGTTAGGCTCATTACAACAAGCCGGTGCGATTTTCTTAGGTCCCTATTCGCCGGAACCAGTCGGTGACTATTACGCTGGCCCTAACCATGTTCTACCGACCGGTGGCACAGCGCGCTTTTATTCGCCGCTGAACATTGACACCTTCATGAAAAAAACCAGCGTCATCGCTTATTCCCGTGCGCGCTTTGTCCAAGCGGCGCCGGACATTTTGGCGTTGGCCCAAACCGAAGGGCTCGACGCCCATGCCCATGCAATCGCTCTGCGCCTCAGCCCGACCGAGAAAGGAAGTCAACCATGAGCCAAGGCCCCTTACAGTGGGTACGCGCCGACATCCGCGACATCGTACCCTACCAAGCCAAAGTATATCCTGACGGCGCCAAACTGGATGCCAATGAAAACCCTTACCCCTGGCCGGCACCGTTTACGGCCCAACTGCAAGCCACCTTGGCGGAGAGCCCCTTAACCCGTTATCCCGACGGCGAAGCCCGAGAACTGCGCAGCGCCATTGCCGCTTATACAGGGCGCCATGTTGATGAGATTCTGGTCAGCAATGGCTCCGATGAAGCGATCCAGTTAATGCTCTTAACCTTTGGCGGCCCCGGATTAGCGACAGTCATCGCCAATCCGACTTTTGTGATGTACGGCATGGCCACGCGCTACATGGGCGGCAAAGTCATCGACGTGCCGCTTAAAGAAATCGGCGACACCTTTGCCCTCGATGTACCAGGTTTGCTGGAAGCGGCCGGGCGTCCTGAGACGCGCTTGGTGATCATCTGCAACCCCAATAACCCCACGGGCAATCTTTTCCCCGTAGAAGATATCGAAGCCGTTTTGCGTGGTACCGATAAAATCGTTATCCTTGATGAAGCATACTATGAATTTGCCCAGGAAACGCTTTTGCCCCGGCTTGATGAGTTCCCCAACTTGGTCGTGATGCGCACCTTTTCCAAAGCCTTTGGCTTAGCGGGACTGCGCGTGGGCTACACCGTTGCTTCACGCAGTTTGATTCAGGAAATTCATAAAGTGCGCCAGCCCTTTAACGTCAACACCTTTTCCCAAACGGCAGCCATCGTGGCGCTCCAAAAGGCGAACTTGTTCCAAGAGCAGGTTCAAGCAGTGCTGGCGGAGCGCGCCCATCTGCTCGCGGCACTAGAGCGCTTTGACTGGCGAGTCTTCCGGACCGATGCCAACTATGTCTTTGTACGCCTGCCCGGCACACCGGTAGAAGCAGCCCAACGAAGCGCCAAGATTTATGAAGGCTTGCTGAATGCGGCCGTGCTGGTGCGTAAGTTTGGCGGCAGCCCCAGCTTGGATGGCACCCTGCGCATTACCGTCGGACAACCTGCGGAAAATGCCCGGTTGATCGCGGCCTTACAGGCGATGCAAGATCCAACAGGAGGGTGGAGCCTATGACCGTCCACCTACCTCCAGCGGTCGCAGCAACAACAGCGCGCCAGAGCACCTATGAGCGACGGACGGCGGAGACACAGATTGCGCTGACGGTGAACCTCGATGGCGAAGGACGCTATCAAGGCACTTGTGGGATCGGCTTTTTCGACCACATGCTGACCCTCTTTTGCCGGCACAGCCGCATCGATTTAGATCTCACCTGCCAGGGCGACTTGGAAATTGACGGTCACCACACGATCGAAGATCTGGGCATCTGCCTCGGTCACGCGCTGGCCAAGGCTTGGGGTGATAAAAAAGGCATCCATCGTTACGGCCATGCTTACTTACCGATGGATGAAACGCTCGTCCGTGTTTGTCTGGATCTAAGCGGACGTCCTTATCTCGTCTGGCATGTGCCCATCCCGGTGGAGCGCATCGGCCAACTCGAAACGGAACTAGTACAAGAATTTTTCCGGGCCCTGACGAACCAAGCGGGCATCAACATGCACGCCCACCTGATCGAAAGCGGCAATGGTCATCACATCGTAGAAGCTACCTTCAAAGCCTTTGCCCGCGCTTTACGGGAGGCCATCACCATTGATCCCCGTGAAGGCGAGCGGATTCCATCGACCAAGGGAGTGTTATAAGATGATCGCCATCATCGATTACGGCATGGGGAACCTACGCAGTGTGCAAAAGGGTTTGGAAAAAGCCGGTTACGCCAGCGTGATCACCGCTGATCCGGAACAGGTACGGCAAGCACCGGGCGTGATCTTGCCAGGTGTCGGCGCGTTTGCCGATGCCATGAATAACCTGCGCACTTCCGGGATGATCGAACCCATCCAGGAAGTAGTCGCTGCCGGCAAACCTTTTCTCGGTATTTGCCTAGGTTTCCAACTCATGTTTGAAGCCAGCGAAGAGGGGGGAAACTTTCAAGGACTTGGTATCTTTCCCGGCCAAGTGCGCCGTCTGCCACCAGGCCTGAAAGTACCGCACATGGGCTGGAACGCCTTGACCATCCGTCAGGCCAATCCCTTTATGGACGGCATTTCTGACGGTGCTGAGTTTTACTTTGTGCACTCCTACTACGTCGATCCCGCTGACCCCGGCTTAATCATCGCCACCGCCGATTATGGCTTACATTTTTGTGCCATCGCCGGGCGGGAGCACGTTTTCGGTGCGCAGTTCCACCCCGAAAAATCCAGCGACCTTGGCTTGAAGATCCTCGAAAACTTTGGAAAGCAGGTACATGCATGCTAATTTTCCCGGCGATTGATCTCAAAGAAGGCAACTGCGTCCGCCTCTATCAAGGACGTATGAGCGAAGCGACCGTCTATAACGACGACCCGGTAGCGCAGGCCCTTTACTGGCAAGCCCAGGGTGCCCAGATGATCCATCTGGTCGATCTGGACGGCGCTTTTGACGGTCATCCCAAGAACCGCGAAGCCATTCAAGCGATCCTTTCGGCCGTTACTGTCGCTTGTGAGCTTGGTGGCGGCATCCGGGACATGGGCACGATCGAGCAATACTTGCGCATGGGTGTTGCCCGGGTGATCTTGGGCACAGCAGCGATCAAAAACCCCGATTTGCTTTCGGCCGCGTGTAAAGAATATGGCCAGCGCATCGTTGTCGGCATTGATGCCAAAGACGGCTGGGTGGCTACAGACGGTTGGGAAGGTGTTTCGGAAGTGACGGCCGTCGAATTGGCCGTAGCCATGAAAAAACGGGGCGTCCGCCGCATCATCTATACGGACATTTCCAAAGACGGCACTTTGGCCGGACCGAACCTCAAGGCGACGGCCGATCTGGCCCGCAAATCGGGACTCCATGTGATCGCTTCCGGCGGTTTTGCCACCATCGATGACGTTCGCGCTTGTGCCGCTTTGAGCAGTGAAGGCATCGAAGGGGCGGTACTGGGCCGGGCGATCTATACCGGCGATATCAACCTGGCCGAGGCGATTCGCGTCGCCCAAGGATAAGCCTAACCATCGAAAGGAGCGGGACCGCGGTGCTGAAAAAACGCATCATTCCTTGCCTCGACGTCCATGGCGGACGCGTTGTCAAAGGCACGAACTTTGTCAATCTCCGTGACGCCGGCGATCCCGTCGAACTGGCGGCCACCTATGATCAGGAAGGTGCCGACGAACTGGTATTTCTCGATATTACGGCTTCTTCTGATGGCCGAGCGATTATGCTGGATGTAGTTCGCCATACCGCAGAAGAAGTCTTTATTCCCTTTACTGTTGGCGGCGGCCTGCGCACCATCGAAGATATTCGTGACATGCTCAAAGCCGGCGCCGATAAGATCTCCCTGAACACATCGGCTGTGCAGACACCGCGTTTAATCAGTGACGGTGCCTGGAAATTCGGCTCGCAGTGCATCGTCGTCGCCATTGATGCCCGGCGGCGCCGCCATGCCGACGGGACGGTCGATCCGACGCAGGACGCCTGGGAAGTCTACATCCACGGCGGCCGTACAGCGACCGGCATGGATGTGCTTACGTGGGCACGCGAAGTCGAAAAGCTCGGTGCCGGTGAGATCCTCTTGACCAGCATGGACTGCGACGGCACCAAGGACGGTTACGACATCGCCTTGACCCGCGCCGTCAGTGAAGCCGTGACCATCCCAGTGATCGCTTCCGGTGGTGTAGGCAACCTCGAACATATCCGCGCCGGCTTGACCGAAGGCAAAGCCGACGCCGCGCTGGCTGCTTCCATCTTTCATTACAAAGAGTACACGATCCGGGAAACCAAAGAATACCTAGAGAAATGTGGGGTGCCCGTACGGCGATGGCAGAAAAAATAAATCAAGCAACGCTGGCGAACCTGGCGATCGACAGCTTACAATTTGGCGCCCATGGCCTGATTCCTGCAGTGGTTCAAGATCATCAAACGGGCCGTGTTTTGATGGTCGCCTACATGAACCGTGAGTCCCTGGAAAAAACCGTCGCTACCGGCCAGATGCACTATTACAGCCGCAGTCGCAAGGCTCTCTGGCACAAAGGGGAAACATCAGGCCATTACCAGCACGTCAAAGCGGTAGAAGTCGACTGTGACCAAGACACCTTGCTGTTTCAAGTGGAACAAATCGGTGCCGCTTGCCATGAAGGCTCCCGTTCTTGTTTCCGAGCACCGGGAGCGACGGCGGAACCCTTTGCCGTAGAAGCAACGCCTGCACCGGCGCAAGCCGGTAACACCGGCAGGGCCATCGGTGCCATCCTGGGTCATCTGTCCGATGTCATCGCTTCGCGTCAACAGGAAATGCCCGAAGGCTCCTATACGACCTACCTTTTCACTAAAGGACAAGATAAGATTCTCAAAAAAGTCGGTGAAGAAGCGGCAGAGACGATCATCGGATCGAAAAACAATAACGCCCAAGAGATCGTCTATGAAGCATCCGATCTGATCTATCACCTGCTCGTGCTGCTCCGTTATCACGGCATTGAGCTTGATGCCATCGCCGCCGAACTGGAGAAGCGCCGCTAATTTTGCTGGACGGTAGGTAACCTTGCTAACGGGTAATCTTGCTGACCGATAACCTTTTTGAATGAAGCCAGGGTCCACCTGCATCGCAGGTGCCCCTGGCTTCGTTGTTTTCTTGCCACGTCGGCCTTGGCAGGCGTACAATAACGATAGCCTCTTAGTATAAGCCGAAAGAAGGTTGACTTCATGATGCCGAAAAAATCAGCATCGTCAACGATACCGGCAGCACCATCGCTAGCAACATCATCGCCTGCAACATCAACGCCACCGGAAGAAAAAAAAGCGGCCGGCGTTACCTTCGATACATGGCGGCGCGGTTGGCAGCGCAGCTTACAAACGCTCTGGTCTTTATCCAAAGTACTGGTGCCGCTCGTCATGCTCACTAGCATCCTCGATCAAAGCGGTTGGCTGGTCACCATCGGTCATGCTTGTGCTCCCCTGTTGGCCTGGATGGGCCTGCCTGGTGAAGCGTCAGTGGGACTTTTTCTGGGATTTACGGCCAATCTCTATGGGGCTATCGGCGCAGCAACACCGCTGAACTTGACCGTAAAACAAGCGACTATCTTTGGCATCATGCTTGTCGTCGCCCATGGACTACCGTTGGAAGGCGTAGTACTAAGCCGTTCCGGCGCACCTGGCGTAACCTTGACGGTGATGCGGCTCCTTTTGGGGATGGCCTTGGCCTTGCTGGTGAACCTGCTTTGGCCCGGCCTGTAGTCAGACGATGAAGTGATGCTAAAAAAAATGGCTACAGAGCAAAGGAGAACAGCGATGACCTTCGATATTACGGCTGTCTTGGGTATCAGCCTCATGGAAGCAGCCAAACAAGTTGGCAAAATGGCCTTGATCCTCATCCCGATCATCATCTTTCTGGAAATCCTCCGGGATCTGCAGATCGTCGATCGCGGGGCACGCTTTTTTGGACCGGCGATGCGCTATTTTCGCTTGCCCGGAGAAGCGGCGATCCCGCTGCTTGTTGGCTTGGTTTTTGGTATTCTTTACGGCGCCGGTGTGCTTGTACAAGAAGCGCGGGAAGGTAAACTGAACAAACGTCAGTTGACAGTGGTGGGGTTTTTTCTGGCGATCAATCATGCGGCCATTGAGGACCCCTTGTTATTTACCATCCTGGGTGCTAATTATCTACTGATTCAAGCCGTGCGTTTTGGCGTGGCCATTGTCTTGACCTTAGCGTTTGCGGCATGGTACTTGCCGCCAATCAAGCGTGAGCAGAGCGAACGTCAATGGGCAGCCGCAACGGAATCAAGTGGCCCCGTGTCACGAAAGGAGCTTCACCCATGAACCAGTGGGGCGATAAACGCTATCACAGTTGGAACGACCATCTTCGAAAGCACTTTGGGCAAAAAGTTGTCAAAGTTTCCTTAAATGCCGGCCTTACTTGTCCCAACCGTGACGGTACGGTAGGTACCGGCGGTTGCATCTTTTGTTGTCCCCAAGGGTCGGGCGCTTGCGCCGGTGATCCGGCCGAGTCGATTCGCCGGCAATTTGCCCAGATCGGGGCCAAACTCAAGAGCAAGTGGTCGACGAACCTGCATATTGCTTATTTTCAAGCTTTTTCGAATACCTATGGCGATGTGGAC
The DNA here is from genome assembly GCF_004341395.1 of Heliophilum fasciatum. Lineage (GTDB taxonomy): Bacteria > Bacillota > Desulfitobacteriia > Heliobacteriales > Heliobacteriaceae > Heliophilum > Heliophilum fasciatum. Next base: position 64,011 of record NZ_SLXT01000010.1, read on the forward strand.
TACCTCAAGGGCCTTTATGAAGAAGCGCTGGCACAGCCCGGTGTCGTCGGCTTGGCCATCGCCACACGCCCCGATTGCTTGCCGCCGGATGTGCTTGATTTGTTGGCAGCGTTGAACGAGCGTACCTACCTTTGGGTGGAATTAGGGCTGCAAAGTGCCCATGACCGGACCTTGGCCGTCATCAACCGCGGCCACGATCGCGCTTGTTTTGAACAGGCGCTGGCAAACTTACAAGCCCGGGGAATTCGCACCTGCGCCCATATGATTTTGGGCTTGCCCGGCGAAAGTGCAACGGAGATGATGGCAACAGGACAATATCTTGCCCAGGCCGGTATTCAAGGGATCAAATTGCATGCGCTCCATATTATGCGCGACACAAGGCTGGCGGCCATGTACAGGGCGCAGCCGTGGCCACTATTGACGTGCGATGCTTATGTTGATCTGGTGGTTCGCATTCTGGCGATCTTGCCGCCGGACATCGTCATTCAGCGACTTACCGGCGATGCCCCCCGTGATTTACTCGTGGCACCGGAGTGGATCACCAGAAAGTGGGGGGTATTGCAAGGGATTGATCAGCGCTTGGCGGCGCTCGATACCTGGCAAGGCAAAGAAGCGAAATAAAAGAGGTATCCGATGAACATTCAAATCTTTGGTACAAAAAAATGCCAAGACACACGCAAAGCAGAGCGCTACTTTAAGGAGCGGCGCATCGCTTTTCAGATGATCGACTTGAACATTCGCGGCCTGAGCAAAGGTGAACTGGATAAAGTGAAGATCGTCGTGGGCCTGGAAAATCTGATCGACAAAGAGGGCAAAGAATATGCCAAGCGAAACTTAAAATATCTCGTTCACGATGTGGAAGAGATGCTCCTCTTACATCCGCTGCTGTTCAAAACGCCGATTGTCCGTAACGGCAATAAAGCGACCATCGGTTACTGCCCGGACGTATGGCAGGGCTGGAGTTAAGCAAAGGCTTAACAATTAAGCAAAGGCCTGAAACAAGCGAATGGTTCAGTTGCTGCACAAGACATAAAAAGGAGCAATGCTTCCTAAAATAGGTAGGCATTGCTCCTTTTTGCTGTGAAAACAGCGGCTGCCCGGTAGGCACCCGCTAGGACTGCATTCGGTTTTCGACAACCGATTCGGCTTGTTGGTACGTATGCACAAGCTGTTGTTCCGGCATTTCATAAGGTTGGTACCATTCGCGTTTGACGGCCAATTCGGTGAGCATGGCATGACCGGCTAAGGCTTTGTTGAGATTGCTCGTATACAATGCCCGCACTTCCGGTGTGGCCGATTCGACGGTGGCGGTGAGATAAGCTTGGGCGACCGCTTTGGAGCCGGCCAGCATTTGATTGGCGATGGTTCGATCATTCATCTGACTTACACCGGTAGCTGTACCCATTAACTCACTTAATAAGCTTGGCATCTTAGTTCACCTGCCCAACATCAATGATATTATTTTCGTTGATAAATTGCTGCATGGACTTGATCGTTCCTTCGGTTTGTAAGATCGCCGCTTCGTTCAGCCGTCTCAACTCGTCGTCGTTAATCAGTGACTGCATCGCCCGTGCTTGGATGAGTGTGTTGGTTTCCATTTGCAGAAGCTCCCGCATGGACAGGACTTCGCTTTCTGTGAGTTTGCGCAAAACCGAACTCTCCTCTCAACATCGTAGAATCAAGATTATTGATTCCCTGAAGCAGAGGAAGTTATGAATCCAATCAATTCTAGTGAATGTAAATCAACGTTCCAGACGCTTGAGGGTCAGGCGCACATAATCATCATACACTTCGAAGCCCAGAAAACGGCGGCCAAGCCGCGCCGCCACAGCGGCTGTGGTGCCCGAACCCATAAAGGGATCAACAACGACGCCGCCGGGATTGGAACTGGCTAAGAGGCAGCGCTCGACGAGTTTTTCCGGCTTTTGCGTAGGGTGAGGCGTATTTTCCGGCATGGACCAAAAGGGCACCGTCAGGTCTATCCAGATATTCGGCGGACAGGTCATGCGGAATCGTTCACCTTCATCGGTTTCTACCCAATCTTTGGGCTGGCCTTCCGCATTGGTATAAGGTGCAATGATCTCTTTTTTGATCTTAACATCGTTAAGATGAAAAAGATAAGCTTCTTCATCGACCACGGCATACCAAATGTCTTCCATATTATTTTTCCAGTTACGCGCTGCGCCGCGGCCTTTTTCCCGCCGCCAGGTAAGACGGTTTTTAACGATAAAATGATGGGATAACAACGTTTGCATCGCCCCTGACGATTCCCAACCACAGCAAAGGTAAATGGCACCGTGCGGCAGGAGCACGCGCCGGGCTTCGCGAATCCAAGCATCGGCCCAAGTCATGTAGTCCTCAAGGGTCTTCCAAGGGTTTTTGCGTGTGCCATAGCCAAAATCTTTTTTCAGACCAAAATAAGGCGGATCGGCAAAGACCAAATCAACGGAAGCATCGGGCAAGAGGCGCAAACCCTCTAAGGCATCGCCGACGTAAATCGTGTTATCGACCGGTCCGTGGGCACGTAACGTGTCGACGGTGGGCAACTGGGCATAACGCTCCCAATCTTCCGGTTCCAAAAAAAGTGTGCGGTTCATGGGCGCGTTGGAATTGCGCATCAAGGGATGGGTACGTGCCAACGGTTCTGATGGAGTATTGCGTTTCGCCATGAAAAGACCTCCTTCGCTATGGTCAACTATTCGTGAGAAATCGATAAAATCCTGTTGAATCGGGCTAAAGCAGGTCAAAGGATCGGGCGATTAATGGTATAATCGTAGGGATAACTCACAGGAAAGGCAGTTCACCAATGAAAATAACCTTTCAACGCGTGGCGATCGTTCTGAGCTTGTTGCTCAGCCTGACTTTGACCGGTTGTACGCCGGGAAACAACAGTACGAATAGCACAGCGAACCAAGGTGAGAGCTTGGCGAAGCGGGCCGGTCAAGGCTCCTCGGCGGCGACGATGCCAGGCAGCGGGGTTGACGGAGCGTCGGAGCAAGCCCAGCGCGGGGCCAACGCTGGGATGCCAGCCAAAGCGGACGGAACATCCCGGGATACCGCGGGCGCTGAGGAAGCGGTTGACCGTGGGCCGGTAACGATCTTGATGTATCATCATGTGACGAAGCGAGGATTTTTCGCCAATAACGATGCCGTGGTCACTGTTGATGATTTTGCCAAGCAGATGGCCTACTTGAAGGAAAACAATTACCACGTGGTCCCTTTGCGCCTGGTGGCCGATTACTATGCCCAAGGGGCGTCGACGTCGTTGCCAAGCAAAGCGGTGGCGATCACTTTTGATGACGGCTACGAATCGAACTATGCCTTGGCCTATCCGATCCTCAAAGAATACGGCTATCCCTTCACTGTTTTTGTGGTGGCCAATTGGATTGCTGAAGAGTCAGCAGGGCCCTTTCGCCCGGAACGCCAAGAGTTATTGAGTTGGCCGCAGATTCTGGAAATGGTGCAGTCCGGTCTCGGCGATATCCAATCCCATAGCTTTGACAGCCACTATCGCTTTAACGACGGCGGATATGCCTTAGCTCACGCTCAGACCAACCCGGCCACCGGGGAAAAAGAAAGCACCGAAGCATTGACGGCGCGCATTTACCGTGATCTTGCCCAGTCCAAAGAACTGCTGGAACGGCGCACCGGCATTCCCGGTTACGCCCTGGCTTATCCCTGGGGAAAACACAGCGATGCGACGAAACAAGCGGCCACGCAAGCCGGCTATCTCTTAGCTGTGACCATGACCGAAGGTGCCAATGGAGCCAGGGCCGATCGGCTGGCTTTAAAACGGACCGGTGTCTTTATGTCCGATGGTTTTGACGGTTTTGTGCACAAACTAAAGGCAGAACGAGCGGCCGTGCAACCATAATGCTGAACTACCCCTGCAAGGGCAGTACACCTGTGGCGGCGCCGAAAAGGGCCTGCGGCAGGATCATGAAAGAAAGAGGGTAGAAACGTTGTCCGGTTGGCAATGGCGGATCGTGATCACCTATTTGACAGGTGCTTTTCTGGGCGCGCTGGATCAGAATATCCTGGGGCCGGCTTTGACGACGATCGTTCGTGACTTTAATATCGCACCGAAATGGGGCGTTTGGGCCGTTACGGTGTACACGTTGGTATACGCTGTAGCCATGCCGATCACGGCAAAAATCGCTGACAAGTATGGGCGGCGACGGGTATTCCAAATGGGGATGGCTTTATTTGCCGCTGGTTCTTTGATCTGTGCGTTGGCAGGCAACTTCTATGTGCTTTTGCTGGGGCGCGCCGTTCAAGCCTTGGGCGGCGGTGGCATCTTACCGATTGCTGTTGCCGAAATCGGCTTGGCTTTTCCTAAAGAACAGCGTGGTAAAGCCTTAGGGCTTTATGGCGCCACTTGGGGGATCTCTTCGATTGTGGGCCCGATCCTGGGCGGGATCATTGTCCAATATGCCACGTGGAACTGGCTTTTTTTGATCAATGTGATCCCGGCCCTGGTTGTCATCGCCCTGGCCGTTGGCTTGCCGATGGAACAAGAACGGGAAGAAAAAAAGATGGACTGGCGCGGCTCCTTGCTGGTAGGCTCCATCATTTTGAGCTTAATGCTGGCCCTTACCCAAGCGCGGGGCCATCTGGGCGTGGATGCTTTCTTCAGTGCCGATGTGCTCGGCTTCCTGTTTATTGCCGTAACCTTACTTCCGTTGTTCCTGCGGGTGGAGCGAAAAGCGGAAGATCCGGTCATTGATCTCAGTTATTTTCGCAATCGCCGGCTCGTGACCGTTTTCATCACGGCGGCCTTAACAGGCATGATCATGATGGCCGTACTTTTTTTACCGGCTTACGTGGAATATGTTCTGGGCTATCCGCCGGGTAAGGCATCCTATATGGTGGCGCTGCTGGCCTTAGCCAGTGTGATCACTTCGCCCCTGGGCGGTGCGATGGCAGATCGCTTTGGCGCTGTTCGGGTCATCTTACTTGGTTTGACGGCTTCCTTTTTTGGGTCAACTCTTTTGACATTGCTCGTTGAGCATACGGCGGGACCGGGCGATGTGGGCATGATTGGCTTGGCCACCTTGGTGATCGGGTTGCTTTTTCTCGGCAGCGGGATGGGGCTGGTCATGGGTTCACCGTTGAACTTGCTGGTGATTGAAGAAGTGGGAGCCCAAGCGGTGTCCAGTGGTCTGGCGGTAATGACGGTAATTCGTTCCTTTGGCAATACCTTAGGGCCGGTGGCGATGGGGGCGATGTTGACCGCCGCCGCTGACTGGGGCGCGATGCGCGATGGCTTTGCCCATATCTTTGTGTTGCAGATGATTGTAGCCGCTACCGGCTTGGTATTGGTGTCCACCTTGCTGCGGCGTTCTGGCCAGAGTAAGGGATGACCAGAATTACTCTGTTAAAAATAGTGGAAAGAGCAGGAAGGCGCCAGGTCATGGCGAATAGGGAAGGAGACAACTAGTTATACGGAGCAAAAGCAGAGTTCAAGAGCAAAATGGAGGGAACTTTCCGATGGGGAACAATTACGGAGCGATTGAACCGGCGGCCGTTCGCCGCGCTTTCAAGGCCTATGACATTCGAGGCCGTGTCCCGGAAGAACTGAATGAAGCGGTAGCCTACCGTCTTGGTCACGCCTATGTGCATCATTTTGGTGCCAGTCGGGTTGTGGTCGGACGTGATATTCGCCTTTCCAGTGCCAGCTTAGCAGCAGCGCTCAGTGAAGGCTTGATGGATGCCGGCTGCGATGTCATCGATATCGGGCTGTGCGGCACTGAACAAGTCTACTTTGCCACAGCGCACTTGGGAACAGACGGTGGCATCATGATCACCGCCAGCCATAACCCGCAAGACTACAACGGTTTAAAACTGGTCAAAGAAGGTTCCCAGCCGATCAGTGCCGATACCGGCTTAAAAGATCTGGAGGAACTGGTGATCCAAGATTATCGCATCGAACGGAATGGCTGCCCCCGCGGTCATCGCCAGGAAAAAGATATTATGGCGCCGTACATTGAGCATTTGCTGACCTATGTCGATCTTGCAACGCTGCGTCCGCTGAAAGTGGTCGTTAACGCCGGCAACGGCTGCGCCGGGCCGGTTATCGACGCGATTGCACCGCATCTGCCCTTGGAATGGATTCGTGTCAATCACGAGCCCGATGGCACTTTCCCGAATGGCATCCCGAACCCGATTCTGATCGAAAACCGTGAAGCTACAGCTCGGGTTGTACGCGAAACCGGTGCCGATCTGGGTATTGCCTGGGATGGCGACTTTGACCGTTGCTTCTTCTTTGATGAAAAAGGCGAATTCATTGAAGGCTATTATCTGGTTGGTTTGCTGGCGGAAGCATTTCTGCGTAAGCACCCCGGCGCCAAGATCATTCATGATCCACGCCTTACCTGGAACACCCAAGAGATGGTAGAAGCGGCCGGTGGCATCACAGTACAGTGCAAAAGCGGTCACGCTTTTATCAAAGAGCGCATGCGTCAAGAAGATGCCGTTTATGGCGGTGAGATGTCGGCGCACCATTACTTCCGCGATTTTGCCTACTGCGACAGCGGCATGATTCCCTGGCTCTTGGTCATTGAGTCGTTGAGCATTACCGGCAAACCCCTTTCGGCGCTGGTAGAAGAACGGATCAACCGGTTCCCCTGCAGCGGCGAAATTAACCGCAAAGTGGATGATGCCAAGGCCGTGCTGGCGCGGATCGAAGAGCGCTATGCGCAGCCGCCGGCCGTTGTGGATCGCACGGACGGGCTGAGTGTCGACTTTGCCGAGTGGCGCTTTAACTTGCGCTCGTCCAACACGGAGCCGGTCATGCGTCTCAACGTGGAAAGCCGTGGCGATGCGGCGCTGCTGGCCGAGAAAACGGCGGAAATTCTTAAGGTGATCGAAGGGTAGTTTGCTAACTATGTAAAAAAGGCACCTCTTACGATAGAAAATCTATCGTAGGAGGTGCTTTGATTATTTCCGGGTAAAAGGGGAGGAGCGGATTTCCTGATTACAACGGAACAGCCCAGAGGAAGATGATTACGTTCTTAAACAAAGTGCGGGGAGATGTGGCTGTGATCGCAACGAATTCAACAAAAGCATTGACTTGGAAAGTTTGATTGAGGTTCGTATTGGTAGGCAAGGGAATATAAGCGCTGAAGGGGAAGACAAAGGGAACGCCATGTTTTGCGCCGGTATGGCATGTGGTGTATTGGACCATTTGGCAGAGATGACCTTCCACAGCGAGTTTACGACCGGTAAAAACGGTACCATCAACGGAAGTAGTTTGCGGTGTACGGATTACGAGTTGCTGATTAATTCTGACTTCCGGTGGGGTAATAATCGGTTCGAGGTTGTGGATATCCGGAAAACCACCGGGGAGAACCAAGTTCTCCATCACCGTAAACTGTGCCGTATTGCTGGGGCTGGCAATGTCGGGGAAGGTTACCGGTTGACCCGGTGCAGGATAGAGAACGGTGCTTCTTGGGCAGGGAAAGGGCTCGGAGGTGGAGCAACAGTTGTTTTGGGCGTGATAGGCGAAACCGTTTTGAGACATGAAAATCAGACTCCTTTCGAATTTGGTACGGCACTGCGCTGTACCTACCACATGGTATGGGTAAAATTGGTAATTGGTTCCAGCTAATGATTACGCGATTAAGACGTTTCAGTTCACGAAAAAAGATTGCTCTTTATCAATCCGTTGAGGATACGAATAAAGAGCAATCTTTTTTATTACTGTTTTCTCTTTTTCTTGAAACTTTTCTTGGGCGATGCAACAACGGCAACGGAATGATAACCGATAAGGATGGGGTAACAGTCGGGGCAAGTGACGGAAGCGGAAGCGTTGATCGGAGTTACATCATTTGGTGGTGAAGAAGAGCGATTGGAGCGGTTAGCGTGCTTTAAGCGTTGTGGCGAATAGGGAGGTTGATAAGGTGATTGAGATGGGTACGGCGGATAGGTTGATGGGGATGGATAGGTAGACTGCGGCGAATAGGATGAGTAGGGTGACGGTGGATAAGGTGAGGTCGGTGGGTAAGACGGATGCGGTGGATGCGGTGGATGCGGCGGATGCGGCGGATGCGGCGGATGTGGTGGATGCGGCGGATGCGGCGGATGCGGCGGATGCGGTGGATGCGGTGGACGAGGTGGGCGAGGTGGGCGAGGTGGATGAGGCGGGTGAGGTGGGTGAGGAGGCGGACAGGGTGGCGGAGGCGGACAGGGCGGCGGAGGCGGACAGGGTGGCGGAGGCGGACAGGGTGGCGGAGGCGGACAGGGTGGCGGGGGCGGACAGGGTGGCGGAGGCGGACAGGGCGGAGGCGGACAGGGCGGAGGCGGACAGGGCGGAGGCGGACAGGGCGGAGGCGGACAAGGTTTAGGTGAGTGAGGATCGTCAATTTGAATCAAAACGACAAGATGAAGTTCAATCTGACGCGGATTGATCAAGCAAGCGATCGCGTCTTCTAGGTGCACCGAAGGATAGAGGGGCATTTTTTCGTGCCAGCATTCGGGAACGATAATCGTTGCAAAAAAAGAGATCGTTTTATCCAGGGCGATTAAATTGCTGCATTCACTTTGATAAACCAGGTGAACACAAGCTTCACCGCGGACCACGGCTTTTTTGCCGGTAAGAAGTTCGTTACCCAAGGAGTGACCGCAGGGCGTTTCGATAATACGTAAATTGGTAATCTTGGCATCAACGTAAGGAATCTCGAGCAACCGGATTACATCAGGTTTTGCACAAGGCAGGGTAATCTCGTGGTGAATCTCTTTTTGTTTAAATGCACAAGCCAGTGGACAATCGGGTGGATGAAATTTTTTACTGATGATGCACATACTTGGTGAACAAGGATTGGGTGCACAAGTCGAATAGCATAAAGACATAATGGCACCTCCTGTAAAGATATCACCACAATATATGGATCATTTTTCCTTATGTTCCACAGGACAATATCCGGCTTATCTACACAAGGATCAAAAAAACAAGGATCAAGAAAAGTGTCAGAAGACCATGAACGAAAAGGAAATAAATGGTATAAGATGAGGTGAAAGAGGAAAGAAAGGGGGAACCAAGGATGCAAACAAAATCGCATCGTTGTCCGCGCCGTAAGCCATCCTGCAAACCACATCCCAAACATGATTGCTGCACCCTATCGTCTTGTCATTGGGGGCAGTCCTGGAGTACTTGCTGGTATGTATGTTGCTATCCGAGGTGCCACTGCCAGCCTTGGGGACATTATGATTACTGCTGGCATCAAGGACCGACCTGATCAAAAGCAATCAAAAAACCCATCCCTTTGCTTGAACAAGGGGATGGGTTATCTGTGGTTGGCAAGAGCATCTGACAGTTCGGCGCGAGCCCAAGGGATACTACGGTGCAACGATCTCTCGGTTAATTTTGCTTATTTTACTGATCACATCGGGTGCGCGGGGATCCGTAACGGCCAGCGGACCAAGATCTTTAATCTGTTGAAAATGCTTTTTATCGGTCGTTACAAAGGCTTGATGATTTGGATAGGCGCTTTGAATTTGCGCCTTCACTTCCTCGCGGATTTTCTTAAGGCGTAATCGATCAAAACCACGGACCTGAACGGCAGTGGTAATTTCATGATCGGTAACGACGGCGGTGCTGGCGATTACACCGGGAACTCGCATAGCCAGATATTGCGCGGTAGCGGCAACGGCGTCGAGCGGCGGCGTGGCATTGAGGTCGCCCATTGACTCCACCGATGTGTATTTAGTCATGTTGCCGCAACCGGTTAGAACGAGGGCCAGAAGCATCAGGACAGCAAGGCGAAAGATAGGCATGATGGTTGTACTCTCCTTGAACATTTAGCGTCATTGAACGTTTAGCGCTACCCATGGAAACTATCCCCGTGGCCGAAAAACCAAGGAACTGAGAAAACCAAAGATAATCGCTGCTGAGATACCGGCACTGGTTACTTCAAAAATACCGGTAAGAATACCGACAACACCGGTCTGCTGCGCTTCCTGCATGGCGCCGCGTACCAGGGCGTTGCCAAAGCTGGTGATCGGCACCGTTGCGCCGGCTCCGGCAAAATCACTCAACGGCTGATACCAACCAAGTCCACCCAGCACAGCGCCGGCCACAACTAGGGCGCTCATCGTATGGGCCGGCGTTAATTTGCCCACGTCCATAAGCAATTGACCGATTACACAGATAAGACCGCCAACAACAAAAGCCCAGAAATAGATTTCCACCGGCAATCCTCCCTTTCACCTAAGCGAATTCAATGGAAACAGCATGGGCAATGCAGGGGATACTTTCCTTTTGCTGAAACGAAAGCGGCGAAAGCAGTGCTCCCGTAGCGATGATCAACACCTTACGCAGTTCCCCCTGGCGCATGCGACGAAGAATGTGCCCGTAAGTGACGGTGGCCGAACAACCGCAACCGCTGCCACCGGCTAATACCTGCGGTTGATCGGGATGATAGATTAAGATACCGCAATCGGTAAAGCGCTCATAAGGCATGTCGATATTGTGCTTCTTTAAGAGATCCACCGCAATGGGGTGACCAACGCGGCCCAGATCGCCGGTAGCGATCAGATCGTAGTCATGGAGCGAGATGGCGCGATCACGCATGTGTGCCGTAATCGTGTCGACGGCTGCCGGGGCCATGGCTGCCCCCATGTTAAAGGGATCGGAGAGCCCCATGTCGACAATGCGCCCAATCGTCGCAGATGTAACGCGTGGCCCCTCGCCGTCATGGGTGAGTACAGCGACGCCGGCGCCGGTAACGGTCCACTGCGCCGTTGGTGGCTTCTGAGAACCGTATTCCGTGGGATAGCGAAATTGTTTTTCAATGGCCGCATTGTGACTGGCCGTACCGCAAAGCACTCGTTGCGCCGCGCCGCTGTCAACGAGTTGAGCTGCCAGGGCCAGGCTTTCCATCGCCGTGGAGCAAGCACCGTAGAGCCCTAAAAAGGGAACGCCGACCGTGCGGGCAGCAAAGCAACTTGGCGTGATCTGGTTCAGCAAATCACCGGCCAGAAAAAACTGAATATCAGCTTTTTCCATCCCGGCCTCACGAATCGCCAATTCGCAAGCTTCTTCCATCATCTTGCGTTCGGCTTTCTCGTAACTGTCTTGGCCGACCCATAAGTCACCATGGAGCAGCGAAAAATCATCAGCCAGGGGACCCTTCGCCTCATAAGGGCCACCGACAGCTGCACTGGAGCGAATGACGGGACGGTTGGGAAAAATCCAGGTCTGATGACCGGTGAGCATGCTTACGTCCCTCCCAGCAAAATCTTAATCAACGCGACAACAAAAGCAGCGACAACACCAAAGACAATGACCGAACCGGCCAGCTTAAACATATTACCGCCAACGCCCAGCACAAAGCCTTCACTGCGATGTTCCAGTGCCGCCGAAGCGATGGAGTTGGCAAAGCCCGTCACCGGCACGGCCGTGCCTGCACCGGCATGTTGGGCCAGGTGATCGTAAACACCGAAGGCGGTTGCCAGTACCGAAAGTAAGATCAAGATGGCCACGGCTGGATTGCCGGCCGTTTTCTCGGTAAAATCAAAATTCCAAAGAAAAAAGTCCTGAATCAGCTGGCCGAAGAGACAAATGGTACCGCCCACAAAAAAAGCCCAGATTACGTTGCGCAGCACCGGACGTTGCGGTTCACGCTGCTTGGCAAAATCCTGATACTCTTGTTGCACCGGCGATAATTTTTTTTTCAGCATGTCCGACATAAAAAAGCCCTCCTCAGCGCTTCAGCAGCGGCTCCAGATCGCGTACCACATCGCTTATGGTCTGGGCCGCACTGGTGTACATCCTTTTCGTAGCTTCGTGCCGGGTACTTAAGGCAAAGAGTTCGCAGTCGGCTTGGTTTTTTTTCAAGGTTGCAAAAAGCAACTCTTTGGTTTTGGGGTGGGGCAATGCAATCGCATCATCAAATAAATCCAGATACAATTGTCCAACCGAGTCCACCTGGGCGATAAAAACATTCTCCTCGGCCACACCGGCTTTTTTCAGTTCCGTGTGCAGCCACCCTCGATTTAACCCCAGGGCAGCCAGCGGTTCGTCCATGATTTCACCGTCGAGGATCACCGTTTGGGGCACACTGGCGTGTCCGACGGGCATGCCTAGGCCCTTGGCCGTAACCGGTTGATTTTCTTTGGCCAGCAACACGCTCATCTCACCGGTGGGCTCCATGATGGCAAATTCCACATCAGCGACATTAAAGACATCTTTGCGGCGTAATCGGCTGAGTAAATCTTCCGGCGTCAGGCGCGCTTCCAGCAGTTTGTCCTCCAGTACTTGGCCGTGATTGATCAAGATGGTTTCACGGCCTTGTATCCAGTCGCGAACGCCCTTGAATTTTATGGCCAAGAATTGCATGGCCATAAACAAAGCTGCCCAGGTGATCAGGAGTACTCCTCCAGGTAGGGTCAGTGCCGGATTGAAGGTCATCATCGCTGCCGTCACACCAAGCACCATCACCGTTACGAGATCAAAAAGCGTAAGTTGACGAGGGCCGATGAGGCGTGTGATAACCAGCACCAGAACAAAGAGAAGCGCAGTCCGCAGTAAAAACATGAGCACATCCGGCATGAATGATCTCTCCTCGTCAGCATTTAATGAAGCGGCGACCCCGGAGTGAGTCATTGAGATGGAAGCAGCTAAAAACCTTTGTACTGCGGCTCTGCGAATTCAAGTTCTTGAACACGCCGCTCAAAATCAGCAATCACTTGATCCAAGCGGTCGATATTACGGCTAAAGATCGCATGAGCTTCCTGATTCTCTTCGATGATGGCAAAGCTTTGCAAGGTAGAACGGGCACCTTTGACACTGGCAAGGGTCTGCTTAACTTGGCTACTGACAGTCACGGGAATAACCTCCTTATTAAAATAAAAGCCGAATAACGTAAAATCCGGCCGGTGAGATTCTATGTATCCCGAGCCCATGCCCGGGATGGAGCTAGGAAATCGGCAAGAAACGAGAAAGCCTGCGAAGGCGTTTTAGAAGCCTTTATATTGGGGTTCTTCTTGCTCAATCTGAGCAATGCGCGGCTCGATGGAATCAATGATGCTTTGCGTTTGCTGGGCAGCTTGAGTGTATAAATCTTTGGCCTGCTGGTTGTTGGTTTGCAGAGCAAAAGTCTCGAAACTGCCTTGGGCTGATTTCAGCCCTGCAAGCGTTTGCTTAACTTGAGTGCCGACAGTCATAGTTCTTACCTCCCTTGCAACGTTTTCCTCTAGAAGTTTGTGAGAATCAAGAAAGTTTCATGCGTCGACGTTGTTCCTATAATATGGAATCGACGGAATGGTTTTCAAAGAAAAAGGGGCTGGGGAATATTTTATGCTTGACAAAAGAAACAAATAGCTTGAAAATCGAATTAAAAAAAGAAATCATATTGTTTATTATGATTGGGAAGTGAATCATGTGAACAACTTAATCAGAAAATTTTATGTTTTAGGCCTTATACTCTCGGTAGTCGTAGCAACCGGGTTATTTTTTCAATATAATTATTTTTATGAAATATTAATGGATGAAAGAACTGTTCTGACAATGCAGTCCAGAGATATTGTCGGAAGTGAGATCAAATCTAAAGTAAGACAAAAGGCTCAAATTATCAGCAATACAACGGAACTGATCGCTTTGGGGATATGCACCGATGAAGAACTTTTAGAATACTTCAAGGCTTTAATGAAACAAGATCCTGCTTTTAATTCAATTTACTTTGGTTCAGTTGATAATGAAATGATCAACGGCAGTGGTTGGGTAAAGCCTGAAACATTTGATTTACGTACGCGCCCTTGGTATGTAAAAGCCGTAAATGAAGGAAAGCTGGTGTTAACGGAAGCTTTTGTCAATGCATCCAAAGACCGATTGATCATTACGATCGCTAAACCGGTTTATAACGCCGAAAATAAATTGCTTGGTGTTGTATCGGGTGATGTCGACGTCAGGGACATCGTTTCCATCATTCATAATGAGAAAATAAGTGAAAAGGGTTACTCCTTTTTGATTGACGGCAAAGGACAAATACTTGCTCATCCTGGTTATGAATATAACTTTTCATCAGGATTAAAGAGTGTCAAAGATATTTCCGCGGATATTCAAGAAAATATATTAAAAAATATATCGGGAATTGCCAAAATAAAATTAGAAGGGGAAGAAGGGTTTTTAGCTTATCAGCCGATTGAAAATACAGATTGGACGATTGCTAGTTTTATTCCCTTAGATGATTACGCAAAGAATTTAATCCAATATTTCAGAATTTTTATCATTACATTAGTTTCATCATTGATGGTATTTTTGATGCTACAATGGCAACAGAAAAAGGATATTCTAGAACCGATTCTCGATTTGGATAAGGATGTAAACCAGATCTCGCTTGAAGACAATATTTCCTACCGCATGCCGATCAACGAAAAAGACCCATTTGAAATTATTCGAAAATCAATTAATAAAATTTTAGATAAAAGCAATAACTATTTATATCAACTAGAGGAAGCTAACCTTGTAAAAGATCGATTCTTAGCTAATATGGGTCATGAAATCAAGACACCGATGAATGCAATTATCGCCTTAAGTCACTTAGCATTAGAGGAAGGACAAAGTCAAAAAACAAAATATTACTTAGATAAAATCCAAGCTTCTGGAAGAATATTGCTGAAGATTTTCAGTGACATTATCGATTACTATCAATTTAATTTAGGGAAGTATCAAAAAAATAATCAAGTTTTTTTTATTGAAAGAGAGATAAAACTGGTTTTGGATATGTTTGAACATGAAATAAACAAAAATAATATCCGATCCATATATCGAGTAGATGAAAATGTTCCTGAGACTCTTCTTGGTGACACAATAAGAATCAGGCAAATACTAATTAATTTAATTGGTAACGCAGTTAAATTTACAGAAAAAGGACAAATTGAAGTGTTTGCATCGGCAACTAACATAACTGCCGATCAGATTAAAGTTTTGTTTACTGTCAAGGATACGGGAGTAGGTATCCCGGAAATAAAAAAAACAACTGTCTTTGAGCTGTTTACGCAAGGTGATGAATCGACCACAAGAAAATATGACGGAACAGGGTTAGGGTTGGCCATCTGCAAACAATTAGCAGATATGATGGGCGGAGAGATATACTTTGAAAGCCAAGAAGGCCAAGGAAGCACATTCTATTTCAAAGTAACGTTACATAAAAACATCGATGATAACCCAGCAGATTCGCTGGACAAGATCGAGCATAGTGCCGGGAAGCTGAGCGCTAACCGTGAAGAAAAAAAAGAAGAAAACCATGTTTCAGCGGAAGAAATGAAACAAAAACTCAACATTATTTTGGATAAAATAAGCATGTTGTTAGAAAGCGATTGCTTCATTGGCAATGATCTAATTGAAGAAATAGAAAACAACATGCCTGATGAAATTATCTTACGAGGTAAAATATTAGAATTAAAAAACAGTCTGGAGTATTTTGATTATGATAAGTCGAGAGCGATTCTGGAAAAAATCAATGATATAAAAAATGGCTAGAGGTGCTCTGAATGCTAGATGCAATATACAGACAAAAAATATTGATCGTTGATGATTCGCGAACAAATATTATTGCTTTAGCTGAATTATTAAAAAATCTGTTTGAGATCAAGGTTGCGAATAACGGTCATACTGCGTTAAGAATTGCTTTAGGTGACGATCCTCCGGATCTTATTCTTCTGGATGTTATGATGCCGGAAATGGATGGATATGAAGTTTGTAAGAGATTAAAAGAGTCCTCCAAAACGAAAGATATACCGGTTATTTTTATTACGGCCCTCGATAGTCCTGATGACGAAGAAAACGGTTTAAAATTAGGTGCGATCGATTACATTACTAAGCCCTTTAATCCAGTGATTGTAAAATCGAGAGTCAGCAATCAATTAAAAATAGTTAGATACATCAAGGAAATCGAAAAAAGTAAAAATGAATTAAGAATAGCCAAGGAAAAAGCGGAAGAAGCGAATATTCTCAAGAGTCAATTTTTATCAAATATTAATCATGAAATACGAACACCGATTAATGGTATTGTTGGATTTATTGAGGTGCTTGAAGTTTCGGCTATCACAGAAGAACAAAAAGAAATAATTGATTATATAAAAAAATCCACTAAAATGTTGCTTGATATGATAAGTGACATTTTGTTCTTATCAAAAATTGAATCGGGAAATTTCGAAACTGAAGAATTTCCTTTTAGCATACACTCTGCGATTTTAGATGCAACTATTTCGTTAGATGCAATGGCGAGAAAAAAAGGTTTGGATTTTAGTGTTGCTATCGATGATAAATTGCCGTTGATGGTAATTGGTGATTCGATGAAATTAAAAGATGTTTTAACCAGAATGGTTGATAACGCGATTAAGTTTACCGAAAAGGGGCAGGTGTCCGTTGAAGCGGAACTAATGGAATCTAATGATGATACGATTAAAATTTTATTTAGAGTCAAAGATACTGGAATAGGAATGTCAGGAGAAATTTTGGATCATATTTTTGAACCCTTTACCCAAGGCGATGCTTCATACAAGAGAAAATATAATGGGGCCGGTGTAGGACTCGCCATTTGCAAGTCGATTTTAGACAAGATGGATTCCCATATTTGTGTAGAGAGTCATGAAGGGATTGGCTCCGTTTTTTCTTTTGTAAAAGAATTCAATAAAATCAAGATATAGTACTGTGTGGTTGCATGCTGACGATGGCACGGTTACCTCATCTATTTAATTAATAATGCGAACAAAGGGGTTAATAAGAATTGAGTGAAGTAGAGAGGGAGAATCGAAAATCAGAATTAAATCACAATGATCAAAACAACCCTTTTTTTAGCATTTCTCACGATCTTTTATGTGTTTTAGATTCAAAAGGTAGAATAATTAAACTAAATAACGCATGGGAACATCATCTTGGTTATAGCAAAACTGATTTAAATAACATTGAATTTGAGAAAATTATACATTGCGATGATTTGCACCGATACAGAGAAGTTTTTACGAAAATTGATGAATCAGAAACAATCGTGCTATTAAATCGAATTAAAAATAAAAATGGAACCTACAATGTTCTATCTTGGAATTTCACCAAATTTCAAGATAATATTTATGGAGCGGCGAAAGATGTATATTCCCGCGGGAATGAAGAGCAACAGGAAGAACTGGTTGTTCGGATCGATAAAAATAATCAATTAACCTATGTTAACAATGCATTAAGTGAGTTTATCGGTAGAGATAAAGAAGAGCTTATTGGTTGCCATCTTGATGGTTTGCTCACTCAAGCAACTGAACAAAATGAAATTCTACCGACGTTATGCCTGGCAGGCAAAAAAGTAGATAAAGAGCAACACTTTCATACTCCCCAAGGCATGAGAGTTGTCGAATGGAAAGATTATGAAATCAAAAACGAAAAGGGTGAAATATTAGAAATACAACGGATCGGCAGGGATATTAGCGCATTTAAACAAGCAATAGGAAGAGCAGAAGCGGAAACGGTATTAAAGGGCCAGTTCCTGGCGAATATGAGCCATGAAATCAGAACTCCGATGAATGGGATACTTGGCATGATTCATCTGGCGAAGATGAAAAGTATAGATAAGGAAGTATTAACGTATCTTCAAAAAATACAACTGTCTTCGCAAAACTTACTTGGTATTCTTAACGACATCTTGGACTATTCCAAGATGGAAACCGGTAACCTTGTAAATCGTGCTTTTTTTATTCGAAAAATCGTAAAAAATATTCTTGACATTTTTTCATTGCAAAAACAAAATAGTAGATTACATCTAAGAACCGTGATTGATTCCCGAATACCGTCTTGTCTATGGGGAGACCCATTAAGAATCAATCAGATTTTAACTAATTTAATCGGGAATGCCGTGAAGTTTACCTACGAAGGTGAAATCACAATTGCAGCCCATCTACAAGGGCGGGATGAAGAAAAGATACAAATCCTTTTTGCAGTGAAAGATACCGGTATTGGAATACCAAAGGAAAAACATAAATTGTTGTTTCAGCCATTTTACCAAGCAAGTACGCTGATGTCTGAAAATCACCATGGTACCGGCCTGGGACTTTCCATTACGAAACGATTGGTTGAATTAATGGGAGGAAGCATCTGGCTGGAAAGCGTGCCTGAACAAGGTTCGACGTTTTATTTCACGGTACCTTTTGCTCAAAAAACGGATGTATCCATAATCCAATCACTGGTTGATAGTAAGGACTTTAATGTACTCATCATCGAAGATGAACCTCGCGATCAGCAGATCTTTGGCGAGAGCATGAGCGCTCTGAATCTCGAATACAGACTGCATGATTCTCAAGAAGCGCTCAACAAGAAAACAGAACCCGAGGGAGGAGTATTTGAAAAGCCTGCTGATTTGGTATTTTTGCCTTATCAGATGGTAGCCAACAATCATGCAAAAGGAACATTAGAAAAAAAATATGCTATTAATTTCGGAACAACACCAACTATCCTGACGATTAACGAGAACAAAGACGAAGACGAAGTCGAGGACGCTAAATCCATTGGAAATGTACATACTGTCGTTGAGTTATTGCATAAACCGCTCCAACCAACGACTGTTCTTCAAGCGATCATCGAACTATTTAGTAAAATCGAAAATATGGTTGATAAATTTGAGCGAGTTAAGAAGCCATTCGATCAAGGGTTAGCCGGTCATTCGGTTTTGATTGTGGAAGATAATCAGGTTAACCGGGAGATAGCACAAGAGATTTTAAGTAATCAAGGATTGCATGTAACAGCAG
The DNA here is from genome assembly GCF_004341395.1 of Heliophilum fasciatum. GTDB lineage: Bacteria > Bacillota > Desulfitobacteriia > Heliobacteriales > Heliobacteriaceae > Heliophilum > Heliophilum fasciatum. Next base: position 82,743 of record NZ_SLXT01000010.1, read on the forward strand.
CTAAAAATGGTGCGGAAGCAGTAGCATTGCTTGGAGAAAATGATTTTGAACTCATCCTAATGGATATTCAGATGCCTGAAATGGACGGATATCAAGCAACAAGAATGATCCGATCGATGCCTGACAGCCAAAAAAATCAAACTCCGATCATTGCCATGACAGCCCATGCGATGGCCGGCGATAGGGAACAGTGTTTTCAAGCCGGTATGGATGACTATCTCTCGAAGCCTGTTGAGCCGGAAGCGTTAATCCATAAAGTCGCTTTGTGGTTACATAAAAAACGCGATTCTTCGAAGAAAAAAGAAGCCACAAAGCCATCCATACCAGAAGCGATAAAACCGTCCATAACCATTAGCGATTGTCCAAGCCTTAACCCCGCCGAGGGATTGCGTCGCTTGGGCGGCAATCGGAAGCTTTACAGGATGCTTTTGCATACATTTTTAGATGATTTATCAGCAAAAACACAGGCGATGGTTCAACAAGCGGAAAAAGGGGACTGGGATCAAGTAAATGAACTAGCGCATACGATTAAAGGTTCGTCGGGCAATGTAGGTGCCTTGGCTGTCATGGAGATATGTAAGAATATTCAAGGGGCTATTGTTTGGGGCGATACACCGCGACAACTGATTCAAGCGCTTTTAGAGGAAAAATCAAGACTTGGGCAAGCGATTGAAGCCTTGGTCATTGATGACCGAAACCAAGAGCCTGTTGTCAATGGGGGCCATGTTGATGGTCATCAAATTCAAAATGAGCCATACCGGCAAGAGTTATTGGCAAGATTTTATTGTCTTCTGCAAAAGGATCTCTTTATCGAAGATGATTTCCTGGCACAGATCATAAAAATACTGGCCCATGAAAAGGCGGCGGAAGACTCTTTACATGAATTAAAGCAAAGTATCGACAACTTCGATTATAAGCAGGCGCAGGCGATTCTGATGCAAATCGAAGGTCTCCCATCGATGAGGAGATCATAAAAGAGGCCATCCCCATGGCGTTAACCACGGGGATGGCCTCTTTTTTAGATGGGAATCGGTTTATTATTATTCCAGTAAAACAATTTATTCAAGCGTTTGTTATTATGCCAGTAAAACAATTGACCGTCTGCTTGCTTTTCATACTTAAAACCGTTTTGTCGAAAGGCTTCTTCTAACTTAAGGTACGCTGAGAAGCCCGATGAGTTGGCATACTCGGTATATTGATTGGAGATTTCTACGGACGATGGATAGCCGGTCTCAAAGTAGCGCAATAAACTTTCCATGGAACGTCGCTGGTAGTTAATGCTTTCCCGTTGGACTCGATGATACTCGGCAAACTCAGGGGGAACATATTCGCTGTCCATCAGGGCCAGGTACTTGTCACACGCTTGCAAGCATTCTTGGGCGATGGGAGCCAATTGATCGATGGCACTGCCGATCTCATCTTTGCGCTGGAAAATTAAATTCAGTTCTTTATCATACCTGTTATGCTCGGCGAGATAATTCACTTGTTCGGCCGTGAGCAATCGATCACCAAAAGTGCTTTGTTGATAGAAGTAAGCACTGAGAGTAGCGACGATAGTGATCACGATCAGCGCCGCCCATAATCCGGCATAGGGAATTTGATTGGGCCGGAAGGACTTAAGGCGGTCAAGTTTTTCAGCTAGTGAAGGTTCAACGGTAGGTGTCGGTTGTATCGCTTGATTAAATTCGGTCGGGGTTTCCGAGAGACTCATGGTCGAAACACCTCGTTATAAGGATTATTGACATATAAGGAAGCGATAGGCCGGTGTTTCCGATTCGCCAGGGAGAGAAGCGGAGGAAAAAAGAAAAGAAAAGAACAAATGGGATGGAAGATAGGCGAAAAAGGCGAAGAATAAAAAGTTTCAGATAGAGCATATAGGAAAAATGAGGGAGATGTCAAGTGATAAGCTAGAAATAAGGTGCGTGGAAAAATAAGTATTTCAGGTGAATCGTTGATATTAATATAAATTATAAGATGGGGCGTGAATTGATGATTTGAAATTGATGGAAAAAAATTGGGTTAGCCATGATAATTAAATTTGTAAGGATTGTATCATAAAAATCGTTGGTAAGGTAGATAAAATAGAGCGATCAAAATAAACAAACCCCGCTCAGCTCCCGCGGTTGATCTAAGGTGCATAGCGAGGTTCTATACATAATCAAGTAACCGTGACTGGAAACCTGTTTTTACTTCCAATACTCGAATTAACAATTATACAGCAGGAAAAAAAGTCTTAAAAAAGAAATAAACTATGCTCTACGAGTAGATTACGATGTTACGTTGTTCCCACATTAATGTTTGGTTTTCCGTACCACCGATGCGTCATGCTTGCTCCTGCCGCTTTGCACGATCAAAGACGGTCCGTGCCAGTTTTCGACAAGGAGGTAGAGCATTTTTTGAAGCCGGAAGAATTAGATGCTATTCTTGATGTAAAGCGATTAAAGCGAACCTTTCATGGCTATGAACCGGGGCAAGTCCAAGAAGTACTTACGCTGGTAGCCCAACTTTACCGTGAGTTATATCATCAGCGAGCCCTTTTGCAACGCGAGTTGGGCACGTATCAGTGGAAAGAGGAGTATATCAAAGCAGCCTTGATTCGTGCTGAATTAACGGCCGCTGATATTGAAAAAGCTGCCAAGGAAAAAGCGCGGTTGATCAAAGCGACAGCCGAGGCTGAAGTCGCAGCGTTGCGGAAGGACGCCCGTGAGCAACTGCGTTTTGTGGAGAAGACGCTGCACCAGATCTTCAACGATGGACAAGTATCTCCGGAAAAACTCCGACAGATGAATGATTGATTCCGACATATGAATGATTGATCAAGGAAATGGTAATTGATCAAGGAAAACGTAAGCCCCTGAAGTCCCAGCGTGGGATTTCAGGGGCTTTGTCGATCAAGCCTATAGATGCGGTTCACTACCTGTTGCACGAAAGGCAACTAAGTCTTCTAGGAATTGATGATGTTATGCAGAAAAGCTCTTAGCAGATAAACGTTTGCTCCAGAGCATAAAGCGGGGACGCCGAGTCCGACCTTCTCGTTCCAAGCGGGCTGTTTCTTGCTGCCAATCGGCAAAGCGGTTGGCCATTACTTCTTGGGCGGTGATCAGATCCTTCTCCAAATCCTCCATGATCGAAGTGGTGTCTTCCATGACGCGGATCAGGTCGCTGAGCGTTTTTTCCATACGTTCAAGACCATGTTCCACAGTTAACACCTCCGATAAAATCGAACGATTCTCCTACAACTGATATTCCCAATATGCTGCGATGCGGCGACCACCTCCTAAGGCAACTTGTTTTCCAGATGACCGTTTCCAGTGCCATGACTGTGCCATGCCCGGAACGTTGAATTATTTAGACGGCACGGCCCGGATAAAAAGGAATTGGCTGAGCTCCGGAACTTTTTCTTTAATTTCGACTAGTAGTTCCGGGCTTACATCAAGCAAGGTTGCCTGTTGATTGAGCACGGCTGTAATAAAGGAAATGATTTCTGCTGATAACCCCGACGCGGGCGACAAGCGAGCCAAGGGGAGGGTCCCCTTGGCATCGATGTGCCTCAGTTGTGCACCCCAGGTGCTGGCAAAACGGGATAAGTGCTGCGGGAATTGAGACAAGTCTTTTTCCAATGCCTCATAATCAAGGTCGGGCAAAGGTGGCGTTAAGGGGAGCGAAAGTCGTTTGAGCAGTATCGCTTGCCGGCAGTAGCGAATCCACCAAGGCAGTATTTCACCAAGATGCTCTTTGGCAGTTGTATAGGTTTTTTGCCAGTCCTGTTGTAGATGCCGTGCCCACTGTTGCCAAGAAGCAAATGTTGATTTTAAGGTCAGGCTTTGGGCTTTACATAGGTTTTGACGCAACCGCTGCAACGGATCTTCCCGGTAATCACTGATGATGGCCCGGGCGAGCAATGCCGATAGGATTACCAATCGATGCTCCTCGGCAAATGCGGGCGAGGTCAGCCAATCCTGCACATGGGCGAGGATGCTGTAATTAGCATGGAGTTGATGGAATCTTGTACTGTACAAGGTAAGTTGATCAGTCGTATCGGCCAAGGAGGTACAGCAAGGCGGAATCGGGGGCATTAATGATTCGTATTCTTGTAACCAGCGATGCCAGGGAAAAGCTTCGGAATAATTACCTTGTTGTGCATTCTCGGTTAGGGTGCAGCGGATCGATTCCATCGTACAACGGAGGTCCACATGCTTTTGTTGAATCGCCGACCATACCGGAGCCAGCGCCTGCTGCCAATTTTCGATGGCCTGAGTAAGGGGTTCGCCATTCCAGATAAACTCTTGTGGTATCCTTTGGCTATCCAACTGCAACATGAAGTCCAGGGAATCCAGGGAATTCAGCCCGTGGTAGTGATTCGCCGGGCTAAAGCAGCCTTGCGGTGCAACCTGATCCGGCTGCAGGTCAGGTATTGCTCCACGCAGGATACCCTTTTCGCTGTTGGGGAACCAATCATCAAAAAAGTCATTGATCGCGCCCTGTTGCTCCCTAGACCAATGAGGGCGAAGGACTGCTTGCTCCGGGGATTCGAACATGGTGGCTGTTCGCCAATGCCAGGCCAATTCAGGCAGTGTGCAGTTCAGGTGTCTTGCCAACTGATCCTGCCATGTTTGGTGAAGTAGTTCCCCTTGCAAGATCAAGGCTACACCGGCAGGATGGCGAAGCAAGCGATGGTAGAGGGAGGCTTTGGCTTTGCCCGTTGCTTGGGTGTATTGGTAGAAATCAAAGGCTGAGGAACCGATGCTTCGCGGGACGCAGATGCCTGGATCAGTATCGATGCCTTCAAGCTGAATCGGGATCGGCAAGCCATCAAAATTTGCTTTTCGTTGTAAGACGCTGTGGGTCCGTGCATGTGAAGGTGCACAAAACATATTCATCGGGACAAGACTCATAATGAAGTAGGCAATGCCTTGCCGTAATCCCGCCAGGTCTTCACTTCTGGGTGCGCCCTGGGATAACCATTGGTGAATGGCTTCATAACCAAGGTCTGCAGAAGAGGCTGCACAATTGTTGGGTGGTGAATCCGTTATCATCATTGCTTCTTTACGATCCAATTAAATTGATGTTGAAAATAAGCCGGTGAAGGTAGATCAGGACAGCATGTCAGTTCGAGATACCCTGCCCGGGCCAGGTGCAGGAAGGTGGCGGCAATCGGTGTGGCCACATCGCCGTCGCTGCATTGCCACGGGAGGAAGGTCGTAAGGTGTAAATGGAGAAAGTCATACAAAGTTCCCTGGCTTTGGGGCCATGCCGCAACGATAGCGGTGACGGTGGCCGGACGAATGAGGGCGTAAAAGCCAGAGGGAATACGGTAGCCTAAACCGAGTTGATCCATGTTCGTACGCCATACACTGATGTGTTCGGTGCTGCAGGGCTCCGGCAAGGGAAAGCGGTTGGCCCGGCGGTACAGGTCGGTGTGAACGAGCCGATTGGGTTTAATAAAAATTTCCTCGTAGAGTCCCATAAACCATGGATCCAGGTGATGAACAGCTTGACCCGGTGTCTGTTGAATCGTTCGAAGCCGTTGCAAGAGGTCCAGCGGAGTGAGGCTGCCGATGGGCTCATTGTTGACACTGCAAAGGGATGTGAGGAACTCAGGACTGTCAACGGTTGTGAATAACAATGATTTCACTCCGATTTCGTAGTTACTGTTTACGTCCGAATAAGACGACGAAATTATAGTATTTGTACATGCAGTCGACATCTCGAAAACCGGCTTGACGCAGCCAGGTTAGTTGATCGTCTAAGGGAGACATTTTATCCAGCTTTTGCCGTTCGTAGGCAGCGTGGATCTCTGCTGCCGACAAACCGCTGGCTTCAACTTTCGCGCGCCAATCGCTCATATAGGTTGTTTCTAACCAAGGTGTAGCGCCCTGCACTTGGTCCGCATTGATAAAAAGACCGTTGTCACTAATTGTATCGTAAATTTGTTGATAAAGCTTTTGTTTCTCCGGACCGGTTAAGTGATGGATCGACAAGGAGGAAATGGCCACATCGTACTTTTCCGGAAAGGAGTATTGTGTATAGTCAGCAGCGATATAAGTGATATTGGGCCGGCCTTGAAAGCGTTTTTTGGCGATATCGAGCATGTTTTCGGCGATATCAATCAGCGTCAACTCGGCGTCCGGGTAGACTTCCAGTAAAAAGGCGGAGAGCAATCCGGTGCCGGCACCGATATCGAGAATTTTCGGTGCTGGTTTTTTCGTATTGGCCAAAGCCACAGCAATGGAATAGAAATCATCAAAGCACGGGATTAACTGTTGCCGTTGCCCGTCGTATTCCTGAGCACAAGCATTGAATTTGTGTTGTAACGATTCTTTTTGCGTATGCAATGAAAGCACCTCTCATACAGCTTATTTGTGTGCGCTTTGAAGACTCAGCGATTCGTTCAGGCTGCCCGAGCGAAATCCGGCCAGGTCCAGGGTAACATAGATAAAGCCGATGCTTTTCATGAATTGAACGACCTCGGTCGCTAGGGCCACAAGTGCGGTCATCTGCTGAGGATCGACTTCAATCCGCACAATATCGTTGTGGTAACGGGCACGCACCTGCGCAAAACCTAATTCTTTCAAATAGGCTTCAGCTTGAGCGATTTGGTTGAGGCGCTCGGAGGTGATACGAATCCCGTAAGGGAGGCGGGAGGAGAGACAGGGGGAGGAAGGGCGGTTCCAAGTGGGTAATTCAAGTTCTTGGGAGAGGATACGAATTTCTTGTTTGGTGAGACCGGCTTCCAACAGGGGACTACGCACGTGCATGTGCCGCGCTGCTTCCATGCCGGGTCGATAATCTCCTTGATCATCGGCGTTGTTACCATCGAGAATATAGGGAATGTTTTTTTCGCGAGCGATTTCCCAGAGCCGTTCGAAGAGGGCTGTTTTGCAGTGATAGCAACGGTCGCTGGGATTGCTAACAAATTCTTCGCGGCTGAACTCATCGGTAGTAACGGTGAGAAAGGTTGCATCCATGCTAGCAGCCAGCCGACGGGCTTCGTCAACTTGCGCAGGCGTCACTGTACCGGATATCCCCAATACACCGATCGCTTGATCACCCAGTGTGTCTCGCGCAACTTTCAATAAAAAGGTGCTGTCCACGCCGCCGGAATAGGCGATCAACACAGTGCCCATCGTCTGCAGCAGCCGTTGTAATCTTTGATATTTTTCCCGGAAAGCCATGTGATGCCTCCTGTTACCTCTGTTTCGCGCGCTGGCGTTGGTCCTATTGTAGCGTTTTCATGATGCCCCTTCAATGCCGGTGCTAGCGGTCTGACCGGTGGCGGGAGTAAAAAATAAAAACATTTACTGTTAATACATAGTTGATTTCCTCTATTGCCGTGCTATAATTTAAGCAGGAAAAGTGTAGCCATAAGGAGGTGGAATACAATATGTTTCGTGAACTTTCGGCAGAAGGGGATATGTTGCGCAGATCTGCTATGGCCGCCCGTGGAGGGGTTAGTTTCTTCCAAAGTGAAGAATGCAAAGATTGGTTGGAAAAGTGTGTAGTATGCTTCAAGGAAGAAAAGATTGATGACATGTTTATTGATGCCGTCATTGCCTTGATGGACGAATCGCAGGCGAATTTTCGGCGGTTCGATGAATTGTTGTCAACAGTTCGTTGGTTAGCCAATTTGGAATCAAATGGTGGGGGTTGTTCATGCCGCGGCAATCAGTATGTATGGTGCTAGTTTTTGGCCCAAAGCAGACACTCCAGGGTAGAAACCAAACGGGACGTTTGCAAATCGTAAAAAAACATATTCCTGACAAGTAAAAGCCCCTATTGGACGAGCCAATGAGGGGCTTTTTTTGTTGCTTTTAGAATTTAAATTTGGCGATTTCTCGCTGCATTTCGGCGGCAAGGTTGGCCAGCGCCATGCTGGCGTTAGCGATTTCGTTGAGCCCGGCCGTTTGTTCTTCCACGGAGGCGGAAGCTTCTTCCGTACATGCGGCATTTTGTTCGGCGATGGCCGATAGATTTTCGATGACATGGATGATCTCTTGCTTTTTCTGTTCCATCGCTTCACCGGAGCGGTTGAGCGCTTCAATGACAGCGTTAGTTTGCTCGATGGCCCCGGAGATGCCTGCAAATTTTGAGCGTGTTAGCTCCACACTGTGGGCTTGATCGCTGACAAGGCGTGAAAGATGATTCATCGTTTCTACGGCGTTCGACGTTTTGGTGATCAGGTCCTGTACGATTTCGCCGATTTCTTCTGTAAAGGTACTGGATGCTTCGGCCAGTTTCCGGATTTCCGTGGCGACGATCGTAAAGCCTCGTCCGGCCTCACCGGCCCGTGCTGCTTCAATGGCTGCATTGAGTGCGAGGAGATTCGTTTGGCCGGCGATGCTTTTGATCATTTCACTGGCCGTGCCGATTTTTTCGGCGCTTTGATCGACATGAACGACGACCTCATAGATCGCTTGCGCTGATTTCTGACTGGCATTGGTTTTTTCCACAAGGTCTTGCAAGATGCGGTTGCCTTCGTCTTTGAGCTTCACGACCGTTTCCACGGCGCTGTACAAATGTTGACGCCGTTGCTGATCTTGGTCGATGATTTCGCCCATACGATTGATTTTCCCCGCGCCTTCTTCGGTGTTGCGGGCTTGCTCACTGGCACCGGTGGCAATCTCTTCGATGGTGCGGGCAATTTCATCAGCGGCTTGTGCCGATTGCTGACTTGTTTCGCCCATGTTCTGCGCCGAATCGGTCACTTTTTGAGCTGCATTGCGCAGTTCTTTAAACAAGTTAACCACATTGGTTCGCATGTGGGACAGTGACTCGGCCATCGTACCGAGTTCGTCGTTGCGACGGGAGTTTAAGTTGGTTGTACCTTCGGAAAAATCATAGTGGCTGAGCTGGTCAAGCACATGAGTAACGTCGATGATCGGCCGGGCGATTGTGCGAACCGAGAAAAAGACCAAGACGGCAATGATGACCACACCGAGAAGAGCGATCAAAACGAGCTTAAACACCATCGCGTTGGTTGCTGCAATGATTTCTTTTTGCGGAACCGTAATCGCCACAGACCAAGGTGTTCCCGTATCGCCAAGCGGTACCGGCACGTAACTCATGAAGATGTCTTCACCCAGTTCTGCCGAGTATGTGGTGTAAGCAAAGGGGTTGCCGTTACGGATGACCGATAGGATATCGGGACCGTTGCTGTTTGCAAATTCATCGGCCCTTTTGCCAACCAGTTCCGGCTGAGGATGGGCAACGACGATACCTTGGTTGGTAAGTAAACGGCCATAGCCGTTTTTCAGGGTATCCGTTGCTGTAACGAGTTTTTGCAGTTGATCGACGGCGATGTCGATACCGACGGCACCGATGGCCTTTCCTTCATGATGAATCGGGAAAGCAACCGTCGTTATCAGGATTTTGCGTCCACCGATCGTGGCCTCGTAGGGCTCTACGATGGTGGCTTTTTCATTTTTGAAGGGGAGTAAGTAGTAATCGCCTTCACCCGGTGTGGTATAGCCTTGGAGCGGTTCGACTTGAATCGTGCCGTTTACGCGGTTCCAATGCGGAATAAAACGTCCGCTGCTGTCATGGCCCGGGCGGTTGATGTAATTGCGATCTTTTCCATCAAGGGCATTGGGTTCAAAGGCGCACCACACGCCGAGTATGTCTTCGTTATCTTCAAGCATGGCTTTGAGCAATTCATTGGCCGTATTGCGATTCACTGTGGCTTCGTCCTTACGCATGCCTTCCATAACAGCAGCTAAGGTCCGTGCGTTGTTGAGACGTATTTCCAGATAGGCCTGGGCTTGGCTGGACAGCGCTTGACCATCGGCGATTGCCAGGCGGGTAGCATCCTCTACATCAAAACGGTAGAACGTAATGCTTGTATAAGCGGTCATCACCGAAAAGATCAAGATAACAGGTACGAGAATAAGAGACAACATTTTTACTTGAAGCTTCACAAAACAAACCTCCTTGTCTGTCTAAATCCATAATCGTGTTTGCTTCTTTATTCTTTTTCGGCGATATCCTTCGCTCTTCCTGCCCGGCATCGGCTGTTTTTATGTAGTGATTGAAACGATGAGTTGCTCTTTTGTTACATTAATGGCTATGTAGTCGATTACCGTCAAGATGGAGTCTTGAAAGAAAAGCAAACCTATGCGATTATGGTAACAAACGACGAAGTAAAGGAGAAGCTGCAATGATGAAACGAGTTATCCCATTATGTTTGGCCCTCGGGGTCTTGACCGGCGGGATCACCGTCGCCTCCGCTGCTCCGGCCGATTCGATTGAATTATTGGTCGATGGTGCACCGGTTCAATTCGAACAAGCCAAACCTTACATTAATGAAGATAATCGTACCATGGTTCCGCTTTTCTTTATCAGCCAGCATCTGGGTGCTCAGGTGGAATGGAACGGAGAAGAGCAAAAAGTAACGATTCGGCATCAAGGTCAAAGAATCACCCTGACGATCAATGAAAAAACAGCCTATCTAAACGGACAGGCTGTCACCATGCCAACGGCGCCGGTGATTCAAAACGATCGCACGATGGTGCCACTGGCCTTTGTCAGCCAAACGCTGGGTGCTGATGTGCTCTGGCGCCAAACACCGTTTACGATCCGAATCAGCACCAAAGGCCCCGATCCGGCCAAGATCGCTTCACGAAACGGCCAGTATAAAAGTGCGCCAGTGATGAAGATTGACGCGAAAAAGAAATATGTAGCCGAAGTGGAGACCAACCGCGGAACGTTTAAAATTCAATTGCTGGCCGCCGATGCACCGCAAACGGTCAATAACTTTGTATTTTTAGCGCGGGAAGGATTTTATGACGGTGTACGTTTTCATCGGATCATCAAAGACTTTATGATTCAAACCGGTGATCCCCTGGGCAACGGTATGGGAGGCCCGGGCTACAAGTTTAAAGATGAGTTACCGGCGAAAATCCCTTATGCGCCCGGCGTCGTGGCCATGGCGAACAGCGGCCCCAATACCAACGGCAGCCAGTTTTTTATCGGTAACGGTGAGCAAGTGACGTACCTTAATGAAAATCCCAACTACACCGTATTCGGTCAAGTGATGGAAGGCATGGAAGCGATTCAAACCATCTCCGATACGCCGGTGTTGACCGGTAGCAACGGTGAAGCCAGCAAGCCGGCGGAAGATATCTATATTAAAAAAGTAAAGATCAACGAACTCGACTAAAGGAGTGAGTTGGATGAAGCGGACCGATCAGCCTTCGTCCTCGGTGCCCCGTTGGTTGGCCAAGCCAGGGCGCTACAGCCTGGCCGTATCACTGCTGCTTGCCGGAATCGCCATCATCGGTGCCATGGCTCTGGCTGTGACCGGCGTTCCTGCCATGATGACGATTGCACCGGCCCTGGCGGCGACAACCAACACTTCGCTGCCGGTGGTGGGCAATTACACGGCCCTGCGTGCCATTTTGGAACGGGCCCAAGCGGAGCAGGAAGCGGTGATGGAAGACGCAGGGCTCATTCGTGGGTCCATGCCGAAGATGGCGATCGCTCAAAAAGCGGATATGCCGGTCATGGCTCCGGCAGCCGAAGTCGCTCCATCATCGGCTTATTCAACGACGAATATCCAAGTGGCCGGTGTCGATGAAGCCGATATCGTCAAGACTGACGGGCAGTACATTTATCAAGTCAATCGCCAGCGGCTGTTGATCCTCAAGGCTGCACCGTCTGACGCCATGGTGGTGACGGCTCAGCTTACCTATGACGAACGAGCGATGCGTCCGCAGGAGATTTATATCAACGGCAACTGCTTGGTTGTGATCGGTCAACAAGAGAACCTTGAACCCGATTACGATCCCGTACCTTATGAAGATCGTGCATCCGAAAAACTTCACCCGATCATGCCGGCATGGCAGCGCACCGTGAAAACCATCGTCTATGATATCGGTGACCGCAGTCGCCCGCAGGTTGTCCGTGAATTTTCCCTGACCGGTGATTATGTGTCATCCCGTCGTGTTGGTGATGATCTTTATCTGGTGGCCAATCGTTATCTGGGCTTTGGCCTTCCGGAAAAAGAAGATCCTGCGCTGTATCCGCAATATCGCGATACGGCAACAGCCGATGCGGTGCAGACCATCCTGCCCGGTGACATTCGGTATTTTCCTGATTTTCGCACCCCGAACTATTTGATCGTGGCCGGTCTGAAGCTGAATGCCCTGCAGGAAAAAGCGCAGGTGCAAGCCTATCTGGGCTCCGGTGAAAATATCTACGCTTCGCCGCAGCATCTGTATGTAGCCGTGACGGGCTATACCAAACCGGTCTATGATCTGGCGCCGCGCATCGCCATGCCGCCCTTCTGGGGAGGCCTGACCTATCCGGAAAAAACCCGACTTTATCGCTTCAACTTGGCCCAAGGTGCGGCGAACTTTGGCGGCCAGACGGGGGAAGTACCCGGTCGTATTCTCAACCAGTATTCCATGGATGAACAGGGCGATCATTTGCGTATCGCCACGACGCAAGGGAACCATTGGGGCAGAGGTGAACCGTCATCCAGCAACAATCTCTACGTTCTCGATCGGGACTTGAAGGTTCAAGGTAAGATCGAAGGCATTGCGCCGGGTGAACAAATTTACTCCGTACGCTTCATGGGACACCGTGCCTATATGGTGACGTTCAAGAAAGTGGATCCCCTGTTTGTGATTGATTTGCAAGAACCCACTCAGCCCAAAATCCTTGGTGCCTTAAAGATTCCCGGATACAGCGACTATCTCCATCCTTATGATGAAAACCACATCATTGGTTTTGGCAAAGATACGATCGAAATGGCTGTGGAAAATGATCCCTTTCGTGCGGAGCAAACGCGTGCTTTTTACCAGGGGCTGAAGATTGCCCTGTTCGACGTGACGGACGTGACCCATCCCGTGGAAAAGTTCGTTGAAAAGATCGGCGATCGCGGTACGGATTCGGAACTCTTGCGCAATCCCAAAGCGCTGTTGTTTGATCGGGAGCGTCGTTTATTGGCCTTGCCGGTAGCGTTGTACCAACTGCCGGCGACCAAGCAAGAGGAACCTTCGCCTTGGCCCGCTTATGGAGAATTTGCTTACCAGGGGCTTTATGTGTATCAACTCGATCGCGACGCCGGATTCCGCCTGCGTGGGCGCATCACCCATCTGGATGACCAGGAAATGCTGAAGATGGGCAACCCCTCAATGGGCATGAATGGGGACAGCTATGTGCAGCGTGCCCTTTATATTGGTGATACCTTGTACACACTGTCGCTCAGCCAGATGCAGGCTCATGATCTGAATCGTTTGGAAAAGCGTGGTTCCTTATCCTTGTCGAACTAAGTCTCGCCAAAACCTTTGCCCCCGCCTTTGAATGGGGTCAAAGGTTTTTGGCTTATTTGGTGGTTATGGACAAAATAAAACTGCGCTACAACGGGTAAAATTGTCGATTTTCGTCTAGGGTTGATATAGGTGAAGAAGGAAAAGTAAGCACGTAAAAAGAAATATAGAACCTATTAGTTATGGTGAAGTACATTAGCGATATTTCCTTTTGAACGAATGTGAAAGGACGTAACGTATGAAAAAATATGCGATGCTCAATGTTTCGATGATCTTGGAAATCCTTGATGGTATTGATGAAGAAACGGCATGGGGTGTTTTAGACAGTGTGGTGAGCTTGTATACCAAGGAAACACCGGAAAATATCGCACGTTTGAAACAATATTTGGCTGATGAAAACTATGACAGTATTGCGACTTTAGTTCACAAGATGAAAAATGATCATGGTATGATTGGCGCGTATCAAGCCGCGAAGCTATGTAAAAACATTGAAAGCCAGATCCAAGCAGGGCAAACGGATGATTTGCCGGACATGATTGATCAATTAGAAATCTTGTACTATGCAGTGGTGATGGAGTTACAGAGCCTCAAGGAAGCCGGAAGCAGTGCGTTGTTTCAAGCGACCGAATGATGCAATTCATGGAATTGTTGCGGTAAGGTTGTGATAGTATGGGCAAAAGCTTATTCTCTCAACTTGTTCAGCGGGGAATTGCGCTGACCTTGGGGACGATACTGCTCTTGCTGGCGATTTTTTTATCGGTCAATTACACGTACGTTAAGCAAGAGAAGTATCAGCAATTAAGCAAAGCCCTTCAATTGCAACAAATGTATATTGAAAACTGGTTTCAAGAACGAAAAACAGCCACGGAAATGATCGCCATGTTGCCTGTCTGGCGTACCGGCAATGAAGATGAAATAACGCGGGCGCTTAAAGATGTGATGTCCGCTAATCCCTATTTTTCAACGTTCTTTGTGGTTGCCCCTTCCGGTCAAGTGCGATATGATGCACGTTTAAGCCCGCCCAGCAGTATTCGTGCCTATGTGGGCGATCGCGAGTATTTTCAAGCAGCGCGGCAAGGGCATAGTTTCATCTCGGGAATGCTGACTTCGCGCAGTGAGCAAAAACCGATCATCGCCGTGGCGGCACCGATCACGGGGAACGATGGTGCCTTTCATGGGGTGATTGCCGCCAGTGTCGATCTGGAAAACATCTACCGGATGATCGACAACTTTGACTTGGGCGACACTGGAGAAGCCTTTCTGGTCGATATTAACGGCAAGATTATCAACAATTCGCGGTTAACAAACAAAAGTGATTTACAGCCCACGATTAATGAGTCGGCTTTTCAGCAAGCGCTGCGCACCGGCAATGCGATGGTCATGTACAACGATTATCGCGGTCGTCCGGTACTTGGTGTCTATCAACTGATCCCGCGGCGGCGTTGGATGCTCGTCGGGTCCATTGATCAAAGCGAAGCCTTTGCTCCGTTTTATAACTCGCTGACCGATATTCTGGCGGCCACAACGATTTTGCTCAGCCTGTCCGCATTGACGATGATTTCTATCAGCCGCAAAATCCGCCAACCGATCATGCATTTAATTGAGATGGCCCAAGAAATTCGCAAAAGTAATTATGCGCAATTTATTGATGTGGAACAGTTTCGATCCTCACCGGCGGAGATTTTAGAGCTAGTCTCGCTTTTTAATTCCATGAGTGAACGGATTGTTGATAATTTCCGTCTGTTGCAAGACCGGAACAATCAACTCTTTGAAGCGCAGGCCAAATATCGCAGCCTTGTGGAAGAATCGCAAGTGGGTGTTTATATTATTCAAGATCAGCGATTTGCCTACATTAACAGTAGCTTTGCGCGAATCTTTGGATACACGCCGCAGGACTTGATCGGTCAAAAGAATTTTACCGATCTTGTGGATCGGGCTCACCCCCATTATGGTCAGATGCTTGAATTGCTCGAGCGAACACCGGTGATGACCCATTTTCAGATTCAAGCGACGACCAAGCAGGGAAAAAGTATTGATGTCGAAGTGTATGGTTCGACGACCTTTTATCAAGGCCAAGATGCGCTGATCGGTACGGTCATTGACATCAGCCCGTTGAAGCGTTTTGAAGCGGAATTGCGGGCGGCTCGCGATCAAGCGTTGGCGGCGTCGCAGGCGAAATCAGAGTTCTTGACCAGCATGAGCCATGAGATTCGTACACCGATGAATGCGATTTTAGGCATGAATGACTTGCTTTGGGAAAGTGATTTGCCGCCGGAGCAGCGAGAATACTTGCGTATCGGTCGCGCGGCCGGTGAAACATTGCTTGTCTTGATCAATGATATTCTTGATCTTTCCAAGATCGAAAGCGGCTTTATGGAGTTGGAAAATCGCTATTTCCATCTAAGGGAATTAGTCGACCGGGTGGAAACGATCGTCAAGGTACGTGCTTTGCAGAAAAAAATCGATCTGCGTATCCATATCCCCGATGATGTACCGGTTCATCTAAGCGGTGACGGCGAACGACTCCACCAAGTGCTGGTCAATCTCGTAGGCAATGCGGTGAAATTTACCCAGCGAGGTTGGGTTTCATTGAAAATTGTCAAAGTTTCCGATGAAACTGTGCAGGAAGATCAAGCAGTGAAATTGAACTTTCTTGTGCAAGATACAGGCATCGGCATTGACATCAACAGTCAAGATAAGATCTTTGAACGCTTTACCCAAGCGGACTCTTCGACGACGCGCCGCTTTGGCGGTACCGGTTTAGGTTTGCCGATTGCCCGCCACCTGGTGCGGATGATGGGTGGCGATATCACCGTTGCCAGTCAACCTGACGTCGGCAGCACGTTTTCATTTATGCTGCTCTTGCCGCTTGGGGTGCCGCAAGTACCGACGGATGTGGTTGAGCCGGTGCCGGAGAGGCAGTTTCCGCCGTCGGGATCAACAGCACCGCTGGCGGTTTTAGCTGTTGAGGATGCGGAAAACAACCGGATTTTGCTGAAAGCGTATTTGGCCGGTGATCACTACAAGGTGGACTTTGCCGAAGACGGTTTGGAAGCTGTCGAAAAATATGAACAAAATAGATATGATCTTGTGTTGATGGACATGCAAATGCCGATTATGGATGGCTACAGCGCTACGGCAGCGATTCGCCAATGGGAACGTGACCATGATCGTTCACCGGTGCCGATTATTGCGATTACGGCGAATGCCCTTTCGGAAGATGTTCAGCGCAGTTTAGATGCCGGTTGTAATCGCCACATCACAAAACCGCTGAAGAAAAAGATACTCCTCGATGCGATAGAGCAATTGGTCAAAAGCCCGGCGGAATAAGGGGGAGCACCGATGACCATTCTGATCGTTGACGATTCGTCAATGGTTCGTTCATTTCTTCATATCACCTTATGTAGTGAAGGGTACGACGTGGTCGGTATGGAAACAGCCGAGGCCGCCTTGGATTTTCTTTTTGCTCCTCACCATGCCCAAAGTACCGATTTGATTTTAATGGATTTGGTCTTGCCCGGTCAAAACGGCATTGATGCCACAAAAGAGCTAAAGAACAATGAGTTTACCTGTGATATCCCAGTGATCATGATCACTTCGGTGACCGATACAACGCTGCTTGATGATGCTTTCTCGGCTGGTGCTGTTGACTACATTGTGAAGCCGATCAAAACGAGAGAACTGCTGGCGCGCATCCGTTCTTCCTTGCTCTTAAAAAAGGAGATGGACGCTCGTAAAAAACGGGAGAGAGAGTTGGTTTTGATTACGCAGCAGCTCGAGGAAGCGGTTAAGCGGCTTAACGATCTTTCCATGCTTGACGGGTTAACAGAGATCGCCAACCGCCGGCGCTTTGACGAATATCTTACCTCCGAATGGTTGCGGGCCAAACGGGAGCAAACGTCCCTGGCGCTGGTTATGGTTGATATTGATTTTTTTAAAAACTATAACGATGCCTATGGCCACCTGGCCGGTGATGAGTGCCTAAAAGCGATCGCCGCTACCTTACGTAGGGAGATCAAGCGAAGCACTGATCTGGCTTGCCGTTACGGTGGTGAGGAATTTTCCGTCATCTTACCGAATACCGATGCGGAGGGCGCAGAACATATCGGCCGGTGCATTTGTCAAGCCGTACGGGAACAGCAATTGCCGCACCGGGGGTCATTGATTGAGGACCATGTGACGGTCAGTGTGGGTGTAGCATGTACGATTCCGGGCGGAGAAGAGCGGCCCGAGTCATTGATTACCCGAGCCGATCAAGCGCTCTATCACGCCAAAAAAAGCGGAAGAAATCAAGTGTCGATGGACCGCTGACTTCAAGGTTGCTACAAGTGACTTGCCGAGATGCCGTTAGCAAGAAGCTGACGGCTTTTTTGTTTTCTCGGCGCCGTGGAGGTTGGTGAAAGAAAGGGTATCATTTCGCCGATGGGACGCTATAATATAACCTAGGCTCATTACATACTTATGAAACAAACTTTTTTCGCACACAACGGCCAGCCCGATAGGCAAAAAGCGGCTGTGTTTGGAACTCTTAGGGAGGAAAAGGAATGAATATTGTTGTGTTGGCAGGCGGTTTGAGCTCGGAACGCGATGTATCGATCGCTACGGGCGTTATGGTCTGCAAATCCTTACGGAAAAAAGGCCACAAAGCGCTTTTAATAGATGTATTCTTTGGTTATGAAAATGAGAACAGTGACATCTCGCGGATTTTTGAAGTTGATTACGATTTTGATGCCGAAGCCAGCAGCATTAAGGAGTTTGCGCCGGATATTGAAAAAATCAAATCAATGCGCAACGATCACGACGATGGTTTTATCGGTAAAAATGTGATTGAAATATGCAAAATGGCCGATATCGTTTTCATGGCGTTGCATGGTGACAACGGAGAAAACGGCAAATTGCAAGCCTGTTTCGATCTTTTTGGGATCAAATACACCGGCAGCCGTTATCTTGGCAGCGCCTTGGCTATGAACAAAGGCCTGGCGAAGCAACTTTTTTATGCCAATCAAATCACCACACCGGCAGGGAAACTGTTTACCGCTACCCATACGGTTAATGACTACATCAACGATGAGATGGCCTATCCTTGTGTGGTCAAACCTTGTTCCGGCGGATCCAGTATCGGTGTTTCCATCGTGCATAACCGCGAAGAATATCTCAAAGCCATGGAATTGGCTTTTGTCGGCGAAAAAGAAGTGCTCGTTGAACAATATATTAAGGGCCGCGAATTCTCCGTCGGTATCTTGGGCGGTAAGTGTTTGCCGGTGATTGAGATTGTACCGAAAGACGGTTTCTATGATTATGCGAATAAATATCAAAAAGGCAAAGCCGATGAATTCTGCCCGGCCGATCTGGATCCGGTGATTACCGGGCGCATGCAAGAGGCGGCCTTGAGAGTCTATCATGTATTGCGCCTCGATACTTATGCACGCATTGATTTTCTGTTGGATGAACATAACGCCATCTACTGCTTAGAAGCCAACACGCTGCCCGGCATGACACCGACGAGCTTATTGCCCCAAGAAGCGGCAGCCATTGGCATCTCTCATGAAGATTTATGTGAACAGATCATTGAGGAAGCTTTTTTGCTTTATCAAGATAAAGAAGACCACCGTCAGCGCCACGACGGGACGATTCAATATCAACGTAAAGACATGAAAAATCGTCAACCTGATACGATGAAACCCATGACCCTTGACCAAGTGGCTGCCGCTTGCGGCGGTACTTACCATGGTGATGAGCAACTGCGCCAGGCCACCATCACCGGCGTGACGATTGACAGTCGTAATGTAGAAGCAGGTTTTTTGTTTATCCCCATCAAAGGGAAAATCTTTGACGGCCATAATTTTATTGCTTCGGCCATTGAGAAAAAGGCGCTTTGTTGCTTGTCCGAAAAAGAGATTCCCGGTGCGTCCCATCCCTATATCCGCGTCAACGATTGCTTTCAGGCATTAAAAGATCTGGCGTCCTATTATCGCGGTTTGTTTGATATCAAGGTGGTCGGTATCACCGGCAGTGTCGGCAAGACAACCACCAAAGAGATGATCGCTTCCGTTCTGTCAGAAAAGTATCAAGTCTTAAAAACGCAAGGAAATTATAATAACGAAATCGGTGTGCCGCTCACGCTCTTCCGCTTGCGTGATCACCATGAGGTGGCGGTCATCGAAATGGGCGTCAGCGACTTTGGTGAAATGCGCAACCTCAGTCGAATCGTACGCCCCGATGTGTGCGTGATCACCAATATCGGTTTTTCCCATTTGGAGAAGTTAGGCAACCCGGAAGGCGTGTTGCAGGCAAAATCGGAGATTTTTGAGCACATGGCCGAAGAAGGTGCCATCTTCCTCAACGGCGATGATCCACTGTTGCGATCGATACAAACAGCGAACGCCATCACACCCTATTACTACGGCTTTGAGCATACCAACGACTTTTACGCAGATAACATTGTCAATATGGGCGTCAAAGGGATTAATTGTGACATTTGCTTTGCCGGCGGTAAGGCCAATATAACGATTCCCTCCTTTGGGCGACAAATGATTACCAATGCGCTGTCGGCTTTCGCCGTCGGTTACCGGTTCGAATTAACGCCGTTGCGGATCAAAAAAGGCATTGAGGGATTTACACCGGCCAATAACCGTTTTAATGTGATTGAAACGGAGTATATGACCATCATCGATGATTGTTATAATGCCAATCCGACGTCAATGAAAGCGGCCATCGATGCACTGGATGATTTGGTCGGAAGAAAGGTGTGCATCCTCGGCGATATGAAGGAACTCGGCGAGGAATCGCTGAAGCTCCATGAGGAAGTAGGACGCCATGTGGCTGACCATCATGTGGATTTACTGATTTGCGCCGGTCCGATGGCCAAATCGATCGCGCAAGGAGCGGTGGAAGCAAATCCTCCTTGTACGGTTCTGTATTTCCCCGAACTGGAAGCCATGAAAAAAGTGTTACCCTCCGTCATCAATAAAAACGATGTGGTGCTCGTCAAAGCATCGCGATCGATGAAATTTGATGGGATTATCGAAGAACTGCGTTTGCTCAGTGAATAGGGCTTATCAACGATCGTTTCGTATAGCCGGCACCTATCTCTGCCATACTAGCCCCGGAGGTGAAGGTCATGACTTTCAAAAATCCGGATCAAGGGGCAAACAATATGATCAATCTCAGCAGCGGCGGTAACATGAGCACCGACGATAGCGGTGATCTGACGCAAGTAGGCGCAGATCAAGTCAATCCCCACCGTGTCGACGCGATCCTTGATGAAGATAAGGTAGATCGATTCCTTACCAGTGACTAATCGGTGATCATCAATACGAACTTTGCTGTTACCAAGCGACCAAACGAAATGAAGTTACAGGAGGTTAACAGCATGGCTGGTAACAAAGCGGATCAACCGGCTAAGGATCAGGTGATGTCAAAACCCCGTGAAGATGGCGAAATCACGCAAGTCGGCGGAGCGCGGGTTAACCCGAACAAGGTGGATACCACGCTGGATCGAGACATGGTCGAAAAGCTGATGCGCGATTAAATCGATAAGTCAATACGTTTACTGAACGCAAGGAAAAAGCTCCGCATCACCTGGTGACGCGGAGCTTTTCGCCGCTTTATCACCGGCCGTGCAGGATCTGCTGGCAACGATCAAGCCGCTGGCGATAGTACTTGACGACATCAAAGCTGGGATCGGGTTTGCTCATCTCTTCCCGCAAAAGGCGCTGGTAGCCTTTGAGGCTGTTCATCGCTTGGACGCGCTCGAACGCAGAGAGCACTGGATTATGTTTCAATCTGGTCCACCTCCCTGTTGCTTGTCTCTCCTCGCATGTAGGTTACCCGTTTTTTCGTAAAACAACCGTGCTCCGGCCATGACGGTAGCCCCTTTTTCCCCGGATGTGGTAAAATGGTAGAGCCATGCCTAGCAGCATCACCGGAAGGAGCGAACTTATTGGGCACTCAACTTTTGGACTCTCTCAATCCCGTTCAACGTGAGGCCGTTCTTCATCAGGATGGCCCTCTTTTGATACTTGCCGGTGCCGGTTCCGGTAAGACCCGTGTTTTGACCCATCGCATCGCCCGCTTGATCGAGCAGGCCCATGTCTCCCCCTATAACATCCTGGCCATCACCTTTACGAACAAAGCCGCCAAGGAGATGCAAGAGCGCCTTGACGGCATCATCGGCCCGGCCGCGCGCCATATCTGGGTATCGACCTTTCATGCGGCCTGTGTGCGGATTTTGCGTCGAGATGGCGATAAAATCGGTTATGGACGGGAATTTGTCATCTATGACAGTGACGATCAACTGCGCTTGATCAAAGACTGCATGAAGGAATTGCAGATCGATGAAAAGCGCTTTGCGCCCCAAGCCGTGCGTGCTCAGATCAGCAACGCCAAAAACCAACTGCTTGATCCCCCGGCCTATGAGCGGCGAGCCTATGACTTCGGTGAGCAAACAGCGGCCAAAGTTTATCATCTTTACCAGCGCAAGCTCCGGGCCAACATGGCCATGGACTTTGATGATCTGTTGATGCAAACGGTCACCTTATTCCGTCAGCATGCGGATGTTCTCCAGTATTATCAAAATAAATTTCAATATATTCATATCGATGAATACCAAGATACGAACCATGCCCAGTATATCTGGGTCAAGCTGCTGGCCGAGAAATTCCGCAATCTTTGCGTGGTCGGTGACGATGATCAAAGTGTGTATGGCTGGCGCGGCGCGGACATCCAAAATATTCTTGATTTCGAAAAGGACTATCCGGAAGCAACGACACTGAAATTGGAACAAAATTACCGCTCTACGTCGCATATTCTCACGGCCGCCAACAGTGTCGTTCGCCATAATCGCGGCCGTAAAGAAAAGCAGCTTTGGACCGAAAATCCTTCGGGCACGTTGATCCGCACTTATGTAGGCGAGTCGGAAAAAGATGAAGCCTACTATATTGCCCAGCGCATCGAAGAACTGGTGGGCCAAGGGCGCCGCTATAACGACATGGCGCTGCTTTACCGCACCAACGCCCAGTCCCGGGCACTGGAAGATCAGTTGATGCGTTCCGGCATTCCCTACCGCATCTTTGGCGGCCGGGGCTTTTATGAACGCAAAGAAATTAAAGATATCATCGCCTACTTACGGTTGATTTCCAATCCCGCTGACGGTGTCAGCTTGCGGCGCATCATCAATGTACCCAAGCGGGGGATCGGCGATACAAGTGTCCAGAAACTCTTTGATTATGCGGCATCTCAAGATTGGACAGCCAGTGAAGCCTTGCGCCGGGTGGCAGAAGTGCCGGGATTAAGCCGGGCCGTCAAACTGATTCAAGCTTTTGACCGGTTGATCAGCGATTTGCGTGCGCAGGCACCGAACTTGTTGGTCACGCAGATCGTCCAGCGTATGCTCGACATGACCGGCTATCTCCGGGAGTTGGAACTGGAAAAAACCGAAGAAGCGAAAAGCCGGATCGAAAACGTCAAGGAATTTTTCTCGGTGACCCAAGAATTTGACCAGCGCTCCGAGGAAAAAACGCTGGAAGAATTTTTGTCCGGTGTTTCCTTGATCGCCGATACCGATAATTATGCCGAAGAAGATGATGCCGTGGTCTTGATGACGATGCATTCATCCAAAGGCTTGGAGTTTCCCGTCGTCTTTCTTACCGGCATGGAGGACAATCTCTTTCCCAGCAGCCGTTCGATCCATGAAGAAAAGTTGATGGAAGAAGAGCGCCGTCTTTGCTATGTGGCGATAACGCGAGCTCGGGAAGAGCTTTATCTGACCCGTGCATTATGCCGGCAAATCTTCGGTAATACTGTGAGTTATCGTGCGTCTTGTTTTTTTGAGGAGATTCCGGCGGAGCTCTTGGAAGATGTATCGCCAGCACGGCCATCGCGCTGGGGAGGCAGCAGTTGGGGACAGCGTTCGGCTTATTCCGGCACCGCAGCAGTTGCGGCAGTGGCCGGTTCTACCGGAAGCTTCAAGCCGGCGGAACCGGCAACCGGGGTAGGGTTGGGTAGCCGGTCCGGTTCGGGAACCGGTATCGGACTGGGAACGGCGGCAACGGCCAAGCCGGTCGCAATAGCCAAGCCGGCCGTAGCAACTCCGGGCGCCAGAACGACCGGCGATCCGTTGCTGACGACGCGCCAAGCCACAGCAACAGCGGAGCCGTCCGATGGCTCTGAGGGCTATCGCGTTGGTGATAAAGTGCAGCACGGTAAATTCGGCGTCGGTGTCGTCGTCAAAGTCAACGGTCACGGTGATGACCAAGAGATTAATGTGGCCTTTACGGGGCAGGGAATCAAGAAGTTACTGGTGAAATTTGCACCGGTGAAAAAAATCAGCGGCGGACAATGAGGTGAGATCAAGCCATGATCAAGGACAAAGAAGCGCCGGCCGAGCAGGAGACAGGAGCGTTGCCGGTGCCTGACGGTGTGGCCGCTAACGTGGAGGCCTTGCGCCGGCAGTTACGACAATACGAATATGACTATTATGTACTTGATCAGCCCAAGGTCAGCGACGCCGACTATGACCGGCTGCTTCAGACGCTGATGGAGTTGGAAGCACGCTATCCTGCACTCTTGACGGCCGATTCACCGACCCAGCGCGTCGGTGGCCAGGCGCGCAGTGAGTTTCGGCCTCTGACCCACCGGACACCGTTGCTGTCGTTGGCCAATGCCTTTTCCGAAGGCGATCTGCGGGATTTTGACCGGCGAATTCAAGAAAAATTAGGCCACGCCGTGAGCTATGTGGTGGAACCGAAGATAGACGGCCTGACCGTAGTTTTGCATTATGAGAACGGAATTTTTCAGCGCGGCGCTACCCGTGGCGACGGAGTAACCGGCGAAGAGATCACCGAGAATCTCAAGACGATTCGCATGCTGCCCTTACGCTTGCGGGGAGATCAAGCAACCTTGCCCCATTATCTGGAAGTGCGCGGTGAAGCCTTTTTACCGAAGGAAGCCTTTCAGCGGCTGAACGAAGAACGGGACGAAAAAGGCGAAGCTACCTTTGCTAATCCCCGCAATGCGGCGGCCGGTTCGCTACGCCAACTGGATCCGAAAGTGGCGGCGCAGCGCCCGTTGCAAGTGTACTTATATAACATTCTGTCCATGGAAGGGGAAGACCGGCCCATCTTGACGCAAACGGCGGCGCTGGAGACGATGGAAGCTTGGGGCTTGCCGGTGAACCGGGAACGGCGTTACTGTGCCAATATCGAAGAGGTCATCACCGCTTGCCAATACTGGACGGAACACCGCCATGATCTGCCCTTTGAAATCGACGGCATGGTGATCAAAGTCAATGAGTTGACCGCCTATGAGCAACTGGGTATGACGTCCAAGTTTCCCCGTTACGCTACGGCCTTTAAGTTCCCGCCGGAGCAAGCGATTACCCGAGTTGTAGATATTCGCTTGCGTGTTGGTCGTACCGGCGTCATCACACCGACAGCGGAGTTGGAACCGGTTCGTGTCGCCGGTACGACGGTGAGCCGGGCGACGCTGCACAATGAAGATATGATTCGCGAAAAAGATATTCGCATCGGCGATGCCGTAGTGATTCAAAAAGCCGGCGATATCATTCCCGAAGTGGTGCGTGTTTGTACCGAACAGCGCACCGGTGCGGAGAAGCCTTTTGTGATGGCCGCTGCCTGTCCGGAATGCGGTGGTGTCCTGGCGCGACTGGAAACGGAAGCAGCCTGGCGCTGCACCGCAGCCGATTGCCCGGCCCAAGCCAAAGAACGATTGGCACATTTTGCTTCCCGTGACGCCATGGATATTGAAGGCCTGGGACCGGCGGTGGTGCAATCGTTATGGCAAGCCGGACTGGCCCATACCGTTGCCGATCTTTATCACCTGACGGCGGCACAACTGGAACCACTGGAGCGCATGGGTAAGCGTTCGGCGGCGAAGCTGATCAAAGCCATCGAGCAAAGCAAACAGCGCGGCCTGGCACCGCTGCTTTTTGCCTTAGGTATTCGCCACATCGGTCAAACGGCGGCAAAGACATTGGCGCGCCGCTTTGCTTCCATTGATGCGTTAATGGCCGCCAGTGCGGAGGAACTTTGTGCGATTGAGGAAATTGGTCCGACGATGGCCGCGTCCTTGACGGCCTACATGGCCAACGAAGCGAACCGGCAGTTGATTGACCGTTTGCGCGCCGCCGGTGTGCTGATGGCCGGGCCGGCTGTGATGGAAGCCGCTGCTGCGATGCCCTTGGCCGGACAAACCGTCGTGATCACCGGTACCTTGCCGACCTTAGAGCGGCGGGAAGCGCAGCGCTTGCTGGAGCAACAAGGCGCCAAGGTCGCTTCGTCGGTCAGCAAAAAAACCAGTTGGGTCGTCGCCGGGGAAGCGGCCGGATCGAAACTGGATAAAGCGCGCGAGTTGGGCATTCCTGTCGTCGACGAAGCGGAATTGCTCCACCGCCTCGGCGATGAAGCCGTCGAGGCAAGAAAGGGAGGCCCAGCGTGAATATCATCCCGATGAATCGCTTTGTCGCCAAAGCAGCACCTTTTCGACTGCAAGGCGTCCTATCGCTGGTCCTGGTCTGGGAAGGGCGACGCACAGGTACCCGCGCCATTTTGTGTCATTATGTCGAAGCCAATCCTGAAGAATCGCAGTTGGACTGGGTCGGTGAAGCACCTTTTGGCCAAGGCCGGATCTTGCTCAGCGGGTTGGAAGATTATACGGTTGATCTGACCTATCAGGAGGCCTTTGCGCTTTTTGATCCCCTGCTGTCGAAGCTGCGCTTTATTGAAGACGAAGAAGTGTATGAGCAAGTTACAGCCTACTGGAAAACGCTGGAGCGACCGGCGCCGCTCGATGAAAAGGCGCGCATCGCCTTAATGTATCGCCTCTTTGACCGGGAACTCGGTCCCCGGGAAGTGGTTCATACTTATTACCAAGCTTGGGCCGTCGAAGATTGGGGACTGGCTTATTTGGTGGTGGCCCAAAAGACGCGCGACAAGTACGGCAACTATGAGGACTTTCGTGATCAGATGGAAAGTAAATATGAAGGCGAAAGTTTGCTGCGCGGCGTCGTTGTTGATGAGCAACCAAGTTCCAACGGGGTAAATGTGACGGCCGATGCGCTGATCGGCAAAGATCAAACGATGATCGCCTACCAAGCGCGCTTTCATTTGGTTCGCGAAGATGAGCGCTGGGTGATCACCAGCATTCGCCGGGCCAACAAGCGCATGCTGTCACCGGAAGAATCGCCTTTTTTCCATGGCCCCTGGTACTGGCGGGTTTTTCCCGGCAAAGGCAGTGAGCGGGCCATGGAGCAATTGCAGGATCAGGAAGGCATGCATATTGAAGAAGGCGAGAAGGGCAGTGCCATTGTCTATGTAGAGTCCGTCCAGGAACCCAATGGAACCAAGTATGGTATCCGTTGAAACCGTGTTTTTTCCAAATTAATCAAGAAAATAGCCGCAAACCGTACC
>NZ_SLXT01000011.1 GCF_004341395.1 Heliophilum fasciatum
TTTCGAATCGATCGTTTCTTCATTTGATTCGACATGCGAAGTCAAAATACCTTTAAATGGTGCAAAATACCATCGAATAATGCGTTTTTTGAATCACCCCTTGGGATGCGGGGGTTTTTAGACAGACTCATATAGGTAATAGCGAAAAACGTTCCGTCCATCGCTATTGAATTATTGTTATTGAGGACGACCCCGACACTTCATGTATTTGGATATAAATATTCGTAATGATCCCGTAGAGCATAATGCGGAAATGTATCAATGCCGCTGGTAAGTCGAGCTTCTTTTTCGCTTCCTTAAGCAATATTTAAAACTAACGAATTTCTTCGCTACTACTTAAAATGCCGTCTTTGGACAGCTTTTTTGTGCTTTAATTATGGTCCGTCCTAATGATAAAAACGTTTCATCAAATAAAAAGCGTACAACATTGCAAAAAACTACCTTGGTTGCATTTTATGTCATCTTCTTATACATTCGCTGCCAACTGAGATCATCGTCGCATTTGATTTCTGTGTTTGAGCTCATCGATCTCATAATATTCATTGATTATTTTGGATAATCAACAGGCCGGATGTGAAAAGGTTTGCCCTGCTATAGAATTGCCGGCAATCACTGATAATAATATACGGTGAAGTATATTGCTAGTTGATGAAATTCTCAGAGCATTGACCTCTATCTGGAGGGGCTTTTTCAAGCACAGCAGATAATTTTTTAAAAAATGGCTGGCGTCGTTTTTGGTGCCGAACTTGGCAGCGACTTTGTAGTATGTCATGTCGGTACATTCGTGATCGGTTAACCATATATAGTGAAATTTATCAATGGATTCACCACATTGGAAATGCCGCTTCATGTTCCCAAGGCAAAAGGGGACCCCATATTGTGGGTATTCTTCATTACGATTGCAACAATAACCGGAAACTGTTGTAAATCGGAGTTTGTTTGATTTGTACGTGTTCTTTTTGGGGTGAATTTGGTTAACCGAACACGAATGAACGATTGTTAAGTAAGGCCAGTCTTTATGGATTGTTAAAAAAGAAAAATATTCTATAGAAAGAATGAAACACAAATGAAAGGTGTAAAAGTTACTTTGAATGAGAAAAGAAACCGTGATAAATATAAAAAATACGGTTTTTTTATTTGGTTTCTATCTCGTATTATAAGAATACTTCCCATTCATGCGCGAATTTTTTATATAAATCGGTTGAACAGGAGAAGTGGCAAAATTGCAATAGGATTGCGTTACGCCGCGTTAAGAACCATTGCCAGAGAATGCGGGGAGAATGTTGCTATTGATGAGGGTGTTATCCTGTATAACCCTGAAAACCTTAAACTTGGCAATAATATTTCAATTAATCAATTCTGCTATCTGCAAGCAAGAGGCGGAATAACGATTGGAGATAATGTTTCAATTGGTCACATGGTAACCATCATGTCATCTGAGCATGTATTCACTGATATCCATAAGCCAATTAAAGATCAAGGGATTCAAGTAAAGAGTGTTGTCATAGAAAACAATGTATGGATTGGAGCAAAGGCAACAATTATGATGGGTGTACATATTGGTCAAGGGGCCATTATTGCTGCAGGGGCCGTTGTTACAAAAGACGTTGCACCGAATACTATAGTTGGTGGCGTGCCCGCTCGCGTGATTAGGAAAAGAGTATGAATATATTGGTGATAACCCGCGGTGCTTGGAATACCAGCAACAATACCGGTAACACACTTGAGAACTTCTTCCAGGGGTTGTCTGAGTACAGCTTTTATAATCTGGCATTGAAAGAAGAGCCAATGAATTCTGTTGTATGCAAGAGAAGCTTTGTTATTTCAGAGGAAAAAATGATAAAGCACTTTTGTTGCAAGAAGTATGAACAAGAAATGTCTTGCAATACACAGCTTTCATCCGGTGGGAATAGGATTTATGTCGATGTAAATAAGAGACATAATTCGTTGGTACTGAAAATTATCCGCGAGATAATATGGGCAGTGAAGCGTTGGGATGGTAAACCACTTAAGCAGTATCTTGATGAAATAAAGCCAGATGTTGTGTTCATGCCTGTCTACAATTGCCTGTATCCGTTTGATGTACTTGAGTTTGTCAGAACTTACACTGGTGCAAAAGTTGTTCTCTTCCATGCAGATGACAACTTATCGGTTCCTAAAGACAGCAAATCCGATCTGTTTGTTGCCTACCGTAAAAGACTGCAGAAGAAAATCAAAAAGGCAGCCAATCATTCATTTGTTAATCTGGCAATTAGTCCACTGATGGCAAAAGAGTATTCTAAGCAGCTTAACAAGGAAATGTGGGTAGTACAAAAATCATATCTTCCCGAACAGGTTATTGAAACAGCATTTGACTATGCAAGTATTGTTGACAGCGAAACGGTTAAGATGGTTTATACAGGTAACGTTGGGTCTGGAAGACTGGCAACACTGATAAAGGTTGGCCAGGAAATCAATAAACTCAGCTGTTGCAAAAAAATTGTTCTTGAAATCTATACGAATACGGCACTCTCCGAGGAAGATTGCATGAATATTGAAACAACTAATGTTATAAAAATTATACCGCCCGTTAGCTATGAAGAAATTCAAAAGGTGCAAGCAAAAGCAGATTTTCTTGTCTATGCCGAGCCATATGACAAGGAGAATTTAGAACGAGTACGGCTTTCTTTTTCCACCAAAATAACGGATTATTTGACAAAAGGCAAGTGTATAATTGCCTTTGGAAACGAGGGAGCAAATTCGATTCAGTATCTTCAAGAAAATAATGCTGCCGTAGTTGTAACAAATCCGGATAAGATTGGACAAACGGTTTGCAATATCATTTTTGATCCAAAGTTTTGTACCAAAACTGCTGATAATGCTGTTAAGTGTGCTAAGAAAAATCACAGTCCCGATTCCTTGCGTAATCTGCTGAAATCAGTGTTTGAGGAGATTAATGATGAAAGTTGCACAGATTAATACTGTATATGAATACGGTAGCACGGGTCGCAACTGTAGCGAACTATGTGGATACTTAAGGGAAAACGGTGTTGACTGTGTCAATATCTATTCGAAGGGAAAGAAAAGTGATGGAGGATATGTAGTCGCATCGGTTTTGGAATGCAAGTTGGCGGCTTTGTTGTCAAGGGTTACTGGGTATCATGCCCATAACTCCTTAATCTCGACAAACCGTTTGCTGAAGATTCTAAGTAAAGAAAAACCGGATGTTGTATGCTTGAATAATCTTCACTCTAATTATGTGAATCTTCCACAGCTTTTGTCTTTTTTAAGTATTAACCAAATTCCCACTGTTGCTATTTTGCATGACTGCTGGTTTTACACTGGCTATTGCACTCATTATACATATATTCGCTGCGATAAATGGAAGAGAAGCTGCGGTGACTGTAAGTATGTGATACAAGATGGCGGAACATGGTTTTTTGACCGTACAAAACAGATGTGGGACGACAAAAAAAAATATTTTAATTCTATAACAAATCTCGCAGTTGTCGGTGTTTCTAAGTGGATAACAAATGAAGCAAAGAAGTCACCTATATTTGGCCGCGCAAAAGAAATCGTTCATATTGGGAACTGGATTGATTTGTCAGTTTTTAGACCTAAATATTCTAACAAGAAAATAGAAGGATTTTCCGTGTTGGTTGAAGCAACAAAATGGTACGACATGAGAAATTGTGAGGTAAAAAAAAATCTCTTAAGTAACCTATGGGCAGATTGCAAAATTCTTTTGCTCGGAAATGAACAGAAGGACGAAATTGATGACCCACGGGTGATTAATCTAGGTTACATAAATAATATTGAAAAGCTAGTAGAGGTTTATAATACTGCCGATTGCTATTTACATATGTCCTACGAAGATAGCTTCGGCAAAATTGTTGCTGAATCAATGGCATGCGGAACGCCTGTAATTGTATATGACAGTACCGCGCTTCCAGAATTCGTTGTTAATGAACGCTGCGGTTATGTTGTTAAGCCTGGTGATGGCAAGGATATTATTTGTGCTTTGGACAAGATAAGAGGTAATGGAAAAAAATACTACAAAGATGAATGTGTAAGTTTAGCAAAAGAAAAATTTGAAAAACAAAAGCAATGTGTGAAATACCTCGAATTATTCAAAAGAATGGTTGGCGAAAACAGTGTGGCAGATATTTGTATACATTGAGGTGTTCATATTAGCCTTTATTGCAATTTATGGTAATGCAAAAACGAGAAAAGGTGATTTCTTTGTTCGAAAATTCGTTTATTTAAGTCTGGTAATACTTGCTTGTACCAGAAACTATTCGGGTTACCCCGATTACATCGGATATAATGGTTACGAACAAGAGTACAATCGTTTTGCAATAATGTCATTTGAGAGCATAATCGACCAATTTGATATTCTTAAGGACCCGGTTTATTATTTGGTCGGCAGTGTCTTTGGCAAATTAGGTTTACCGTTTCGTATATGGATTGCTGTGATTGCGGTTTTTTCTATAGCCGCATTAATTAATTATGTCTGGAAGTATTCACAAAATAGAGGATTGTCCATGTTGCTGTACTGCACGTTTGGCTACTTTTTCTTTTCACTATGCGGATTAAGACAGGCAATTGCTATAGGATTTATTTTTTATGCTTACATTCAGGCTAAAGAACAGCACCTTGTAAAATTTTGTGTTCTTGTTGTGATGGCGACCATGTTCCATGAAAGTGCACTTATTTTTTTACCCGCTTACTTTATTATCTCAAGGGAAAAACCAAATAAGAGAACTGCAATGTTACTTGTTCCTATAGCAGTTATTTTGTTAATAAGATCGGATTTGGTTATATCTTTCTTGAAAATTATTATTATTAATGATACCAGATTTGAGGGAGTGCTTTCTGGAGCACAGGAGGGGTTAAATGCTACAAATGGTATTATTTTTACAGCTATATTAATATATTCCTTTACAATCAGGCACGCTAATGCGGATATAGGCAAACAAATAGATTGCCTTACTTTGCTTGTAATAGGATGGTTTTTCCGGATGTTTTCGATGGTAATGTCCGTGTCATTTAGGCTTGCAATGTATTACGATATATTTATTATTTCGTATATACCGGAGCGGTATATTGGTTCGGGAAAGAATAAAACTGATGTAAAAACTTATGCAATTATCGGTATGTGCTTGCTTTATTTCGTATTCTTTTCAGGCAGGAGTTTTGGCGCATTTAACTGGTAAAAAACAAGGGAATATTTAGGTGATAATATGGATGAATTACTATACATTGGGTGTTACGACTGCAATGAAAATAAAATAGAAAACAGAAAAGTTGCTCTTTCGGCAGTGAACAAAATGAATTACATTGCAAAATCACTTCGTGACATCGGATATCGCGTTAAAATAGTTTCGTCGGCAATTACAATGAATAAAAAACGATATGAAGCCCGTTCTGTTAATTTGGAACATAATATTGAATTGCAGTTGTTGCCGACTTTACCATGCGGGAGTGTATGCGCTCGTGTTCTTCAACGGCTTACAATGAGGATACAAATAGCAAGATTTCTTTATAAAAATACCAATGAAAATTCAAAAGTAATTGTCTACCATTCCTGCGGCTATATGCGAATTATTGAGTTGCTAAAGAAAATCAAAAAATTTAAACTTATACTTGAAGTTGAGGAAATATATGCTGATGTTAGCGGAAATGAGCGTATGAGAAAGAGTGAATTGCACTTTTTTAATCAGGCGGATGCATTCATTTTCCCGACGGAATTATTAAATCAACAGATAAATAAAAAGGGTAAACCTTATGTACTGATACATGGCACATACCAAGTAGAAGCGGCGAGAGAGTGCAAGTTTTTCAATAGCAAAATTCATTCCGACAAACAATCGCAGATCCATGTGGTATACGCAGGGACATTTGATTCTAGAAAAGGAGGTGCCATAGCCGCCGCCGCCGCCGAACATTTACCTTCTAACTACCATATTCATATAATTGGCTTTGGAACAGTAGAAGAAACAGAAAAAATGAAAAACTTAATATCTAAAATTGCAGACAAAAACAAAGCTATGGTAACTTATGACGGTTGCTTATCAGGCGAAGAATACATACGTTTTATTCAAGGATGTGACATTGGTCTTAGCACCCAGAATCCTGATGCTGCTTTTAATATGACCTCGTTCCCGTCAAAAATCCTTTCTTACTTGGCAAACGGTTTACGTGTGGTAAGCATAAGAATAAGCGCAATAGAAGATTCTGCTATAGGTAAAGAATTATTTTACTACGAAAATCAGACACCGTTAGAAGTGGCTGAGGCAATAAAAAGAGCGTCCGCAGAAAAGAAGAATTCAAGAGCGGTAATAAAGGAACTTGATGAGAAGTTCAAGGACGAGATAGGAAAAATACTGAGTATAGTATAAAAAGCAATGTTATATAGGAAGAAAGATATAAACGATGGATAAAGGTGTATGCATATTAGATTAAGTGAATTAAT
The DNA here is from genome assembly GCF_004341395.1 of Heliophilum fasciatum. Classification (GTDB taxonomy): domain Bacteria; phylum Bacillota; class Desulfitobacteriia; order Heliobacteriales; family Heliobacteriaceae; genus Heliophilum; species Heliophilum fasciatum. The sequence goes on from NZ_SLXT01000011.1 coordinate 6,455, forward strand.
TAAAAAAATCAAAGATTCAGACAACGATACAAAGAATGTTCTGATTAATATGTTTGGGGCCTTTTCTGTTAAAGGTGGTGCATTGATTGTTTCACTTTTAGCAACCCCCGCATACATTCGTTTCTTTAACGATAACAGCGCATTAGGGTTGTTGTACACGTTACTCTCTGTAATTTCATGGGTTTTGAATTTTGATTTGGGCATCGGAAATGGGCTTCGCAATAAGCTCACGGTTGCCTTTGCGAAAAAAGATAATGATGCAATAAAAAAATATATTACAAGCTCCTATATTTCAATAGGCATGGTCGTTCTGATAATTATTCTTCTGTCTATTTTTTCATTTGACTTCGTTTCATGGAATTTGATCTTTAATATCGACTCAGAAATAGTATCTTATCAGGCTGTACTGCTGTCGGTTAAAATTGTTTTTAGTGGCATTATGCTTCAGTTTTGGCTTAGAATTATTTCTTTTATTTTGTATGCTTTGCAATTATCGTCAATAAATAATGTATTGTCTCTTATAACTTCTATACTTCAATTATTGTATGTATCTTTTGCCGCTTCTGGTACTAATGATTACAATCTTGTCGTGATGGCAGTTGTACATACTCTTGCGGTTAATGTGCCGCTCGTAGTTGTGACAGTAGTAGTTTTTTCAATGAGGAGGTTAAAAAGTGTAAGACTGAGACTGTCTGATTTTAGCCTGTATCACACAGTTGATGTATTAAGGCTTGGCGGTAAGTTTTTCTTTGTCCAGATTGCATACATGGTCCTAATTAATACAAATGAGTATTTTATCTCTTTGTTCTCGGATAGTTCATATGTAGTAGATTACCAAATATATTACAAGCTATTTACAATAATAGGGACGATAGTAAGCTTAACACTAACCCCAATCTGGTCTGCAATAACAAAGGCAGTTGTAGAAAAGAGGATTAAATGGATTAATAAACTGTACAAAAAACTTCTTCTATTTGGGGCAGTGGGTTGCATTTTTGAGTTCATTTTAATACCGTTTTTACAGTTTGTAATTAACATATGGCTAAAAGAAGATGCTATAGTTCTTGATTACACATATGCTACAGTGTTTGCAGTATTTGGGAGCTTGATCATATTGAATAGTATCTTCTCAAGTATAGCAAATGGAATGGGTAAACTTATGCCTCAGCTTATCTGCTTTGGACTCGGCGCAATTATAAAAGTACCATTGGCTTATCTACTTGTATCGCATATCGGTTCATGGATAGGAGTTATTATCGCCACTGTTATTACAATGGCTGTATATGTAATTATCCAGCCTATAGTATTAAGGCAGGAAATCAACCGTCTCGGTAAATCAATAGAATAATAGTGGAACAAATAAATGTATATAAGGGTGTTAATCACTCTTGTTTTGAAGAGAAATCAAAATCATTGACAACACGGACAAACACCCTAAGTGGTATTTTAGCGGGCAGTTCAAGAGCAATTATAGCCATACAGGCCTTTGAAGATAGATGATTATCTCACCTGATTATATAACCATATTCCATTTCTGATTAACATTTTCACATAGGGAGGTAACAGAAAAATGAGCGTACAACCTAATTCGTTATTTACAGGAAAGACATTAATGATTACAGGTGGGACAGGGTCATTTGGCAATGCCATACTTAACCGTTTCATTGAGTCTAACATTGGCGAAATACGTGTCTTCAGTAGGGACGAGGCCAAGCAAGATAACTTAAGATACTCCCTCCAGGTACGCTTTCCTGAAGCATCCGAAAAAGTGAAGTTCTTTATCGGTGATGTGAGAGACATCCAGTCCATCCGTAATGCTATGCACGGTGTGGATTACATCTTCCACGCTGCTGCTTTGAAGCAGGTACCGAGCTGCGAGTTCTTCCCGATGGAAGCTGTTAAAACAAACGTTATTGGTACTGACAATGTACTGACGGCGGCTATTGATGCGGGTGTTAAGACGGTCATTTGCCTCTCAACAGATAAAGCTGCATACCCTGTCAACGCAATGGGTACGAGCAAGGCAATGATGGAGAAAGTTATAGTGGCTAAGAGCCGGACAACGAAGAGTACGAAGATTTGTTGCACCAGGTACGGTAATGTCATGTGTAGTCGTGGATCTGTTATACCTCTGTGGATTGACCAGATTAAAGCGGGTAATCCAATCACCATTACAGAGCCATCAATGACCCGATTTATCATGTCTTTGGAAGAAGCAGTTGATCTCGTGATGTTCGCCTTTGAACACGGCGAAAGCGGTGATGTACTGGTTCAGAAGGCACCAGCGTGTACAATTGAAACTCAGGCCAAGGCTGTAATCAGACTCTTCGGCGGGAAGGAAGAGGACATTAAAGTCATCGGCATCCGTCATGGCGAGAAGGTATATGAGACGCTTTTGACTAACGAAGAGTGCGCTCACGCCATTGACTTGGGGAAGTTTTACAGAGTACCATGCGACAAGAGGGATCTGAATTATAATAAGTATTTCACGGTTGGAGATACCGAGAGAAACACACTCACTGAATTCAATTCCAATAACACAGAACTGTTGAATGTCGAGCAGACTATGGAGAGAATAGCTGCCTTGTCTTACATCCAAGGACTGCTTGCTGAAAAGAAGTAATTTCTGATTGAGTCTGGATTTGCTCATATTATTGTGCTAAACCTTTGAGTTCGGATGAAGGGATGAAATGATGAGGATTTTAGTTACCGGTGCAGCAGGTTTCATAGGAAAGAACTTGTGTACATCTTTGAAGAACATAAAAGAGAAAAAAGACAGGACGCATTTTGGGCTGGCCATTGATGAAATCTTTGAGTATGATATTCAATCCACAACTGAAGATCTGGATGCCTACTGTAGCCAGGCAGATTTCGTTTTTAATCTTGCCGGTGTGAACAGACCGAAGGATGAATCAGAATTCATTGCAGGAAATTTCGGCTTTGCTATTCAACTGCTAGCCACCCTTAAAAAGCATAATAATTTTGCTCCTGTAATGCTGTCTTCTTCAATCCAGGCGACTCTCATCGATCGCTATAGTGGGTCCGACTACGGCAAAAGCAAGCTGGCAGGTGAAGAGTTGTTCTTCCGGTATGCTGCCGACACAGGTGCTCGTGTCCTTGTCTATCGTTTCCCGAACATTTTTGGCAAGTGGTGCCGACCAAAATACAATTCGGTAATTGCCACTTTTTGCAACAGTATAGCCAACGATCTGCCAATAACTGTGAATGATCGATCCACTGAACTGGAACTGCTTTACATAGATGACCTCGTCGCAGAAATGATTGCAGCACTTGAAGGCAAAGAACATCACTGTGACTACAACGGCTTGAATCCTGTGGAGAAAGCTGATGGTCGTTACTGTTTCGTCCCGACAACACATCATGTAACTCTGGGTGAGGTTGTGGACTTGTTGTATACCTTCCACGACCAACCACAGACACTGATTATGCCGGATCTACCGGATGGTAGCTTTGCCAAGAAGCTCTATTCAACCTATCTGTCGTATCTGCCTGCGTCTAAGGTTGTATTCCCGCTGAAGATGAACGTGGATGCAAGAGGCAGCTTCACAGAGTTGCTGAAGACAAAATCCTGCGGTCAGTTTTCTGTGAATATCATCAATCCTGGTATCGTCAAAGGACAGCATTGGCATCAATCCAAGTGGGAGCTCTTTATCGTCGTATCAGGTCACGGTCTAATTCAAGAGAGACAGATCGGATCCGACGAGGTGCTTAACTTCGAAGTCTCCGGTGACAGTATCCAAGCAGTCCACATGCTGCCTGGATATACGCATAACATAATTAACCTGAGCGATACAGAGTCGCTCGTTATAGTCATGTGGGCAAATGAGCAATTTGACCCGAATCACCCTGATACGTTTGGTGAGCCAGTAGATCCAGTTGCTCCAACGGAGGACAAATAATTATGAAGTTAGATTATAGCGATATTAAATTTGCAGACAACGGAAAACTAAAGCTACTTATTATCGTCGGTACAAGACCTGAAATCATCAGACTCGCTATGGTCATTTCTAAGTGTCGACAATACTTCGATTGCATCCTTGCACACACCGGACAGAACTACGACTATAACCTCAACGGTGTGTTCTTCAAGGATCTGAAACTAGCAGACCCGGAAGTATATATGGACGCAGTGGGCGATGACCTCGGTGCAACTGTTGGCAATATCATCAATTGTTCCTACAAGCTGATGAATGCTATCCAACCGGACGCTCTCTTAATACTTGGTGATACTAATTCTTGTCTTTCTGCTATTTCTGCAAAGCGCCTTCATATCCCTATCTTCCATATGGAAGCGGGTAATAGATCCAAAGATGAATGCCTTCCTGAGGAGACGAACCGTCGAATCGTTGACATAATCTCCGACGTGAATATGGCATACTCCGAGCACGCAAGAAGATATCTTGCTGAATGTGGATTTCCAAAGGAGAGAACCTATGTAACTGGTTCACCGATGGCCGAAGTGTTGCATGCAAACCTTGAGGATATCAAAAATAGTACCATCCTTGAAAAGCTGGGACTCCAGCCGAAAAAATACATCCTCCTCTCGGCTCATCGTGAGGAGAACATAGACACAGAGAAGAACTTCTTGTCGCTTTTCACAGCTATAAATACGCTATCCGAGAAGTATGACATGCCGATTCTGTACTCTTGCCATCCGAGGAGCAAAAAGAGACTGGAACAGTCCGAATTCGCCTTGGACCACCGTGTTATCCAGCACGATCCGCTTGGCTTCCATGACTACAATAACCTGCAGATGAATGCCTACGCTGTAGTTTCTGATTCTGGTACTCTGCCAGAGGAATCAAGCTTCTTCACGTCCATCGGACACCCGTTCCCAGCAGTATGTATCAGAACTTCCACAGAACGCCCAGAGGCATTGGATAAGGCATTGTTTATCCTCGCTGGAATCGACACGAAGAGCTTACTGCAGGCGGTTACCACAGCGGTCGAGTTGAATGACAATGGACAATCCGGCATTCCAACACCGGATTACCTTGATGAAAACGTATCAACTAAGGTCGTGAAGATCATCCAGTCCTACACTGGCATAGTGGATAAGATGGTATGGAGAAAATATTGATATGCGGATAACGGTGTTTGTCAAGGTAGTTGTCATGTACGAGATATCATAGACCCAAACGGTATTGGGTGCATCGACGTGAAAATCTTGCTTTAACAGGTTTTCCGCAACGGGCAAGTTATGATTGGAGTTCGTAGTAGCTTTATATTTCCGGCACCGGATTGAACGAATTCCATGGTCTTGCATCATCGGTACACTCGTTTGCGACTGCAACGTTGCTGTTCCCGAACATCGGCCAGGATCTTGTCAACCCATAAATCCCTTTGCTTGTTTGATGTCTTGCTTGAATGAGCTTCAAAACTTGGGCATCTTCTTGCTTGCGACGGCCTGGCTTGCGGCGCATCCAGGCATAGTAGTTGCTCCGTGGAAACTCCAAATCATGGCACAACCTCGCCACCGAATGTTCGGAGCAATTGTCCCGGATAAACCGGCACTTTACTTCCAGTGTTGCGTTGCGAAGAAGGCCGTTGCTTTTTTAAGATTGTCACCGTTTCTTCCAGGTCGGCTGTTCGTTTCTCTGCGGCCCGTAACTTTGCTTCAAGTTCCTGAATCCGTACTTGATCCGGATTTTCCTGGCTTTATCACGTTCCATCCGGCAATAGATGTTTTGATTGCTGACACCGAGGTCTTTCGCTACACTCGTGATGCTTCGGCCCTGTTTTTAGATCATTTGTAGGGTATTTTGCTTAAATTCTTCACTATATCTCATTCCCGTTCGTGGCATTTTCATCGCTCTCCCTAAGAGTATTTTATCTCACTCTTAGGTGTCCAACAAATCGGGTACAGGTCATAGGTGGTATGCTGAAAGAAATTGATATGCCTCCACACTCTCTCCGATGTATTAACCGCTTTGCGGCCCTTCTCTTCGCATACCGGGCAATCAAATTTTCCGCCAGGTGTAAAATCAAGGAAGATGCCCAATCGATCTTGTTCTACGTAAAAGCGTGTTTTTTTGACATGCCATGGCGGTCTCAATCCTAATGCAAGTTTAAATAAATCAATATTGTTCATACCCATATTTTGCCCAGGTACCCTTGCATTCACACTTTGTTACCCGAGCTAAACAGCGAAGAACCAAACAAAGTTACTGACAATGACGATGCCCCGTGAGATATTGGATCATGGTCATTTTGGTAACCACTGGAACAACGGTTCATGTTACATAATAAAAATAAATTAAAGAAAGGTAATTCGGCATGTGCAAAATAGCAATAGCGGGAACTGGTTATGTTGGTCTTGTATCCGGTGTGTGCTTTGCCGAAAAGGGACATCAGGTAACTTGTGTCGATACTGATGAGAATAAAGTTAATATAATGAAATCAGGGGTTTCTCCAATTTATGAAGCAGATCTGGAAGAACTGATGCAGAAGAACTATGCAGAAGGTAGAATTAGCTATACGACAGACTATAAATCAGCCTACAAAGATGCGGATGCAATATTTATTGGGGTAGGAACTCCAGAGCAACCTGATGGATCTGCTAATCTTACATATATTGCGACGGTAGCAAGGCAGATAGCTGAAACTGTAATGAGGGACTGTCTTGTTGTCGTTAAATCCACGGTGCCCATTGGTACCAATGATAAAGTTGAGCAGTTTATAAAGGACTTTTTAATTAATGATGTTAAGGTAGAAGTGGCTTCTAATCCAGAATTTTTGGCCCAGGGAACGGCCGTACGAGATACACTTCATGCGGCAAGGGTAATCATTGGAACAGATAGTAAATGGGCAGAAGATATGCTTAAGAAGATTTACGAACCATTCAATCTTCCAATAGTGTCTGTGAGCAGAAGATCTGCCGAGATGATAAAATATGCCTCAAATAACTTTTTAGCGCTTAAAATATCGTATATGAATGACATTGCTAATCTCTGTGAACTGGTGGGAGCGGATATACAGGACGTTGCTAAAGGTATGAGCTTTGACGAGCGTATTGGCAACAAGTTTCTGAGTGCTGGTATTGGTTATGGGGGATCGTGTTTTCCTAAGGATACGAAAGCGCTAGAATACCTTGCCAAACAAAATGGCTATGAATTAAGGACCGTAAAGGCTGGCATAGCTGTTAATAAGGAACAAAAGACTCTGCTTTACAAGAAGGCCAGCAGCAGATTGATAACATTTAACGGTTTAAAAGTTGCTGTTCTTGGGCTAACATTTAAACCGGGAACAGATGATCTTAGGGAAGCTCCGTCGCTTGAAAATGTGCCGTTATTGTTAGCACAAGGAGCAAATATCTATGCTTTTGACCCAGTAGGCAAGAAAAATTTTGAGGATAGATTCCCAGAAGGCAAACATGATAAAGGAAGAATTACATACGTAGATAATATAAAAGATGCATTGATAGATGCTAATATTTGCTTTATATTTACTGAATGGAGCGAAGTAAAGTCTGTAGCTCCAGAAGATTATAAAAATCTCATGAGAACACCATTGGTTTTTGACGGAAGAAATATTTATGAAATAAAAGACATGAGAAAAGCAGGAGTTGAATACTACTCTGTTGGAAGAAACTATCATGGGAGATGAGAAATTGAGTTATAAACAAATAGATAGATCGAAAATATACCTTGTAACTGGGGTGGCAGGTTTTATAGGATTTTTTTTATCTAAAAAACTTTTAGAACATGGATGCAAGGTAATTGGTATAGATAATATGAATGATTATTACGATGTAAAACTTAAACATACTCGTTTAGATCAGCTTAAACTATTAGAGAAATTCTCGTTTATAAAAGGTGATATTTCGGAAAAGGCTTTAATTACCAAATTGTTCGAAGAATACAAGCCTAATATTGTAGTGAATTTAGCTGCACAGGCAGGTGTTCGCTATTCGTTAGAAAATCCAGAAGTGTATATTCAAAGTAATATCATTGGATTTTTTAATATTCTTGAAGCATGTAGGCATAATCCTGTAGATCATCTTTTATATGCATCATCAAGCTCGGTTTATGGGGCAAATAAAAAGGTTCCATTCGAGGAAACGGATTTTGTGGATAATCCTATATCACTATATGCTGCTACAAAGAAATCAAATGAATTAATGGCCCACACCTACAGCCATCTCTATAAAATACCTGCTACAGGGCTAAGATTTTTTACGGTATATGGACCTATGGGAAGACCAGATATGGCATACTTTAATTTTGCTGATAAGCATTTTGCTGGAGAAGCCATAAGAATATTCAACAATGGGAATTTTGAGCAAGATTTGTATAGGGACTTTACATATATAGATGACATAGTGGAAGTAATTATGAGGATTCTTAATAACCCCCCTGATGATTTAGTTCCTCAAAGGGTTTTTAATATAGGAAACAACAGTCCGCAAAAACTTATGACATTCATAACAACTCTTGAGAAAGCTTTAAGCAAGGCAGTTGGTAGAGAAATTATCTTTGAAAAGTTATTCGAACCTCTGAAGGATGGGGACGTGCCTGCTACCTATGCATCCACACAAAAAATCCAGGAAGCAGTAGGTTTTCAACCATCTACATCCATTGAAGACGGATTACAGAAATTCGCTGACTGGTATGTAAAATCAAGAAAGTTAGTATAAACCTTCAAAAAACCCGATGTTTTCTTTGATTATTGATCTGAATATTTATCTAGATCTGATGCTGTCTATGGGATTTTATATAGGAAAAATGAAAACTAAATTGTGGGGTTTTTGTGTCGAATTGTAACTAGAAAAAAGCGTCATCATGCAGGATTGTTTCTCATAATGGAGAACTATATCAAAGTTAGGGTTAACCTATATCAATACATAGAGAAGGACGGAACCCATCTATGCAAGATCCTGCGCAAACATCAATAGAGTCGAACCAACGAGGGGTGCTTGATGATGAAATTGATCTGCGCCGCCTCTTTGGCGTGATCAAAAAATGGAAAAGCATGATCGCCGGGTTGACGTTGCTTTCCTTGTTGACAGCGGCGATTCTCAGCTTTTTTGTGCTTTCGCCTGTTTATGAAGCGCGCACTACCTTGCTGATCCTGCAGGCCGGCGATGTCAAGCAACTTGGCCAGCAAGGGAAAAACGGTGAAGGCCTCGAAGATGTGGTCGCTCAAGCATCGCGCATTCCCGAACTGACGCTACAGTCCTACGTCAATCAAGTAAAAAACGAAACCGTAGCACAGCGCGTCATTGACAAGTTAGGCTTGCAAGACCGTTACAGTTTGTTTGGCTTACTTGGTCAGATCGATGCCACCCTGATTAAAGACACCAACTTGCTCGAAGTGCGCGTCTCCGAACAAGATCCACTGCTGGCCAAAGAAATTGCTAATGCATTGGCCCAAGAGTTTGTCGATTATATTGCTTCCACCAATGTGGAGAAGTTGACCAAGTCCGGAAACCTCCTCGATGCCCAGGCCACAGAAGAAGAAAAGAACCTGCAAAAAGCTGTGGAAGCGTTGAACACCTTCTACGGGCAACCACGCAATCCCAATATTCTGGAACAAGAATCCAAAAATTTACTGGAGTCCTTGACGAAGTACCGTAATGCCAAGATGCAGGCGGAGATCGATATTCAGCAGTTGCAAGCCCAGATCAAGCAGATGGAGCAGCAGATGACCCAAATGCCGGTCACCCAAACGGTACGCCGTGTGGGCACCGGTGCTGACGTAGGCGGCTTCGGCGGTGTGACTGAAGTGGAAGAAGCTAACCCGATCTACAACAGCCTGCGCATTGACTACAGTCAAAAATCCGCCCAGTTGGCTGGCAAACAAGCCGAACTGGCCACAACCACCGCTGCCATCGCTTCCATTGAAGGTCAATGGCGGCAGATCACCGAAGAATTGGCCAACAAACAAACCGAGCAAGAGCGCTTAAAACGTGAGGTCGATCGGCTGAGTAAGACCCAAACCTTGCTCGTCGACAAAGTAGCCCAAACGCGGATCGCCAAGTCGATCAACCAAGGTGAAACGACCGTCAAAATCGCTTCGCCCGCCGTCATGCCCACATCGCCGGTCAAACCCAAAAAAGCGATGAATATGGCCATCAGTTTGGTCCTTGGCCTCATTGTTTCTGTCGGGATTGCCTTTGTCGTGGAAATGCTCGATAACCGCATTAAAAATCAAGACGATGTGGAGCAGCACCTCGGCATCCCCGTGTTGGGCATGATCCCCGGCCATGATGATGAAATGCTACGCGGGAAGGGAGGAAAACGGTGAGTTGGTTTAGCAGCAGCTCTAAGAAGAAAAAACGCGATCACCGGCAGCCGGAACGCAAAGTGATCGCCCTCGATAATCCCAAGTCACCCATCGCCGAAGCCTACCGTACGCTGCGCACCAGTATTCGCTTTGCCACAGCCATCCAAGAGCAGGCGAAAGTCTTTTTGTTTACCAGTGCCGGCCCGCGCGAAGGCAAATCGACGGTCACGGCCAACGTGGCTGTTACCTTTGCTCAAAACGGCACCAAAACCTTGCTGATTGACTGTGACTTACGCAAGCCTGTGCAACATAAAATTTTTCATGTCAGCAATTCCGTTGGCTTGACCAATGTCCTTGTTGACAAGTGTCCCGAAGTCGATGCGATCAATCTGACCAGCATCCCGCAGTTAGATGTAATGACCAGCGGCCCCATTCCGCCCAACCCGTCAGAATTACTGTCGAGCCCGCGGATGCAGGATTTGCTCGATGATCTTCGCCAACGTTATGACTTGATCCTCATCGATACACCGCCGGCCGTGGCCGTCACCGATCCCGTCGTCTTAGCCAGTCATGTGGACGGTATTTTTCTGGTGATTCGGGCCAAGCAAGCCACCATTGAGATGGCCAAGCTAGCCACAACGCGCTTGCAACAAAGCCAAGGACGGATCATCGGCGCCATCTTAAACGGTATGGAGATCCATGGCGAAGATTACTACTATTACTACTACTACGGTGGATCGCAAAACCAAAGCGAATAAGCGGTACGCCCTGTTTTGTGACGACAAAACGGGGTTTTTTTTCTTTTCTTTGCTCGTTATAATCAATCAAAAAGGACAGGTGGACCCATGGCAGTGAAGCAACCTATGGAAGACGCAATTATCGATTTGCATTGTCACATTCTTCCCGGTATCGATGATGGTGCCCCTGATCTGGAAGAGTCGCTGGCCATGGCGCGGCAAGCCTTTGACCAGGGTGTCCGCACGATCACCGTTACGCCCCATTTTCTACCGCACGGTGACGCGCCGCCACCTGATGAAGTGCGCCAAGCTTGTGCGGCGTTGCAAGCGGCATTGACGGAGCATGCTATAGAACTAGAACTCTTGCCTGGCCATGAAGTGTACCTGACGGAAGAAGTACCTCGTTTGTGGCGGGAAGGGAAGTTGCTACCGTTAACGGGGGAAGGGAACAAACTGCTCGTGGAACTGCCGCTCAATCAATATGCTTCTTGGATCAGTGATGTACTGTTTGAACTGCAGGTGGCCGGTGCTCAAGTGGTCATCGCCCACCCGGAGCGGTATCGTTATTTTCGTGATTCCCTCGAACTCCTTGAAGAGTGGGTGGCTCGGGGCACAGTGCTGCAAGTTAATGCCGGCAGCATTGTCGGACACTATGGGGAGTCTGTGTTCAAGGTGGTGGAGCGGCTCTTTGAGCAGGGCCTCGTCTCGCTCATCGGCTCCGATGCCCATTCGTCCCGGCGACGTACCTTCTTGTTTGATCAAGCATCAGCCCAATTGCATCGCTGGGGCATCGATGCCGGACGGCTCTATGCCAATCACCGGCGCTTATTGGCCGGTGAAGAGCTTGATCGGGATATTGTCAAAGCCCTGCGTCCTTGGTGGCGCCTTTGGGCATAAATTTTGTTAGGCATGGTTGCTGATTGTAGCTGATCGTTGGAAAGGGGTTGGTTGGAAATGGAACGCCCGGTCTGGGCTGACGTCGACCTTGCGGCCATTGCCGCAAATGTTCGTAATATCTGTCAGCATGTGCAACCAAGCACTCAGGTGATGGCTGTCGTTAAAGCCAATGGTTACGGCCATGGTGCCGTGCCGGTAGCTAAGGCAGCCCTGGATGCAGGCGCGACCTATTTGGGTGTTGCCTTGCTTTCGGAAGTGGAAGAATTACGCGGGGCGGGAATCACCGCGCCGATTCTCATCTTGGGCTATACGCCGCCGGAATTAGCCGGTGCAGCCCTTGCGACCGGTGCGGCGCTGACCGTTTTTGATCTGCCGACGGCCACCGCTTATTCCGAGGCGGCCCAGGCGGCGGGAAAGACGCTGACGGTGCATTTGAAAGTCGATACCGGCATGGGGCGTATCGGTGTGCTGCCCGAAGAGGCCGGTGACCTGGCAGCGGCTATTGCTCGGTTGCCGGGGCTTGATCTGGAGGGCATCTTTTCGCATTTTGCTGCCTCCGATAGTCGCGATAAAAGCTATGCCCATGCCCAGTGGGCAGCCTTTCAACAAGTTTTGGCGGCAGTGGCGAAGCGAGGAATTAGGGTGCCGATCCGCCATATCGCCAACAGCGCCGCCATTTTGGAGATGCCCGAAACTCATCTCGATATGGTGCGAGCCGGGATCATCTTGTACGGATTGCAACCTTCTGATGAAGTGACCTTTCCGTTCCCTCTGGCACCGGCCATGGAGCTCAAAGCGCGTATCGCCCATCTCAAGACCGTGCCGGCAGGCACCGCCATCAGCTACGGCTGTACCTTTCGGACGGCGCGGGAATCGGTCATTGCTACCTTGCCGATCGGCTATGCCGACGGCTGGATCCGCTTGATGTCCAACTGTGCCCACGTGCTTGTTCGGGGCCGGCGTGTGCCGCTCGTGGGCCGGGTCTGTATGGATCAATGCATGATTGATGTGACTGATGTGCCGGCTGTATCTGTTGGTGATGAAGCCGTGCTTTTTGGCCGACAAGGAGGCGAATTTTTGTCGGTTGATGAAGTGGCCCGTCATGCCGGGACAATTAATTATGAAACGGTTTGTTTGGTCAGTTATCGTGTGCCTCGCCATTATCACGGCGCAGGGAAATCGATGCCATAAGTTGAATGTAGCGCTAGCTTGAAGGTGATAACGTCTGGATTGGTCAAGTGACGTCGTAGCGTTACGCTGCCATCAGCGAAATCGGCAACCTGCGTAACCAAAAGGAGGAAGTGCTTTTGTTTTTAGTGACTGGCGGAGCCGGTTATATTGGCAGCCATACGGTGTTGGCGTTACAAGCGTCCGGACATGCTGTGGTAGTTCTTGATAATTTATCGACGGGCCATCGTGATCTGGTGCCGGAAGGTGCCCTTTTTTATCAAGGTGATATTGCCGATGCGGATCTGGTGGGGGCGATCTTCCGGCGCCATCCCGTAGAAGGGGTATTGCACTTTGCGGCGCGCAGTTTGGTCGGTGAGTCCATGGGCGATCCGGGGGCTTATTTTTTGGCCAATACAGCCGGGACGGCGTCACTTTTGCAAACGATGGCGCGCCACGGTGTCAAGCGGTTTGTCTTATCGTCGACTGCCGCTGTCTATGGGGAGCCGGAAACGGTGCCCATCGATGAAGGGCACCGGCAACAATCGACCAATCCCTATGGCTTATCCAAATGGATGATCGAACAGATGCTGCCCTGGTTCGAGCGGGTTCATGGCCTGCGCTGGGCGGCGCTTCGCTATTTTAATGCTGCTGGCGCTGATCCGGCGGGACGAAGCGGGGAACGCCATGATCCGGAGACGCACTTGATTCCGAACGTCTTGAAAGTGGCCCTCGGTGAACGAAGCGCTGTAACCGTCTTTGGCGATGATTATCCGACGCCCGACGGAACTTGTTTGCGTGATTATGTCCATGTGGCTGACCTAGCCGATGCCCATGTGCTGGCGATGCAGCATTTGGACCGTGGTGGTCCGTCCGGTGTGTTTAATTTGGGCAATGGCCGTGGTTTTTCCGTGCTGGAAGTGATTGCTGCGGCACGCAAAGTCACCGGTCAACCGATTCCGGTGATGATGGAAGGGCGCCGCGCCGGCGATCCGGCTGTGCTGGTGGCGTCTAATGAGCGGGCGCGCCATGTGCTGGGCTGGCAGCCGCGCTATGGCGATCTGGAGACGATTGTGGCGACGGCCTGGTCCTTTGCTGCTGCGAAGGCAGGACGGTGAAGATCTTGAGCAAAGGGGTAAGTGCGTTGCAGGATCAACTTCCAAACAAATTGCTCCGCTATCGAACGGTCCAGGGTGAAGGTTGCGGGGAGATCGTGATTCAAAAATCCCGCTTTCTTGCTTATGTGAAACGGGCCGAAACGGAAGCGGATGCGTTACATTTCATTGAGCGAATTCGCAAGCAACACTGGGACGCTACGCACAACTGTACCGCTTACGTGGTCGGTGATCATGATCAATTTCAAAAGGCCAATGATGACGGCGAACCGGCGGGGACGGCCGGCAAGCCCATGCTGGAGGTCTTGAAGAAGTCGGGGCTTAAGGATACGGTTGTTGTGGTGACGCGCTATTTTGGCGGTGTCAAGTTGGGTGCTGGTGGCTTGGTTCGCGCTTACAGCAAAGCCGTCAGTGCCGGGCTGGCCGCTGTCGGTGTGATCGAGCGGACCCTGCACCGGCCCATTGCCATCGGGATTGACTACAGCCAACTGGGGCGTGTCGAGCGGGAACTGCGCACGGCGGGGATTGCCATTGCCGAGATTCGCTATTTGGAAACGGTGACGGTGGTGGCGCTGGCCGAGGCCGGTCAGGAAGAAGAAGTCGAAAAAAAAGCGATCGACTGGACCGCAGGCCAAGCGTTGTTGGAACGCTTGGCGCCGGTCTGGGTCGATCGCTCGGTAAGCTGTAATGACGAAGAGTTGTCATGAACGGACGTTGGAACGGTAGTGGTCGTTGGATTTGTATCGGAGTTGTAGTCGAAGCCGCTGGATTCGTTACGCAGGGTGAAGTTATTTTGGGATGTTCATCGCCCGGTAAATGGCGATGGCCGCTTGGGCGCGGTTGATTTGTTCGCCGGGGCCGTAGGATCTGTTTTCTTCGCTGTAGTTGCCGCGGATGATGCCGAGGCGCGATGCGATGATCACGTGGCCGACGGCGTCGTTTTTGATTAAGGCCGTATCGCTATAAGGTACTTGGAAGATGTCTGAGTAGCGTGCCGCCGCATCGAGGCCCAGGTAGCGCACGATCAACTGCGCCATCACGTCGCGGCGCAAGGGATCGGCGGGATTCATGTCTTCTTTGACTAAGCCCAGTTCCCGTGCTTGCCGGAGAATGTCTTCCTCGGTGCCGGTGGCGCCCATGCCTTCGCCGGCGCCTTTGAGGGTCAGCAGGGCGCGCAATACGGCGGTGCCGGTGGCCGCTTCATCAGGCCGGAAGCTGTTGCCGTATTCTTTGAAGAGGTTGGCTTTGCCCAGGAAAGCGATTTCTTTTTCACCGTAATGGCCTTGGATGTCGGTAAAGCGATTGCCGCCCGGTTGGACCGGCTTGCCTTGCCAGTCCAGGGGTTTGCCGGTCTGGGCATCAAGCAATTCAAAGAAGGGCATGGTCGGATCGGCGATGGGCTGGTAGACGAGACGGATTTTGGTCGGTTGGCCTGGCGCACGTTGCGTCAGGTACGATAAGGTTTGCGGACGCAGTTTAAAGTAGGCGTCCGTTGCTTTTTGCTGTGAAAGAATGTTTTGGGCACTCGGGAACACTTGATGCTTGTTCCAGTTCAAGTCATAGTTGACGACTTTGCCGTTCGTCACGTTAACGTAGGCGTAGTTGTCTTGGTAGACGATCCCGTTGACCAGGCGCTTGTAGAAGAAGCTGTGGTTGGTGGGACGGGGCATGCTGGAATCGGTGCTCGTGTTTTCCAACTGCAGATCTTTGAAATAGGCCGGGGCCACACTTTGCAGGAAATCTTCCGCCACTTTACGGGCTTCTGTCTCGGAAAGCTGTTTGGTGTTTTTTTGGTTTTCCGGGTCATTGATATCCAAACCCAACAGTTCGCCGGTGGTTGCATCAACGCGGGCCGAGACGGATTGGGGGTTACTGCCGCTGGTTTCCCACATCAAATACCAAACGCGGTCTTTGCCTTCATTGACGCTGTTGAGATTGGCTGAACGCAAGCTGGCTTTTTGCGTGGACGGTGCCCACCGTTTGACGATCCGGATGGCTTGCTCTTGGCTGATCAAACTGGCGGTGGTCGTCAGTTCTTTGATCTCTTGTTCGGTCAAGGGAGGCACGTCGTTGCTGCTGGCCTGCGTGATCGACGCGCCCATGCCCATGCCGCCTTCCGCTTTGCCGATGCCGTAAAAGCCTTGATGGTTTTGAATGGGTTCACCGCTGTCGGCATCAATGATGCCGCCTGAGGGGTGATTGAAGCGGTAGGCCAAGATCACTTTGGGCATTTGTCCGGTGGTCATGGGGCGCATGTCATAGATGCGCTGGTAGTTTAACTGCAGCATCCGGTTGTCGTCGACGATTTTCCGTGCTCGTTCCGGAGTGACGGCCGGTTTGGGCGATGGGACGTTGCCTTCGGTCCAGTTGAGACGGTAATTGAGGTAGTAGCTGTCTTCGCTGTTGATCGAAATCGTTACGCCGTTGTCGGCAAAGGGCAGGCCGTTAGCGATGCGCCGCCACTGGAATTCATAGGAGCCGGCCATATTGCCCGGTTGAATGTTCATCGCCGGATCGATGGGCACACGCTCCAATTGTTGGACTCGTTGCCCGGCAAGGCGTTGCAAGAGGGTTTGGGCCAGTTCTTCCGCTTCGGCGACGGTCACGTTGACTTGGGCTTGACTGCCGTCACGGCGATAGGTATTTTTCCAGTGCTCCAGGTAGGTAATTTCACCGGTCTGGGCGTTAACGGAAGCGCTGAGGTATTGATCGGCAATGCTGGGATTGGTCCATTGCAGACTCCACCCTTGTAGGGTATCATCATTGGTATAGCCTGAGGTAAAGTGGGTATATGTAGCGGGAATGATGATCGTTTGTTTGACTCGGTTGATCGCTTCTTCCAGAGTGATCTTGCTGGCTACGACGGCGCTGCTGCTGGTGGCCGGCTGGCTCTTGGTGGCGGCGCTTTTGGTGATCCTGTTGTTGCCAGCGGCGCTTGGGACGGCCGTCGAAGCGACTGCTGTGGGGGAGTTGGCCCAACTGAGGCCGGGTAAGGCGGCGCTGAGCATGATGGTGGCGAGGCCGGTAGCGGTTGCTCGCTGCCAGCGCGATGGGGATGACCAATTTTTCTGGGACATGACGATCCACCTTTCTTTTTTTCGGGGTAGCCCTGTGATTCGGGCATTGTTGCCATGGGGTCTTGTTGGGTAACCTATTGATTAGCGATAAGTCATGCCTTTTCCTGCCGGGCCGTTGGACCGTTGAACCCTTTGGCGTTGAATCCTTTACCCTTTCACGGTCGGGCAGGGGTGAAAGTAAATTGGAGGAGGTTTGCAGTTTGCCGATACCGATCGATCCGGTGGCCTTTACCTTGGGTTTTTGGAAGGTGCACTGGTATGGTTTGATCTTGACGTCGGCGATTGCGCTGGGCATTTACTTGTCCTGGCGTGAAGGTCAGCGTTTGGGGTTGGACGGGGATTTTTTGCTGGATGCGGCGCTGGTGGTCATTCCGGCCAGTATTTTGGGAGCGCGGTTTTATGAAGTCTTCGTGCTGAGTTGGGATTATTACGGCCGGCACCCGGAGGATATCTTGGCTGTCTGGAAAGGGGGCTTGGCGATTCATGGTGGTGTGCTGGCCGGTGCCGCTGCCGGGCTGGTCTTTGCCTGGCGGAAAAAGCAGCCTCTGTGGCGCTGGGCCGATGTGGTTGCACCTTATTTGATTTTATCACAAGCGCTGGGTCGGTGGGGAAATTTTATTAATCAAGAGGCTTATGGTGCGCCGATACCGCTCTGGCTGGAAGCATGGATGCCGCGTTGGCTTCGTGATCAGATGTGGATCGAAGGCACGGTGATGCATCCGGCTTTTCTTTATGAAAGTGTTTGGAACGTTCTTGGTTGTCTAGCGCTGCTGGCTTTTCGCCGGGGGAATCGCCCTTCCGGTATGACCTTTTTTCTCTATTTTGTGGTTTACAATCTGGGCAGGGTGGCGATTGAAAGCATTCGCATGGACAGTTCGTACTTATTGTTCCCTGGCCTCCGGACGGCCCAGGTGGTGGCGGTGCTGTTGATCCTGTTGGGACTGGCTGGTATGTACTGGCGGTCGCGTCAAGGGGAGCGTTATGAGGCGCCGGTGGGGGTCGCCGGGAAGCGGGAAGTTAAAACGGCGTCTTGAATCGGTATCCTTGGAAGTTGGAAGTTGAAATAATCGAAGAAATAGAGGTGGCTACATTGGCAAAAACGGTGGAACTGATTGCAACAGCAGCCTTTGGGCTGGAGTCGGTCGTCGCTCATGAGTTAAAGCGGCTTGGTTATGATGATCAAACGGTGGAAGACGGCCGCGTAACCTTCCGGGCCGACATGGCGGCCATCGCGCGGACGAACCTGTGGCTGCGCAGTGCGGAACGGGTCTTGGTCAAGGTGGGCTCTTTCCGGGCCATGACTTTTGAGGAGTTGTTTCAGGGTGTGAAGGCGCTGCCCTGGGCCGATTGGTTGCCGGTCAATGCTCTTTTTCCCGTCGATGGCAAGTCGATTCGCTCGCAGCTTTTCAGCGTGTCCGATTGCCAGGCGATCACCAAAAAAGCGATTGTCGAAAAGATGAAGCAAACTTATCGCCAGAACTGGTTCGACGAAAACGGGCCGAAGTATCAAATTGAAGTGGGCTTGCTCAAGGATGTGGTGACCTTGACGATCGATACGAGCGGTCCCGGGTTGCATAAGCGGGGCTATCGCCAGTTGAATGGGCCGGCGGCGCTGAAAGAAACGATGGCGGCGGCGCTGTTGTCGGTGGCGCGCTGGTATCCCGACCGCCCGCTCATTGATCCTTTTTGCGGCTCCGGGACGATTCCGATTGAAGCGGCCCTGATCGGCATGAATGTGGCGCCTGGCAGTTTTCGGGAGTTTGCAGCGGAAAAATGGCATCAGGTGCCGGCTGAACTCTGGCGACGGGCGCGGGAGGAAGCGCGTGATCTTGTGCGCCGCGATGAACCGCTGCGGATTGTCGGGACCGATATCAGTGAAGATGTGCTGAGTTATGCGCGCCATCACAGCCGCGTTGCCGGCGTGGCCGATAAGATTCATTTTCAGCGGATGGATGTCAAAGCGATGCGTTCGCGCTTTGATTATGGGTTTGTGATTTGCAATCCGCCTTATGGGGAGCGGCTCGGCGAGCAGGAAGAAGCGGAGGCGGTCTATCGTTCGCTGAAGGAAGCTTGTGCGACCTTGCCGACGTGGTCGGTTTTTGTTTTAACGTCTCATCCGCGTTTTGAGTTTTTCTTTGGTCGTAATGCTGATAAGAAGCGGAAGCTTTATAATGGGCGGATTCAGTGTAATTACTATCAGTATTTCGGTCCTCGTCGCCCGCGGTTGGAGCGGACGGCGGCGGCGGTACCGGCAGCGGCTGAGGTAACTGAATAGGTTTCTCCTGAACGGTGAAAGCTGTATTTATCTGTTTTTCTTGATGACCAGTAAGCGGGGCTTGGCGCAACGGTCATGAGAAAACAGGAATACGCTGGAGCAGATATGGGAGGAATCAACGATGGTTCGTCGAATCGGGCGCGACCGGTTTGATCTGTCGCGGATCCTGATTGCGTTGCTCGTCCTGGCAACGGTGGCCGGGGTCTTTGCTTTGACACCGGTGCGACAAGCAACGGCTGATTTTCTGGGGCTTTTCCGGGCGAAAAAGATGCAAACTGTGCAGATTGATCCGGCCGCCATGGAAGAGATGGCGGCGCAAATTCGCCAGCAGGTAGGGTCTGTTGATCTGGCGCAGTTTGGCCAGGTAGAGATGGTCATGAAGCCGGAGCAAAAGCAAGTGCCCTGGTCGCAGGCCGGGTCGCTGGTGGCGTTGCCTTTGCGCCAGCCCTTGGACTTGCCTGCCGGCATGACGCCGGTGGAGCCGGTTACGGTGTTTACGGGGGGACATGCTTCGTTTACGCTGAAAGTGGATGCAGTGAATCAGTTGCTCACGAGTTTGGGATCGAAAGTGCTTTTGCCGGCCACCTTAAATAACCAGCCTTTTGCTATTGCTATCCCGCAAGGTGTGCAACGGGACTATGTGCTTAAGGAGCAACGGGTGACTTTTTCGCAGTTTGCCAGTCCGGAGATCGTAGCGCCGCCGGGAACGGATGTGGAGGCGCTTCGCTCATCCTTGTTAGCCCTGCCTTTTTTGCCGCCGGACTTGCGTCAACAACTGGCGGCGATTGATGATTGGCACAATACGATGGTCGTTCCCTATGAAGCGAGCCGGATGGAAAAAGTACAAGTTAATGGTGAGGATGCTGTCTTTGCGCGCGGTGATGGCGGTCAGCAGCATTTGATTTGGATGGAGCAGGGGAATCTCTATCAGCTACGTGGTACGATCAGCAAAGAAGCGATGCTGCAGATGGCCCGGCGATTAAGCTGATGGGACGGATCGGACCGATGGGCACGATTGCGCGGTTGACTTTTATCGAAGCCGTGCGCAAAAAGGTGTTTTTGTTGTCCCTTTTGTTGGCGCTGTTGTTTTTGGGCCTTTATGTGTTGGGCATGGATTTTGCCGCTCAGGAGATTCAGCGGGTTCGTGCCCTTCATGGCCGGCCGCCGTTGTTAGGGCAGATGATTGGTCGACAATTGCTGGCCATGGGGCTCCATTTTGCGTCTTTTTTGTTGGCGATGCTTTTGCTGGTGACCAGTGTCGGTGCGATTATGGGTGAGTTGGAAAACGGTCTGATGCATGCTGTGGCGTCCAAGCCGCTGGCGCGCTCGCAGATCATGCTGGGCAAGTTTGTTGGCTTCGGTGCGATGACGGCCATTTATGGGACGGTGCTTTTTGGCGCTGTGCTGGCGGTCAACGGGATCTATAACCAGGTCAGTTTAGAAGGGTTGTCTTTGGCTTCGCTGGTCGGTGCTTGGGCCGTGTTTTTACTGCAGCCGCTGGTGCTGCTGGCTATTGTGTTGCTGGCGGGGACGTGGCTCAAGACGGTCGCTGCCGGGGTGGTGGCCATGACCTTTTATGTGCTTGCCGGTGTGGGCGGCTTCTTGGAACAGGTGGGCGGGCTCTTGAGCAAGCCGCTGATGGTGCAGATTGGTATTGCTGTTAGTTTGGTGATGCCCACCGATGCGCTGTACCGGAAGCTGATGGCGATGGTCACTACCAGTGATGTCAGTCCGGCATCGACGATGTCCATGGGGCCATTGAGCATGGGGGCGCCGCCCAGTGATTTGATGGTGCTTTATGCCGGTGGGTATGTCGTGGCGTTTTTGCTTCTGGCGCTTTGGCGCTTTGAGCGGATGGATCTGTAATTGTTAGACGCGCCGGTTCGGACGCGCTGTTGTAGGATGGAAAAAAGGTTATGAAATCAAGCAAAAGACCTGTGCTGGCGCACAGGTCTTTTCTGGCTGCTGACAGAGTCAGTGGCCTTGTATTTTTATTGACCGATCGTGAATTTTCGAGGCATGTCAATGTAAGGTTAATTGCAGCTTACGTACCTCTTCATAAGGCAATCCGGTAATCTTGACTACGAGTTCAGGCGGGAGGCCTTCTTTAAGTGCGTTCAGGGCATTTGTGTGCTGGGTCTGTTTTATCCCTTCTTCCCGCCCTTCTTCTCGCAACCATTTCTCAATATCGGTCATTCTCAGCACCTCCAATAACATTTTCTTGATGTGATCTGGGAGAATCTTATCAGTAATAGCAATAATGCTGGCGATACATAATCCCTGTGCTGGTCCTTGGACTTCTTTGGCGAGATAGGCCGCCTGGACGGCCAGTTCTTCTTCAGTAAATTGGTTGCTGCGCATCAAAGGAAGAAAAATGAGCTTAAGTATATTGTAGATCACAAAGACCTTGGATCGCTAACATGATCCAAAGTCTTTTGCTTCAATCCACGCGTACCGCCAAGCGATACATCGTTAACCAGAACAAGACCAGTGCCGGCGCACAGGTCTTGTTCTGACTGCTGACAAAGTCAGTGGCCTTTTATCTTTATCGACCGATCATGAATTTTTGAGGCATGTCAATGTAAGGTTAATTGCAGCTTACGTACCTCTTCATAAGGCAATCCAGTAATCTTGACTACGAGTTCAGGCGGGAGGCCTTCTTTAAGTGCGTTCAGGGCATTTGTTTGCTGGGTCTGTTTTATCCCTTCTTCTCGCCCTTCTTCCCGCCCTTCTTCCCGCCCTTCTTCTCGTCCTTCTTCCCGCAACCATCTCTCAATATCGGTCATTCTGAGCACCTCCAATAACATTTTTTTGATGTGATCTGGGAGAATCTTATCAGTAATAGCAATAATGCTGGCGATACATAATCCCTGTGCTGGTCCTTGGACTTCTTTGGCGAGATAGGCCGCCTGGACGGCCAGTTCTTCTTCATTTAATTGGTTACTGCGCATCAGAGGAAGAAAAATGAGCTTCAGTATATCGTGCTCATCCAAGCCCACATGATTGTGAATTTTGTGTTGTAGCCGCTCCATTTCCAGGTCGCCATCAAAAGTGCGCATAAAGACATTGTCCACGCGATACGTAAGGGAGGACATTTCTAAAGTCGCCGGTGCTTCTTTGACATTACCAGCGTAAATCACGGCGGTGTGCACAGGTTTGCCGTGACGCTCGACGATTCGTGCCCCATAGAGAGCAATACGGCGCAGCAGTTCCGGCGGTGTGTTAACTTGAAATTCCAGATGCAAAAGGCTGTCATCTTCCAAAAGAAAAACAAAATCGATCCTACGTTCTTT
The DNA here is from genome assembly GCF_004341395.1 of Heliophilum fasciatum. GTDB lineage: Bacteria > Bacillota > Desulfitobacteriia > Heliobacteriales > Heliobacteriaceae > Heliophilum > Heliophilum fasciatum. Next base: position 29,261 of record NZ_SLXT01000011.1, read on the forward strand.
GGCTTCCACCATGGGCAACACTGTCGGCACTGCGCGAAGCACGCGAGCGGTATGCAGCCCAAATACATCCAATGTCTTGTCCATAAACGTTTCGGCCATAAATTTCATGACGATGTCCTTGTTCTGATAGGCTACCTCAGTAGTTTGCACAGAATCTTCTGCCTGGGTCATCTTCTTCCGTCACATCCTTTCTTTATTGTATCATGTTTCTGAACTACAAGTTTGTTAGAGTAATATTCGACACCATAAGTTAATTTCCTTTTTATGTATACACCTTTTTGTAATTATTTTGAAGAATCAAAAAGACCTTGGATCGCTAACTCGATCCAAAGTCTTTTGCTTCAATCCACGCGTACCGCCAAGCGATACATCGTTAACCAGAACAAGACCAGTGCCGGTGCACAGGTCTTGTTCTGACTGCTGACAAAGTCAGTGGCCTTTTATTTTCGAGGCATGTCAATGTAAGGTTAATTGCAGCTTACGTACCTCTTCATAAGGCAAACCGGTAATCTTGACTACGAGTTCAGGCGGGAGGCCTTCTTTAAGTGCGTTCAGGGCATTTGTGTGCTGGGTCTGTTTTATCCCTTCTTCCCGCCCTTCTTCTCGCCCTACTTGTCGTCCTTCTTCTCGCAACCATCTCTCAATATCGGTCATTCTCAGCACCTCCAATAACATTTTTTTGATGTGATCTGGGAGAATCTTATCAGTAATGGCAATAATGCTGGCGATACATAATCCTTGTATTGGTCCTTGGACTTCTTTGGCAAGATGAGCCGCCTGCACGGCCAGTTCTTCTTCAGTAAATTGGTTGCTGCGCATCAAAGGAAAAAAAATGAGCTTAAGCATATTGTAGATCACAAAGACCTTGGATCGCTAACATGATCCAAAGTCTTTTGCTTCAATCCATGCGTACCGGCCAAGCGATACATCGTCAACCAGAAAAGACCTGTGCCGGCGCACAGGTCTTTTGCTTGGGAATGGCTATGGTTATGGTTATGGTGGTTACCGTTACCCTGTAGTTTCCGTTATTCCATGGAACGGGGATAGTGAGGCATGGGGTAGTTGGTCGGCATCCGGTACATGGGGCTGAGATCGCAAGGATCAGCCGGGCGCTGGGCGGGATAAAGATCACAAGGGTCAGCGATGGGACGGGGATAACTCTGGCGGGGGCGCGGTGCCGACCGTTTCGGGCTGATCCGCTCAGGCATGGGATGGCGCTCATGGGGCATGGGATGACATTCGTGCGGCATGGGATGACATTCGTGCGGCATGGGATGGCACTCGTGCGGCATGGGGTGGCACTCGTGCGGCATGGGGCGGCATTCTTGCGGCATGGGATGGCATTTTTCTTGTCGTTTCGGTCGGCACTCTTGGGGCTTATGGTGTTCGTGATGGCAGTGCTCTACCGGTTTGGGGCAAGCTTCCGGTGCAGGGTGGCACTCCATCGGTTGCACCGGTAAGGGCTGCAGCGGCGCTGTCAACACCGGTTGAGGAACGCGGGGCGGGCAGCAACTTCCCTCGGCATCGCTGAGCAAGATCGGCATACGCATGGCATGTTTGGCTTCGTCGGTGCGGGTCATAAAAAAGAGGTTCTTGAGATGAGAATTGCATGCTTTCAGGTATTGTTCGCCATATTTTTTGTAGTCCGCTGTCTCGGCGATGATCCGTGCTTTCACGGCTTCGGTGAATTCCGGTACGCAGGGGTCGCAGACTGGTTTAGGGCAATAAGGGCAACCGGTAATCATGCGATAGGCATCCATGAAACACTGGGCATGTAATGCTTCTTCGCGGCTGAATTCCATGAGCAGCTTGGCGGCTCGCGCTGTAGGGGCATTGGCTGCCATGATCGCGTAATAACGGCTGTCACAACGTTCGTCGTTGATGTATTCTTCAAGGTCACGAATCAAAGATTTTTTGCTGCTGCCGCAACAATTGGCGTTTTGCACGTGAATCCACGCTCCTTTGGGATGTTTGTTTGCTTTTCGCGATAACATATGGATGATGGGTGAAATGGGTGCCATAATTTGCCTTGATTCGGATCTGTTTTTTGACTTCTTGTTTTTGAATATGCCGTTGCATCCGGATCTGGGAGCATCGAAAGTCTTCGCGTGGCAGGGTTTTTTTGCTATAATGAGCAAGATCACCTTGCCAAAATTGATGTGTAATTTTTGATGTTGATAGGGGAGAGTTTACGTGAAAACAAGATTGACCGAGTTGCTGGGGATTCAATATCCTGTGCTTCAAGGGGCCATGGTCTGGATCTCGGAAGCCAACTTGACCAGTGCCGTTTCCAATGCCGGTGGTGCCGGAATTATTGCGGCTGGTGGCCGAACGGCTGAATGGCTGCGTGAGGAAATCCGCAAGACCCGTGAACTGACGGATAAGCCTTTTGGTGTCAATATCATGCTGATGGCGCCCAATAAAGAGGAAATTGTCGATGTGGTTTGTCAGGAAAAGGTCGCTTTTGCGACGCTCGGTGCAGGCAATCCGGTGCCTTTTTTTGAGCAACTCCACGGGGCCGGTGTCAAGGTGATTCCGGTGGTGCCCAGTGTCCGGCTGGCGCGCCGTGTCGAAGAAAAGGGTGCTGATGCGGTGGTCATCGAAGGGATGGAAGCGGCGGGGCATATCGGTACGCTGACGACGATGGCTCTGCTGACGAATGTGATTCCGCAAGTGAAGATTCCTGTGGTGGCTGCCGGTGGTATTGCTGACGGTCGTGGGATGGCGGCGGCGCTGTTGATGGGCGCCTCTGGGGTGCAAATGGGATCGCGCTTTTTACTAGCCGAGGAATGCCTGGTTCATCCCAATGCGAAGCAGAAAATTATTGAGGCGACTGATACGGACTCGGTGGTGACCGGTTATTCCCGTGGCCATGGCGTTCGTGGGTTGAAAAACAGTTTTTCTTCCAAGTATCTGGCGCTGGAAGTGCAAGGGGCGCCTGATGAGGAACTGACGGCCTTGGCAACGGGGACAAGCAAAAAAGCCGCCATCGACGGTGATGTCGATGAGGGCTTTGTGCAGGTCGGTCAAAGCTTGAATGTGTTAACGCGTATTGAGCCGGTGAAGACGATCATCGAGGGAATGGTTGCGGAAGCGAAGGCGACGCTGGTTGGTGCACCGCGGTTGGTGGAGATGTAATCGTTGTTGTAGCCAAAGGGGCAAAGGAGAGACTGGCACAGAAATTATCTTTTTTTCCGTGAGGCGCTCACCGGAACGGATGGTTCCGGTGGGCGCTTTGTGTCTTTAGGTGTTGTCATTGCGTATTATCTTCGCTCGTGTTTCTGGTGGACACAAATAATAGTATCCTGATTATATTTATAGGAATTTATTCTTGACGATGGTGGGGATTTATTATACAATCTCAATCGGGATACATGCATATAGCTGACCAGACAAACTGGAAGAAACCGATAAGGGTGGAGAAGTAGAATGAAGATTGCCGTTGTTGGCAAAGGCGGTGTCGGCAAGACGACCCTTGCCGCTGCGCTGGCTCGTACCCTCGACCACCGGGGATATCAGGTAGTGGCGATTGATGCCGATCCCGATGCGAATCTCGCCTCGGCACTACCCCTTGACGCCAATGAGCGCGAGAGGATTGTCCCTTTGGCCCAGCAAGGTGCTTTAATTGACGAAGCGCTGGGCGGAAAAGAACAACTTCGTGATGGCCTTGTACCCCTTAACCCCGATGTGCGCCCCTTGATTGAGCAACTGAGCGTCTCTTGGGGGCAAGGACAACGCTTGCTTACCTTAGGGTGGACCAAAGGTGGTGGACAAGGCTGTTATTGTAAAGAAAATGCCTTGTTAAGCCGTGTTCTCTCGGCAATTCCCTCCGGGTCCAAGGATGTTCTGTTGATTGACAGTGAAGCTGGGCTGGAGCACATGAGCCGTGGCACGATTCGCAAGATTGATGCGGTGATTGTTGTCTTGGAACCGGGGGCACGCAGTGTGCAAACGGCCCGGGACCTGCACCGGTTAGCCCAAGACTTGCAAATTCCCAAGTGCTTGGCAGTGCTCAATCGTTGCCCATCTCCGGAGGAACGCGAAGAAGTGCAGCGGTATTTGCCCACTTGGCCCATCGTCGCCGCGTTTCCCGATGATCCTGCGATCCGTCGTGCTGATCTGCAAGGCAGTCTTCCTCCGCTGTCCGGTGCTTTTGGTGAAGGTGTAAAACAGATTTTGCAACAGTTGTTCCCTCCGGCGGACAATGCGCCGGTGGACAACGCACCGGAGAACAAGGAGGGTAGCCATCATGCATGATCCACAAGAGTTGAATGAATATCGTCGTACCTTCCCGTCAACGCAACAAGTGCTGGAGGAAACGCCTGATCCCGGTGTGCGGGCGATGCTCCGTCATTTTGCGGACCAAGGATTGGAAACTACCTTTGATCGTTTTGATGCACAAAAACCGCAATGTACTTTTGGACTTGCCGGCACGTGCTGCCGCAATTGTAATATGGGACCTTGTAAAATCACACCGAAAAGCCCACGCGGTGTTTGTGGCGCCGATGCTGACTTGATCGTGGCCCGCAATTTTTTGCGTTGGGTCGCCGCCGGTGTCTCTGCCCATGGTGCTCGTGGGCGGGAAGTCATGTTGGCGCTGAAAGGCGCTGCTGAAGGAACGATTCCGCTGCCGATCCGGGGACCGGAAAAAGTGCGTGCCGTAGCCAAAGCGTTGGGGATCACGGCAGATAGGCAAAATCATGAACGCCAGGATCGGCAAGGTCAGCATCAAGCGGGCCATGATCAACAACCCCGGAATCTGCAAAGCCTGACTGGATCGGATGATCAAGAACCTTCTACTGAGGAGCTTCAAGCCGAAATCCGCTCACTGGCCGCGCAAATTGCCGATGTGCTGCTGGAAGATCTTTCGCGGACCGTTCCCGGTGAACATAAAACCTTGGCGGCCATGGCGCCGCCCGAACGGATCGCGACTTGGCGTGATTTAGATATCCTGCCGATCGGTGCCTATCACGAAGTGTTTGAAGCGCTCCATCGTACGGGAACCGGTACTGATGGCGATTGGGAAAACATCGCCCGACAAATCTTGCGCTGTGGTCTGGCTTTTGCTTGGTCCAGTGTCCTCGGTTCGTCGATTGCGATGGACAGCTTGTACGGTCCGCCCCAACGCCAGCGCATCAGCGCCAATTTCGGCTCTCTCAAGCCGGAGTACGTCAACATCGCGATCCACGGTCATTCTCCGGTGATGGCCTCAGCGATTGTACAGGCCGCTGAATCGCCGGAAGCCATCGCCCGTGCCCGTGAACTGGGGGCCGCCGGCATTCGCCTCTATGGCATCTGCTGTTCGGGATTGTCCAGCTTGTACCGTTATGGCCAAGTGCACCCCTTAAGCAATGCCATCGGTGCCGAACTGGTCATGGGCACGGGAGCGCTTGATCTCTGGGTCGCCGATATTCAAGACGTTTTTCCCAGCATCATGAATGTGGCCGCTTGTTTCCATACCAAAGTCGTGACGACCCATGATGCAGGGCGGTTACCGGGCGCGATACATATTGGTTTTGATCATCACCATCGTAATCTGAACAAAGTCGAAGCAATGGCTGCCCAAATTGTCGGGCTGGCGATCGAAAATTACCCCCGCCGCAAGGAAGGCAATGTGTTTATTCCGGAGACATCCATCGATGCGGAAATCGGTTTTTCCGTGGAGAATGCATTGCCCCTCTTTGGCGGCCCGCAAGGATTATGGCAGTTGATTGACTCCGGTCAGATCCGGGGAATTGTCAACTTGGTCGGCTGTAACAACCCCAAAGTGATATATGAAAAGACGATCACCGATGTGGCTGATATTTTACTGGCTAATGATATTTTGATTCTCACCAACGGCTGTGCTTCTTTCCCGCTCTTGAAGCTGGGCTACTGCCATCCTGACGCGTTGGCGCAAAAAGCCGGCCCTGGTCTGCGCCAAGCACTGGAAGCGCATGGACTTCCGCCGGTCTGGCACATGGGCGAATGCCTCGACAATGCCCGAGCATCAGCGCTCTTCCGTGCCGTCGCCGATGCGGCAGGAAGACCATTAAAAGCGATGCCCTTCGCTTTTTCCAGCCCCGAATGGTCGAACGAAAAAGGTGCTGGTGCTTCGTTAAGCTTCCGGTTGCTGGGATTGAATTCCTACCACTGTGTGCCGGCGCCGCTCTTTGGCTCGCCCAATGTACGGAAGTTTTTTGAGCATGATACGGAAGCGCTGTTAGGTTCGGTCATGGTTGTTGATCCTGATCCACGCCGACTTGGTGAGCGGATAGTGGCGGATCTGGAGAAGCGGCGAAGTCAAAAATAGAAGCGAAGAATACAAAGAGATTCGCTGCTTTCAAATTAGGTTAAGGATACCTACGGGGCAACGGAGACAAGTGTGAGAAGAGAGGGCGGTTAATTTGTTTCAGGTCATCATGAATCGTCGGGAGTTAATTAAAACCGGTCTATGGACGATGACGGCCGGTGCAGCGCTGATGGCCGCTGGCTGCGGTTCATCGAATTCACAGACCCTATCCGGCAGCGGTGCCGGTGCCAATAAGCCGAAGCTGAAAATCGGCTACCTGCCGATTACGGATCACTTGACCGTCATCGGCTTGGATCAGCATCAATTTACCCATAGCCAAGTGGAAGCGGTGAAATTCTCCAACTGGGCCGAGATCGCCGAAGCAATCAAAGCCGGTGCTATTCAAGGTGCTTTTTTACTGACGCCCATCGGGCTTACGTTACGGCAAAAAGGGGTACCGCTGAAAGCCGTCATGTTGGGACATCGCAATGGTTCGGTGCTGACCGTGAAAAAAGGCGATGGTGCCCAAAAAATTGAGGACTTGCGCGGTAAAACCGTAGCGATTCCCAGTCGCTTTTCCACGCACCACATCTTGATCCGCAAAGCCTTGGCCGATCGCGGTGTGGCCGCTTCGGAAGTGAAATTGCTCGACATGGCGCCGCCGGAAATGGTCAATGCCTTGGCGACGGGCCGGATCGATGCGTTTATCGTGGCTGAACCCTTTGGCGGTCAAGCGGAACTGCAAGGTCATGGACAAGTGCTGACCTTGTCCAAAGATTTATGGCCCGATCACATCTGCTGCGCCTTAAATATTCAGGAATCGGTGCTGCAGCAACACCCGGAGGCCGTTACCGAACTGGTCGGTAATCTGCAAAAAGCCGGCGCTTTTATCGATGCCAACCCGGAAGAAGCGAGCAAGCTGTCGGTGAAGTATTTAGGTCAAAAAAAGGAAGTCATTACCCATGTATTGACCCAACCACGCGGGCGGGTAACCTTTAATCAATTGGCACCGGCATTGTCTGATTTTACGGCAACGCAAGATTACATGCTTCAGTTTGGGATTACGACGGAAAAGGTGGATTTGGCTCAGTATGTGGACAATCAATTTGCGAGCGCAACTTGACGGCTGGCTAGCCTTTTTGCTGGTGCTTTTGCTATGGACGGGAGTGGCCGGATTCTATACGCCGGAGCAGTTGCCGTCACCGCTCGATGTGCTGAAAGCGTTTCCTGAGCTTTGGGAAGCCGATATGCTCGGCAAGCATATCCTGGTGAGCATGGGGCGTTTTCTCACGGCCTACGGGTTGGCAGTGGTCATCGGGATTCCACTGGGACTTTGGATGGGCTGGGTAACACGGGCGCGGCAGGCCCTTGATCCGATCATCCAGTTTCTACGGCCCATTTCACCGATCGCTTGGTTTCCTTTGGCTGTGCTTTGGTTTGGTATCGGCAATGCACCGGCAGTGTTTATCATTTTCTTAGCCGCTTTTTTTCCGGTGGTGGTGACGACGGTCAGCGCTGTCCGTCAGGTCAATCCCCTTTATTTAAAAGTGGCCTATGATTTTGGCGCCGGTCCCTTGATGGTTTTTCGGCAAGTGGTGCTGCCGGCCGCTTTTCCGCAGATGATGAATGGCTTACATATTGCTGTTGGGACGGCTTGGATTCATCTGGTCGCCGGTGAAATGCTTGGCGCCCAAAGCGGCCTGGGGTATTTTATTGTCGATTCACGCAACTTCTTGCGTACTGATTGGATCATCGCCGGCATGATCATGGTCGGGGCGATTGGCTTGATCATCAATCGCTTGATGCGCACTGCGGAGCGCTGGATCTATCGCCAGTGGGGACAGGAGGCAGGTAGTCATGAATAATGTAAAAAAAGTTTCTCCTGAGGCGGAACTGGATCCACGTTCGCGTGACTTGGTGTTTCAAATGCGCGGCGTCAGTAAATCCTTCCCTACGCCGGAAGGGCCTTTGCGGTTAGTCCTGGACGATGTGAATCTGGATATCCAGCAAGGCGAATTTGTTTGCCTCTTAGGTCCCAGTGGCTGCGGCAAGACCACCGTAATGAATCTGTTGGCACGGTTTATTACCCCTACATCGGGAACGTTGCTGGTCCATGGCGAACCGTTGGTCGCGCCGAACCCGAAGCATGTGACCATTTTCCAAGAACATGGCCTTTTTCCCTGGCGGACCGTGATCGACAATGTGGCCTTTGGCGTGCAGGCGCAAGGGGCAAGCAAAAGCGATGCCCGCGAAAAAGCGATAAAATACTTAGAACTGGTCGGGTTACAGGAAGTGGCCACCTTGTTTCCGCATCAGTTGTCCGGTGGGATGCGGCAGCGTGTGGCCATTGCGCGGGCGCTGGCGGTGGAACCGGAAGTGATCTTTATGGATGAGCCGTTTTCGGCGCTCGATGCTTTTACGCGCTACCGTTTGCAAGATGAGATGTTGCGCATCTGGCAAGATCAGAAAACAACGATTATTTTTGTAACTCATGATATTGATGAAGCGGTGTATTTGGGCCAAAAAGTGGTGGTCATGGCACCGAATCCGGGGCGGATTGAAATGGTCTTGCCGATGAATATCGCTCGCCCTTGTGAACGGACGGACAGCCAGTTTCTCTATTATCGCCGTGAAATTTTCAAAGCTTTTCAATTGGTTCATGAGTGGGCACCGGAATATGCCATTTAGTTTAGTTGGGCAACTTGGGTGGGGATGATGGAGGATCTATCCAGGCCTGCTTGGAAATTATCTTTGATCATCGAAAATAGGAGCATCACGAGCATGCGGTGGTGCTCTTTTTTTTTATTGGGGATTTGCTTGATGCCCAAGAAAAGGGTAGAATAAATAGAATAAATTTAAAAAGGTGATCTTGGTGCGGCATCAACCATATAAAAATCAAGCGGATTCGGAAGAATTTTACGAAGAAGTATACGAAGAAATTTACGATCACCGCCGTCGTCACCGTGCATCGCATCGTGGGGTTTTATGGCTGGGATGGGGTATGGTGATTTTTTGGTGCGCGATTATTTTTATCGTGACTGCATCACCGGAGGGGACGCCGGAAGCCACACGTCTTTGGCTTGCCCAGACTTTTGGTATCGATGGATCTTTGGCTTATTCGTTGAACTGGAGCTTTCGTAAGTTAACCCATCTTTTGTTGTTTGGCGGTTTGGCCGTTTTGATTTACTTTCTTTTGCGTCAAGTCAAGGTGTCCGGCGGCGTTGCTTTTATCGTGGCTTGGCTGATCACGACGATCTATGGCGCAATCAATGAATGGTGCCAGCTTTATGTACCGGGTCAAGATCCTTTGGTTGCTGATGTTATCCTGGTGGCCTTGGGGGCTTTGACGGTCCTGTTGACCATGGTCTTTGGATTGCAGGCTTATTGTTGGATTAAGGAGCGAAACTCGTTGTGATCATCAATCGCCGGGGTTATCTTGGCAAAATTTTTCATCCCTTTTTCGCTTGGTTCTTGTTGTTTTTATGGTGTTTCTTGATCTTTTGGATTACGTCTTTACCGGAGGCAACGTCGAACCACACGCAGGGGGTACTGACGAAACTGCTTGGGCTCTCGCCGCAAGAGATACGTATCGTCAATTGGTTGGTCCGCAAGGCTGCTCATGTTGCGTTGTTTGGTGTTTTGGCGTTGTTTTTGTTGGGAGCGCTGCGGTTGTCGCGCTTTTCCTGGACGACTTGTTTTCTGGGGGCTTGGGCGGGGGCTACGTTCTATGGGGTCACTGATGAATGGCATCAAATGCATATGCCGGCGCGCAGTCCGTTGATGTCGGATGTGCTTTGGGATTCCTTGGGTGCTTTCTTGGCTCTGTCAATGGCCGCTGTCGGGCTGGGGCTCCATCGTCGCTTTTGGCCGGGGAGAGCGGGGAGAGCGGGGAGAGCGGGGAGAGCGGAATAAAAGCTTGGCGACGAAGTCATCGAAGAAAATGTTACGCTCAAAAAATACGATACACAAAGGAAAAACAGCAGCTGCAATTTATGGCTGCTGTTTTTCCTTTGTGCTCACTTTACGCGAAGCAACTGCTTTAAAAATGGGATTATAATCTAATTGAGGAAGGAATTTATTGGACGATGTCGAATACTCGCTATACAGGGAGGTGTAAAAAAAAGGATAAAGGGTGGTGTGGCGAGATGGACAATCGCAAACGCGTCTTTTTTGTCTTGGGAGCACTCTTGGTGTTAGTGGTGGCGGTGATGCTTTTCCAAGGGACCCGGTTTTCGTCGAGCAGCAACGACCTATCTTTGGCTGACGGCGGGAAGGCCAACACGCTCACGCTCGGGATGGGTGAGCGCTTCGGTGGGGTCAATCGCCCGGGCGAAAGCGGTGGAGGTCAGGCCCCCGGAACCGGCGGCAAAGAAATTGTCGTACACGTTTTGGGCGCGGTCTACAAGCCTGGCGTTTATCGCCTGCCAGCAGGTAGCCGTGTGGAGGACGTGCTGCAACTGGCTAGTTGTACTGAAGATGCTGATCTGGAAAGTATCAACCGGGCAGCGCCGCTCGTTGATGGCAAGCAGTTGGTCATCTTGACCCGGGAAGAGGTGGCGCAAGCGGCAGTCGGTTTTGCCGGTAATGGTGCTGTTGCCGGAGGGCAAAACCGTTGGGGAGCAGGTGGTAGCGTTGGGGCTGGTGGGACTAGCAGTAGTGCCGGAAACGGCGGGACCGGCAATAGCGGCGAAAACGGCGGGGCCGGTGGGACTGGCGGTGCCAAATCAAGCGGCAGCGCTGTACCTACCCGGGCTGCCGGGGCCACTGGCTATACTTTTGCTGCGGGAGCAGCGACGATGGCCGCTACTGATAATGGGGCTACTGTCCAAAGAGGTGGTAGTTCCGGAGTTCGCTCTGTTGCTGCCGGGGGTGGCGGTCTGATCGACATTAACCAGGCCACAGTGGCGGAACTCGATCAATTGCCGGGCATTGGCCCCGCTTTGGCTGAACGGATTGTCCAGTATCGTGAATCAAAAGGCGGCTTCGCGCGACCGGAAGATCTTCAAGAAGTGGCCGGTATTGGGGCGAAGAAGTATGCCGATTTGAAGGATCGCATTTGTGTGCAGTAGACCGGTTAGTAGGAACCTGGCTGCTTGCCAGTTGTCGCTAACTGTCGGGTGAAGTATTGCTGCCGGGTTGTTAGCCAAGCAGTTAGCCAAGCCGTTGGCCAAGCTGTTGCCCGAGCCGGATCAAATGAAAGGTTTGGCGGGCGCTTGCTGATAGCCAGGCAGTGGCATGGGTCATCGCTTCCGTAACCGGAACCGGTAAGCGGGTGCTGGTGATCAGGGCGGTGAAGTTTTTGTCCAGGTCGGGGTGATCTTCGATGCCGCCGGCGATGAGGATCAATGGCTTTTCATACTTTGCGGTAAGAGCAGCGACCCCGGCAGGGACTTTACCAAAAAGGGTTTGAAAATCAGTTTTGCCCTCACCGGTGATGACCAGATCGGCATTAGCAATTTTGGCTTCCAGATCAGTGATCGTACTGACTAAAGCAAAGCCTGGCTCCAGCGATGCGTCGAGAAAGCCAAGCAAACCGGCGCCAAGGCCACCGGCTGCACCGGCACCGGGGATATTGGCTACATCACGGCCTGTCGCTGTTGCGATACACAGGGCCAAGTGTTGCAAGTTACTGTCAAGTCGTGTCACCATTGTGGGGGTGGCTCCTTTTTGCGGACCATAGACGGCTGAGGCGCCATGGGGGCCGCAAAGCGGATTGGTCACATCACAAGCGGCAATGATTTGAACCTTATCGCCGGCAATCGCCGGGTGAAGGTGCGATAAGTCGATCTGATGGAGTTGAGCAAGTGCTTCACCACTGAGCGGCAGAGGCTGATGGTTGTTGTCGAGCAAACGAACCCCGAGGGCTGCCGCCATACCGGCACCACCGTCATTGGTGGCAGAACCACCGATACCGATGTAGATCGTTGTACACCCTTCGGCGATGGCGGCCGCGATCAACTCACCAGTGCCATAGGAGGTTGTAGCGAGCGGATTTCGTTGATCGGGAGGCACAAGATGTAGTCCGGAGGCGGCTGCCATTTCAATGACGGCGCTCTTCCCGTCAGGAAGGATACCCCAGGTGGCCTGAACGCGCTGTGCCGGACCGAGGGGGCCCGTAACTTCGTTGGTGATGGATTGCCCGCCGGCGCCGATCAGCATCGCCTGGACAAAACCTTCACCGCCATCGGCAAGCGGGATCTGTTCGATGGCAACCCCGGGGAAGACGTCCTGGGCAGCGGCGGCGATGATCGTTGCAACTTCAACGGCACTTAGGGACTCTTTATAGGAATCGGATGCGATCACTAGTCTCATTCATGAATCACACTCCTCGTCCGGAAATGGCTACGGATGACGATAGTATGCCCTGGTTAGGGTAGTGGTCACGATTACGGTGAAGGTAGCGTGAGCGGTTACGTTTTGGGTGAACCTTCATTGCCCAGATAGGCCTTTAGTTCGGCCATCCAACGCTGGATTTGTTTTTCCCGCCCGTTATCACTGGGGGTGTAGAATTGAGCACCGGCAAACTCCTCCGGCAAGTAGCGCTGTGCTGTATAGCCGCCAAAATCGTGGGGGTATTTATAGCCAACGCCGTGGCCCAGGCGTTGCCGCGCTTGGCTGTGTGAGGTATCGCGCAAATGGCGGGGTACCTCAATTTTTTTGGCTTCCCGTACCGCTTGCAGCGCCTGATCGATCGCTACCTTGGCCGTGTTGCTTTTCGGCGCCGTTGCCAGGTAAATTGTTGCTTCCGCCAGGGGAATGCGCCCTTCCGGCATACCGATCAGTTGTACCGCCGCCGCGGCTGCTTGGGCGATCAGCATGGCATTGGGGTCAGCCAGTCCGATATCTTCAGCGGCATGGACGACGAGGCGGCGAGCGATGAAGATCGGATCTTCGCCGGCGTCGATCATGACGGCCAGGTAAAAAAGCGCTGCGTCAGGATCGGAGCCCCGAATGCTTTTGATGAACGCCGAGATCGTGTCGTAGTGGCGATCGCCTTTTTTGTCGTAATAGGTGGCCATTTTGCCGGTGATGGCCATCACTTCTTTGGCACCGATGGCAACTGTCCCATAAGCGCTCATCACCATCTCCAGCAAAGTCAGTGCTGCCCGGCCATCGCCTTTGGCTGCTTGGATGATGGTGGCGAGGCCGTCCTCCACCAAGCACTCGGCCGGGAGCCCCAGTCCCCGTTCCCTATCCGTCAACGCGCGCAGGACAAGCTGCCGTAAATCGCTTTCGCCGATCGGTTGCAGGACATAGACGCGTAGCCGTGATAGCAACGCCGAGTTGATCTCGTAGAGGGGATTTTCCGTGGTAGCACCGATCAACAGGAGTGTGCCGTCTTCCAGAATCGGCAGGAGGACGTCTTGTTGGGCTTTATTAAAGCGGTGAATCTCATCGATAAAAAGGATCGTTCGCCGCTGGTAGTAGGCTAGGTGGCTTTCCGCTTCTTTGGCCACTTTTTTGATTTCGGTGGAGGAACTGTTGACCGCCGAAAGGGTGATAAAACGGCTTTGGGTGGAGCGGGCGATCACTTGCGCCGTTGTGGTTTTGCCTGTGCCCGGTGGGCCGTAAAGGATAAAGGAGTGCAAGCGGTCACCGCTGATCATGCGGCGCAGCGGTGCACCCGGTCCTAAGAGGTGCTGCTGGCCTACGATGTCGTCGAGGCTTTGGGGACGCATGCGATACGCCAGTGGTGCGTCGCTGTGTTTCTGGGTTTCCCTTTGACTTGTAAAGAGATCCATCCAAATTCCCTCCCAAGGCAAAAAACCAGCCATGATGCTGGCTGGTTTGTAAGTGGTGATCTATTTTTTATTGGCTCGTGCCCGCATGTGGGGATCGAGGATGCGTTTGCGCAGGCGAATCGATTTGGGCGTGACTTCGACGAGTTCATCGTCTTCAATCCACTCCAAGGCGTCTTCCAGCGACAGTTCGCGGTGCGGTTCTAAGCGGGTGGTGCCGTCGGAGCCGGAAGCACGCATGTTGGTCAGGTGCTTGGTTTTGGCGACGTTGCACTCCATGTCTTGCTCACGGGCGTTTTCGCCGACGATCATGCCCGTATACACGTCGGTACCAGGCGGGATAAAGAAGGAGACCCGTTCTTGCAAGTTCCCCAAGGCGTAAATCGTGGCCGTGCCGTTTTCGGCAGCGATCACAGCGCCGCGGGAACGACCGGCGATCTCGCCGCGATAGGGGCCATATTCATGGAACAGATGGTGCATGATGCCGAAACCTTTGGTGTCCGTCAGGAACTCGGTACGGTAGCCGATGAGGCCCCGGGCGGGAATGATAAATTCCAAGCGCAGTTGGCCTGTGCCGGCGGTGCCCATGTTGGTCATTTCGGCGCGCCGTGTTCCCAGTTTCTCCATAACGACGCCCATAAATTCTTCGGGCACGTCGATGATCAGGTGTTCTAAGGGCTCTTGCAGTTCGCCCTCTTCGTCGCGATGCAGAATCACTTGCGGTTTGGAAACGGCCAGTTCGTAGCCTTCGCGGCGCATCGTCTCGATCAAGATGGAGAGATGCAGTTCGCCGCGGCCCGAAACGAGAAACACATCGGGGTCTTCCGTTTCTATGACGCGTAGGGCTACGTTTTTCTCCAGCTCTTTATAGAGGCGGTTGCGCAGGTGCCGCGACGTGATAAAGTCGCCTTCTTTGCCGGCGAAGGGGCTCGTGTTGGTCTGGAAGGTCATCTGCAAGGTGGGCTCATCGATGTCGATCACTGGCATAGGCTCTGGATTGTCAAAATCCGAGACCGTTTCGCCGATATGGACGTTTTCAATGCCGGTGACGGCGATAATGTCGCCAACGGTGGCTGATTCGACGGGGATACGCTTGAGACCTTGATAGGTAAAGACTTGCAACACTTTGCCTTTGACGATGGAACCGTCGCGCTTGCAGATCGAAACGTTTTGGCCGGATTTCAAGGTGCCTTGATGGATGCGGCCGATGGCGACGCGACCGACATAACTGTCATAGTCTAACTGGGTGACCATGAACTGGACCGGTTTTTCCGTGTCACCTTCGGGGCAGTGTACCCGCTCCAGGATGGTCTTAAATAACGGTTCTAAGCTTGTACCGGGGGTTTCCATATCTAAGGTGGCCCAACCGGCGCGGCCGACGGCGTAGAGGGTCGGGAATTCCAGCTGATCGTGGTCGGCACCGAGGTCCATAAAAAGTTCCAGGATCTCGTCGTATACTTCGGCCGGGCGTGCGTCTTGGCGGTCCATTTTATTGACGACGACGATCGGCGGCAAGCCGGCTTCCAAGGCCTTGCGCAGGACGTATTTGGTTTGGGCCATGACGCCTTCGGCGCTGTCGACGAGCAAGATGGCGCCGTCGACCATGGAAAGGATCCGCTCTACTTCGCCGGAGAAATCGGCGTGGCCCGGTGTATCGACAATGTTGATTTTTACACCATCATAGGAGACAGCCGTGTTTTTAGCCAGGATCGTGATGCCCCGTTCCCGTTCCAGATCATTGGAGTCCATCACGCAAGTCTGGACGTCCTCGTTGGCGCGAAAAACGCCTGATTGTTTCAGCAGTCCGTCGACGAGTGTTGTTTTGCCATGGTCGACGTGTGCGATAATGGCGATGTTTCTGAGGTCAGTCCGTTTCAACGTCAATCTCCCTTTCAATCATAAAAGAAGTGAGTGTTGATTACACTCACCGGCTCCCGTTCGTTAACCTTTCAGATCATACGTGGTTTATGATCTTTTTGTCAAGATGAAAACTGTAACTTTCTCCCGAATAATTTCTTTGCCTGTATCTGCGGAATCGTCGGGGGCAATGGAAGATCCCTTGAAGATTACCTACGAGCAAGAAAAGGAGAAATTACGTTGACTACTTTACCAAATCATAAAGCCTTTTATTTTGATAAATTCGTTCCTTACCGATTTTTTCCGATATTAAAAAACCTTCTTTTTCCAATACATTAAGGTAATTGATGGCTGTTTTTCTGGATACTGATAAGCCTTTTTCAATATAGGTTATTTTGGTATAGAATTCGTAAAACAACAATTCGATAAGCTCCTTGGAATATATTTTCGGAAGCTTATCTTTGATTTCTGCACTCATGGCTTCTACTTCCGCATTAATCCGCTTGACAAGCTGTAAGGTCTCTTCCGCCGTTTCTTCGATTCCGGTAAGGATGTAGATAATCCAGGGTTCCCAATTGCTTTCCGTTCGAACGCTCTGCAAAAGTTGGTAATAAGCCGATTTATTCCGAATGATATACCGGCTCAAATAGAGTATGGGGCTGTCGAGTAATCCTTTTAACACTAAATAAAGTACATTGATGATTCTGCCGGTTCGGCCATTACCATCATAAAAGGGATGGATGCTCTCAAACTGATAATGAATCATAGCCAGTTTGATCAGCGGGTCAATATCGTCGATATCATCGTTAATGTATGTTTCAAGATTGGCAAGCAGCGTTCGAATGGTGTCTTCACCGGCTGGTGGTGTATAGACTGTTTCACCGGTTCTTTCGTTTCGCAATACCGTACCGGGCAATTTTCGAATACCGGCACGATTTTTTTCGATGTG
This sequence comes from Heliophilum fasciatum, assembly GCF_004341395.1. Classification (GTDB taxonomy): domain Bacteria; phylum Bacillota; class Desulfitobacteriia; order Heliobacteriales; family Heliobacteriaceae; genus Heliophilum; species Heliophilum fasciatum. The sequence continues at coordinate 46,077 of NZ_SLXT01000011.1, forward strand.
ACCCTGGATTTCGATCATCATATTGGTTGTCAGCATTTCGCGAGCTTTTACCTGTTCATAGCCAAACCACAACGCCGTCCGGTAGCTAACCACTTCTTTAGCGGCCGCACTTGCCCCGTTGGCATCACTCATGGCTTTATATAAATCGTCATGAGTCGTGATGATGTTTTCAATGGCAGAACTGTCCTTTGCTTCGTTGATCATTACGGCATTGATCAAAATGTGTTTATTCGGAATGGTGTCAGCGTACCCTTTCAGTTCCGCTAACGCTCGGTTCGCTCTGGCCAGTTGTTTTAAGACCGCCTTTGTTTCGACATCCACATCAGGCGGCAACAGCGGTAACTGATTCCCGTTCATGGCTACACCTCCATTATATGGGCATATTATCACCAATTTTTACCTATGTCAATTTTCATATGGGTAAAAAATGTGCAAAACTACCTATATCACAGGGATATAGGTAGTTTTCGTTGCTTTTTTACTCTTTTATTGTTCTCAATATGAATCGAAGTTTACTTAAGCCAGGTTCCACCCTGAAAATACCCCCGCTCTGTGTTCTTCTTGGGTGCTGCGTAGCGGCATAGGGGGCTATTGCGGACTCATGATCATTGGGTTCCTCAGCATCGTGCGCCAGTTCATGATCGTTCCGTCACTTTCAATCGTTACGGCGCCGTGGTGATCGGTGCGCAGCACGGTGGCACCGGTGTTGGCCCAGGCATCGATCACTGTTTTGGCCGGATGGCCGAAGGTGTTTTTGCCTACCGAGATGATCGCCAGTCGCGGTTGTGTAGCTGGGGGGAGATTGCTATGGAATGTACGGGAACTGCCGTGATGGGGCACCTTGACGATGTGCGCTAGCAGAGGTTGTTCTTGATTGCTGTCGCTGAAGTGTTTGAGAAGTTGTTCTTGGCCGTTTTTATCAACGTCGCCTGTCAGGAGCAAGCGCAAGCTACCGTAGGTAAGTGCTGTGACGATGGACGAATCGTTAATATTTTCCGGTCGAGAGTCGACTGTGGGGTACAAGACATGAAGGTGCAGTGGCGGGTCATGCTTTTGCGCTGCCAGCGGTGCTAGGTCGCTTTCAGGTGCGGGTGCTTCGACTACGGTGATACCGCGTTGTTGGGCCAATTCCAGTAACGACAGATACGCTTCGTTCGGTTCCGGCGACGGTGAAAGAATCAACCGCTCCACCGGAATGGCCTTAATGATGGCCAATAAGCCGCCAATATGATCTTGATCGGCATGGGTATTGATCACAGCGCTGAGGCGCGTCGTGCCGGTGCGGTTGAGGTAGGGAAGCACTGTTGTTGCCCCGGGATCGCGTGGGGTGGCTGGACCGCTGTTGCTCTGATTGCCCCAGGAGCGAGCCGGCCCCGGCGCATCAATGAGTATGGGGTCCCCCGTGGGCGGATGAATAACGATGCTGTCTCCTTGACCGACGTCAAGAAAAACAACCCGCAGCGGCTGGGGCCACCACCACGTAAAGGCGATCAGGGCCATGAGTAACAATGCACCTGGCGGAGCAAACTGCAAAATCCAGGCGCTGTGCTTCGGCGAGAGGTGATCGAGCCGGAACTCACGCCAGAGCAAGAGAAGCCCATAGAAAAGCACGATCCAAAGCGGATGGGGGGAGGCGATCGTTAATGCCGCCCCAGGCAACTCAGCCAGAAACTGCAAGGCTGTGCGCATGATGCTGACGAGCAGGGCAACTGGCTGGAGTAAAAGCGCCGCCAGATCGGTGGAGATGAACTGGAGGACGCTGGCGGCCATACCGATGTTGGTGACGAGGCCGATGATCGTGCCGGCGGCCAGATTGGCCACAAAACCAGCTAAGGAAAAAAGGTTAAAGTGGTAAATGCTCAGCGGCGCCACGGCGATTTGGGCGGCCACTGTCAGGCAAGCGGCCGTGATCAAGCCCTGGCGCAGTTTTTGGGTCCAAGGGGAGCCCGATGCCCCATCTTCTGCTGCGGCCCCGGCTTCGTTATGTGTCGCGTCCCGTGCTACATCCTGTTCTGGGCCTGCTGATTTTCCTTTTGCTTCGCCTACGGCTTCGGTTGGTACTGTCACTGCCCCTTCCTGGTAGGCAGCAAGCATGGATAAAGTTATGCTTGGACCCGAACCTATGCTTGGTTGTGAACTTATGCTTTCCTGTGAAGTTCTACTTGGTCGCGGTGTAAGAGCCGGCAAAAGATAGATGATCCCCCAGGTGGCGATAAAGGAAAGTTGGAATCCCGGGTCGGCAATCATTAAGGGCTCCCAAAGCAGCAATGGTAAGGCGGCAGCGGCAATTAATGTCGGCGGATCGGTGCGGCGGCTAAGACCGCGCGCCAGCAACGCCATCAAGGCCATGGCCAGGGCGCGCTGCACCGAAGGCGGAAAACCGGCCATCCAACTGTAAAAGGTGATGATCACCGCCGTCAGCGCCAAGCTGGGCCGCAGTGGCAAGCGAAAGCGGGGATGCCCTTGCAAGATCCAAAGAACGCTGGCTGTGATTACGGCAATGTTAGCGCCAGACACGGCAAAAGCATGGGCGACACCGGTCAAACGAAAAGCGTCGCGATCGGCCGGCGAAAGCCCGGCTTGTCCGCCAAAAAGAATGCCCTTGATGATCGCCCCCTCCTCAGGCGCTGTGGCGGCGTCCACAAAGGCCTCCAGGTTCAGCCGTTGCCGAGCTGCCGTAGCTTGGATTTGATCGATGATGCTTGTAAGTATACCGGTGCGGCTCCGGACGAATGCTTCTTCTTCAGGCGATAAAAGTTCCAGGCCACCCTGGCGGTCGAGCAGCAGTTCCACAGCTATGCCTTGTCGCCACAAATAGGCTTGATAATCGAAATCACCGGGATTGCGCGGTGGCGATGGCCGTTGGATTTTGCCGGTAGCACGAACGATTTGATTGACGTAGACGGAGCCGGCCTCTGTTGTGGCGTCGGCCTCCGTCAGAGCGATGGCCTTCGTCGTGGCGCCGGCCCCTGTCAGGGCGGCTTCCGTCGTGGCGCCGGCTTCTGACCTGCTGCCAAAAGGGCCAAATTGGCGCAAACCGATGATTTCACCGTTTTCCAAGCGCAAACGGTACGTGCGGCGTTCCGGGCTGTACTGGGCTTCGGTGATCGTGCCACGCACAGTGATGCGCTCGTCCTGATCGGTAGTGATGGACGAGGTAATCTGGGCTGCTTGCGCAGCATAAAAGGCGGCGGTGATCACAATTAAACTGTAAAGCAGCCAGCGAAGGGCCGGTGCTTTTACTCGTGGCGCGAAGGAGGGGGCCGCCGTGAGGTGACGGTCGCTTCCGTAGACGATCATCGCCAGTGTGAGAACACAACTGATCAACAGAGCGCCTTTCGCCGGATCGCCGGCATCATGCAGCCACGGCGGGAAGGTCAATCCGAGGGCCAAGCCGTTGGCGAAAAGCAGAGAAAATACGACCAATGGTCGCTGCATCTTCAACACCTCCCCATGATGAGCGATTCTTCGTCAAGGTGAATTAAAAATCCTGCTATAAAATACATTAAATGGTTAAAATGGCGCGAAGTTTTTTTCTGCACTGTCGACAAAGGGAGTCGTGACTGCTCACGAGTGGTTGCGGTATACTGGTGAGGAATGAGTTGATGAGAAGGTGGCAAGGCAATGGATTACCAGGGCTTCAAAGCGGCGCTTGATCGTGGCTTGCTCGCGCCTGTTTATATCCTGACCGGTGAAGACCCTTTTTTGCTTCAGGAGCTTTACGGCCGTTTGACGGCTTGGTTTTTAGCGATGCCGTCGGGCGATTTTAACTTTGATCGCCTGGAAGGGGATACGTCGGCAGAAGCCTTGACGGAGCTAGCTCAAACGCCGCCGTTTTTGGGGGAACGGCGCTTGGTTGTCGTTCGTGACTTGGCGTTGCTGCGCAGTCGCGGCGATAGTGGTGCCGGTGCTGGTGACGAGGAAGGAGCCGGAGCGGCTGTGGGTGCCGGCAAAGAAAGCCCGGTAGCATCGGCAGCGACGGCCCCTTCGGCAGCAACTTCCAGCGGTAAACGGGGAAAAAACAAAAAAGCGCCCGATTCGGACGCTTCCTTGCTGGCTTATGTTCAAGATCCGAACCCGACGACGACGTTAGTTTTTTATTCGCCGGGCGGTGTAGATAAACGCAAACGGCTCTATAAGGCCGTGGAAAAAGCCGGCGGCGTCGTAGAAGTCAAGGCGCTTCGTGACAGCGACGTGCTGGCCTGGGTGCGGCGGCGCGCTGACGGGCTGGGCATGCCGATTGATCCGGAAGCGTTGACCTTGCTCGTCGAGCGCACCGGCAATGATCTGGGACTGTTGACGCAGGAATTGACAAAGTTGCAGACCTTCCTGGGACAACCGTCGCCGCAGCGACGGGTTACGGTGGAACGGGTGCGTCGCTTGGTGCCGGCTACCGCCATGGACAAGATTTTTGCGATCACCGAAGCGCTGGGACGGCGGGCCGTTGGTGAAGCGCTGACGTTGACTCGTGAATTGATCTTGCATGGCGAAAAGCCGGTGCCCTTGATGTTTTTGATCGTCCGCCATGTGCGCCAACTGTTGATGGTGACTGATCTGGCGGCGCGCCGTGTGCCCAAGACGGAGTGGGTGACTGTGTTAAAGGTACCCCCGGGGATCGTACGTAAGTTAGAGGAGCAGGCGAAGCGATTTCGTCCCGACGATCTGCGCATGCTCCATGGGCGGTTTGCCGAAGCTGATCGGGCGGTGAAAAAAGGCCGTGAAGATGCCCAAGCGCTGCTGGAACGGATTATGCTTTCCTTTGCCCGGTCACAATAGCCAAAAAATGAAAAACCCTTCGCCGTTCGGGCGGAGGGTTTTTTAGCGTCTTATGAATAAATTATTGCGCAGCTGCTTTGTTCAGCTTGCGGGTAAGACGGGACTTTTTCCGGGAAGCCATGTTTTTATGCACAAGGCCTTTCGCGGCAGCTTTGTCCAGGGCTCGAACAGCTTTGGCGAGGGCTAGACGAGCGTTATCAAGATTAGCCGAAGCTACGGCTTCTTCAAAGCGTTTGATCGTCGTACGCAGCGCTGAACGAGCCGATGCATTGCGCAGGGTCCGTTCTTGGGTAATTTTCACACGCTTAATCGCCGATTTGATATTAGGCACACTCTTCACCTCCTCGCTGGTCAACAACGGATATTCTACCATGTTATCGCTCGTGGTGCAAGTATGTTTTTCACTGTATGAATCGTTATCTTTTGAGTCATACTACTACCGGATTAAAACGCAAAGGAGGTTAGAACGTTTTGATTGGTGCATTGGTTCGTTTTCTCGTATCCGCCGTGGTTCTTTTAGTGGTTAGCTGGTTTGTTCCAGGCTTTGTTATTAACGGCATTATGGGTGCGGTTATCGCAGCTTTTGTGATCGCTTTGCTGGGGTATGCCGCCGAAGCTGTGCTGGGTGACCAGGTAATGGGCATGCGCCGTGGGATTGTCGGCTTTGTTGTTTCCGCGATTGTTATCTGGCTTAGCCAATTGCTCGTTCCCGGATCGATTCAAGTTACCCTCGTAGGTGCGATTATCGCTGCGTTGGTCATCGGCGTTTTGGATGCTGTATTGCCTACACCGCTTGACAGCGCCCGTGCGTTGAACAATCGCCCTAAGGAATAATTGAATAGGCAATTATTTTTCTGACATAGGTCAGTCCCCCTTCTCATAAGCTAAAGAGAGGGGGGATTTCTTTGTTTTTTGGCTGGACAAACCGCGGGAGGCAGCTTGTCTTGCGCTGGATCGGCTGGGGAAGTGCCGGCGCGTTGATGGTCGGTGTTGTTTGGTTAGGCGGCTTGTGGACATTCCAAGGCGGTCTGCGCCAGATGATCGCCGCACCGTTGACGTGGCTTCATGTAGCCGTGCCGGCCGTAGGCAGTCGGGAAGCTGCAGCGGGATTGATTCCGCCGGAAGGAACGGCCGGTGCCCTGTCACCCCATCCCATAAGTGCATTGTTGAGTTGGCAGTTGCCTTTTTGGCGAAGCGCCGAGTCCGCCGGCGGGGAAAAGCAGCAAGATGACCTGGAAGTGGGAAGAAAAGCGGGGCTGCAGGCGGGGACGGAAGCCGGCACACAAGCCAAGCTGGGGCTACAACCACCGGAACCGACGGTGCCGCCGCTCACCGGTGCGCTGGCTTTGCGTAAGGTCGACACAGGGGAACCGGAAGCTGCCGAAGTCGAAGGGGAAGACAACTTGGACGTCGATGTGCTGCGTGAAGATCTGCGTGGCTTGCCCGGTGACGGAAAGGGATCTGCGAACGGTGGCGGTGCGGCCGGAGGGGCCGGAGAGGCCGGAGAGGCTGAGCCGATCAAAGAACGGCCGATTTCGCCGGTACTGCTGCTTTATCATACACATAACAGTGAAACCTACGCAGCGACCGGCGGCAAGTCCCGCTTGGACGGGCAAAATGCCGGTGTTTATAAGGTAGGCAAGCGTTTTGCCGAACAGATCAAAGCCAAGCGCGCCTTGCCGGTGATTCATTCCGAACGGATCAATGATTTTCCTTCCTATCAAGCGGCCTATGCTGAATCGGCCCGTACGCTGGCAGAGATGCTGATCTCCCATCCCAACCCCTTGGCGATTATGGACATTCATCGTGATGCCGGGCCGGGCCGGGAAACGGTTAAAATCGGTAAGCGAACCTATGCCAAGATCCTTTTTGTTGTCGGTACGGATGCACGGGCACCGCACCCACGGTGGCGGGAGAACCTTGCTTTTGCTGAAGCCTTATCGGCCAAGTTAAATGAGCTCTATCCGGGGATCAGTAAGGGCATTCTGACCAAGAACGGCCGCTATCATCAGCAAGTGTCGCCACGGGCGCTTTTGGTGGAGATCGGTAGTGATCGTAACGCCACGACGGAAGCTTTGGCTTCGGCTGATGCCTTGGCTGATGCCTTGGGCAAGCTACTGGAAGAGCAAGGGTTACTCAAGGACCTCTAAAAAAACCTTTGTCGATATGACGAGGTTTTTTTTTTGCTCGTTACCTGTTATAGTGAGGAGCGATACAATGGGGGAGGGGAGAGGCCATGACCCAGGGCCAGCGTGTAGCCCGTGCTGCCGGTTCCATGATGTTAGCTATGCTGGTGTCGCGGATTCTTGGCTTTGTCCGTGAAGCCGTCATCGGTGCTAAGTTCGGACAAAATGAAATTACTGATTCCTATATTGCGGCCTTTGCTTTACCGGATTTTTTATATTTTTTGCTGGTTGGCGGTGCCATCTCGACGGCCTTTATCCCGGTCTTTTCGTCTTATGTAGCCCGTCAGGAAAACGAAGACAGTTGGCGTGTGGCTTCTTCCATCGTCAATGCGATGGTGATCATGCTGGTCATCGGTATTGTGTTGGGCGAGATTTTTACGCCCTATCTGATCCCGCTCGTTGCGTTTGACTTTGAAGGAGAGACGCTGGAACGAACGATCTTCTTGACTCGGCTTATGTTTCCTTCGGTCTTGTTTACCGGTTTGGCCGGACTGTCGATGGGGATTTTGAATTCCCATCAGCATTTTCTCATGCCGGCCCTCGGATCGATTCTTTATAATTTGGTGATCATTGTCGTTGGTTGGCTCTTTGCGGATCAACTGGGGATTGCGGCTTTTTCGATCGGCGTGGTTTTCGGAGCTTTGACCAATTTTGCTGTACAATTGCCGGCGCTGTCGCGGGCCGGTTTTCGTTACCGCTTGACCTTAGATCTCCGCCATCCCGGCGTGAAGCGGATCGGTGCGTTGATGATACCGGCGCTGATCGGTTTGTCGATCGGACAAGTGCAGGATATTATCAATCAGAATTTGGCGTCGTCGCTGGAAGCCGGATCGATTACGGCGCTGCGCTTTGCGAACCGGCTGATGCAACTGCCTCTAGGAGTTTTTGCCATTGCCATTTCGGTGGCTGTGTTCCCGACACTGACTCGCTGTGCAGCAAACAAAGAGTGGGAGGAGTTTCGTAAACATTTGTCTTTGGGCTTGCGCAGTGTCGTGTTCATTACGTTGCCGGCGGCAGTGGGGATGATGATCTTGCGCGTGCCCCTTGTGCAGGTGCTTTTTGAACATGGCAAATTTGATCGCGCCGCGACGCTAAGCACGGCATCGGTGTTGTTTTACTTCTTGATCGGCTTGGTGGCGCAGGGGGCCAATCAGTTATTGCCGCGGGTTTTTTATGCGGTGCAAAAACCGCAGATCGTCGTACGCATATCGGCGATTTCGCTCGTTTTTAATACGCTGATTTCGCTGGTGGTGCTGAACTGGCTTGGCGCAGAAGGCCTGGCGCTGGCTTTTTCGATCAGTGCTTTTTTGACGACGGGGCTCTTTTTGCTGATGGCACGCCGGGCACTGCGCAAGATGGGCGGGCGGCGCATGGTGCGCTCCTGCTTGCAGACGCTGTTCGCTGCGGTGCTGATGGGGGCGGTGCTGCAAAGTGTGGTTTATCTGGTGTCCACTTTTTTACCGGTGGAGCAGGAATGGATGCAGTATGGGGCGATGGTGATCTATGTTGCCGTCGGTGCGCTGGTCTATGGCGCGGTGACGATCGCCATGGGGATGGAGGAAGCGCGCTTTGTGCAGCAGGCGTTTCTGGGGCGATTTAAGCGACGGTGATCGCCAAGCTTGTCCGTGCTTGTGCCAAGCTTGCCCATGCTTGTGCTGTGCTTCTGCGGCTAATCCTGTTGCTCCGATGGAACAGGTTAGGTATAATACATTAGATATGTCGCTTTTTAAGGCAAGGGAGGTTAAGACTCATGGGATTGGTTCAAGAGAACGTCCGCAATTTTTGCATTATCGCCCATATTGATCACGGTAAATCGACCCTTGCTGATCGGATCTTGGAATTTACCGGGGCGCTTTCGTCGCGGGAGATGGAAGACCAGGTCTTGGACAGCATGGACTTGGAACGGGAACGGGGGATTACGATCAAGCTGCAGGCAGTGCGCTTGCAATATAAGGCCAAAGACGGTCAGACCTACACGCTGAATTTGATCGACACACCGGGCCACGTTGACTTTACTTATGAAGTTTCACGGTCGCTGGCCGCTTGTGAAGGTGCGTTGCTGGTTGTTGATGCGGCCCAAGGCATTGAAGCGCAAACGTTGGCCAATGTCTATCTGGCTTTAGACAATAACTTGGAGATTATTCCGGTGATCAACAAAATTGATCTGCCCAGTGCGGAGCCGGAACGGGTCAAGCAAGAGATCGAAGATGTGATCGGCCTCGATGCCTCCGATGCGATTCTGGCTTCGGCCAAATCCGGTTTGGGGATTGAAGACGTACTGGAGGCTGTAGTGGCCAAAGTGCCGCCACCGAAGGGCCAAGTGGAAGAGCCTTTGCAGTGCATGATCTTTGACTCCTTTTATGATGCCTACAAAGGGGCCATATCCTACGTGCGGGTTGTGCACGGGCAGGTCAAAAAAGGCACGAAGATCAAAATGATGTCCACAGGCCGCACTTTTGAGGTGACGGAAGTGGGCGTCTTTACGCCGGCGCCGCGTCAAGTGGAAGGTTTGCATGCCGGTGAAGTCGGCTTTATCGTGGCATCGATCAAAAACGTCAAAGATACCCGTGTCGGTGATACGATTACCGATGCGGAGCGCCCGGCGGCGGAGCCCTTGTCCGGCTATCGTCAGGTGGTGCCGATGGTCTATTGCGGTCTTTATCCGGTAGAAACGAACCAGTATGAAGACCTGCGTGATGCACTGGACAAGCTGCGTTTGAATGACGCGGCTCTGTTATATGAACCGGAAACGTCGGTGGCGCTGGGCTTTGGTTTCCGTTGTGGCTTTTTAGGCCTCTTGCACATGGAGATCATCCAGGAACGGCTGGAGCGGGAATTTGATCTCGATCTGATCACGACGGCGCCCAGTGTTATTTATCGGGTCAATCAAACCGACGGCGAAGTGGTCATGATGGATAACCCGACCAAACTGCCGCCGGTAGCCAAGATCGAATCGATTGAAGAGCCTTATGTCAAAGCGTCGATCATGGTACCGACCGATTATGTCGGTGCCGTTATGGAGCTTTGCCAGGAAAAGCGCGGTACTTTCACCAACATGGACTATATCGCTTCGACGCGGGTCATGCTTACCTATGATCTGCCGCTGGCCGAGATCGTCTTTGACTTTTTTGATCAATTAAAGTCGCGGACCAAAGGCTATGCGTCCCTCGATTATGAGCTGATCGGTTACCGGGTATCGCAGCTGGTTAAGCTTGATATCTTGCTCAACAGTGATTTGATCGACGCCTTCTCGGTGATTATCCATAAGGACAAAGCCTATGCCCGTGGGCGGGCGCTGGCAGCTAAGCTGCGTACGCTCATTCCCCGCCAGATGTTCGAAGTGCCCATTCAGGCGGTGATCGGCAACAAAGTCATTGCCCGGGAAACGATCAACGCCATGCGTAAAAACGTCCTCGCCAAGTGCTACGGCGGTGACATCTCGCGGAAGCGCAAGCTCCTGGAAAAGCAAAAAGAAGGCAAAAAGCGCATGAAGCAAGTGGGCAGTGTCGAAATTCCGCAGGAAGCCTTTATGGCGGTACTGGCGATCGATGAATAATCTCGCCCCGTTGCGCCTGGGCTGGACGATCTATGTGCACGTACCCTTTTGTGTCGCTAAGTGCAGTTATTGTGATTTTTACTCGCACCGGGCCGATCCGGCGGAGCGTTTGGCCTACGGCGAAGCGCTCCGCCGGCATCTTGCCGCTTTGCCGGCCGATCCCGGTGGTGACGGCCGCCCGCCGGCCAGTCTTTTTTTCGGCGGCGGCACGCCATCGCTACTGCCGCCAAGCATGCTGGTAGGGCTGGTCGGGACCGTAGCGGAACGCTTTGGCATGCCGGCAGAAGTGACCGTCGAAGCCAATCCCGGTACCGTTTCTCCCGATGACTTGGCGACCTGGGTCGCCGGGGGGATTCGTCGGCTTTCCTTTGGCGCCCAAGCGTTTCAGGGGCGCCTTTTGCATTTGCTTGGCCGTTGTCATGATCAAGCGGCCATTGGTCAAGCGGTAGCCATGGCGCAGCAGGCCGGCATCGAAGACATTAATCTCGATCTGATTTATGGCATTCCCGGACAAACTCTGGAAGACTGGCGAGAATCGCTGCAAGCGGCAGTGGCGCTGGCACCGACCCATTTGTCCCTTTATAACTTGAAGTTAGAAGTGGGAACACCGTTGGAGCGGCAAGCGGCGGCCGGTCATGTGGCGCTTTGCCCGGAAGAAGATGAAGTGGCCATGTACGAATGGGCCTGCGCTTATTTAGCGGCTCACGGTTTTGACCAGTATGAGCTTTCCAATTTTGCGCGGCCCGGTTATCAATGCCGGCATAATCTGAATTACTGGCGCCGCGGCGATTATCTGGGCATCGGTAGTGGCGCCGCCTCGAACTGGGGACACTATCGCTGGACCTGGTGCCTTGACAGCCGGCGGTACAGCCAGGCTTGGCAGCAGGGGGAAGCATGTGCGCTGCCGTCAATGCTTGGAGGCGGATCAAACGATAACGTTCTGCGTTCAAGCGGCGGTGCGGAGCGACCCGCCGGGGTCGGTCCCGCGCAGACCGTGGAAATGATCGATGATTTCGAAGCGCTGGCGCCGGAAGTGGCCGCCGGTGAAGCCATTTTTCTCGGCTTGCGCCGGATGGTCGGCGTTGATCTGACGGCCGTTGCTGCCGAGTATCAGGTGGTCCCGTCAGTGCTGACCCGTTGGCAGCGGGAAGCCGAAAAGTTGAGGCAGCAAGGCTGGGTTACCTGGGATGGCCGGCACCTGACGTTGACGCCCAAAGCCTATCTTTTATCGAATGAGATCATGGAGCGCTTTCTTCCGTAAGGGGACTATTGACAACTGTAGATCGTGGTGGTATTTTTTATCCAAGAGTGTTAGCACTCAACTCTTGAGAGTGCTAACAGAAGGGGTGAACCGAGATGCAGATGGATGAGCGTAAGCAAAAAGTATTGTGGGCGATCATTCAAGATTACGTGTCTACGGCCGAACCCGTTGGCTCTCGAACACTGGCACGCAAGTACGACATTGGAGTTTCACCGGCAACGATTCGCAATGAAATGTCTGACTTGGAAGAGATGGGCTATATCGAGCAGCCGCATACTTCGGCGGGCCGGATTCCTTCCGACTTTGGATATCGTTATTTTGTCGATTGTTTGATGCAACGTGAAGCACTGCAAGAGTACCAGCGGCAGCAAATCCGCCATACCTTGATCGATAAGCTCCAGGAAGTCAACATGCTGATGCAGCAGACGACGACCATCTTATCGCAGTTGACCAACTATACGGCCATCGTTCTGGGGCCGCAGGTCGGCAAAACAACCTTCCAGCGGATTCAGTTGATTCCGATTCAGCCGAACAAAGTGGTGGTCGTCGTTGTCACTTCCGCCGGGATTATGGAAAGCCGGATCATCGATGTGCCCGATTCCGTTTCGGCCGATGATTTGCAACTCGTAGCGGACCTGATCAATTCCGAACTGGCCGGGCAGACGATGAAGCAAGTGCGCAACTCTCTCTATCGCAATTTGTCGCAACTGCTAAAAAAACAAAAACAAGTGCTGGTGCAATCGCTGGAACTGATCGATCAAGCGATGCAAGCCGAACGTGAAGAACAAGTGTATCTTGCCGGTACGCTCAATATCTTTAAACAACCGGAATTTAAAGATGTCGAAAAAATCCAGAATCTATTGGGTATACTGGAAGAGCATGATCTTGTGCGGAATCTGCTTCGTGGTGTCGAATCGGAAGGTGTTTCGATTAAGATCGGCACCGAAAATCACCATGAAGGGGTACGCAACTGCAGTATGATCACCGCCACCTACCAGGTGGACGGCGAAGTCCTCGGGGTCATTGGTTTGCTTGGACCTACGCGCATGGAATATTCCAAATCCCTGGCGGTTGTCGAAAATTTAACAGAACAGTTGTCAGTGGCGTTAAAGCGTTTGTTTGGTCGCTGATGAGGCTGGGGGCCCCTTAACGGGCCTCCACGCCAGCACGATGAAAGTTGGAGGCAGCACATTGAGTGTCAAACAAGTCAGTAACAATGCAGAAGTCGATGAGCGCTTAACGGCGCTGATCACCAATGCCAACGCGATCCGGGCGATCGCTTCGGCCGTGGAGGGCACCTTAGGTCCCAAAGGGCTCGATACGATGCTGGTCGATAAGTTCGGTGATGTGGTGATCACCAATGATGGCGTGACGATCCTGCAGTTGATGGAAGTCAACCATCCGGCAGCGCGCATGCTGATCAAGACGGCCAAAGCCCAACAAGCCGAGATTGGTGATGGCACAACGACGGCGACGGTGCTCGCCGGCAGCTTGGTTTCCGAAGGCGTAGAGCAGGCCCATAAAGGGGTGCCTGTATCGCGCGTCATCGAAGGACTGAAATCGGGTGTAAAAAGTGCCGTCGACATTTTGGCGCGCCATGCTCGGCCTGTTGAATCGATTGATGATCCCTATCTGAACAACGTAGCCCTCGTTGCCGGTCGGGAGCATACCGATATTGCCGACTTGGTCGTTTCCGCTGCCCGGCTGGTGGGACTGGAAAAATTGAAGGAAAACGGCTTCAAGCTTTCCGATTCCGTCTTTGCCCAAGAAGGTGCGGAAAACCTGGTTTTTTCCGGCGTAATCATCAACAAACGTCCCTTAAGCGAAGACATGCCCAAAGCGCTTACCGATGCGCCGGTGCTGATCATCGATGATGCCCTGGAACCGGAAGAACTGAGCAGTGAGGCCTTGAGCACCGAAGCCGGCTTTGCTTGGTACCGGGAAAAACAGCAAGAGTTTTTGGCCAATATCCGCAAGATCATCGACATGGGCGTTCGGGTCGTACTCGTCGACCGTGGTGTCGAAGACATTGCCCAGGAAATGCTGACCGATGCCGGCATTCTCGTGGTGCAGCGTGTGTCGAGCCGGGAACTGAAAAAAGCGGCCGAGCATACCGGTGCCCGCGCCGTCAAACGAACCGGTCTCTTGCGCGAACCGGCCGACTTGAACCGCTATCTCGGCCGCGCCGGGCAGGTGCTCGTTGATGACAAGCTGGAGCATGTCCGGATCATGGCCGGTCAAGGCAAACCGGTAGCGACGGTGCTTGTCGGCGCAGCCACGGAAGAAGTTGTCGGCGAGCGAGAACGCATCGCCAAAGACGCCGCCTCGGCGGTGCAAGCCGCCGTCAAAGGTGGCCTCATACCGGGCGGCGGCGCCATTGAACTGGCCGTAGCTCGCCAAGTGGAAGAAGTGCGCCGAGACATGCGCGGCATGTCGGCCTATGGTCTTGATTGTGTCGTGACAGCACTGAAGCGTCCCTTTGCCCAGATCGTCGCCAACGCCGGCTTTAACCCGTTGGAAAAGCTTGGCGATGTGATCGCCGCCCAGATGGAGCAAGGCAAAGACACCTTGTCAATCAACTGTGACAACGGTGAAGTGGCCGATATGTGGGAAATGGGCGTCATTGACCCGGCCCTCGTCAAGATTCATGCCTTACGGGCCGCCGGGGAAATTGCCGAGGCCATCTTGCGCATCAACACGATCATCAAAAAGCGGGAACAACGGCCCGAACATATGCAAAATGAATCAGGGGAGGGATCTTGGTGACCATAGAGAAGGATGTCCAGGAGGCGCAAGCCACCGCTTCTGCTGAACCGGCGGAAGTGACCGAAACAACGGAAACTGCCGAAGCGACCGAAGGGATCACTCCCGAGCAGCAGGCACAAATGGATGACGCCATGCGTCAATTTACCGAGTTCATGCAAGACATTCAACAGACCAAAACCGAGTTGGAAGCTGCGCGCAAAGAAGTGGAAGAAAGTGAAACCCGCTATGCGCGCCTGCAAGCTGACTTTGATAATTTCAAACGCCGTACCCGGCAGGAAAAAGAAGATCTGGCCCGCTTTGCCAGCGAGCAACTGATTGTGCAACTCCTGCCCGTTCTGGATAACTTTGACCGGGCCGTTGCCGCCATGGAAGCGCAAGGTGCCCAAAACCTCGTTTCCGGCTTGGCCATGATCCAGCGTCAAGTCCTGGATATCTTGAGCCGCGAAGGCCTGCAAGCCATGGATGCGGTAGGTCAGCCCTTTGACCCCAATTACCATGATGCCGTCATGCACGAGCCGGCCAACGAAGCCTTCCCCGATGGCACCGTCATGATGGAATTACAAAAAGGCTATGTCCTCAAAGACAAAGTGATTCGTCCGGCCATGGTCAAAGTGGCCCAAGACTAATACCCGGCGCAAGTGCAAGTAACTGCCAACGATAACGTGGCTAACTAAACAGGAGGTTAGAATTAAGATGGGTAAAATTATCGGTATTGACTTAGGTACAACGAACTCATGCGTATCCGTCATGGAAGGCGGCGAAGCTGCCGTTATCGCCAACAAAGAAGGCGCCCGCACGACCCCTTCGGTGGTCGGTTTCTCCAAAACCGGTGAGCGCCTGATCGGTCAAGTGGCCAAACGTCAAGCGATCACTAACCCGGACCGCACCATCGCTTCGATCAAACGGCACATGGGCACCGACTACAAAGTCACCATTGATGACAAAAAATACACACCCCAAGAAATCTCGGCCATGGTCCTGCAAAAACTCAAAGCCGATGCCGAAGCGTACTTAGGCGAAACAGTTACGCAAGCCGTCATCACCGTGCCGGCTTACTTCACCGACTCGCAGCGTCAAGCGACCAAAGACGCCGGTGCCATCGCCGGTCTGGAAGTGTTGCGTATCATTAACGAACCAACCGCAGCCGCCCTGGCTTACGGGATTGACAAAAGCGAAGACCACACCATTCTCGTCTATGACCTCGGCGGCGGTACCTTCGACGTATCGATCCTGGAACTGGGCGACGGCGTTTTCGAAGTCAAAGCAACCTCCGGTAACAACCGCCTCGGTGGTGACGACTTTGACGAGCGCGTCATCGACTGGATGGTCGCTGAGTTCAAAAAGAGCAACGGTGTGGACCTCAAATCCGACAAAATGGCGATGCAGCGCTTGAAAGAAGCCGCTGAAAAAGCCAAAATCGAGCTTTCCGGCGTCGTATCCAGCAACATTAACCTGCCCTTCATCACCGCTACCGCTGAAGGTCCCCAGCACTTGGATCTGACCTTGACCCGTGCAAAATTCGACGAACTGACGGCTGATCTGGTCGAAAAAACCATGGGGCCGACTCGTCAAGCCTTGGCCGATGCGGGACTTCAACCTTCCCAGATCGACAAAGTCATCCTCGTCGGCGGTTCCTCCCGGATCCCGGCTGTGCAAGAAGCGATCAAAAAATTCCTGGGCAAAGAGCCCTTCAAAGGTATCAACCCCGATGAAGTTGTCGCCATGGGCGCCGCTATCCAAGCCGGTGTGCTCGGCGGTGAAGTCAAAGGCATCGTTCTCGCCGACGTTACGCCTCTGTCCCTGGGGATTGAAACCCTCGGCGGCGTTTGCACCATCCTCATCGAGCGCAACTCCCGTATCCCCACCGAAAAAAGCGAAATCTTCACTACCGCTGCTGACAATCAAACGTCAGTGGAAGTACACGTGCTGCAAGGGGAGCGCAAAATCGCCGCGCAAAACAAAACACTCGGTCGTTTCCAACTGACCGGCATTCCTCCCGCACCCCGTGGCATTCCGCAGATCCAAGTGAAATTTGACATTGACCGTAACGGTATTGTCCATGTCAGCGCCAAAGATATGGCTTCCGGCAACGAGCAAAAAATCACCATTACCGCTTCCACCGGCCTTTCCAAAGACGAGATCGACCGCATGGTCAAAGATGCCGAACTCCATGCCGAAGAAGATAAAAAACGTCAAGAAGAAGTGGAAGTCAAAAACCGCGCCGACTCCCTCGTCTATCAGACCGAAAAAACCTTAAAAGACTTCGAAGGCAAAGCCGATGAAGCCGATGTCACCAAAATCAATGCCGCCAAAGACGAACTGAAAGCGGCCATCGACAGCAACAACTTCGAAGAGATCAAACAAAAAACCGAAGCGCTGACGACAGTGCTTTATGAACTGACTTCGAAAATGTATCAACAACCCGGCGCCGAAGGCGCACCGGGCGCAGCTGGTGCACCGGGCGCAGGCCAAGCGCCGCAAGACGATGTGGTCGACGCCGATTACACCGTTGTCGATGAAGACAAGAAAAAGTAGACAGTAGAAAACGATGACTGGGGGGCGAAAAGCCCCCCTCTTGATGCTTTTTTTACGGTAAGGGGGGGAACGAGATGAGCAAACGCGACTACTATGAGGTTATGGGCATCTCCAAAAATGCCGATGATAACGAGATCAAAAAGGCCTATCGCCAACTGGTCAAAAAGTATCATCCTGATATCCATCCGGACAAAGAACAAGCGGAAACCATGCTGAAAGAGATCAACGAAGCCTACGAAGTGTTGTCGGATCCGCAAAAACGCGCCCAATATGATCAGTTTGGTCATGTCGGTCCCGGCGGCGGTTTCGGTGCAGGCGGTCAGGACATGGGCGGCTTTGGCGATATTTTCGACATGTTTTTTGGTGGCGGTTTTGGCGGCGGCTCTTCGCCGACCGGTCCCCAGCGCGGCAACGATCTGCGCTTCAATATGGAAATCGCTTTTGAAGAAGCGGCTTTCGGCGTGGAAAAAGAAGTGGAACTGCCTCGTATGGAAGCTTGTGATGTCTGCGGCGGTAACGGTTCCGAACCGGGGACCAAGCCGAACGTTTGTAATACCTGTAAAGGCTCCGGCCAAGTTCGCACTGTGGCCAAGACGATGCTCGGCAATATCCAAACGATGCGTACCTGTCCCGATTGTCACGGCGAAGGGCAGATCATCACCAAGCCCTGCAAACACTGCAAGGGCAAAGGCCGTGTGCGTAAGTCGCGGCGCATTCGTGTGAACATTCCCGGCGGTGTTGATTCGGGCATGCGCATCCGCGTTCCCGGTGAAGGTGAAGGCGGTCAACGAGGCGGCCCGGCCGGCGATCTCTATGTTTTTGTCGAAGTTCGCCCCCATGCGCTTTTTGAACGAGAAGGCGAAGATGTGCTTTGTCATGTACCGATCAATATTGTGCAGGCCACCCTCGGTGGCGAGATCGAAATTCCTACGCTCGATGGCAAAGTTAACGTAAAAATCCCGGAAGGTACGCAAAACGGCACGGTGCAGCGGATTCGCGGCAAAGGCATCAAGCGCCTGCGTGGTACCGGACGAGGTGATCAACGTATTTACTTCCATGTCACCACGCCGACGAAGCTCACCGACAAGCAAAAAGAATTGCTTGAAGAGTTCGGGCGCACACTGAGCGATGATAATGCCAATACGGAAAAAGAAAAATCCTTTTTCCGAAAGGTCCGGGACCTTTTCGTGTAGAACTTATTCCTTATAGCCAACGTGGAATTCATCGTTGACAATTGCAGTACCGGATCGGTAGGAATCGAAACAGGGAAGGGTGTGGCTGGCTTGAAATGGCGCGAAATCACGATTACCACCCGGCAGGAAAATGCCGATGAAATGGCGGAACTGTTCGAAAGTGTCGGTGCCATGGGCATGGTCATTGAAGATCCACAGTTGATCGCTGACTACATCAAGCAAGATCTATGGGATTATCATGACGTGCAAATCCCTGATATTCCTGAAGGTATGATCCGCTTGATGGCCTATTTGCCTGTCGATGAGCGCTTAGGGGAACGGTTACAGCAACTCCAGGAAGAATTGTCGGCACGTGAGCGTTTGCAGGGTTGGCCTGCACATCCTTTGTCCCTGACCGATCTTCAAGAAGATGACTGGGCTCACGCTTGGAAGGCCTATTTTAAACCGGAAAAAGTAGGTCAGCGTATCGTCATTTGCCCCAGTTGGGAGGCTTATGAGCCCGGACCGGACGATGTGGTTTTGACGATTGATCCCGGCATGGCTTTTGGCACCGGAACGCACCCGACCACATCCATGTGCATTCAAGCGCTGGAAGAAGTGATCAATGGTGACGAATTGGTGCTTGATGTTGGTACCGGTTCCGGTGTGCTGGCGATTGCTGCGGCGCTGCTCGGCGCGAAGCAGGTGCTGGCCGTTGACAATGATTTGGTGGCCGTTCAGGTAGCCCGTGAAAATGTGGCCATGAATCATGTCGAAGATAAAGTGGAAGTGCGTCAAAATGATCTGCTGGCCGGTCTGCAAGAATCGCCGGATATCATTGTGGCCAATATTGTGGCCGATGTGATCTTACGCCTGGCGCCGGCGGCGGCGGAGCGTTTGGCACCGGGGAAAGTGCTCATTGCTTCCGGCATCATTCAACACCGCTTGGATGAAGTCAGCGATGGCTTAAGTGCGGCCGGTTTTTCCATTGATGAGTTGATCAGCCACGGCGAATGGGCCGCCATCGTCGCGCGCCGGGGGTAATCGTTCATGCATCGTTTTTGCTTTGATCCGGCCCAAAAAACGGGCAATCAAGTCCTGCTTGATGAAGAGGAAAGTAAGCATCTGCTCAAGGTATTGCGCCTGGAGCTGGGTGCGCCGGTGATCGCCTTTGACGGTGCCGGCCACGAGTATACCGCTGTGGTGCAGGCTGTTGCCAATCGCATGGTGCAGTTGGGCGACTTAACGCCAACAGGGGAAATGCGCGAAGCGCCGGTGGCTGTGACCTTGATTCAGGGCGTGGCCAAGGGCGAAAAGATGGACTGGATTGTCCAAAAGGCGACGGAACTCGGGGTGGCACGGATCGTACCGGTCTGGACGGAACGGACCGTCGTTCGCCTCGATGCTGCCCGTAGCGCCGAACGGGCGGAACGGTGGCAGAAGATCGCCCGGGAAGCGACGAAACAAAGCCGGCGCACCGTCGTGCCTACGATCGATCGGCCGTGCGCTTGGGCGGAAGCACTGGCGCGATGGCCGTCATCACAACCGCTGCTTGTACCTTGGGAAGATTGCCGAGGCACCGGGTTAGGACGGTTGTTGCGCTCGTGGTCACCGGCGCCGGCAGCGCTGGCCCTGGCGATTGGTCCCGAAGGCGGATTGACTGCTGCTGAGGTAGCCCAAGCGGAAGCGCTGGGCGCCCGCGCTGTAACGTTGGGTCCGCGGATTCTTCGCACCGAAACGGCAGCGCTGGCCGGCCTGGCGGCGATCATGATGGAACTGGGGGATTGGCGATGACAGACCGGCAGCGAACGGTCGCTTTTTATACACTGGGCTGCAAAGTCAATCAAGGGGAATCGGCGGCGATGGCTGGGATGTTTACTGCCCGGGGCTATCGCCTTGTTCCTTTTGAGGAGATGGCCGATGTTTATGTGATCAATACGTGTACGGTGACGCATCTCTCCGATCGCAAGTCGCGCCAGATGATCCGGCGGGCTCATCGCCATGCGCCGGAGGCCGTCATCGCCGTGGTAGGTTGCTATGCCCAGAGCTCACCGGAAGCGGTGGAAGCGCTGGAAGGCGTACAAGTGGTGGTCGGTACGGAACATCGCAGTCAACTGGTGGATCTGGTGGAAGCGGCGGCCCAGGCGCAGCAGGGGACGACGCGCTCCATCGTCGGTGATGTGCGCCAGCAGCGGGAATTTGAAGAATTTCCAGCCGTGGCGGAAACGGCACGCACCCGGGCAACCATCAAGATTCAAGACGGCTGCGATCTCTTTTGTACTTATTGTATTATTCCCCATGTGCGCGGTCCTGTGCGCAGTCGCCACCGGGAGCGCGTGCTGGCGGAAGCAGCCCGCTTGATCAATGAAGGTTTTCAGGAGATTGTCTTATCAGGGATTCATCTTGGTGCTTATGGCACCGATCATGGGACCGATCTGGCGTCCCTGATCAGGGAGCTTTGCGCCTTGCCGGGCTTGCCGCGATTGCGCATCGGTTCGGTGGAACCGCAGGAATTTACACCGGAACTGCTGGCGGCCATTGAAGCGCCGCAAGTGTGCCCGCATTTTCATATTCCGCTGCAATCGGGGGCCGATCCGGTTTTAAAACGGATGGGACGGCGCTACCGGCAACGAGATTTTGCCGATGTGCTGGCCAAGGTTCGTAAGCACAAACCGGGAGCAGCGATTACCTCGGACGTGCTGACGGGCTTTCCCGGTGAAACCGAAGCGGACGCCGAGGCCACCTTGGCTTTTTGCCGGGACATGGCGTTTGCGGCGCTCCATGTCTTTCCCTTTTCACCGCGGCAAGGCACACCGGCAGCCACTTTTGCTGATCCCGTGCCGCCGGCTGTTAAAGAAGCCCGGGCAGCCGAACTGGGTCGGCTGGCTCGTGAATTATCAACGGCTTACGCCGAGAGTTGGCTGGGCCGTACGGTGACGGTGCTGCTGGAAGAGCCTGTGGACGCTGGCTGGACGGGGCACAGTGAAAATTACCTTACCGTTCATGTGCCATTGCCGGCAACGGATGCCGGAAATCGGCCGACGGACACCGCGGAACTGCAGGGCAAGCCGGTTACGGTCCAACTGGACAAGTTGCTGCCGAATGGCCAACTGCAGGGACGATGGGTGCCATGACGCTGTAGAGGAGGTGATAAGCATGGACTCTTGTATTTTCTGTAAGATCGTTCGCGGTGAAATTCCGGCGAACAAAGTCTTCGAAAACGACCGTATCGTAGCTTTTCGTGATCTGAACCCGGTGGCACCGACTCATATCTTGATCATTCCTCGTGAGCACATTGCCAGCGTATCGGCCGCCACGGCGGACCATGAAGCGACTTTAGGCGCTTTGTTGCTGGCTGCGCGCACGATCGCCGCCGAACAAGGCTTGGAAGCGAACGGGTACCGTCTGGTGATCAACACCGGTAACGATGCCGGGCAAACGGTTTTTCATATTCATGTGCATCTCCTGGCCGGCCGGTACTTGGAGTGGCCTCCCGGTTAATTTATGCAGAGCAGTAGATTCTCTTGACGTTTGGCAGTTTCCGTTGTTATAATGTACTGTGTGGGTGTATCTCGTTTCATCGGTAGATCTGTTCGCCGCACTAAGCCTGGCCTGGACCCGGCATTATCGATACTAGCGGGGGGAGGGAGAGCGGGATGAGTGAGGTTAGAGTCGGAAAAAACGAAAGTTTGGATAGCGCCTTACGGAGGTTCAAACGTTCCTGTCAAAAATCAGGCGTGTTGTCGGAATGTCGTAAGCGTGAACACTATTTGAAACCAAGTGTAAAGCGTAAGAAAAAGTCAGAGGCAGCACGGAAACGGAAGTTCAACTAAGTTGTAGTTGAATGTAAGTGAAGAAAGGCTGTTTGTTTGTAATGTCACTGAAGGAACAACTGATGGCCGATCAGAAGCAGGCGATGAAAGAAAAAGAGGCGGGGAAATTTCGTCTCTCGGTGATTCGCATGGTTCGGTCGGCGATTCAAAAGGTTGAAATTGATCGGCGACGGGAATTGACTGAAGATGAAGTCCTGGAAGTTTTGGCCAAGGAGGTCAAACAGCGTCGGGACTCCGTCCTCGAGTTTGAGAAAGCCGGTCGTTCCGACGCCGTAGATGCTTTAAACGAGGAGATTCGTCTGCTCGTAGCTTACCTCCCCCAACAACTGACGGAAGACGAGATTCGCCAATTGGTACAGCAGGCTGTGTCCC
The DNA here is from genome assembly GCF_004341395.1 of Heliophilum fasciatum. Lineage (GTDB taxonomy): Bacteria > Bacillota > Desulfitobacteriia > Heliobacteriales > Heliobacteriaceae > Heliophilum > Heliophilum fasciatum. The sequence goes on from NZ_SLXT01000011.1 coordinate 68,534, forward strand.
AGACGGGCGCCCAAAGCGCTCGGGAGATGGGCAAAGTCATGGCGGTGCTCATGCCGAGTGTCAAAGGCCGTGCAGATGGCAAATTGGTCAACCAATTGGTGAAGGAAGCATTAAGCTAAAACCCACATATGTACAACATGAAGCACAAACCCCGGTGGTATAACCACCGGGGTTTTTTGCATATCTCCAAAGTACGCACGCATACATTGAGGACAAGGGATACAGGAGGGGGGCCTGGATCATGGCATGGGAACGGGGCAAGTTGCGCTTGCAGCGGGCGTTGTCAGGGCTGCTTGATATACCGAAAGATGTCATGCTGGATTTGCCGAAGGTGACGCTAACCGGAAATGTGGTCATGGTTCTCGAGAATCACCATGGAATTCTGGAATACGGTGAGAGCCGGTTACGCATTTTGGTGGCCGACGGGCAGATCGAGGTGGTGGGCGAGCAATTGGTGTTAAAAACGATCTTGCCGGAGGAACTGGTGATCGAAGGACGGATTGCTCAACTCAATTATGTGCGTTAGGGAGGGACGGTCATGTTACGGCAGTGGTGGCTTTTTTGGCTGGGTTTTTTACGTATCCGGGTAGAAGGGGAGAACTTGGAGAAATTCATTAACTTAGCGTCGAGCCGCGGTGTGCCGCTTTTTGATGTGTCGCGCAAGGGCGGCGACCGCTTGAGCGGGCAAGTGCGTCTCGATGGCTATCGTTCGCTTCGTCATGTGGCGCGGCGAACGAACAGCCGCATGCGCATTGAGCGGCGATCGGGTTTTCCTTTTTTGCTGGTGCCGTTCAAACGGCGCCGGTCCCTTTGGGTCGGTATGCTGTTGTTTGTGGCCGTGCTTTATGCGTTGGCGTCCCTGGTGTGGTCCGTAGAGATTACCGGAGCTGTTCGTTTGGACAAGCAGGCGATGCAGGAGCAAGTGCGGTCGATGGGATTACGGGTAGGCGCTTGGAAGCCCCTCATCGATACGAGACAAGCGGAGCAAGCGTTGCTGGCGGCCAATCCCGAACTGGAGTGGGTCGGTATCAAGCTGGAAGGTACAAGCTTGATCGTGGAATTGCAAGAAAAAATCTTGCCTTCCGTGCCGGTACCTGGTGCAACGCACATGGTGGCGGCCAAAGATGGCGTGGTACAGCGGGTGTTGGTGCTGGTGGGACAAGGCGTGGTGGAAGAAGGTGCAACCGTTGTCCGTGGCCAGCAGTTGATCGCCGGGGTATTGAAGCAGGAAGCCAAGGAGCAAGAACGGCCCGATCCCAAGGGAAAAGAGCCGAAGGAAAAAGCCGAAGAAATGATCTTTGTCCAGGCCAAAGGGGAAGTTTGGGCTAAAGTTCCCTATCAGGTGCGCTTGAATGAACCGGTGGCGCTGGAGGGAAAGTTACCCACCGGTCAAGTGAGCGGGCATTGGCGTATAAAGTGGGGGGAACGGGAGATGCTAATATATGGATCGGGGAAAAGTCCTTATCCAGATTTTGATCAATCGGTAACGGTGATGCCCCTGTCCATATGGAGGAATCTTCAGATTCCTGTCGAACTAGTCAAAGTCGAATTCCGTGAATTGCGCCCTTTTCGCCAGGAGCGCAGCCGCGAAGAAGCCTTGGCGACATTGACGGAGCAAGCCCGTCAACAAATTCGTAAGTCCCTGTCGCCAGGTGCACGTATTGTCAAAGAAACCGTCGTGACGGAGCCGGCAGCGCTTGGTCACGTGCAGGTAAGAATGGACGCCGAAGCCTATGAGAACATTGCGATGCCGCAGCCTGTGGATCGCTCCGTTCCGCCGGGCTGATCGCGTTACGGGAGGTTGGGTAAGCCGATTGACAGTCAGCCGTGAAGTGCGAATGTATCTGGAGGATAATGGAGAAGCTGTCCGCTTGTTTGGCCATCATGATGAGAATTTGCGCTTGATCGAGCGTATCAGTGGCAGTAAGGTGGTGGCCCGGGGCGCAGAATTGATGATCAGCGGTGAGCCGGCTGTGGTAGAGCAGACGGCCCATTTGTTTGAGCAATTGATCGCGATGCTGCGCGCTGGACAACCGGTGGGCCAAGCGGAGATTGAGTATGCGGCCCAGCGAATTCGTGACGGGCAACGTACCTTGATTGCCGAGGCCCTCGGTGACTATGTGCTGACGACGGTGCGGGGCAAGCAGATCCGGGCCAAAACACTGGGCCAGCATACCTATTTGCAAGCGATTCAACAGCATTCGATCGTCTTTGGCATTGGACCGGCCGGTACAGGCAAAACTTATTTGGCCGTGGTGATGGCCGTAGCTGCCTTGAAGAAAAAAGAGATTAACCGGATCATTTTGACGCGGCCGGCTGTGGAAGCCGGAGAACGGTTGGGTTTTTTGCCCGGCGACTTGCAGGACAAGGTGGATCCCTATTTGCGCCCGCTTTATGACGGTCTTTTTGATACGATCGGTATGGAGGCAGCGCAAAAATATATTGAACGCGGCGTGATTGAAATTGCGCCGCTGGCGTACATGCGCGGTCGGACCTTAGATGACTCTTTTATCATTCTTGATGAAGCGCAAAACACGACGCCGGAACAGATGAAGATGTTCTTAACGCGTATCGGCTTTGGATCGAAAGTCGTGGTTACCGGTGATATTACGCAGGTGGACTTGCCTCGTGGCGCCCATTCCGGTCTGGTAACGATTCAGTCCATTTTACGGGAGATTGATGGCATCTTTTTTCACATTTTTACTGCTGCCGATGTTGTTCGCAATCCCTTGGTTGGTCGAATCATTCGCGCTTATGAAGAGCACGAGAAGGCCCTGGAACGGGGGAAATGAGGTGACAAACGGTGCAGGTACGACGGATTTGGGAACTTTTCCGGCTGGCGCTACTAAAAGCGTGGCAACACGATACGTTGCGACGGGTGACCATTGTCAGCGGCTTTTTTCTGTTGTTGACGGCGATCTTAGCCTTTAATCATTTATCACCGTTAGAGTCGTTGGAAGTCGGTCAAATCAGCACGCGCAATATTGCCGCGCCGCTTAGCAAGGATATTGTTGATGAAGAAAAGACCCATCTGATGCGGGAGCAAAAAGTGCGGTCTACGCCGCCTGTGTATACCCACGATCCCAATGTGTTGGGCCGTACCCGCAACGAGATTGAACAACTGTTTCGCGTTGTCCTTGACAATCAAGGGGGGAGCCCCTGGGGTGAAGGCGGTACGGCCACGCTGGATTTGGCGGGTATCAAAGCCAACTATGGTGAGCGCTTTGAGCAGTTAAAGGCGCAAGTCGCTATGGTTGTTCCGGAAAAGACGCTGGCGTTGTTGGTGCAATTGCGGCCGGAATCGCTGGCTTTTTTGCAGATGGAAACAGACAACTTGATCTCGGAAATTATGACGCTACCGGGGTTAACCGAAAATAATCATGATTGGCCGGAAAATACGCTGGCTACGCGGGCGGCAGGTCGTGTCGTGCCGTATACCGTCAATGAAGCCAAAGCGATGGTGGAAGATCGCATTGATGCATCGAAGCTGCCTGCCGAAGCCAAGCAAGCGCTTCACGATCTGGTTCCGCTGTTTCTACACCCGAACGCGACGCTCGATGAAGATGCAACACGCCGTTTGCGTAACGAAGTGCGCCAGTCGGTGGCCCCCGTTACCATTCAGATTCGCCAAGGTGATCTGATTGTGCGCGAAGGGGAAGTGGTGACGGAAGATCAAGTGCGCATTTTGAGCCAACTGGGTTTGCTGCGCAGCGGTGCTACGTTGCTGCGACCGGCCGGGACAAGCTTGTTGATCTTGGTGAGTATGGCCGTTCTATTTGTTTATTTAAAACAGTTTCGGCGGGAACTGCTGGTGGATGAACGGCGGATGTGGCTGCTTGGCCTGCTGGCGACGATGACTTTATTGACGGCGCGAGTGATCACGTCGATTCGCTTTCATGATCAGCCGGAAGTGTTGCGGTTGATCTTTTATCTGGCACCGGTGGCGACGGGGCCCATGTTGATCGCGCTGCTACTCGATACGCGGGTCGCGATTTTCATGTCGGCTTTGCTCAGTTTGTGGATCGGTTTGATCACCGATTATTCGATCGCCCACGGAATGGTTGCTTTTCTCGGTTCGCTGGTCGGTATTTATGCCGTTTCGGGTTTAAGCCAACGTATGGATTTTGCCCGGTCCGGCTTGTATGTGGCCGCTGCCAATATCACGGGAGTGCTGGCGACGGGCCTGGCCATGGGTATCGATCTTCGGTTACTGCTGACCTATGGGTTGCCCATGGCCGGTCTGGGTGGGATCACGTCGGCGGTTTTTATGATCGGCTCGTTGCCGTACTTGGAATCAGCTTTTCAGATCACCACGTCGGTGAAGCTGTTGGAACTGACGAATCCCAACCATCCGCTGTTGCGCCGGTTGTTGATGGAAGCGCCGGGGACTTATCACCACAGTCTTTTGGTCGGTAACCTCGGCGAGGCTGCGGCGGAAGAGATCGGTGCTGACGCCTTACTGGTGCGTGCCGGTGCTTATTATCATGATATCGGGAAGATTCGCCGCCCGGCTTTTTTCATTGAGAATCAAGGCCGTGGCGAAAATCCCCATACGAAAATTGCACCGACCTTGAGCACATTGATCATTACATCGCATGTCAAAGACGGTGTGGAGCTTTGTACGGAAGCCAAGATTCCCCGTGCCGTTATCGATGTGGTGGAGCAGCATCACGGGGAAACGTTGGTGGCCTACTTCTACCACCGTGCCATGGAAATGGATCGCACCGAGTCGGTGCAGGAAAAGAATTTCCGCTATGAAGGGCCAAAGCCGCAGACGAAGGAAGCGGCGCTGGTGATGTTGGCCGATTCGGCCGAAGCGGCTGTTCGCTCGTTGACGCAACCCACTCATGGGAAGATCGAAGGGTTAGTGCGTAAGTTGATCAAGGACAAGCTCCATGACGGTCAACTGGAAGCCTGTGAGTTGACCTTTAAGGATCTTGATCGTATTGCCGAGTCTTTTTGCCGGGTCTTAAACGGGATTTATCATACGCGTATTGAATATCCGGAGCAAGTATCGAAGGACGCTGAAGGGAGCCGAGGACGTAGTGGAACTGTATATAGTGGATGAACGTGATGTTAATATGACGGAGGAAGAAGTGGAAGCCTGGCAGGAGATGTTGGAACAACTGGCGCTGCTTTGTTTGGAAGAAGTGGGCTATCCGCCGGAAGATGCGGAGATCAGTTTGTTGCTGACGACCGATCAGGGCATTGCGGTGCTGAATCAGCAGTATCGTGGGATGGAAGGCCCTACCGATGTGCTTTCCTTTGCGATGCGGGAAATGGGCGAAGGTGAGGAGCTTTTTGATATCGATGAGTTAAATGAAGACGATATGCTGGGCGATATTGTCATTTCCATCGATACGGCCATGCGCCAGGCGGAAGAATACGGTCATCCGCTGGAGCGGGAAGTGGGCTTTTTGTTTGTCCACGGTCTTCTGCACTTGCTGGGCTATGATCACAAAGGGGAAGAAGATACGGAATTGATGCAGGGATTGGAGCGTAAGGTCTTAAGCAGTTACGGGTTGACGCGGGAATGAATGGGCGCAAGTTAGCGTGGTCTTTCGTTTTTGCTTTCCGTGGCTTGGTTTGGACGTTACATACCCAGCAAAATATGCGCATCCATGGGGTGGCGACCTTTGTGGCGGTGGGGCTGCTTGCTTGGTTACGGCCGCCGCTCTGGCAAACCGCTTGGATTGTGCTTTCGATTTTTTTGGTCTTGGCTGGGGAGGCTTTGAATTCGGCGCTGGAAGCAGCAGTGGATCGCATCGGCAAGGAACAACATCCCTTGTCGGGGGCGGCCAAAGATGCGGCGGCCGGCGCCGTGCTTTTGCTGGCGCTGCAAGCGCTGATTGCCGGGATGGTTGTTTTCGGACCGCCCTTATGGAAGGTGTTCGAACCTCTTTGGTTTGGCCTAGGGCTGTGACGATAAAGCCAGGAGGAGGTGGGGGCACTGTTCACTGATTTGCCGGTAGCGTCAATGATCCAAGCGGCCCGGGAAGCGCGGACGCAGGCCTACGCGCCCTATTCCCGTTGGCAGGTAGGTGCGGCCTTGCTCGGTTCATCCGGGCGAATTTATCCAGGCTGCAATGTGGAAAATGCTTCTTTTGGCTTGACGAACTGTGCTGAACGAACGGCGTTGTTTTCGGCGGTGGCTCAAGGGGAACGGCAGTTTCGCTTGCTCGTGTTAACGTCGGATCAAGCGGCGCTGTTGACGCCTTGCGGTGCCTGTCGGCAAGTCCTGGCCGAGTTTGCCCCAACCATGCCCGTATTGATGGTCAATGATGCCGGTGAACAGCAGGTGATGACGGTGGCTGAACTGCTGCCGGGAGCCTTCGCTTTTACCGCGGCGGCAGGAAAAGAGGCAGAGACAGCGACTGAAAACGCAGCAGAGACAGCGAGTGAAAACGCAGCAAAGACGGCGACTGAAAAAGAAGCAGGGAAAGAAGTATGAGGTGAACCGGTTTTGACTGAAAAATTTCGTTTTGTCCGTCGTTATCAACGACCCAAAACAGTAAAACCCCAGATGAAGCCACCGGCGCCATCGGAACGGGCGGCGGCCCTTACCGGCAGCGGCACGGTGCCGATCGTCGCCCAAGGGCAGGAAAAACTATCGGGCTTTGTGGCCATCATCGGTCGTCCCAATGTGGGCAAATCGACCTTGATGAATGGCTTGATCGGTAAAAAAGTCGCGATCATGTCGGATAAACCACAAACGACGCGCAACCGGATCGTCGGCGTTTTGAATGATCAACGCGGGCAAGCGGTGTTTTTGGATACGCCGGGGATTCATAAGCCCAAGCATAAACTGGGCGAGATGATGGTGACGACGGCCAAAAAGACGCTCAGCGAAGTGGATCTGGTGCTTTATGTTGTCGACGCTACAGCTGAGCCCGGCGGTGGCGAAGCTTTTATTGCCGGCTTGCTCAAAGACATCCAAACGCCGGTGTTTTTGATCGTCAACAAGATGGATCTTTTGACGCAGGAAGCGGCACTGGCCCGGATCGGCACATACAGCCAACTGCTGGCCTGGCAGGAAGTGGTACCCGTTTCGGCGCTCAAAAAGTCCAACCTGGATACCTTGAAGGATCTGATCTTTGGCCGCTTGGAACCAGGGCCGCTTTATTATCCGCCTGATGCTGTGACGGACCAGTCGGAAAAAGTATTGATCGCCGAGTTGATCCGTGAAAAGCTGCTCAAGGTGACCCGTGAGGAAGTGCCTCATTCGCTCGCCGTGGTGATTGAGCACTGGGAAGAACGTAAAAATGGCACGTTAGCCATGTTTGCAACGATTTTTACGGAACGGGACTCGCAAAAGGGAATTTTGATCGGCAAAGGCGGTCAACTGCTCAAACAGATCGGCCAGGAAGCGCGGTTGGAGATCGAAAAATTGCTTGGCACCCAAGTGTTTCTGCAGTTGTGGGTCAAAGTAAAAAAAGATTGGCGCCAGCGTCCCGATGTTCTACGCTCCTTTGGCTTTGATGATCATAAGGATTGAGCAGTGTCTCCAAGGATTAAGCGGTGTCCAAAGGGATGGAGAAAGGAGCGACAGGTTACCGATGGAATTATGGACCAAAGAAAAAGTCGCCCAAATGATCGATCATACCTTATTAAAGCCGGAAGCGACGGAAGGGCAGATCGTGGACCTTTGCCGGGACGCTTGTGCCTATAAAGTGGCCGCCGTTTGTATCCATCCGATTTGGGTCAGTACGGCGGCATCGCTACTTACCGGTTCCGGTATCAAGGTAGCTACGGTCATCGGTTTTCCTACCGGCGCCACCCGCGTCAAAGCGCTGGAAGCGCGCGATGCCTTGCAAGCCGGTGCGCAGGAACTGGATATGGTCATGCAAGTGGGCTGGGCCAAGATGGGCCGCTGGGCCGATGTGGAAGCCGATATTCGCGCTGTCGTGGAAGAAGCGAAGCAAGTTCCGCAGAGCGTGGTGAAAGTGATTCTGGAGACGGCCTTATTGACTGATGAGGAAATCGTCGAAGCGTGCCGGTGCGCGGTGGCCGCCGGTGCCCACTTTGTCAAGACCTCTACCGGTTTTGGACCGTCCGGCGCCACGGCCCATCATGTGGCGCTGATGCGTCAAACGGTGGGTGCCGACGCACAGGTCAAAGCTTCCGGCGGGATTCGCACGGCCGCTGACGCTTTGGCGATGCTGCAAGCCGGCGCTACCCGGATCGGCACAAGCGCTACGGGAACGATTTTGGCTGGCTTTTAAATGCGCGCCGAACAACGAACCTACCGGGCCGAAGGATTGATTCTACGCAGCCGCGAATACAGTGAAGCCGATCATCTCCTGACGATCTTGACGCGGGAACGCGGTAAAATCGGCGCCATCGCCAAGGGGGTACGTAAGCCCTCGAGCCGCTTACGGGCGGGAACGCAAGTGTTGACCCACAGCCAACTGCTGCTGAGCACCGGACGCAACTTGCATGTAGTGACGCAGGCGGAGCCGGTGGAACTTTTTCAAGGCATGCAGGGACAGTTCGATCGCTACGCCTATGCGTCCTACATGGCCGAACTGGTCGATCGTTTCACCATGGAACAGGGCGGTAGCGACTTGTTTGTCTTGCTGTTGACCTGCTGGCACCTCCTGACCGGATACCGACCGGCGTTGGTGGCGCGGCTCTTTGAACTGCGGCTGCTCTTGCACCTCGGTTATGCGCCTGATCTGGCGGCTTGTGGCCATTGCGGGCGTCCACTGCAGCGGGAAACCGGCGTCGATGAAGTTTGGTTTTCCCGGGACCATGCCGGTCTTCTGGGCCGCTGTTGTGCCGCCGGCCTGCCGGGCCGGGAACGGATGATGGAGAACACCTGGTCTTTTTTACGCTACTTGGCAACCATGGATCCCCGCGATGTAGGCCGGTTGCGCGTCGGTGCTGCCGTAATGGCGCAAGCGACGGCCTTTTTGCAAGGGGCGATTCGTTTTCGTTTGGAAGGAACACTGCGTTCTTGGGCGGTGCTTGATGCTCTTTGTTTGGTTGACAGCAACGAGGAAAACTGATACATTTTCACATGATGCCGGCGATGTGCGTTGAAGGAAAAAAGTACGCTTGGGGCCAAGTCAGCGATCCGGGAAGTGGTGAGAGCCCGGTCTTGGGAAGGCAAGCGGAAAGGCATTCCGGAGCCAGGGGAAGAAAGCACGACTGTGCCAGTAAAGCCCTATCGTCGAATGAAGGTGGGCCATCTCGGTGGCCAAACAGGGTGGAACCGCGGGAAAGCAAACTCCCGTCCCTGGTCATAGACCAGGGGCAGGAGTTTTTTTATTGGGTTCCTGGTGCTGGAGGTTATAGTGATTTGGGAAGCTCTTGATGGGTAAGAAGAAGAAGGAGGATCGGTTATGACTTTTCAAGAAATGATCTTGTGCCTGAACCAGTTTTGGGGTGAGCAAGGGTGCATCATTCAGCAGCCTTATGACGTGGAAAAAGGCGCTGGTACGATGAACCCGGCCACGTTTTTGCGTGCCCTCGGTCCGGAACCGTGGAATGTGGCTTATGTAGAGCCGTCGCGCCGTCCCACCGACGGTCGCTACGGTGAAAACCCCAACCGGCTGCAGCATTACTATCAATATCAAGTGATCTTAAAGCCCTCGCCCAGCGATGTGATCGATATGTACTTAGACAGCCTGCGCCGACTGGGCATTGACCCGTTGAAACATGATATTCGCTTTGTGGAAGACAACTGGGAATCGCCCACCTTGGGTGCTTGGGGCCTGGGCTGGGAAGTCTGGCTGGATGGCATGGAAGTGACGCAGTTTACCTATTTCCAACAGTGCGGCGGTATTGACTGCAAACCGGTTTGCGCTGAAATTACCTACGGTATCGAGCGCTTGGCCATGTTTATCCAACAAGTGGACTCGGTCTATGATATTGAGTGGGTCAAAGGCGTTTCCTACGGCGATGTTCACCACCAAGGCGAAGTGGATTACTCGCACTACAACTTTACCGTCGCCAATACGGACATGCTTTTTCAACTGTTTGACCTTTATGAAAAAGAAGCGCTACAGGTCGTGGAAAAAGGCCTGGTGCAGCCGGCCTATGATTATGTCTTGAAATGTTCTCATACCTTTAACTTGCTTGATGCGCGCGGCGCCATTTCGGTGACGGAACGGACCGGCTTTATCCAGCGGGTTCGTAACCTGGCCCGGGCTTGTGCGCAAGGGTATGTGCAGCAGCGGGCCAAGTTAAACTATCCGCTGATCAAAGATCAGGCACTGCGCAAACAGTTGGGCCTCGATCTACCGGCGGCAGAGTGAAGATAAGCTGATTTGGCTGAAGGAGGATATGATTGTGGCAGTTCGTGATCTGCTTTTAGAGATTGGTTTAGAGGAAATGCCTGCGAAATTTATGCCGCCGGCACTGGCGCAACTGCGGGAATTGGCGGAAAAAGGCTTGCAATCTGCGCGGTTAACTTATGGCAAGGTTGAAGTGTTTGGGACTCCGCGTCGCCTGGCTATCCGCGTCGCTGATGTGGCGGAGATGCAAGCCGATGTGATCGTTGAGGCCAAAGGCCCGGCCAAAAAAGTTGCTTTTGATGGGCAAGGACAGCCGACGAAAGCCGCCTTGGGCTTTGCCCGCTCCCAAGGTGTGGACGTAGCCGACTTGACGGAACGGGAAATCGGTGGAGTTCCTTACTTGTATGCTTGCCGGACCGAAAAAGGCGGTCCTGCCGGGGCCGTGCTGACCTCCCTGCTTGCGTCCTGGATTCATGGGTTGACTTTCCCGAAGCCGATGCGCTGGGGTTGGGGCGAGATGCGTTTTGCCCGGCCGATTCGCTGGCTCGTCGCTTTGTTTGGCGCTGAAGTATTGCCTTTGACCTTGGAAGGTGTAACGGCCGGTAACAAGACCTTTGGCCACCGCTTTTTATCAGGTGCGCCGGTGGAAATTGCCGAGCCCACATGTTATGAAGAGGTGTTGGCGTCGGTCTATGTGATCGCCGCGCCGGAAAAACGGCAAGCGATGATCTGGTCGCAGATGCAAGAGTTGGCTGCTTCTGTCGGCGGACAGGTGGCGGAAGACGCCGATCTGTTGCAAGAGATCACTTATATTCTGGAGTACCCCACAGCGCTGCTGGGACAAGTGGATGGGTCCTTCATGCATTTGCCGGAACCGGTTTTGATTACGCCGATGAAAGAGCACCAGCGTTATTTTCCGGTCTACAACAGCGAAGGCCGCTTGATGGATCGTTTTATCGCTGTGCGTAACGGTACAGCGGACCACTTGGCTACCGTTCAGGCCGGCAATGAAAAAGTGCTGCGTGCTCGTCTTGCTGACGCTGCCTTTTTCTACGCGGAAGATCAAAAAGTTCGACTGGCTGACCGCAAACCCAAACTGGGCAAAATCGTTTTCCAAGAAACGCTCGGTACGGTGGAAGCACGGGTGGAACGGGAATGCCGTTTGACGACCTTTCTGGCGGAGCAATTGCAAGTGGCACCGGAAGTGCAAGCACGGGCTGGTCGCGCCGCTTTCTTGGCCAAAACCGATCTGGTCACCCACATGGTCTACGAATTCCCGGAACTGCAAGGGATTATGGGGGAACGCTACGCCCTTTTAGAAGGCGAAGATGCCGTCGTCGCTCAGGCGATTCGCGAACATTATCAGCCGCGCTTTGCCGGTGATGCCGTACCGTCCACGATGGAAGGCACCCTTGTTGCGCTGGCGGACAAGCTCGATGCGATCGTCGGCAGCTTTGCGATCGGCATTATTCCTACGGGATCGCAAGACCCCTATGCGCTGCGCCGGCAAGCCTTGGGGATTTGTCAAATCTTGATCCAGCAACAATTGCCCCTTTCCTTGTCTGCAGCGATTGCCAAAGCCTACGAGCTTTATGCCGATGCCATTACCTTAAAGCGTACGGCAGCGGAAGTGCAAGCTGATCTTGCGGACTTTTTCCAGCAGCGGTTGCGCTTTTTATTGACGGAAAAAGGTGTACGCTATGATGTGATCGATGCAGTTTTGGCCTCCGGTGCCGATGTACCGACCGATGTTGTTGCTCGCGCAGAAGCACTGACCGGATTCCGCCAGGCACCGGCTTTTGCTGCCTTAACGGCCGCTTATACCCGGGCGGCGAATTTGGTGAAAAAAGGCGGCAGCGGCGAAGTCAATGTTGCTTGCTTCCAGGAGTCTGTCGAAGGGAATCTCTGGTCTGCAGTGCAAAAAGCCCAAGCCGCTGTGGCGGCGGCCGGTCAGGACTATAGTGCTGCCTTGAGAGCGATCGCCGAAGTTCGCCCGGCTGTAGATGCCTTTTTTGATGGTGTCATGGTGATGGCCGAAGATGCGACGATTCGTCAAAATCGCCTGGCTTTACTTGGTGCTGTTGTTGGACTTACTGGCGGTATTGCCGATTTAAGTAAAATAGTTGAATAACTTGTCGTTAACATTAATTTTTTATTTTGAATAATCAGCAGGAATAATCGAATGGATATAGTATACATTTATTGTGGTCGAAAACGTATTTAGTATGGCATAATCAAAGTAGCGTAACGCTATACTGGTAGGGTGGTGACAATTATCGAATTGACGGATCGTCAGATGAAGATAGTGCAGATCGTCAAGGAACGAGGACCGATCACCGGAGAGCAAATCGCTGACATACTCAACCTGACCCGCGCTACATTGCGTCCGGATCTGGCCATATTAACGATGTCCGGGATTTTGGAAGCTCGTCCTCGAGTGGGGTACTATTTCAATCGACGATCTGCGAATACGCTGGTGTCACGTGCAATTGCCAAAATCCGGGTAAAAGACATCAAATCACTTCCCGTGATGATCCGAGAATCGCTCAGCGTCTATGATGCGGTGGTGACGATGTTCACCGAGGATGTGGGATCGCTCATTGTGACAAACGAAGACGGCTATCTGGCAGGAATTGTATCGCGCAAGGATTTGCTGAAGATGGCCATCGCAGGCGGCGACTTGCAGAAGATGCCTGTTGGGATGATCATGACGCGCATGCCCAATATCATCACCGTAACCCAGGAAGACACGATTCACATTGCAGCGCAGCGCCTACTTAACCATCAAATTGATGCGCTTCCTGTCGTTCGAACCTATATCATGCCCAATGGGGACGAGCGCCTTGAGGTTATCGGCCGGATCACCAAGACCAATATCGCACGATTGTTTGTGGAGCTAGGCGAAGGAGGTATGGACCATACGTAGCACCAATGGGCTCCGACCGATTGTCTATGTGGTTTCCGACTCCATCGGCGAAACAGCCGAATTTGTAGCACGTGCGGCTGCCAGTCAATTTGACGGCAATGGCGTGGAGATCAAGCGGGTTCCCTATGTGTCTGAAGAACAGCAATTGGTCAATATTGTCGAGGAAGCAAGTGAGAAAACAGCCGTCATCGCCCATACCTTAGTTGTCAATGAATTACGGGAGGCACTGATGCGGTTGGCTCGCGAAAAAGCGATCCCCACAGTGGATATTCTCGGTCCGATGATTCAAGGGATCGAGCTTGTGACCCTACGTGAACCTGTACGCAAGCCCGGTCTGCTCCACCAACTCGACGAGCAGTATTTCCGTAAGGTCGAAGCGATCGAATTTGCTGTTAAGTATGATGATGGAAAAGATCCCCGCGGAATTTTGCATGGCGATGTGGTGCTTGTTGGCATCTCGCGCACATCCAAAACACCGGTTTGCATGTATTTGGCCCACAAGCGGATCAAGGCATCGAATGTTCCCTTGGTACCGGAAGTACCGCCACCGGAAGAATTATTTCAACTGCCACGCCGTAAGATCATTGGTCTTACGATTTCGCCACGCATACTCAATGGAATCCGCAGTGAGCGCTTAAAGACACTGGGCCTGGTAGGCACTGCTGATTATGCCAGCATGGAGCGAATTCTCCGTGAACTGGATTATGCCGAATCGATCATGCGCCGTCTTGGCTGCCCGATTATCGATGTCAGTAACAAAGCTGTAGAAGAAACTGCAGCAAAAGTATTAGAGATATATTTCAGGGGGGAACGGAATGTCTAAAAAATGGGTGTATCTGTTCAGAGAAGGTAACGCCGAAATGAAATCGCTGCTGGGCGGCAAAGGGGCCAACCTCGCGGAAATGACCAATATTGGTTTACCTGTACCGCCGGGGCTCACGATTACGACGGAAGCTTGTAATGCCTACTATGCATGCAATTTGCAGTATCCCGAAGGCATGATGGAGCAAGTCAAAGCAGCCCTTGCCGACGTCGAGCAAGCTTGCGGTAAACAATTCGGCGACAAAGAGAATCCGTTGCTCGTTTCCGTTCGTTCCGGTGCGGTTTTCTCTATGCCTGGTATGATGGATACAATCCTGAACTTGGGCCTCAATGATGAAACGGTCCAAGGTTTGATCAAAGCGACGGGCAATGAACGTTTTGCCCTTGATTGCTATCGTCGTTTTATCCAAATGTACTCCGATGTTGTGCTTGGTGCTTCCCATGCGGAGTTTGAGCGGATTCTGGAAGAATGCCGGGAAAAACAAGGTGTTCATTTCGACAATGAATTGACGCCGGCGTCCCTGCAAGAGCTGATCGCCGCCTACAAAGAAATGGTCCAGCGCACGACCGGTCAAATGTTCCCGCAAGATCCGATGGATCAACTGGAAGGCGCCATCCTGGCTGTCTTCAAATCCTGGAACAATGATCGCGCCAATATCTATCGCGAACTGCATAAGATCCCCCATGACCTGGGCACGGCCGTTAACGTTCAGACGATGGTCTTTGGTAACATGGGTAACGATTGCGGTACCGGTGTTGCCTTTACCCGTAACCCGTCGACGGGCGAAAAGAAGCTTTACGGTGAATACTTAATCAACGCGCAAGGGGAAGATGTCGTTGCCGGCATCCGTACCCCGCAACATATCTCCAAACTGGCCGAAGAAATGCCTGTTGTATTCGAACAGTTCACCAATATCTGCGCTCTCTTGGAAAAACATTACCGGAACATGCAAGATATCGAATTCACCATTGAACGTGGCAAGCTTTACATGCTGCAAACGCGGAACGGTAAACGGACCGCTGCTGCTGCCGTCAAGTGCGCCGTTGACATGGTGGAAGAAGGACTGATCACTAAGTCGGAAGCGATCATGCGTGTGGAACCGGAGCATCTTGATCAACTGCTGCATCGCCGCATTGATCCCAGCGCCAAGCTGAAAGTCATTGCTACCGGCCTGCCCGCTTCGCCTGGCGCCGCTTCCGGTACGGTGGTCTTTGATGCGGACGAAGCCGATCGTCAAAACAAAGCCGGCAACAAAATTATCTTGGTGCGTACCGAAACCACTCCCGATGACATTCATGGTATCATTGCCGCGCAAGGTGTATTGACCAGCCGTGGCGGTATGACGTCCCACGCTGCTGTTGTGGCCCGTCAAATGGGCAAACCTTGTGTCTGCGGCTGTGAAGCGCTGCGCATCGATTATGCCAAAGAAGAGTTCGCTGCCCTGACCACAAGTGGCGAATTGATCGTCGTTAAAGCCGGCGATTTGGTCTCTATTGACGGTGCAACCGGTCGCGTCATCGACGGTGAAGTACCCATGCTTGAGCCGGAATTAACGAATGAATTCCAGAATTTACTTACTTGGGCCGATGAATTCCGGACGATCGGCGTACGCGCTAATGCCGATAAACCATCGGAAGCGGAACAAGCACGCGCCTTTGGTGCTGCCGGGATTGGCCTGACCCGTACCGAACATATGTTTATGGCCCAAGAACGGTTGCCTATCGTTCAAGAAATGATCTTGGCTCAATCGGTGGAAGAACGGGAAGTGGCTTTGGCCAAACTGCTGCCGATGCAACAAGAAGACTTCTATGGCATCCTCAAAGCGATGGCCGGGTTCCCTGTTTGTATCCGCTTGCTCGATCCGCCGCTTCATGAATTCTTGCCGAACCAAGAAGATTTACTCGTTGAAGTGACGAAACTGCGTTGCCAGTTGACCACTTGTGCCGATAGCGAAAAAGATGCGATTTGGGCAACTTTATGTGAAAACGAAGAAATGCTGAAAAAAGTGCGCAACCTCCATGAGTTCAACCCCATGCTGGGCCATCGTGGTTGCCGCTTAGGGATCACCTATCCGGAAATCTACCGGATGCAAGCTCGGGCGATTTTCCAAGCTGTGGCTCAATTGACCCAAGAAGGCTATCAAGTGGAGCCCGAAGTGGAAATTCCTTTGGTCGTTCATGTGAACGAACTGGCAGAACTTCGTCGCTTGGTCGATGCTACGGCTGCAGCAGTTATGGAAGAAACTGGCGTTAAATTCCACTATGCTGTAGGAACAATGATCGAAGTACCGCGCGCTGCGCTGACGGCCGATCAAATCGCGAAAGAAGCACAATTCTTCTCTTTTGGTACCAATGACCTTACGCAGACCAGCTTTGGTTTATCCCGTGATGATGCTGAAGGCAAGTTCCTGGGCTTCTACACGGAAAACAAAATCATCAAAGAAAATCCCTTTATTGTACTTGACCGGGAAGGCGTCGGCCAGTTGATGCAGATGGCTTGTGCCAAGGGCCGCAGCACCCGTCCCGACATCTTGTTGGGCATCTGTGGTGAACATGGCGGGGAGCCGTCGTCGATTGAGTTCTGCCACCTCATTGGTTTGAACTTTGTCTCCTGCTCGCCCTTCCGTGTGCCCATTGCCCGTTTGGCCGCAGCACAAGCGGCGATCCGTAACGCCAAATAAAAACCGAATCGATCGAATCTGTATGGAGGGGTGAAAACCCCTCTTTTTTGCTTATGACTTTGGCTTGGCGGGGCAAACTGTAGCTATGAAAAAATTAATTGATGAGTTAACCGCCATGACTGATGATCCTTTTCAAATGGAAATTCCGGGCGAGCGAACCCCTCTTGTTCAACAAAAAATCAGGAATGAGGAGGTAAATCAGAGAATCTTCGACATTAAGAAAAGAGAGGAGATGTAAGCAGGATTCTTTTTGCCTTCTCGCGAATGTAATTTAGACGCGAATGTAATGTAGAATGGATCGAGCTCACCAACAAGGACGGTGATGCGTAGATACCGGGTTGCAAGGAGGCGATAGCATGATGATCGAAGACGAATATGAAGTTTTTATTCGTAAAGTACACGCAAAAAGCGGACTGGATCTATCAAACTATAAACGCCCGCAAATGGAGCGGCGGATACGGACGCTAATGCGTTCCTACGGTGTTCAAGATTTGCTCAGTTATTTTGCGTTACTTGATCGGGATGCTGAAAAATATCGCAAATTCCTCGATCATTTGACGATTAACGTGTCGGAGTTTTTACGTAACCCCGGTCAATGGGATGTGTTGCGTAATCAGATTTTACCGACTTTGCTCCGAGAAAATTCGCAACTGAAGGTCTGGTCGGCCGGTTGCTCCACTGGCGAAGAGCCCTATAGCTTGGCCCTTACGATGATGGACATGCGTCTTGATTTGCGCCATAAAGTGCTTGCCAGTGATATTGATCCAGAAGTGTTGCGCAAAGCTCAAATTGCTCAATATACCGGTAAATCCTTAGCTAACGTACCACCGACGCTGGTCAATCGTTATTTCAACAAACAAGAAGGCGATGTATACCAGGTCAAAGATGAAGTGAAGCAAAATATTCGTTTTCAGCAGCATAATTTGCTTAAAGATCCCTTTGAAAACACTTTTGATTTGATTTTATGTCGAAATGTTGTTATTTATTTTACGGAAGAAACAAAAAGCCTGCTGTATCGACGCTTTCATCAAGCATTGCGCAAAGGGGGAATTTTATTTACCGGTTCTACAGAGCAAATTTTTCAAGCTAAAGAAATCGGTTTTACTACATCAGCGACGTTTTTCTATCAAAAGATGTAAATTTGTTTTCGGAGGCTGAAGCATGGCTGTTTATCCGCTTGGGGAGCACGTGCCACAAATTGATCCGGATACATATATCGCCCCTTCTGCGCTGGTGGCCGGTCAGGTCACCATTGCCCAAGGGGCGAGTGTTTGGTTTAATGTGGTGATGCGTGCTGATTGCGGTGTGCCGATCATCATCGGCCGAGGAAGCAATGTACAAGACAACAGTGTTCTTCATACCGACTATGTTACCCCGTTGAGTGTGGGGGACATGGTCACCATTGGACATGCCGTTGTCTTGCACAGTTGTTCCGTCGGTGACGGATGTTTGATCGGCATTGGAGCAATTATCCTTGATAACGCTGTAATCGGAGAGCATTCTGTTGTCGGCGCCCATAGTCTTGTGCCGCCGGGCAAGGTCTTTCCGCCCTACAGTTTGATCATGGGTAATCCGGCAAAGGTAGTGCGCACGTTATCGCCGGAGGAAGCACAGCGTTATGGTGCCACTGCCGAGCGCTATATAGCGAAATGGAAAGCTTATTATAAAGGTCATATTGAATAATTGTCATTTCCTTCACCGGGCCCAGACAAGCCGGTCTTCCGGTGGAGAACTGTTTTTCCAAGCCGGTTGAACTGCCGGCGGACTCAACAGATAAACCCGGAGTGATTGACGACCAAAATCGAGAGCCAATTGGTGGTCCGGGAGAAAAAAGTCCATACGACGGCCTTTGATTTTTCCGCCGATATCTTGTGCTTCGAATACGCGGCCCAAACTAGGTACGTAGATCTTGCTTCCCAACGGAATCACATCAGGGTCAACGGCGACGGTATACCACGGCGTAGCTTGCACACCTGTCTTCGTTATTCCGTCCGTTTTGCCGCAGCAAAGAACGCAGGCGTCATAAGCGGTGGCACTGATATCCAGTGGTGCAGAGATGCGGTAACCGAGCATGACGTGTTCGGTCATGGATGGATTCGGTGCTGCCATTGTCCCGCTTGCCGGAAACAAAATCGCGCTCACGGTGATCAAAAGCGGCAACCACCAACGGTACATAATGAATGACCATCTCCTTTATGGAATGTTGCAAGCTTAGTGTGCCCCAAGGCAGTGGGGATTATGTTTTCGTTGCCATTAAGTATCATTTTGGGTGACTACTACCAGAAGTAAGGCTGCAAATGGCAAATAAGAAGTGGGGGTTTATTGAAACATGGATGTTACTGCACGGGATGATCAAAACGGATTAATTTTTGCATTGGATATTGGAACACGGAGCGTCGTCGGTATCGTGGCCCGGCAAGCTGGGGACAAGCTGGAAGTCCTGCATACGGCCCAGGAAGAACACCGCCAGCGGGCGATGCTGGACGGACAAATTCATGACGTTAATCAAGTCGCCGAAGTGGTCCAAAATATCAAGGCCAAGCTGGAAAGTGAACTGGGTCAACCGTTAAAACGGGCCTCCATTGCTGCCGCCGGTCGTTCCTTATTGACGATGCGTGGACGTGCCACACGGCAATCGCCCGTTTACCGGGAGTTTTCCAAAGACGATGTACTGGCCATGGAATTGTCAGCCGTACAAAATGCGCAACAACAATTAAAAGGTAGCGAAGGGGAGTCCATTCGCCACTATCTTTGTGTAGGCTATAGTGTGGTCCAGTACTTCCTGGAAGGCACACCGATCGGTAACTTAGACGGTCACCGTGGCTTGCAAGGTGAAGTGGAAATTATCGGCACCTTCTTGCCCCGTATGATCGTTGATTCGCTCATGTCCGTGCTTAATCGCATCGGCCTGGAAATGGAAAGCTTAACCTTGGAACCGATTGCGGCGATCCAAGTGGTGATTCCGCCTAATATGCGCCAGTTGAACTTGGCCCTCGTCGATATCGGCGCCGGTACATCCGACATTGCCTTAACCGCGAATGGGATGATCATTGCTTATGCGATGGCGCCGATAGCCGGCGATGAAATGACCGAACAACTTTGCCAAAAATATCTCCTCGGTTTTGATGAAGGTGAGAAACTGAAACGGGAGATTCAGGCGTTGATGCCTGAGCGAAATGCGATCTGGCAAGGTGAGCCCCTGCCGGAATGTACGTTGCCGGTCTGTGATGTGATTGGCTTTGAACAGGAAGTACCTTTCAAGGACCTGTTGGAAACGATGATGCCCGGTGTGCAACAGTTATCGCAGCAAATTACAGAACGGATTGTGGAATTAAACGGCAAAGCGCCGCAGGCTGTGATCTTAGTCGGTGGCGGAGCGTTGACACCGATGCTGGCTGATCAGGTAGCAGAAGATCTTTCCTTGGCGAAAGAGCGCGTCGGTGTTCGCGGCCGCGAAAGTTTAAAAGGCCTGACGGGCAAACTTGATCAGATGATGGGTCCGGAATTTGTCACGCCTGTTGGTATTGCTGCTTCTTCGATTGCGCGCCAAACCTTGGGCTATTATGAAGTGATGGTCAACGGTGAAAAGGTTCGCATGTTTAACGCGCACCAGGGTACCGTTGGTGATGCCCTGTTGACGGCCGGTGTTAGCTTGAAAAATGTTCATGGATTACCGGGATTGGCGATGACGATTGAAGTCAATGGTCAATTGCGGATTCTTCCGGGAACGATGGGTGAACCGGCGGTCATTAAAGTCAACGGTGTGGAGCAAAAATTGGACACGATGGTGGCACCAGGTGATGTGATCGAGTATGTTGATGCGCGACCCGGTAAAAATGGCGGCGGTGTCGTCGGGGACATTTTCCCCACGCTGGCGCCGATGAACCTGGTGGTTAATGGACAACCGATTTGCTTGCAGCCTACGGTCCTACTCAATGGTGAGTTGGCTGAGGCGAGAACCCCCTTGATCGACGGAGCCCGCTTAGTTTACCGGCCCATCGCTACGATTGCCGATGTGCTCGATCTTACCGGTGATTTAGTGTCTTTGCAGGAATCAACTTCGATTCGTTATATTTTCAACGGTGAAGAAAAAATCGTAACGATTACGGAACCGGAAATCTTACTTAATGATCTGCCGGCCAGTTTGATGAATGCCATTCATGATGGCGATACATTGGTAGTGCGCATGGGTGAGCCGATCAAAGTGCGTGTGTCTGATGTGGTCGATGAATCGCAGTGGCAAAGCCGCCCCTTAGAGGTAACGGTGAATGACACGCTTTGGACCTTTGAAGGGCCCAAGAAGGTGCTCTTGCTCAACGGCAAACCAACTCACGGCGATGAAATCATTAAAAACGGTGATCGCCTCGATGTGGAAGCGGGCCGCTCTGTTGATCTGATTATGTCGGAACTGTTGATGCGCATCGGCTTTGATCCGACGCCGCCTCCCGGCATGAGCCGCCTGGAAGCTACGGTTAGCGGCTTGCCTGCGGATTATGCCACGCCGATTCCCAACCGTGGTATCGTCGAAGTAAAATGGCGCTAGATTTCTGAAGAAGGTTCTATCGCCAGGAATAACAACTTATATAAAAACTTATTATTAAACTTGTTTATTATAAAAAAAGGATCGAGAAAGAAATTTCTCGGTCCTTTTTTTATGAGTTTAACCGCTTTCAGCTTTGGCAATATTACAATTATAGCCTGTAAGCAGTAACTGCTGAACAGGTGAGGATACCTGTAAAGCCAAAGGAGAGACTATTTTATGATCCCCAATCGTTTTCTTGCTTTAATGGCCTTGCTTTTGCTGACCGGAGCATTAGTGAGTGAAGGTCAATGGGCAAGATTATTGCTAGTTTGGGCAACAATGGTTTTCACAGCAGCATTGGCGGTGACCGTTGCCAATGTGCTTAAGCAACAGGAGATAGCTAGGGCAGAAGCGGCCAAGGAGGCGCTAGTCAAGGCAGAAATGGCAATCGATAAGCCTGAATCGACAGATAATGTATCGACACAGAAGCCTACAGCAGAGAAGACTACAGCAATTACGGAGACCCAAGAGAAGATTGCCGCCGAGCGCAATGAAGCGGCGATGGCCCAGCGCAAGCAACAAAAGAAGTTACTTTCTGGTTTGCTGGGCGTGAGTGTATTTTTGATTGGTTTTGGTTGGTGGTGGGATCTGTTGCCGTACTATGGCAGTATAGCGCTGTTGAATCTTATTGCAGCCGGATGGCTATGGTGGACACAACTCAAAGGCGCCCCGCAGTCAGCGTCCTGATCATCGTAAAAACACCGTAATAAATACAAAAAGCAGTCATTGAGGATAATGACTGCTTTTTTATATTCGATGAACTAGCGAATGCCTGAGGAACTAGCTAATACCGAAAAACCATTGAAGAAAGACATAGAAGAGCCACGTAAGCAACGCAGCCACTGCCAGAGAGATAATATGTTGAATCGGTCCTTGTTTAAAGAAATTCAAATTCATGGTTTGGGCGGACTCCTTTCACCGTAGTGTCTTCTAGTATAAGCTAGTTTTATCGTCTTTTCAAACTGTTCAGGATGCAAAGAACGATTGTTCTAGGATGGGTTAAAATATAAAAGGCTTTTTGCCGAAACAAAAAGCCTAAACTATCTTTATATGGTGGGCGATAACGGAATCGAACCGCTGACCTCTTGCATGTCAAGCAAGCGCTCTAACCATCTGAGCTAATCGCCCTTAATTGGTAGCGGTGGTGGGATTCGAACCTACGACACTACGGGTATGAACCGTATGCTCTAGACCAACTGAGCTACACCGCCACAACAAACTGCGAAATTTATTGTAATGGAAAAAGGTTATGGAGTCAAGAACTATTTTTTCTATTTTTCGATACCTTCGATGCTATGGAGCAGGAAGACATCGGGAATTTGTCGAATAACATCTATTCGAAGAGAAATAGCTTCAAATCGTTCAGAAGGCGAGGGAAGATCGGTTGGAGAATTGGGCATTACAACCGGGAGAGCATCCGTACCGAATTATGCTAACCCATCCGGGACAAGATCCGGTGGCAGGGCAAAATAACAAAGGTGAATTGCAGGCTGTTCGTTTTTATACGAAGCAAAACAATCGTGGTGCCATTGATTGTTTATTGATCTACGAATATGCTGATCGCCAAGCGGTGCGGCAAGCAAAAGACTTTCCGCCCGATCAGTTTGAATATTTTTTTGAAGGTGTATGCACCCGTTGTCCCTTGACATATGAAGTCATTGATGGATTTACGCAAGAAGCGCAAGCACTGGCCCTATGGCAGGAATTCACGGCCCCGGAAGTAAAAGCTGCCGTCTAACTTCTATTGGGGTGGCCGTCTAACTTCATCGGGTTGATGGAAGCTTAGCATAATAAAAAGCTTACTGTAGAAACATGACGATGTTTCTGCAGTAAGCTTTTTTTTACATACGGCGGGAAATAAAAAAACTCAGCACTTTGCTGAGTTTACTACTCTTATGGTGCGAGAGGGGGGACTCGAACCCCCACGGTCGCCCACACGCCCCTCAAACGTGCGCGTCTGCCAGTTCCGCCACTCTCGCATCTGGAGCCACTGACCGGGATTGAACCGGTGACCTTATCCTTACCAAGGATACGCTCTACCTACTGAGCTACAGCGGCATGATCAGTTAACTGTTTGGAGCGGGTGATGGGAATCGAACCCACGCATCCAGCTTGGGAAGCTAGTGTTCTACCATTAAACTACACCCGCGAAAGAAATGGAGCGGGAAACGAGATTCGAACTCGCGACCCTCGCCTTGGCAAGGCGATGCTCTACCGCTGAGCTATTCCCGCAAATAAGTGGTGCCGAAGGCCGGGGTCGAACCGGCACGGGCTCACGCCCACAGGTTTTTGAGACCAGCGCGTCTGCCAATTCCGCCACTTCGGCACGATGGTGGGCGATGACGGGATCGAACCGCCGACCTCATGCATGTGAGGCATGCGCTCTAACCAGCTGAGCTAATCGCCCGATATTGATGGTCGGTGCAAGAAGGCTTAAATTCTCAACCCTTCTGTCCCGAACAAGAAGCATTCTATCACAAGATTTCGTTCGCTGTCAACACTAAAAATTAAAATTCCTTAACCAGACTTATACTTTGGGATAATCGAATGGAAAGGCACTGTCAAAGGTGACGGAAACAATGGCTTTAATTTTGCTTTCCTGGTTTAATTTTTGAATTCGGACGGGATAAATAAAAAAGCCCGCCGATGATGGCGGGCTTTTTGCAAGCTGATAGATTACCAGCGATTGTTGCGAGGTTGGGGTTGGAAGCAGTCGCGGCAATAAACGGGCTTGTCGCCACGCGGTTGGAAAGGAACCGTGGTTTCTTTACCGCAAGCAGAGCAGGTGACCGGGTACATTTCCCGTTCTTGACGATAGCCGCCACGATTGTTGTTGTTATTTTGAGCTTTCCGTGCTGCACGGCACTGGGGGCAACGGCCGGGTTCGTTGGTGAAACCTTTTTCAGCGTAGAACTCTTGTTCTGAAGCAGTAAACTCAAACTCGCAGCCACATTCTTTACAGGTTAATACTTTGTCTTGAAACATAAAAAAACCTCCTCTAATATTGCCCTGTCTAGGGATATTCGTTAAGTCTCCCTAGCCGTAGGCAATCGAGAAGAGTTAGCGTTTAACCAATTCAGGACTTATAAGCACATTATACGCGATCAAGGAAACTTTGGCAAGAGAATTCGCGGTTCAAATTCGTTTGACAAAAAAATCTCCGGGTAGACTTTGAGCAAGCGTTGGCAGAAGGCGTACATGCCATGCACATACAAGAACCCCGCTGTAGCCCGCCGAGGGCATAAAGCGGGGTTCTCTTTTTATCTGGAGAGAAATCCAACTCACGTAACCGACCCAAAAGCATTCTGAATGATCGGATAGGAAGCTTTCAACCGTTCATGGTACGTCGGCATTGTCCAGGTCGGCCAACTGTAGTTTTGCATTTGAATCGGTCCGGTAGGCACCACGCCGCTTTTGAGAATCGCGGCCCCCAGTGCCACCCCGTCCGTCTTCTCCGCTTTAAACCCTTGGTTTTTGTAGATATCCCCCATGACCGAACGGGTGGAAGGATCCATCACATTGAGTAATTGCCAGGGAATACGGATCTCCACTTGGCTGCCGCTGATTGCATAGTCCGTCAGCGAGTTGTAGAGAAGATGAGCCGGATTGGCGTTTCCCCGGACGAGTTTACCCGTCTCGAATTTATCCATGGGAAGTTGTTTCTTGTCTTCCGGCAAGTAAAGTGAGCGATTGAGGCAAAGGTATATGGGGTTGAAGGAGCCGCTGTTTTTTATCAAATTCTTTGGTTCTGGCGGAAGCTGCTTTAACCGTTCACCGTATAAGAAGTAAAACAAGTCATAGTAACCGTCGACAAGGATGCGAGCTTCTTGCGGACCGATGGTGATCAAGAAATCAGCCGCTCGTCCGAATTGCCAGTTCCGTCCGGAATCGGTCAAGTTACCTTGTCCGGTGATCGTATCGACCGGAATGACCACTGTGTCTGTTTGCGGATTATAGTTGCTGCCGTTGACCATCAGGTATAGGTATTTCTCGTCGGCTTTGGCGTAAAGCGTAGCCTGACTGTTGGTGATCACCGGCGTCGTACCGGACCATTCGGTTGTATCACCGTCCACGTAGCAAACGCTTTTTTCTTTGCCGGGATCGAAGGCGAGGATGCCAAAGGCTTGTTCGTTCGTTTGCGCGTTGGACCAGAAAGGCCGTTGATGGGCCAGATCAAAATCCATCGTGTTCCAAGTGCGCTTAAACCATTCATCTTGCCAGGCAAAGATCAAAGCGCCGGCGTACCCTTGTCCGTAGATGTCGCGGAACATCTTTGCATTGATCAGGCCTTGCGCTTGCTCACTAAGGTTGCCTTGATTGAAGTTCATGATATTGCGGTGAGCGATGCCCCGGGAAGCGGGAACACCGAATTCAGCGACGACAAGCGGTACGGTATGTTGCTTGTACAAGTCGCGCAAATAGGCTTGATAGGAATTCACTTTGCCGGTCTCATCTTTGTAATTGATGTATTCTTTTTGATAGTTAAGAAAATCGGGATAGTAAGGATAGACGTGATACGCTGCAAACAACCCAGGGACAAAGTTGCTCCGCGATTTGATCGTCTCTGTGTTGACGGATACCAAGTCTTCTTTCTCCAGCGGTTCGTTGGGATGCTTGAGGGGGTCGGTCGTTAACCAGTTAATGAAGCTTACAGGCCGTTGCATTTGATAACGCGATGTTTCATAACGGATTACGCGGTCGCCCACTTCGGCGAGAAAGGTTTCGAAGGCAGTCGCTCCCTGGGTGTACAGGAATTCTCCCTGGTAGCTGTTGCGGCCGGGATTGTTTTTCTGGGTCGTCTGTACAAAGTCCGGATCCCATTCAACGCCAAGGATCCAGCCGATCACATAGGGGGAGATGTCGCTTTTGTATTCGCCGCTGGCGAAGCCGGGCCGAGGTGGTAATGTGGCACGACCATGGATGATGTCGACTAGGTCGCAAGCGTCTTTGATGAAATCGTTTTTGCCTTTGCCTTGGTCGGCAAAGGCATCGTGAGTACGGGCGATGTCATCTTCATTGAGCCAGACGCCGTGCATCAGGTAGAGCGGTTGAGCCGATTGTTGATTGAATTCATAGAGTGCGTCGTAGAAATCCGGTCGCATGGTCGTATAGACACGAATGACATTGGCGTTCATGGCGCTGATCTGCTGGAACCAGCGCAAGTATTCCGCTTTGGTGATCGCCAGTTCGCCGGGAAAGGTACCGGGCTTTGCCGCGCCGATATTCACACCTTTCAAAAAGGTTTTTTGCCAAGTGTCTTTTTGCGGAAGATAAAAGAAGCGTCCCATGGTTTTCGCCGGGTAGTGTACCTCCGTTGCGGACCAGGCGGCTGTGCTGCTCATGCTGAGAAAGCAGAAACAAAGCATGATGAGCCAACTAATGTTTCTTTTAATCATTACAACACCTCACCAATTGATTTTGTATAGTAATCAATAATGCAATTATCCTGGATTTTCTGACAATATGCAAGGTAGCTGTAAATTTGCAGTTTGCTTTTTCTTTGAAGAACGTAACATTAAAAGTTATCATCAAGCAATAATTGGGCCTGTTGTGTTTTGCAAATTTGGACAAGATATAGAAGGAAAATGGGGGTAATCAAAGAATGTACTAAGGTAAGGTATTATTTACTAATTACTTCATCACTTGAAGACGAGCAAGGAGAACAGTACGTGCATGGAGGCTTCCCAAATTGCCGGTTTGCAACCGGATACAAAAAGTATCTATATTGAACTATGCAATCGGATATTAGAGCATTATTATGTAACTTTTGAGCCGGAAGAAGTGCGGCAAATTTTTGACGGCACTGATATTGTGCTTGATCGGGAGACTGGGCGGATCTGTGGTGGCAGTTCAGCGGACTGGCAACTTTGGAATCGCTTCTTTCAATTCATATTTGCCTTCAAAGGTATAAGCTGGTTGGTGATGATGGAACCGTTGGTGCGGGAGATGGCGGAGGAAAATCGAATCGAACTGCCCTACATCTACCAGTCTGTTTTTTTGCGTCTGCACGAAGAAAAAAGCATCCTCCAGAGGGAAAATCAGCAGTTAAAACAAACAATTGCGCAACTGCAAGATCATTATCAACAAACAGCCGATGCCGCCACTATCTGTCCGTTGACTCATCTTCACAATGAAAGCTTTTTTATGCAATTTTTGCTGAAGACCGTTCCGGAACACTTGAGCGATGACACCTTTCATTTGTTGATCATAGATATGGATAATATGCCGCGGATTAATATGAACTATGGTAAAGATGTAGGCGATGAGACATTACGCAATTTAGCCTATCTGATTAATGAGATGAAGCAGGACAACCACGTGCTTTTTCGCCTGGAAGGGCCGAAATTTGCCTATTGCATTCTGAACGAGACTTTTGGAGAAGCGCTGGCGATGGCGGAACGCATTCGCTATCAAGTGGAAAAGTCGGCTCTTTTTGTGGAGTCGGTGACGGTCTCGATTGGAGCTGTCGCCTTGTATGAGATCGGCCAAGAAGAAGCGGCTCCAGAACGCCTTGTACCGTTGCTGGTGAATATCGGCAAATTACGTGTGCGCTTGGCGAAAAACGAAGGGATGAACACGGTCTGTCATCGCTCCATGGTCACGGAATACGAGGAGCGTGTCGGCAAGGTGCTAATTGCCGATGCCGATCCTTTACATCGAGAGATTCTTCAGACGGCATTAGAACCGCTGCGGGTTCACCTGCTGCTTTGTCAAGACGGAGAAAGGGCCATGCAGATGATCGAAAGCGAACAGCCCGATGTGGTGCTTACGGAGATTCTGCTGCCGAAAGTCGATGGCTTTATGTTGCGGGAGAAGATGATGCACTCCTCTAATTTGCGTCAGATCCCCTTTATCATCATCTCCTTACAAAAGACGGAACAAAGTATTGAGCGGGCCTATGCGCTGCAAGTCACTCATTATTTTAAAAAGCCCTATATCATGGCGGAAGTGCTGGGCGCAGTTCGTAATTTGTTGCGTGTCCGTGACCGGGAAGTGGTCGAGTCACGGCTGGAACAAGTGCTAACGGGGCCCCGTGCCGAGCAGCCGGCGGCGGGATCGGAACAGGAAGAACCGGCCGCGATCGCTGCTCCTCGCCGTGCGGGGCGGGAGGCTGAACTTCGTTCGCACCTGAGACGAACTTCTTTACGGCTGGTCGGCGGTGCCTCGTCAGCTAAATCGAAAAACGACGCGCCCCGGCACCTACCGAAACGTTTTCGCAGCACCGTCAGCCGCACTTCAATGTTTGCTTCTGCTGCTTTACCTGATCAGGAATGGTCAGTTCCAGTATTCTACAAGGAGGTAGAACACTTTATGAAGCCGGAAGAATTAGAAGCGTATCTGAATGAAAAAGCATTGCAAAAAACTTTTCATGGCTATGAACCGGCCCAAGTCCGGGAAATGTTTCATGTGGTGACACAACTGTATCGTGATCTCTATACCCGGCAGTCCCAGTTGCTTCAAGAATTGGGTAACTATCGATGGAAAGAGGAGTTCATCCAAGCAGCACTTGTTCGTGCGGAGCAAACGGCTGCTGATATCGAAAAAGAAGCTAAATCTAAGGCACGGTTAATTCGCGCTACGGCCGATGCCGAAGCGGCAGCCCTGCGGAAAGAAGCGCAGAAGCAATTGTACACTGCCGAGAAGGCGATTGAGCAGCATCGTCTTCGATTTGAACAACAGATGGCCGAGTGGGAGCAGAAAATCCGCGCTTTCAGTGAAGGGGCCCGGCAGCGGATGCTAGCGCAGATTCGCTTGGCCGAAGCGGAAATCTTACAAGAAGCCGGACGCATGCTGGATGCCATTGAGGTCGAGTCGTTCATGCCTGGTTATCAGGATCGTGAGGAGAGTGCTTGATGATTGCAGGGCAGGGGTGGCTATGGACGGTTATCGCCGGTTTACTTGCTGCCAATACGGTAATGATCCTCTGGCTGATCGGACAGTATTGGTGGAATCGACGGCAACAAAAAGTGGCTCGGCAGGTTGAGCATTTTCTCGCCCATCAAGCGGAACAAGCATCCCCTGCGGAGCTGGACTGCTTTTTTCGGCGTTATCGTCGGACGATGATGCGTTATGTTGTAGCCTTCTGTCAGAATATCTCTGTTCATGATCATCGGGCACAGCGTTTGTTTCAGCAGTTAGCCCGTCTGGGCATGGATCGCTATTATATTAAACGGTTGGATTCTGCCTGGCGAAGTCGCCGAATGGAAGCCGCCGTAATGCTCGGTCTCTTTCCGTCGTCAGCAGTACGCGAAGCCCTAGAACAAGCGATCCGCCAGGAACGGGATCTGGTTGTGCGCCTCTATCTGGCGGTCGCGCTGTCAGAGATAGCCGATCGTTGTTCCTTGCCGGTATTGCTCGATACGCTGGTTGGTGCGCCGGCTTGGTATCGGGAGAAGGTGCAGGCGTTGCTCCATGACTTTGGCCAAGGGATCGTTGATTATTTTCCCCAGTGGGTGTTGCGTCCGGAAAAAGAAGTTCAGTTGGCGTTGGTTGATGTGGCGGCTGCCTATGCGACGGAAGAACTAAAGCGGTATTTATTATGGCAAAGTCGCTCGCCCTTGCCGGCCGTGGCCCATGCGGCCGTGCGCAGCATGCGCCACCATTATGCGCAGGAACTAGCAGCGCCCTTTTATTTGCAGCACGATGATCCGGTGATTCGCCAAGTAGCGATTGAAGCGCTGGCCCAGCTACCGTCACGGGCAACCGTCGAAATATTGATTGAGATCTTGCGCGATCGATCAATGAAGCCCACGACGGTCTATGCGCTTTCGACGATCTTACGGAAACGGCCGCGCTACATAGCGATGGTCGTTGAGCGATTTCAGAACGAAAACAATCCGGACATTAAAAACGGGTTGGCCGCTACCTTAGGGAACCGCATCGAATATTTTTTGGCCAAGCTCTTATCGTCGGAAAAAGCCGCGATGAAGGCGCTGCTCTATGAGATCATCAGTCTCGGGAAGATCAACAGCATCATCGGTTTTTTGAATAAAAATAAAAATATAGAAATTGAGGATGAACTGCTGCCGATTATTGGGCGGGTCATCGCCGAGAATGAGGAAGTACATAAAGAATTTTGCACTTATCTAAATGAACGGATCCTCCGTAAGCTGGGGCAAGCCAAGCTGGCAATACCGCGCGGTGCCCGAGAAGAGCCGAAAACGGAAGGGAAAATTCGCTTTCTTTATTTGATTTTGGCTTTGATTGTGATCTTTTTTCCTTCATTTCACGTGCTGCGTCATGGGGAGATGGTCGGGAATGCTTCATGGATGGAACATCTCTTTACCTATGTGATCGATTACAATTATTTCTTGATTTACTATACGTTCACGATCAATACCATCTATCTGCTGTTGCTGATTTTTTCGGTGCTGGGTGTGATGCAGCAAAACCGCCGTTGGCAGATCAAACGTTTTCCGACTTTGTTTCGTGACCGTATGCTGCCGTCGGTTTCGATCATTGCCCCTGCCTATAACGAAGAAGCGACGGTGGTGGAAAGTGTCAATTCACTGTTGAATCTTAACTATCCCGATTATGAATTGATCGTGGTCAATGACGGCTCCACCGATCAGACGCTGAACACGTTGATCCGGTATTTTTCTTTGGAGAAAGTTGATCGTATCACGGAGCAGCGGCTGCAGACAATGCCGGTGCGGGGCATCTATATGAATGAGTCCTTACCGAAATTATTGGTGATTGATAAGATTAACGGCGGTAAGGCGGACTCGTTGAATACGGGCATTAATTACGGAACGCGGGAATTTTTCTGCGGAATCGATGCTGATTCGTTGCTGGAGACCGATGCGCTTTTGCGGATCGCTTCGCTGACGATGGACGAGGCGAAGGAAACGATCGCGGCCGGTGGCAATATTTTTCCGATCAACGGTTGTACGGTGGAACGGGGGATGATCACGGCAACCCATATCCCTAAGGGGGAGATCGCCCGTATGCAGACGATCGAATACTTGCGTGCCTTTATCGTTGGACGGGTCGGCTGGGCTTTTATGCAATCGCTGCTGATCGTCTCGGGGGCATTTGGTCTGTTTAACCGTGAGCGGGTCATTGAAATTGGCGGCTATATGACGGCGAAAGAGCGTTTTCGCAAGGATACGGTCGGCGAGGATATGGAGATCGTCGTTCGTCTTAATCGGCACATGCGCGAGAAAAAACTGCCCCACGCTACGCTGTTTGCGTACAATGCCAATTGTTGGACGGAAGTGCCCGATTCACTGCGTATACTGGGACGGCAGCGTGATCGCTGGCAACGGGGCTTAATCGAAATTATGGCGCATCATAAGCGCTTGATTTTTAACCCGGTCTACGGGCGCATCGGCTTGATCGCCTTTCCCTATTTTTTATTTTTTGAGATGATTGGTCCGATTGTAGAGTTTCAGGGATATATCATGGTGCTTTTGGCCTTTTTGTTTGGGTTGCTTGATCTGTCTACGGCGGCACTGCTGTTTCTAGCAACCGTTTGCTATGGTATTTTGATCTCGATTGCTTCTCTGCTAGCTGCGGAAAGGCAAGTAAGCCATTTTTCCACCGGCGAACTGATCACGTTGATTGGTTACTCGTTGTTGGAAAACCTCGGTTATCGCCAGTTAATGAGTTATTATCGGGTGGCGGGTTTTTTCAGTTCCCTGCGGCGCACCGGCAGTTGGGGGAAGATGGAGCGCAAAGGGTTCGTTTCCTCGTTGACTGGTTCGCCAGCCATAGCCAAGCCAGCCATAGCCAAGCCGGACATACTGAAGCCGGCTGCACCGAAGCCGGATATACTACTGGAGTCGGCCGTAACGAATCCAGATACACTGAAGCCGGCCGCCCCGCCCTCGGCGGGGCCAAGTCGCTTAGAACGCTGGCGGCCGGTGTTGGCGGTGTTATTAATCATCGGGTTGCTGCTTTCACCGATCTATCTTTGGTGGAAGGAACCGATTCGTGCGACGGAGGCGTGGATCGTTGATTACACGGTGCCGAATCCGGAGCGGCGGGAGCATCTTGGCTTGGTATGGGTGATGAATCATTATAAATTTTTTCATCCCAATGGGCGGGCCTATATGCCGGAGCAGGATTACTATGGCTTTTTTCCGAAGACTGATGGTACCTTTTTTACCCGGCTGTTGCCGGAAGATGATCGGATTCCTGATATGCTTTATTTAGCCGATGCCTATGGTGTTTATTCGGACGATTTTTTGCTGACTAATCGTGCCGGTACGCGATCGGAATTGTTTTTCGGCGGCCTTCGTGAGGAAGACGAAAAGATCGTCCGGGCGAAGATGGAGCAGGGGACAACGGTAATTGCGGAGTTTAACACCCTGGCCTTGCCGACGGCCGGTGGCGTTCGGTCGCGGATGGAGCAACATTTGGGGATTCATCGCCAAGGTTGGATAGGGCGTTTTTTCCTTGATTTGTCCCGTGATGTGGAAGTACCGGTCTGGTTAGTGCAGAATTATGAAGCCCAATACAATTTGCCTTGGGATTTTCACGGTCCGGGATTTGCCTTTGTATCCGATACGGATCAGGTGCTTGTCCTTCGTAAGGGGATCGATACAGGCAAGCACGATTTGACCTTTCAATTCAGCGCTGAGCCGGGGCAGGAATTCGGCATTACCGAATCGATCCCGTATTATTACTGGTTTGAATGGATTGAACCTGCCGATCAGGCGGAAGTGCTTGCCGAGTATCATCTGGATGTGACGGAAGAAGGGTTGGTAGCGTTGCAACGGATGGGGTTGAAGCCGGATTTCCCGGCGATCATCCGGTATCAATCCGGATATAATCAAAATTACTATTTTGCCGGTGATTTTGCCGACAGCAGTCAAGTACCGCGATGGTGGCAGTATCAAGGTTTTGCTCAAGTGCGTAAGTTTTTCAGTGTGGACAAAAAAGGTGAAGGCGATGCCTTTTTCTGGCGCTGTTATGTACCGATGATGCATAAAATTCTCAACGATCAGTGGGCAAACAAACGAACGCACCTACCCGGCTATTGATCTTCACGTTGGTTTTCACGCTCCAAAACAGCCGGCTGCGATTTCATTTGTGTAACGATCACGGCCGTAAACATGAGCACACAGCCGATCAATTCTCTTGTGCCCATCGATTCTTCCAGCTACAGCGCACTGCTGACCACTGCAATTGAGTTGAAAAAATTCACAAAAACGCAAAAAGACCAGGACGTTCATCCTGGTCTTCGTTTTTACTCGATATTCAACTGTTTTGAAAACCCCGTAGGCGGCAGATTAGGCATTACTGTTGCCCCTTGCAGTATTATCCGTCCTCAATAGCACATTTTAGTTCTAAAGTTTGCTAGCCATTCTCTCCAGAATTTGCGATGTTGTACTTAATTGTTGTATGGATGCAGTTATTTCCTCTAAAGCACTTGCTTGCTCTTGCACTGTTTGATTACCTTTTTCGATATTAACAGCAATATTATTTACATGCATTTGTATATTTTTTAATGTATCTTCGATCTGCTTAATACTCTCATTACTGGATGAGGACAACTTTCTAATTTCTTCCGCTACTATCCCAAACCCTTTTCCATGTACACCTGCTCTAGCAGACTCTATCGCGGCATTCAAACCGAGTAAATTGGTCTTAACAGCTATCTTACGAATAAAAGAAATAACTTTATCCGTGTTTTTAGTAGCAGATTCAGTAATTCTTACTTCTTCCAACACATGATTATTACTTTCAGCAGTCTCTTGTACACCAGTATTAATATAAGAGATAGCCTCAGTTATTTGATCTAAAGAGACAGCTAAAGTTTGCGCTATTTCCAATAATTCGACTTGGTGTTTAATGCTTTTTCCGATGCCTATACCACCGATAACTTCACCTAACTCGTTTTTCACAGGTATCCCAACCGCTTTGAAAGGGATACCAAATATTTCCTTGGAAAGAACCATGCTTACTGGCTTTCCTAGTTTCATAGCCTCATAGATAGCATCTCCTTTTGGAAGAATATCTCCGGCTTTAATATTTGGCCGTAGATTTTGGCTTGGTGTGAATTTCAAAAACTTTTCTGTATCTGTGATGGCAAACATTATTTCATCTTCAAAAAAATGTGGTAAGAGATGAGAAACAGTATCAAAGGCATGAAGTATCTTGTTTTCGCTCAGTTCCATAACTTCCCCCCTAGATTTGAATATTTCGCTCTTGGAGAGCCAGTATGTCGGCAAAATAGAGCCATGTTCACGGAAAAATAGAGCCACCTTCACGGCGTAGAGATCCACCTGTTTTTTCACTCTATAATGGATTTATGCACATCCATATGTGTAAA
>NZ_SLXT01000012.1 GCF_004341395.1 Heliophilum fasciatum
AAGTACACCGTAAACGGTATGGAAAAATCGATGGACGTCGCTCCGTATATCAAAAACAGCCGCACCTATATGCCGGTCCGCTATGTAGCCGAAGCCCTCGGTGTGAGCAGCGACAACATCATCTGGGATGCCGATTCGCAAAGTGTGACCTTGATTAAAGGCTCCACGATTGCCCAAATGACCATCGGTTCGCCGCAGATGAAAGTCAACGGCACGACCATCTATATGGACGCTGCGCCGGAAATCACGTCGGATCGCACCATGCTGCCACTGCGCTTCATCGCCCAAGCCCTGGGCGCTTCGGTACATTGGGATGATGCAACCCAAACGGCTACTTTGAAGTAACCGTAACTGAAGTAACTGAAACTAAAATATCCCCTTCTCCAGAGGTTCCGGTTTAATGCCGGGGCCTCTTTTTTTTAAGATCCGATCTTTTTCGCCATTCCTTCGATGGGGGGAACAAGCAGGATTTTTCGCCCATAGATAGAAAACAATAACCATTCAAAAGGAAAAAGAATGGAGAATGAGATGATGAGAAAAGAAGTAACTCCCCCAATGACGTGGCGTACCGTGACCAAAGCCGGCGCAACGGTCCTCGCCATCGCCTGCGTAGCTGTGGGCTCGCTAGTCACACCTGCCACGGCCCAGGCTGATGTCTATACTGTCGGCACCGGCATCGCTGCATGCAACTTTGCTGCCGGTGGTGTACAAGTGGAATTTCCCGACCGTACATACGACAAGCCCCTACGATTGGAGCTACGCACCCCTGAAGCCAGCCGGCTGAAACCGCTCGATACCTTTTACGTTGTGCGAGCGACCGACGTCAGCTTGACAACACGTGGGACTACTCCCGTTACTTCTTTAGCCCAGCCCATGCGCATCGCCTATACGTTTAATACCATTGACCACAAACGCGCCAGCCGTATGAATACCGATTTGCCGATTACCCGTTTTCGAGTGGGCTATTGGAATGAAGCTCAAGGAACATGGCAGCAGTTGCCGTCAAAGATCTTCTGGAACGGCAATGAGGGCATCGTCGAAGCAGAATCTACGCTGGGAACTGGTCTTTATAGTTTGATCTGGACGTATGAAGCGGAGCCCCTTTTGAGCAACCTAGCCGATGATGAGATCCGCCTCATGGTCAATTATCAACAAGTGAAGTCGGCCGTGGCACCCTATTTGAAGGACGGACGGACGATGGTACCGCTGCGCATCATTGGGCAAGAACTGGGTGCTCAAGTGAGTTGGGATACTAAAGAATCGCGGATTGAATTGGTGAAAGGCAAAGACACATTAAAATTATGGGTTGGCCAACCGAAGGTGCTAAAAAACGATGAGCCTTTAGCCACCAATGCATTGAGTGACACCGTTGTTCCGGAGATTACGCAAGGAAGCACGTTTGTTCCTTTGCGCCTTGTGGCTGATGCCTTGGGTGCTACTGTCAACTGGGAAGGCAAGACGCGTACGGTCTATATCGGAACAAAGCAATAAAGCATAAAGCAGGAGAAAGGATCGGCAGCATTGAATAGATATTATAAGACAACAACCATGATCGCAGTAAGTATCATGCTCATCAGTAGCCTTGTCGGTTGCAGTTCGGCAAAACAGCAACCGGCGCAAGATCCGTCAATGAAAGAAATCGGCTCGGTAACCATCCCGAGGACGGAGCAAGAACAATTAAGCGAGAATAATCCAAACGTAGGTGGCGCTGTTCCCGGTAACGCAATTCTCAACGTCCAGGAAATTCGTGAACGACAGCAGATGTACCCAGTGGGCCCTTACGAGGTGACGCTTAGCAGTTACGATGCAAATACCATGACGACCAATCTCGAACTGCGCAACAATACCGATAAGGCCTTGTCCAAGGTTGTTTTGCGTGTCCGTAGTACAGCTGGGCAACCGGTATTCAAGACCAAAGAAACAACCGTGGCGATCAGTAGCAACGGTCAAGAAGCGCAGCTCGGCTCCCTTGCCTCCAAGCGTGGGCGCATTCTGCAAGTTGTCGGTGTCCCCAAAGAATCACTTTTGCTGACTGCGTCCGAAGGTCAAAGCCCCCAACTGCAGATTTTCCCTCAGCCCTAACCAAAGTTAACCAAAGACGATTCACCCCAAGGCTCTCTCTGCGCACTCATCGCGAGCAGAGCCTTTTTGCCATTACAAACCGGGAGGAAACGATTGTGCGGTCTAAATGGAAAAAGGCGCTCATCGTAACCGGCAGCAGTTTGCTGGTGGTTGCCGGCACGACGGTCACAATTATCTGGACACAATTTACCGAGATGGAGCGCCAATTTCTTTTCTCCGGCGATCCACAACGAGTAATTGTGGATCAATTGATCCAGGAAGCGATGAATGATCGAGACTTGCAGTTGGCGCCGGAACTCAAAGAGCGACTGGCCCAGGGGCAAACCGAGGGAGGGAGAGGAAGCGCACTTCCCAAATTAACCGAACCCCTGCCGCGTAGGACCGTAACTGGCATGGTGGGCACCATCAACAATACCGGCGGCAGCTTGACTACTTATCTGGGGAGTGATGACCGAAGCAGTCAAAGCCAAGGTGGTAACAGTGCCGCTGATGGAGCCATTGTGCAGGACCCCCAAGAGCAAATCCGCCAAAAATACAATGCCCAATTGCTCAGCTTACAGCAAGAAGGTGAACAAAATATCGATCAGATGCTGGGTAACGCCAAAAGTGAGTACGTCGCGGCCCGGTCACGGGGCTCGAAGATCGAAGCATTACAGATTGTTCGTCGGACCTACCAAGATGCCAAGCAAATGCAAAGCAGCTACCAACAGCGGTTTGAAGGGATCATTACGAATTTAGAAAAGGAACTTCAAGCCCAAGGATTATCGACGGAGATGGTACAAGACGCCCGCATCTATTATCAACAGCGTGTCCAAGAACAACAAGTTGCCGTATACAACAAATACATAAAGAAGCGCTAATCCCAAATTAAAGAAGCGTTACTAGCTCAGAGGTCCTGTTGGTCAGAGAACGCTTGCTGATCAAGGCATAATCGTTATATAATTGTACGTGAATATCTTTATTTTTCTTTCTGTAAGGTTTTTAATGGTATATCATAAATAACCTTACAGAAGCGTGTTTTCACGAAGGAACCGACGCCACTAATGAACCGACACCACAAACAATGATCCGTAGATGGAATTGACGAACAAATCTACCGATGAATGGCTTAATCGTGAACGGAGGTGGCGGAACTTCAGCGAAAACGTCCCGTTGTCCTTGTTAAGGTAAAGGTAAATCTCAAAAGTAGACTCAGCTTCCTAATTAAGAGCTTCAAGCTAAATATCAATCAGAAAGGTGGCTTTCACAATTACGATGAAAATACGGAATAGAAAAATCATCAGTACAGTGCTTGCTACCTGCATGATGGTCGGTACAAGCGTTCCTGCTTTTGCAGCGACGATCACCGACATTGCAGGGCACTGGGCCAAACCGTACATAGAGATATTGGCTAATGACGGGATCGTCAAAGGCGAGCCCGAAGGATCCTTCCGGCCCGATCGGCAAGTGACCCGTGCCGAGTTCACAACGATGATCAACGGCGCTTTTGGCCAATCGATGCCCTATGCCAAAGTTTCTTTTGCTGATGTGCAGGAAGACGATTGGTTCTATGGGCCGGTGGCTGTCGGTCGAGCCCTTGGCTTTGTTTCCGGTTACCCCGATAATACGTTCCGCCCTAATGCGCCGATTTCCCGGCAAGAGGCAGCCGTTATTGTGGCACGTACCTTAAAGCTGGATACGCAGACCGCAACGTCTACTGGTTTCGCCGATGAAGCGGACCTGGCATCATGGGCACAAGGGGCCGTCGGGGCCATGGTCGCGAAAAAGGTCATGAACGGCTATCCGAACGGCACCTTCCAGCCAGGCTCACCGATTACGCGCGCTGAATCGGCCGTAATGGTCAGCAAGGCGCGACAAGCCAAAGCAGGCATTACCCCCGGTACGACTAACCCACCGGAAGTGAAAGACTCCGTAATTAAAGGGAAGATTACTCTTAACGGTCAGGCTGTAGCCGACGCCACTGTCAATATCATTGTCAAAGAACAGAAAGGAATCAAAGCTTCAGCCGTTACCGATGTGAACGGTAATTACTCGGTTGCTGTTCCCGCAGGTACTTATGACATCGCGGTGACAGGAAACCGTGTTGTTGGCTATGCTGATGAGGTTGAAGTTAGCAAAGGCAAACAAGCCACACAAGATATCGCGGTGGAAGCAGCGGTGCGCATTTATGGTGTGTTGCGCGATGTGAACAATAACCGTTTAGGCAATACCACCATGGCCTTTTCCACCAACCCCATCTATATCACCACAACCGATAAAGACGGGAATTTCTCTATTTATCTGCTGCCCAAAGAAATCTACACCGTCAGTGTGATCAACCCCAATGACACAGCCAAGGGTTGGATTCAATTACCGGGCGTCGTCAAAGTCGATGTCGGCGATGCGCTAATCGATGATATCAAAGCAACCTTCAGTGCAACTGCTAGTGGTGGTACTGCTTCCGCTGGTGGCGGTGGCGGTGGCGGTGGCGGTGGTGGCACCTCGTACGTCATCCCTGATGTAGCAACGGCAACTAGCTGGGATGGGGGAGCACCAGGTACGCCGAAAACAGCTGATGGCAATGTTTTTGTTACAGGTGCAGGACTTACTGTAAAGAATTTAAAAGTAACGAAATCGTTAACCATTGACGCTCCTAACGTTACATTGCAAGATGTGGTGATTGAAGGTGACCTGCTCATCAGCGATAAAGTTGCTGATCAGGATGCGATCTTAATCAATGTTCAGGTCAAGGGGAAAATTTATGTTCGTGGCGGCGGTATGAACTCAGTTAAGTTGGATAATGTAAAAGCCGTAACGATTGTTGTCGAAAAAGGCAACGTTCGTGTGTTTGCTGACAATGGTACTGAAGTCACGGATGCCATCATCGTAAAAAACAGCGCCAAGATTGAAGCTTCTTCCGATGTAGGCTCCAGCATCGATATTGAGCTTCCGGCTGGTTTGCCCTCAGGCCTTCAGATTACCATTGTGGGTGAAGTTAATTCGGTGACCAACAACGCACCGAATCCGACCCTGATCATCGGTGACCCGACAAATCCTAGTGATACAACGAAAATAAACAATGTGACTTCCAAGGAACCATCTACGGTTCAAGTCCAAGGCAAAGCTGCGGTCACGAAAGTCGTAGCCGAGGCTCCGGTGAGTGTAGCTGTTTCCGGCGATGCAAAGGTCAATGGCGTGCAAATCACTGGTAACGCTGGTAGTACGACTGTAACGGCTACTGGTAATGCTCAAATTGAAAATATAGATGTTCGAAATGGGGCCAACAATACCACAATTGCTATTGCCCCAACAGCAACAGTTGGCAACCTCATCGTCGATGCTCCGATTACAGTTACTGGTGTGAACAGTGGTGAACAAGGTACCGTTAAAGCGGCTTCGTTTACCAGTAATGCGGGTGGATCCCAGATGAGCAAAGAGCCGACAGGCGATTGGTACACCGAAGTTAGCGTTCCGGTAGGCTCAGGCTCAGTCGATAACCTTTTGCCAACTGGCCAACAGACATACGGCAACCTTGCCCCGGTGATCAAGTCGTTCAGCCTAAAGCTAGTCAATGTTCAAACAAAAGAAACCAAAAGCATCAGCGCCGATGTGATAACCGATCCTACGGATCTTACCTCGGCGAAAAACACCGTAACGGTTGACTTGAGCAAGGTGCTCGCCGGTTGGAATATTGCAGACGGTTCCATTGAACTCTCCGAACCTAGTAAGATTCAGGTTACTAACACGGGATATTCCGGGAAGTCAACCACTCTGAACGGACAGACCTCGGTGATCAACCTAAAAGACATCATCAAAGCTCAGGTCCCACAAGCGGATCAGACAAATGACGGACTGCTTCTGTTTTCGGCATGGGTAGTATCTCCGGTTGAAGCAAGTTTTGATGACCAAGCTACTACGAATAACAAAGTTCGAACCTATAAGTTTGATGCAAAGTTTCCAAGCTATATTACGGGTGGTCAGGGGTAACCCTAAAGAAACGGTTTTGCTTCAAAAGTTGTAGTATTTCAGACTGCGAAGGACCTCTTCAGACTGCATCAAGCGTCTGAAGAGGTCCTTTTTTGATGACTACGTATGAGTAAAAAAGCCGACATGACTCCTCATCGATAAACAACGTCAAGAATGTGATTGAATGATAATTCGCTTTCCGATGGAAGCCGATTAACAGAACACGTAAACTCGTCTAAATTAGTAGTAAGTGACACTCGATAAAAGGATTCTTGTTACAATCGATTGCATTTTTCCATCATAATTGCTATATTAAAACAAAGTTGAAAAGAAGGTGTTAGCAAATGGAAAAGGCGGGAAATGGGAACCGCATTGTCTTACTTCTCCTCAGTGTGTTCCTATTAGGACTGGTCTTGGTAGCCCCGTTTTTTCGGGGCCTTTTTTATGAATCCGAAATGGGTATTCATCATTATGCGGTGGCCGTTTTGACGATCGCCTTTGGTACAATGTACTGGACGAGAAAAGATTGGCCCTCGCAGCCACATAATATCATTCAGTCACCTTATTTTATATCGATAGGAATTTTGGCAGTGCTTTATGGCGAAGCCGTTTTTTTTGCCGTAAACCCAAGGGAAGCACTGTTTACTTGGTTACGTCAGCTCGATGTTTTAAGCGTTTTTGTGATGATGTACATAGTAACATGGGCCTGGCGGGAGCGAATCGTTCGTTGGATAACCAAGACGTATGTTGAGATCGTCATGATTGGCATGGTAATCACAGGTGTTACCATGGCCGTCGTGGGGATATTGCTGGCACAAGGGTTTTTGACGTTACCTGGTGGTATGCTGGCCGATCGGATCAGTTCGACGCTCCAGTATCCTAATACGTTA
Source organism: Heliophilum fasciatum (assembly GCF_004341395.1). Classification (GTDB taxonomy): domain Bacteria; phylum Bacillota; class Desulfitobacteriia; order Heliobacteriales; family Heliobacteriaceae; genus Heliophilum; species Heliophilum fasciatum. Next base: position 6,918 of record NZ_SLXT01000012.1, read on the forward strand.
GGCGCTTATTTAACGGTTACGCTGTGGCTGGCGATTCATCTGGCTGCTCACGAACGGCGCTTAACTTGGGCGGCTACCTATACGAGCGCGGCTTTTATTCTGATGAGCACGATCCTCGGTAGCCAGAGCCGGGGGCTGTTAGTGGTACTCCCGGTATTACTGGTTCTCTTCTTGCTTGGACAACGGGAACGGTTACAAGCGGCAAGTATTTTCGGACTTGTATTTTTGATGGCAGCTGGGTTATATGCGCAGACCGTAGGGGCACAAGCGCAGGCGACTCCATCCAATATGCGCGCTTTGTTCATCACCATTGGCGGTATCATCGCCTCTGGGGCGATTTGGGGGGGCATACGCTATCTCGCTCGCCAGCGCCATCGTTTGCGCGGTATTTCAAAAAATTGGATCATTGCCGCAACGCTAGGTGTAGTTATGCTTGGTGTTGGCGGATGGTGGGGCTGGAACAATGGAACTGCGGAGAACGCTGTCACTGCCCCGGCAAGTATCACGACCACTACCCCGGCAAGTATCACGACCACTACCCCAGCAAGTATCACGGCCAGCAACTCAGCAGATATGGCGACAACCACGCCAGCAGATATTGCGTCCCCCACCTCATCGGAAGCCTTGGCGGAAGAAACGGTAGCCAGCAGCACAACCGGAGGCGCTTTTGCGCGATTGGCTTCTATGAGTGCAGGGGACCAAAACATTCGGGAACGATTTGTATTTTATCGTGATGCAGCAACGATGGCTATGGAGCGCCCCTTGCTGGGATGGGGCGGCGGGGGATGGAAAAGCGCCTATCGAGCCTATCAATCCTATCTATATAATACGACGGAGACGCACAACCACTTTGCGCAAGTGTGGGTAGAAACAGGAACGCTGGGGCTGCTTGCTTTTGTCTTTCCTTTTGTGGCGATTGGCGTTGGCTTTGTTGGCTTATGGAAAAAAAGAGTGCTGTTGCCTGAAGCGGCCCAGGCATGGACAATTGGTGTAGCAGCGCTTGGCCTGGGAATCCATTCGTTTATGGATTTTAACCTTTCCTTAACGAGTGTTTTGTTGCTGTTATGGACGTTACTTGCCCTATTAGGGGCTTTGGAAAATCGTTTAGGTGTGGGCGTGGGCGCACTGTGGTCAGGCGCTACCAAAAAACTTGATCCATTGGCACCACCGCCGATGCTTCGGCCTGTGCTTATCTCCTTGATGGTTTTGGCTATACCGTTGGCCGGGTTTACGTTCACACTACGGTATGGAGATGCAAAATTAGCCGAATACAATGAAGCTATGCAACAAGGTGACGGTGAGCGGGCCATGGCAGCATTGGAAGCGGCGGCTAAAGTGGATACGTGGCGTGCGGAGTTCTCGGCAAAGCAGATCAAGATGTACATCGGTAGCATCGCCAACAACCCCGATCCCCGTGCGCAACAGTATATTGTAGCGGAGATGCTTAAATTAGCCAATAAGGCTATAGATTTGGACTCATATAATGGCGAGCATTATTTTCAATTGGCGCAAGTCTATACCATCACCGGGCAATACGATCAAGCCTTTGCGGCTGCTGAAAAAGCATTGAAATTACGCCCTTGGGTCGTCACGACCTATGAACAACTGGCGGAATCTTATATTAATGTAGAATTAAAAAAACGTCTGCAAGCAGGAGCAAGCGAGTCGGAGCAACCTGTACATACCGTAGAAAAGATGTCCCGTGTGCTGGAAATCGTGCACGAGGTGGAAGGGAAGAAGGCCACTCTTCCTGAAAACCTAAAAACCTTGTGGCGGCATAGTCCGGATATGGTGGTAACGCCGCGATTAGCTTTAACTGCAGGTCAAGCCGCGTTATTTCAAGGTGACTTAGCACAGGCAAAACGATATATGGAAACGGCGTTGAACGGTGCCGACAGTCAATTGCAGCCTTTGGTTAAAGCATGGTTGGGAATGGTTTTGGTCAAACAGGGGAATGCAACTGGAAACCAACTGCTTCAAGAAGCAAAGCAGGGTGGGTCGATCGTCGAGCAGGAGCTACAACGGATCGAGAAACTAAAACTGTGAGTTTTAAATGCTTGCTAGAGGATGAATGGGTGGGAGTTACATGTGGTCAATACTTCAACCAAGAAAAAGTGCATTCTTATTGATCGTTGCTGACCTCGTAGCTGCCAGTTTGTTCTTATGGCTCGGTACGCAACTTTTATTTCCTGAGCGTTGGATTCCGGAGAACTTTGAATCGATGCTTGGGACTTTACCTTGGATTTATATTGCCGTCGTCTGTGCGGCGTTGTTAATGGACCTTTACCATATGGAAGGGTCCTTTTCCCGTTACAATGTATTTATCTCGGCGATGATAGCCTCGGGATTGACCGTGATCGTAACCGGGGGGGCCAGTTTTTTTCTTCGGTACTTTGCTTTTCCGCGCAGTGTTTTGTTGTTCTTAGGGGCTACTTTGGCCGTTTATTTTTATCTATCGAGGTATGTTGTCGGGGAGTGGCATCGCCGCAGTGTGCACTCGATTAAGATCATCACCCAGAAGGACGTAGAGCAAGGACTGCTGCGCGTAACAGAGCGTGAACCGGTGGACATGATTGTGATTCAGGATTTTACGGATTTAAACTTACGCAAACTGGCGATTGTGGAAGCGGTAAAAGAAGCGGCTACCTTGCGGGTGGAGATCACACCGACCGATATTCTTTTGCATGGGGGCCAGTTGATTTCCCGAGATGGACGGATTTATATCGAGATTACACCCCGGACGGGGCAACTGCAGTTTATCGATGTAGCGAAGCGCGGATTTGATCTGTTGTTGGCTACGCTGGCCCTATTGCTTGCGCTTCCGCTCATGGCGATCATCGCATGCCTGATCGGCTGGGAATCGGGGCGACCGGTTATGTACATACAAGAACGTGTAACGCTGCAAGGCAAGCCCTTTCGGATTTATAAGTTTCGGACGATGATTCAAGATGCAGAGAAACAAACAGGGCCGACGTTGAGTAGTTTCGGAGATCCACGGGTAACTCGGATTGGCGCCTTTCTGCGGCGCTGGCGATTGGATGAGTTACCCCAGCTTTTCAATGTGCTTAAAGGAGAGATGAGCCTCGTTGGGCCCCGACCGGAACGACCGGTCTTTGTGCGAGAGTTTGAAGAGGAGATTCCTGAGTATCACCTTCGGCATTTAATCCCACCGGGGATTACGGGGATGGCGCAGATCTATGGCCGCTATTCGTCTTCTGTGGAGGAGAAGTTGATCTATGACTTGTATTATTCCAAAAGGCGGGGGCCGCTCAGTGATCTGATCTTGTTGATCAAAACCATTAAAGTGGTCATGCAAAGGGAGAAGGCGGGATGACAAAAGCGAACTTTGACTTAAAATCCTGTAAGCATGAACTTTTAAATCAAGGGGGTATTTCAGCAACCAGTACCCTCAAAGTGATACAAGTGATCACGCTCTCGGAAACCGGTGGAGCACAACGGGTTGTATTCGAGCTCTTGAAAGGATTGGAACATTTATCTCAGTCTGCGGAAGCACCGGTAAGATATGATTTATCCTTGGCCTGCTTCCCGGGAGGACGACTGATTGAGCACCTACAAACCGAATCTCCTGGAGTTCGGATCTATCCATTGAATAATATGAGACGAAATATTGACTTCCGATATGATTTAAAAACCTTTTGGGAGTTGTATCAACTCTTTCGCCGTGAGTCTCCGGATATCGTTCATTGCCACAGTTCGAAAGCGGGTTTGCTTGGTCGTTTGGCTGCCAAATTAGCGGGAGTTTCATGTATTCTTTTCACTGTACATGGATGGAGCTTTTATGGTACTGCTGGCTGGAAACGCCGGATCTTTGTTGAATTAGAAAAAATCATGGCGTTAATTACGGATAAGATAGTCTGTGTCTCCCATAAAGATTATCAGGAAGGCTTTAAAGCGGGTGTTTTTATTGACCCTCAAAAGGAAAAAAAAGAACACTCTCAGTCAAGAATCAGCGTGATCCACAATGGTATACCAGGGGAAGTAAATCGGGAGCCAAGAGAGAATAAAGAACGGGAATGGTCCGCTTTGTTCCGGGTCATTACAGTAGGAAGACTGGCGGAGCAAAAAGATCCATGGTTGTTTTTGGATGCCGTCGAAATGTGGAAGGAAAGAACGAAAGAGATCCCGGTCGAGTTTACCTGGGTTGGTGACGGACCGCTCGCCGTGACCATTCAGGAAGAGATCGAGAGGAGGGATCTTGGTAATATGGTGGCTTTACTGGGTGATCGGGAAGACGTGGATTATCTGCTTTCACAGGCCGATGTCTTTTTACTTACCTCGAAATGGGAAGGCTTACCGATTGTTATCCTAGAAGCGATGCGCGCAGCGGTTCCCGTGGTTACCGTAGACGTTGGCGGTGTGAAAGAACAGATTATTGACGGGGACACAGGCATTATCGTGCCCAATAGAAACCCTGAAGATATAGTAACTTCATTAGAACGAATGGCCCAAGATGAGATGTGGAGACGGAAGTTGGGTAACAACGCACGCAGGAGATTTCTTGCCAATTTCACTGTTGAGAAAATGATCAAGACCTATGAGAGATGCTATATATCAGGTATGTTGGTGCGTAATAGCAAGGCAATGATTGCTGAGCGCTATCCGATGTCATCCTCGGGCAATGAGGAATCATTGCGATGACAGCAGGTAACGAGGCTTTGGTCAATATTCTTTTATCGACGTATAATGGTACAAAATATCTTGTGCCCCAATTAGACAGTTTAATCGCGCAGGATTATGCAGCGATACATATTACTGCCCGTGATGACGGTTCTACGGATCAATCGTGTAAACTGCTTGAAGATTATTCTTTGAAATTAAAGATGCAACCGATGGTTGGCAGAAAACGCAGCTTGCAACTGATCAAAGGGGAAAATATCGGTGCTGCTCAAAGTTTTATGCAATTAATTCATGATGCTTTACCGGATGCCGGATATTATGCATTTTGTGATCAAGATGATGTCTGGTTACCGGACAAGATGTCCGTAGCGATTCGGGTCATTCAAGAAAGAGAAAGGCAAAATGCTGATTGCCCGATCATGTATTGCTCCAGGGTTACTTTGGCTGATGAAGATCTACATTATCTAGGTGAGTCAAAAATTCCCCAGCGAGGACCTGCTTTTGCTAATGCATTGTTGGAGAATATTGCATACGGATGCACGGTTGTATTTAATCAGGCTGCAAAAAAGCGGATTGTTGATCAGCGACCTACTTTTTTTCTATGGCATGATTGGTGGCTTTATTTAGTTGTTTCTGCCTTTGGACAAGTGATCTATGATCCGGTGTCGCGGATCTTCTATCGTCAACATGGCGCGAACTCGGTAGGAAGCGAAGCAAATCCATGGACGAACTGGAGGCGCCGTATCCGACAATTTTTACATAGAATGGGCCGGCGAGGGCAAAAAAATGAGGTTATCCGACAAGTTGAAGAATTTTATCAACTACATTACGCTGATCTGATAGAAAAAAATGCGGGAGAGATCAGTTTTTTATTACAAAGTCGTTGCAGTCTTGCCCAACGTCTGCGGTATGCTTATAACGGCACTGCTTTTCGGCAAGATCGATTCGATGATGGATTATTTAGGTTGTTGTTGTTTCTGAATTTAATTTAGACAAAATAAGTCCCCATGGGATTGAACAGAAAAGAGGAGCAAACATGCCAGGCATGCTTAAAGCAGGGATCACCATTTTTGTAACCGGTGGGGCAGGGTTTATTGGATCGAACTTTTTGAACATCATGGTTCCCCGTTATCCGGAGATTCACTTTGTTAATGTCGACAAGTTAACTTACGCGGCCAACTTGGAAAACCTTAAAATGATCGAAGCGTTGCCGAACTACACTTTTGAACAGTGCGATCTTGTAGACGCCGTTACAGTTAAAGCGTTGTTTGAACGCTATCAGCCCAACTGCATCGTTCACTTTGCAGCGGAAAGTCATGTGGATCGAAGTATTTTGGGCCCGGCGGCGTTCATGCAAACCAACATCATCGGTACCTTTCATCTCTTAGAAAATTGCCGAGCCTTCTGGGGGCAAAATACCGACGTGCTCTTTCATCATGTCAGTACGGATGAGGTCTATGGAACGCTTACTGATCAAGGATACTTTACCGAAGAAACCCGCTATGATCCGAGCAGTCCTTATTCGGCATCTAAGGCAAGCAGTGATTTATTGGTGCGTGCGTACCACCGAACCTATGGGTTACCGATAAAGATTACCAACTGCTCAAATAACTACGGGCCACTTCAATTTCCTGAGAAGCTGATTCCGTTGATGATTCTCAATGCGCTAGAAGAGAAACCGCTTCCTGTATATGGCCAAGGAACAAATGTGCGTGATTGGCTTTATGTGGCCGATCATTGTGAGGCGATCTGGGCCGTGATGGAACGCGGACGGGTTGGTGAGACCTATAACATTGGTGGTAATAGTGAGAAGAAAAATATTGACGTAGTTCGGCAGATCTGTTCGTTAATTGCAGAAGAGACAGGGAAGGATGCTGGCGATCTATGTCGGCTCATTACCCATGTAACGGATCGCCCAGGGCATGATTTTCGTTATGCTATCGATGCTACCAAAATTAAGAGTGAACTAGGGTGGTTTCCAAAGGAAGACTTTGCATCGGGGCTTCGTAAAACAGTTCGTTGGTACATTGAGAATTTGGATTGGGTCGATCGAGTGCGTTCAGGTGCTTATACCGAATGGATGCAGCAGAATTATAATAATCGGATGGCGAGAATGTATAAAGTCTAAGTCTATAAAGAATGCGTGAAGTGAATATATAAAAGTTAGTAGAAGGAGATACATATGATTCGCAAAGGTATTATTCTTGCCGGTGGCTCAGGAACCCGCCTTTACCCGCTCACGCAGGCTGTAAGCAAGCAACTTATGCCGGTTTATGACAAGCCCATGATTTATTACCCTTTATCTACTTTATTGTTAGCTGGAATCACCGATATATTAGTGATCACAACTCCACAGGATCAGTATCAGTTTCAAACCTTACTAGGCGATGGCAGCCAGTGGGGAATATCGATTCAGTATGCTGTGCAACCCAGTCCTGATGGCCTGGCCCAGGCCTTTATCATTGGGCGTTCGTTCATTGGGAATGAGGGATGTGCCTTAATCTTAGGCGACAATATATTTTATGGACATGGTTTGACAGAGTATCTTCGCCGGGCTAGCCAGCAAGAAGAAGGGGCTACTGTATTTGGCTATTGGGTTAAAAATCCGGAGCAATATGGGGTGGCTGGGTTTAATCGAGCCGGAAAGGTCACATCCATTGAAGAAAAGCCAGCGGTACCGAAATCGAATTATGCTGTTACAGGATTGTATTTTTATGATAATCAAGTCGTTGATATGGCAACAGAAATACAACCGTCGGCTCGGGGGGAACTAGAGATCACGGATATCAACCGTTTGTACCTTGAAAAAGGACAACTTCGATTAGAAAAACTAGGGCGTGGATTTGCCTGGCTGGATACTGGAACCCATGAGTCGTTGCTGCAGGCCTCAAGCTATATTGCAACGATTGAAGAACGGCAGGGGTTAAAAATCTGCTGCCCAGAAGAGATTGCTTACTCCCAAGGATTAATTAATGCCGAAAAGTTAGAAGCGTTGGCAGCCATGATGAAGAAAAATGCCTATGGACAGTACTTAAGTCGCTTGATTCAGGGGGAGAAAAGCTAATGAAAATTATTGAGACTCTGTTGCCGGGAGTACTTATCTTTGAGCCTCGAGTATTTGGAGATCATCGAGGCTTTTTTTTAGAAACTTGGAATGCGGAACGATATCATAATGCGGGTATCTTGCAGCAATTTGTTCAGGATAACCTTTCTTTCTCCAGTTATGGTGTATTACGGGGGCTGCATTATCAAAAACCGAACATGCAAGGAAAATTGGTCTACGTATTGCAAGGTGAGGTCTTTGATGTCGCTGTTGATATACGCAAAGGATCAAGAACCTTCGGCCAATGGGTAGGTGTTACTCTATCGTCGGAGAATAAACGGCAATTCTATGTTCCCGAAGGGTTTGCTCATGGTTTTTGCGTAACCAGTGAGACCGCACTCTTTGCCTATAAGTGCACTGATTTTTACTTGCCCACCGCTGAACATGGAATACGCTGGGATGATCCGGATATCGGCATCGATTGGCCAATCGAGAATCCTATATTATCAGAAAAGGATCAAAAAGCGTTGTTGTTACGGGATTTAGCGGAGGAAGATTTGCCAGAGTTGTGCGTAGCCAAGCGCGATGTAGATATCGACGCTGGGATTTCGTTGAAAAAGCAACAGCCTTCATCTCCGGTACAACCGGAGGTGTTACCATGAACCCTCATCAAGCTCATCCGACTTCGCCGTTAGCGATGTTCAAAAGTCTCTGGCTTAATCGACATCTTATCAGTCAGATGACTCGGCGGGAAGTGATAGGTCGCTATCGTGGTTCGATCATGGGGCTGGCTTGGTCATTTTTTAATCCGGTACTAATGCTTTTCGTCTACACCTTTGTTTTTTCCGGTGTATTCAAGTCTCGCTGGGGCGTAGGTGGGGAAGAGAGCAAAGCTGACTTTGCTATTATCCTCTTTGTAGGGATGATTGTGCACGGTCTTTTTGCTGAATGTCTCAATCGTGCGCCTTCGCTGATTTTATCTAATGTCAATTATGTTAAAAAGGTAGTCTTTCCGTTAGAAATTTTACCGTGGATAGCAATGGGCTCGGCGTTATTTCATAACTTGGTGAGTTTAGTTGTATTATTACTGGCGCAGCTTTTGATCAGTCATTCTTTGACTTGGACGAGTCTGCTGTTTCCAGTTGTGCTGGTTCCACTGATCTTGGCCAGCATGGGATTTGCATGGCTTCTGGCTGCGCTGGGGGTATATGTGCGTGATATCGGTCAGATCACGGGTATTTTCACTGCGGTACTCATGTTTATGTCACCCGTTTTCTACCCGGTATCAGCATTACCGGAGGCATATCAAAGCTTCTTGCTTCTCAACCCATTGACACTCATTATTGAGGAAAGCCGCAAGGTCTTAATCTTTGGTAGCATGCCCGATTGGCCCGCATTGGGCATCGCATGGCTTGCCGGACTTGTCATTGCCGCAGGTGGTTTCTGGTGGTTTCAGAAAACACGCAGGGGGTTCGCGGATGTACTCTGATGATATTGCTATTCGAGTAAATAACCTTTCTAAGTGTTATCATATCTATGAGCGACCCCAGGACCGATTGAAGCAATCGCTCTACCCTCGCTTTCAACAACTTATGGGCAGGCAACCATCAACATACTTTCGTGAGTTCTGGGCGTTACGTGATGTATCTTTCGAGATAAAAAAAGGGGAGACTGTTGGGATCATCGGACGTAATGGTTCGGGCAAATCAACCCTTTTACAAATCATCTGTGGCACTCTTACCCCAACCGGAGGCACGGTGGACACTAGGGGTCGCATTGCTGCGTTGCTGGAACTTGGCTCGGGTTTTAACCCAGAGTTTACAGGACGTGAGAATGTATACATGAACGGATCCATTCTTGGGTTGAGTAGAGAGGAAATGGATGCCCGCTTTGATGATATTGCTGCTTTTGCCGATATTGGTGAGTTTATTGATCAGCCGGTAAAGACATATTCGAGCGGGATGTACGTGCGGTTGGCGTTTGCAGTTGCAGTTGCCGTTGAACCTCAAATTATGGTTGTTGACGAAGCCCTTTCTGTTGGGGATATACGGTTTCAAAACAAGTGCCTGCGTCGACTAGATGAAATTAAGGCGTCTGGTTGTTCAATTCTTTTTGTGTCGCATAGTTCTACAATGATCGAATCATTTTGTGATAGTGTAGTGTGGCTTGAACAAGGGGAAATAAGAGATTCAGGTCGACCTAATGAGGTTGTTAGACGATATGTGGACTACATGGCACACGGTGTGAATGACAGTGGTAATAAGTCTGTGTTCGATATTGGTATAGAAACTGAACAAAGTTCTAATGGATGGGAATGGATACGCATTACGGATCAAAATAATGTTCGTGCTCTAGATGATTATGCGTTTAAGCGCATCCGAGTTAAGGTTGGGGAGGAACCAAATGCATCCCGACTTCCTTGTGAGCCAACTGTGATTGAGATTGAGTGCGAATTTCTTGCATTAAAACCAATTGAGTTCCCGCTTTTTGCTGTTGGCATCTTTAATGAACTAAATGAACCGGTAATTCATTGCAATTCTAATAATCTTGGAACTCGGATGATACCCATTGTGGATGGTCAGTTGGTGACTTGCCATTTTAAGGCAACCATTCCGGGGCTACGTCCGGGAAAGTATTTGCTTGCTATCGGGATGGATGAAGGTTTGCTTGGGGCGCATCAACTGCTTTGCCATGTTTATGATGCCTGGGTTTTTCAAGTACTATCGCCACGTAGCGGACGAATACAAGGTGGATATGTGCAAGTCCAAGATGCGACCATTAACTTGCAAATTATGAAGGGAGACAGACAGTAACAAATGAATCTTCATCTTCCCGTTAACTATGTTTCGCAAGGTGAGTGCACTCATTATCTGGATCTTCCGGGGAATCTGTCTTATCAACCGCATGTTTATGAACTACTTGGATTCCTGGCAGAGCGTGCTGGGGTTCGCTATATCATTGATATCGGGTGTGGATCAGCAACTAAGCTTACCGCTTATGCCGATAAGTTTGAAATAATATGTATTGATTGTGCCGACGCGTTGAATTTGGCACGTAGTCAGGTGCCGGGGGCGACCTTTATTGAGTGGGATTTGGAACAAGGAATCCCCGATACAATCAATGATTTTCTGAGCAGTGCTGTTGTTGTATGTGCAGATGTTATTGAACACTTAAAAAATCCTATTCCACTCACCCGCGCATTGGCAACACTATCTAGGATATGTCCCTATATTCTAATTTCCACGCCTGATCGTGTGCGTGCCCGCGGCATACTCGATAGTGGTCCACCCGCGAATCCTTCTCATATTCGAGAGTGGAGTTTTGATGAATTCGGACGATTTTTGCGTAATTCTGGTTTCCATGCTAGTTTTTTTGCAGGTCATACCATTAACACTGACTTTCACGGTGCAAAGACGACTACACTTGTAATATCTGGTGCCCAAGCTGGGAGGCCAATAAGTGGAGCAAGGGCCAGTGTGGCAGCGATAACCCATGTTTTCAATGAACAAGATATTTTGTCGGAAGTAATCCAGCATCTTCATGCAAATGGAGTTGAAGTTCATATATTTGATAACTGGTCTAATGACGGAAGTTTTGAACTCGCTAATTCTCTTAAGGAGCAGGGGCTATGTAAAAACGTACAGCGGTTTCCTATAAACCCTACATCAGATTACGAATGGCATAGCCAGTTACAGTATACTTCTGAGTATGCGGCTTCACTCGATGTTGAATGGATAATGCATCATGATGCAGATGAGTTGCGTTATTCACCGTGGCCCCAAGTAACCCTTTCGGAAGCATTTGCTCATATCGATTCACAAGGTTATAACGCTGTTGATTTTACAGTTATTGATTTTCGTTTTCTTCGTTCATCACCTCAGGTAGCGCCTCCGTATCAAAGCTCCTTAAATTGGTTTGAGTTTGGCCGAAGACCAGGACATCTCAAACAGATTAAAGCTTGGAAGAATTATCGACTTCCGGTTGATCTGGCATCCTCTGGTGGACATGACGCTGTGTTTGAAGGGCGACGGATATATCCATTGAAATTTTTGATGAAACATTATCCACTTCGATCAAAATTACAGGCCGAAAAAAAAGTATTCAAGGATCGGTTACCACGAATGGAGCGGGAACAACGCGAAAGAGGTTGGCATATTCAATATACTCAATTTGAGGGGACTAATGAAATTCGAGGGTGGGAACGGCATACACTTTTGCCTTGGCATTCGACTTTCTTTGATTCAGAGTTTTTGGTTGAACGATTAAGTGGGGTTGGTTTAGTTTGATGTAATGTAGTACTCATTAAAAAAATAATAATCTCCGATGTGCGAATTATGAGGTGACATTAGGTAGATGAAATACATTTGGGATCATGAGTATAATCTTTTTCGGTGTGAAGAAATAGACGATTTTAGCTATTCTGATGGTGCGGAAGTTGAGCAACGGATTTTTCGGATCATTCAACAAGTGAGTGATCGTAGTACTTTCTCAACGGAACTACTAGAGCATATTACAGACTGGCCATCCGAATATCATCTTAGCCGAGCACGGCACTGTTTGATTAGACCACTTGGAATCAAGCCGGGTGATAAGGTATTAGAACTAGGTTGTGGTTGTGGGGCGATTACACGTTACCTGGGTGAGATCGGGGCAGAAGTTACTGCTGTTGAGGGCAGTATTATGCGTGCTCGTATAGCGGCAGAACGTTGCCGGGATCTTAATAATGTTAAGGTTTTCGTAGATGATTTATTGCGCTATGAAAGCGAAAAAAAGTTTGATTGGATTTTATTAATTGGTGTTCTGGAGTATGCGCCGGTTTTTGTAAAAGCAGATGAACCAGCGCAGCATTATCTTCATTGTGTTTCACGATTATTATCCTGTAATGGCAAACTAGTGATTGCCATAGAAAATAAGCTCGGTCTCAAATATTTTAATAACTGTGCCGAAGACCACCTGGGGGTTCCTTTTTATGGTTTGCAGGATCTTTATAATGACTCCACACCTCGGACATATGGTCGCATCGAGTTAATTCAACAGCTTACTTCCGCTGGTTTTAGCAATTATTACTTTCATTACCCTTTTCCCGATTATAAACTTCCTGCGGTTATTTTCTCTGAAGACGCATTGAAAAACGAACGATTTGAGGTAATCGATTTATTAGCGAAAGTAAATTCCCGTGATTATTCCGGCTCGTCTTACCGTTTGTTTGATGAATCTCTGGTATTTAATTCATTGTATGAAAACGGGCTAATTGAAGATTTCTCCAACTCGTTTCTGGTAGTTGCTTCTCAAAATGATATCTTACTTCATAATTCGGACAAGATAGCAATGACCTTTGCTACAAACAGAATACCCGAGTTTACAGTATCTACGAGTTTCTTACATTCTGAGAATGCTATTAATGTCCTTAAGGAGCCACTTCAAACAGGATTGCGGCGCAATCGAAAGTCTCAAGACGGTTATAACCTTCAAAACGTACTTTCCATGACGGCTTATCAGCCAGGATATCAAATATTATGGAGGTTATTGGCTGTACGAGCAGCTGGGGGGAGTATAGAGGACATCGTAACAGAGTTATATCCATGGATTAGTTATTTAATGCAATGTGCAAAAGATATAAAATATGGTGAATTCGCCGCAATCCAAAACGATACAAAAAAAGAAAAGTATAATTTGGCGGAATTTGTTGTTCCAGGTAACTATATAGACTGTACTCCTTTTAATCTCCTCAAAACTCGAGAGGGAGCCATTATATTTATTGATGATGAGTGGCAAGCTGAATGCGAAGTACCACTCGGTTGGATTGTTACAAGGGGAGTACTTCATTCTCTGGGTGTAGGACTTGCAAGCAGAGATTCGATAAAAAGTATTACTGAAGTCGTCCGGGCACTTGGTAATGTGTTTTATTTGTCCGTTACAGATGAAGAAGTCATATCCTGGATCAATATGGAAAAACGCTTTTTATCGTTGGTTACCGGTCAGGAACACTTAAAATTCTCAATATCCGAAAAGAATACCACTTCCGGCTTGGTTTCTTTAAATTATGCATTAATAGAGCGTGACAAAGAGTTAGCAGTGGTAAAACAGGAAGTGGAAGAGCGAAACAGTCAGATTTCAAGATTAGAACAAAAAGTTATGGAACAATCTAATCAAATAGTAACTCTGATGCAGACTGTTACCGAACAGGACAATCATCTGACGACATTGTCACAAAAAGAAGCTAATTGTAGTAGTCAAGTAGTAATTCTTAACGAGTTATTGGTCGAAAGGGATAATCAGGTTTTATTGCTGGAGAAATCAATAAATGAAAGCGATAAATTGATAAGCGAAATATACGCATCGAAATCATGGATATTAACAAAGCCGCTTAGAAATGCTTTGAGAATATTTAACGGGAAGTTTATCAAAGAATCTAATTGTGATATTTTCAAGAAGATGGTTAAGATTAAAAGGTTGTTAAGGACGTCGAAAGAACTGTTAGCGAGGGGAGCGTTCGAGGAAGTATGGAGAAGAATCAAAATAAAATTACATTTCTCAAAAGAATCAGGTCAAATTCAAATCCCGAGAATAAATAAGAAACTTGAAGATGGTATCGTAATACTAGCTACAAAGCACACGCTATTTGTTGCCATGTTAATTAAAAAGTCTTTTTCGGAATTTGGGTTCAATGATATAGTTATTCTGGACAATGAACCGGATCATTATGAAGATAAGATTCATATAGTTATATGTCCGCAAATGTTTTCAAAAATGCCACTGCAATACATAACCTTTCAGATGGAGCAATCAGTAAGTTCCCGGTGGTTTACTAAAGATTATTTTAATAGATTAGAAAATTCAATGGCTATTATGGATTATTCGTTGGCTAATATTAAATTTCTGCAACAAAACGAATTATCCTATCGACAGATTTTTTACACACCCATTTCTAGTATAAATGATTTATCGGAATTAATGTTAACGAGAGGACATGAAAGTAAATCTCCAACAGGAGAGGCGGAATATGATGTTGTCTTCTATGGTGATGTAAATTGTCCTAGACGAATTAAGTTTCTGGAAGAAATAAAAAAGAATTTCAAATTATTGATTATTTCTGAAGTATTTGGAGAAGATTTGTATAGACAGTTAAAGAAAGCTCGAATCGTTTTAAACATTCACTATTATCAAAATGCTTTGTTGGAGACAACACGAATATACGAATGCCTTTCTTTAGGTCTAGATGTTATCTCTGAAGAAAGCTCTGATATCGAAGAACATACGAATTTGAGGGAATTCGTTACTTTTACACCCATTGATGATACAAAAGCCATGATAGATGCTATAAGGCAAGCTT
Source organism: Heliophilum fasciatum (assembly GCF_004341395.1). Taxonomy (GTDB): domain Bacteria; phylum Bacillota; class Desulfitobacteriia; order Heliobacteriales; family Heliobacteriaceae; genus Heliophilum; species Heliophilum fasciatum. The sequence continues at coordinate 21,932 of NZ_SLXT01000012.1, forward strand.
TAGTCTCGAAAAAGAAGAAGGTCAGCAAGCTTCCAGTGGATATTAATCATTTTTCTTTTTATTTTGGAAGAATGCTTGTAGCGATGGACTTAATGCCTATTGAAAAGATTCTTGACTTACTTCCCTTAGGAAATTTAAATCATACGATTGCCTTATCCCTTCCGGAAACATATTTGAGGAGAGAGCATTTTAGTCGTCTATATCCTCAAATACCGATATTTCATGGTTTGCGGCATTATCACGGTTGGATTGGTTGCGCCTTAAGTTATAAATTTTTGTGTCATCAGGCGAAGCGTAGTAATCTTAAATATCTTTCCGTTTGTGAAGACGATGTTCAAATGAGTAATAATTTTATTGAGAAATGGGATGTTGTTCAACGGTTTTTATTTAACGAATTGGGAACTGATAACTGGGATATCTTCTGTGGAGTTATTGCTGATGTTTCAGACGATGTGAATGTTGTAGATGTAGTAGACTATGAAGGCATACGATTTGTTACGATCGATAAAATGACTAGCATGGTTTTTAATATATATGGAAAAAATGCGATTGAGGCAATTTCAAATTGGGATTCAGATAATAGAGATGTGCAAAGCAATACTATAGATCGCTATCTTGAGAATAGAGTTAAACTTAAGGTGGTAACAACAATCCCTTTTATTGTTGGGCATGAACCAGACTTGAATTCGACCTTATGGAATTTTAAGAATAATGTGTATGACGATATGATCTCTAAAAGTCAAACGAAGCTTATGAAAAAAACGGAGGCATTTCTGGAACTAAAAAATTTACACAATGATTAATAAAAGAAGGGTGAAATATTCTTGGCACAAAAAGGTCCTGTGTTAATCACTGGTATCCAGGGGCAAGTTGGCTATGAAATAAGCAAAAGGCTTGTTACTAGCGAGCATGTTTTTGGTTTTAACCGGTTGGAATTGGATCTAACACGTCCGGAACAGATAAAGAAGAAAGTTAATGAAGTCCATCCCCATTGGCTCATTAACCTTGCAGCATACACTGCTGTTGATAAGGCGGAAATTGAACAAGAATGTGCTTTTGCCGTCAATGCTTATGGTCCCGAGGCTTTAGCATATGCATTAATGGAACAGAGGACCGGATGGCTCTTCCAGGTGTCCACTGATTTCATCTTTGATGGTTTACGAGGGATTCCATACCAGACAACCGACGCAGCAAATCCTACAGGTGTTTATGGTGCTTCAAAAGCTGAAGGAGAGTCGCGTGTCAGGGGCATCCTACCAAATCGGCATATTATTTTACGCACGGCTTGGGTCTATAGTGCGCACTGCAATAATTTCGTGAAAACGATGCTACGTCTGATGGCAGAACGCGACGAGGTCCGGGTTGTAGCTGATCAGATTGGTACACCGACATGGGCAGGTTCCTTGGCAGAAGCGATTATTCACATGATATCGGTTATTGATGCTCATCCGCAACCAGAATTGTTGGCGGGAACTTATCATTTTACTGATGCCGGTACGGCATCATGGTATGACTTTGCAGTGGCTATCGCAGAAGAAGCGATGAACCTTGGCTTTCCAATTCGGGCCAAAATTACGCCAATTCGGACTAGAGATTACCCCACACAAGCCCGCAGGCCACATTATTCTGTCTTAGATAAAACGAAGACGTGGGATTGTTTCGGATTACTACCCGTTCATTGGCGTGAAAATTTGCGTAGGATGCTTGAATCTTGCATAGCCAGGATGGAATAGCGCGATTTTCCATTTAGCGTTGATTTTACTGCAAAACTCATGGTGAATATGAAGGGGAATGCGTCAAAAAGCCCGCGCCTAAGGTGGACATGACTGAGGGAAGGGCCCGTACAAAGAAATCCGCTATTACCGCATTTCGGATCGAATACCAAAAAGTCATGCAATGCTCAGCGGGGCACACCCCTCGGCAGCGGTGTTCTTTGTAAATTTGTAATTATCTCTTGGAGGTATTGCTTGGGAAGTGAGAAACTTAAGAAAATCTTCTGTGCGAATCGCGGTCGTTATACCTTGTTACCGTGTGAAAAAGAATATATTGGGTGTAATTAACAATATTGATGCAACGGTATGGAGGATCTATGTAGTAGATGATAAATGCCCCGAAGAATCTGGCCGCTATGTGGAAGCCAATTGCAAGGATCCACGGGTAACCGTATTGCGACATGAAGTTAATCAGGGTGTCGGTGGAGCTGTCATAACAGGCTATCAGTATTCAATAAACGATGGCGCAGATGTAATCGTTAAGCTTGATGGGGATGGGCAGATGGATCCCGCGCTTATCCCTTATATAGTAAAACCCATTCTTACAGGAGAGGCGGATTATACAAAGGGTAATCGTTTCTTTAACTTAGAGAAAATATTGATTATGCCTAAATTGCGTCTGTTTGGCAATGCAATGTTATCTTTATTGACAAAACTTTCTTCAGGCTATTGGAATTTATTTGATCCCACTAATGGTTACACGGCTATTCATTCTGAAATTCTTAAAATTCTACCGTTAGGCAAAGTAAGTCGTCGATACTTTTTTGAAACTGATATGCTTTTCCGCTTGAATACTATACGAGCAGTAGTAGTTGACGTTCCTATGGATGCAAAGTATGGCGATGAAAATAGCAACCTTAAAATTAGTAAAATTTTGGGCGAGTTTCTTGTGAAGCATATGTTGAACCTAATTAAACGTATCTTCTACAATTATTATCTTCGCGATATGTCTTTGGCATCACTTGAACTTCCTTTAGGCATAACTCTTTTTTTAGGTGGGATAAGCTTTGGCGGCTGGCATTGGTGGAAAGCTATAGGGCAGGGGATTACTACACCATTAGGAACAATTATGATTTCAGTTCTATCTATTTTAATTGGACTTCAATTTTTGCTTTCATTTATTGCTTATGATATCTCTATTGTTCCTCGAAGATCATTACATAAAACCAGATTTTAATTTATTTAAAATGAAATTATTGCATTTTTAGGGAATAGGAGATTGATTTTCTATGCAATGTTGTGTATGTAAGAATGAAATGCAAGTAGGTCTTGAACCTTGGCATTGGCAATGCAATGTTTGTAGATATGAAGCTACCAGTTTTGAACCAGCGATAAATCAGAAGATCATGCATACTAAAATTAATGAAATAGAAAGAGAAGATGGATTAAAAGAATTACGTGAACAAAATTTTCGCATACTTATAGAGTTGATAAATCAACATCTACCAAGTGGTGGTAAGAGAAGATTGCTGGATGTTGGCGCAGCGCATGGCTGGTTCGTAAAAATGGCAATGACGCAATTTGATGCAGTTGGAATCGAACCTGACAAAGGTGTCTGTAGAAAAACGAAAGAATCTGGAGTTCCCATCATTGAAGGATATTTTCCTGAGGTGTTAAATAAAAATGACCGTTTTGATGTTATAGTTTTTAATGATGTTTTTGAACATTTATCTGATGTAAGTGGGATTTTAAGGGCTTGTAAAGACCATTTAACAAATACAGGCATTCTGGTAATTAATCTTCCATCTAACGAAGGTTTTTTCTATAAATTATCAAAATTCTTCAAGAGAGCAGGCTTCTCAAGCTTTTTTGAACGAATGTGGCAAAAAGGATTACCATCACCCCATTTGCACTATTTTAATACCGGAAACATTATTTCATTAGTCGAACAACATAGTTTTAGACAAGTTAATGTGAATAGCCTTCCGGCTATTCACATTAAGGGATTGTATAATCGCATAAAATTTACTGGACAAAAAAATAATCTACTTGTTTTTTTGATTTGGATAGCGGTGGTTATTGCTATGCCATTCATAACAATGTTTAAGAGTGATAACACCGTTGTGCTCTTTAAGATTGATTCTTAGGAGGCAGAGAGCAATGGGCACAATACTAAGCTCACTCGTAACAATAATGATTTGGCTTTCGCTTATAACAGGTGCCGCGTTAACATGCATAGGGTTAGGGCATATGGAATGGCCTAAGGTTCTACCTTTCGATAGTAAGAAAGCATTATTCGAGTATTTGATGTTTATATTCATTTCCTTCCTGGTAATATTAATAGGTATGAAGTATAGCCGTAAAAGTCCAATTGTTGTTGGCCTCCTTTTATGTATATTATTGGCAATATTAGGTGGAGCTTTTTTTCCATTAATAGTAACCTTGTGGTTTTCGGTTGCTTCAGTACTATTAGGAAAAATCATAAATTCTAGCATTCAGATGAACGATTGTGACGATAATTGGGCTCAGAATTTTTTGGTAGGTGCCGGCACCTATGGAACTGCGATAGGTTTACTCGCACACTTTCCAGTTAATTATCCTGGCCTTTATGGAGTTGCGCTGGTTTTGCCATTGATTATTGAGTGGCGTCTATGTAAAAAAATGCTTGTATCGTCACAAAAATGGTTTTTTGAGAACTGTTCGCCCGAGAGAAATATAAAATGGCTCGAAATAGGTATCGTAGTGACGGCTTCAATTCATTTTGTAATTGCACTAATGCCAGAATTTGTACACGATGCATTAGCAATGCATTTATTTATTCCTGGTCATTTGGCGCTACGGCATCAATGGGCGTTTGATGCTAGCAATTATTCTTTTGCTGTAATGCCAATGCTAGGGGACTGGATCTTTGCATTAGGATATTTGCTCGCTGGCGAAACAGCATCACGATTGTTTAATGTAGGATTCATCTTTTTTTTGGGGTGGTTGGTTCGAGAATATGTAATCTGGGCTGGTGGTACCAGTTTAGGGGCAAGATGGGCCGTTCTCATTTTCTTTTCAACCCCTCTTACGTTTACCCTAAGCAGCAGCCTTTTTATTGAGTCGATTTGGTCATCTTTCATTGCAGCGGGTATATTGTGTATACTGCGTATAACTTTTCAAGATGAGCGGAGTAAAACTGAATTAATAACAGGTGGACTGATGCTTGGTTTTGCAGTTGCCGCTAAATCTGTAACCTTTATGATATTGCCCGTACTGGTGCTACTTTTAATATATAAGGTTCGTACATTAATCTCAAAATCTCAAATTGGTTCGGTGGCAATCGGACTATCACTTTTTACTTTAGTAGGTGTAATACCGTATCTGACAGCTTGGCATCTTACGTCGAATCCCGTGTTTCCTTTTTACAATGAATTATTCAAATCAACGTACTTTCCTGTGGAAAATTTTAATAATGCGAGATTTAACTCTGGAGTTTCATGGGATTTACTATATCAAATCACGTTTAATTCAGGCAAATATCTGGAATCCACCGCAGGGGCGGCAGGCTTTCAATGGCTACTTTTATTTATGCCTATAACAATTGTTGTTTTCTTTTCGAATAACTACAAAAGCATGGCAATTCTTGCTGTTGGTATTTTTTCGTTTTTTATGACTTTTTCTTTTCAAAGTTATTTACGATATATATATCCCCAGTTAGCTTTATTCGCGGTTTTGATTAGTACTTTCGAAACTTCCTTTTTGAACAAAAAAAGAAAGTTGGCTAAGGTTTTTACCTGTTTTGCCATATTCGCAGTCTTTCTTAATTTATTGTTTTTTCCGTCTGGAACATGGGCGTATAGGGATTTTTATTTCGAATCGATATTTAGTGAGTCTTATCGCAAAGACTATTTAACTAAACATGCTCCTGTACGACGTGCTGTGGAGACAGTCAATGCATTAAATGTGCATCGTCTTCCTGTCGCAGTTTTTGGAGAACCGTTAATGGCAGGATTATCGTCAGACGCATTATATGTAAATTGGTATAACTATTCTTGGAAAGATAAAATATCAAAAGTAAAAAATGAGCAAGATTTAGGAAAATTGTTTCAAGAGAAAGGGATTGATTTTTTTATCATTGATTTATCTAAGCCTCTTATATCAAAAGAGCAGTGCGTCTTGTTTGAACAAGCAGCAGTGAAGATAGCTCAATTTGAGTCGATAGGTGTTTATCGACTTCAAAATAAGTATAGATTCCAAAAGGAAGTACTGGAGAACCCGGGTCTAGATGGAAAAACAGGATGGACACTCGTGAGCAATGCAGTCTACGATGATATCTCTAAAATTATGATTGTTAACGTTTCTGGCCCGGCCATACAAAATGTAAATGTAACTGGTGGTTCACGATATTTGAACAAGATTGTTGCACGTAGACACAAAGAAGCTACTGAAGGACGTGTTCAAGTAAATTGGAAAGATGCCGATGGCAATTTTATCGATGCCAATATTCAGGTCTTTGAATGTACGTCTGATTGGAAAGAGTATGATATGGTGGTGACGGCACCGAAAAATGCGGTGGTTGCTGAAATTTATGCTTCGGGGCATACTGCTATACCTATGGAGGTCAAATCAGTATCGTTTAAGGAGTGAAAAAAATATTTCAAAGTTCGCAATACAAAATAGCTAAAAATCGCTAGTAGAGTCTGTCTAAAAACTTCCGCATGGGGTCGATTCATAAAACTCAGCATTCGATGGCATTTTCCCCTACTTTAAAGATGGTTTAACTTCACATGTAGAATCTAATGAAGAAAAGATCGATTCGAAAACGAGGTTTTTTCCATGTTTCGATATGAAGCTACCCCCCCGAGGGGTAGCTTTTATAATCATGACGGCCATGGGATACACGTTGATTCCGAATGATTTCGTATTTCGTCTTTTTCATGAAATCGCTCCGATCTTAATTCAACCGTATGACTTTATCGGCAGAGACAGCCTCGACAATGGGCGCTCCTGCCATGCCGCCTTACGGATGACCTGGCCTGTTTATTGCGCAAATGTTGAATGAAACCGAAGTGCTCAACTGTGTCAATCCCGAAATCAAATATGCACTGGCTCTGCCCTCGATGATCCCAACATCGATCATGCCCACTTCAGCGTCCATCGGCAACGACTGATCGATAATGGTCTTGATCGGGTTTACTTAGACGGTTCACCCGATTGCTGTATTAGCGCGACATCTTGACTGGCAAGGACACTGGCACACGGACACGACCCACGCCATCGTCCCGATCAGTGTGCCCACCACCATCGAACTGAACCGTCAGGCGATTCGACTCATCGGAAGTACTGCAAGCGCACCGTTTTTGTTCATCATGCCTTTGAAACCTTATTGGAAGTAACCCCCATGATCAGACCGATATGTACCGAGAGCAAATGCGCCTTCGTGGTCGGATTGAAGCCAAGCAGACGAACTCTTTCGCCATTATGGCCTGCATCGTGTTCGCTATTGGGGACCAACGCAACCTCGCCTTTACCACATGCATGAAAGCGTTGGGGGCGAACTTGAGTCGTCACCCTGTAGAGACGATTCATGAAGTAGCGGGCCAAGCAGCAAATCCCGACATCGACCGCCTAACAGACCGTACTTCATGCCGATGGACGACGATCACGGGGCGCCGTAGGTGGGGCGTACCCCCTTATCCTTGAACGACGGCGATCGGTATGAGATCCTGCGAGCGCTGGTGATGGTAGGCTGTAACCCCAGGCATCTCTACTTTTTTTAGAAAGCTATAAGAAACGATGAATAAGGGGTCTGCACTATAGAATTATGGGGGAGACCATTATCAGTGGAGTAAAATGACTTTAAATTTAGGTTTAATGGAAAGATCTACAATCCTTAGCTCCCCTCGTTCTATTGGAAACCCAATTCAGGAGTTGATCCGTATATTTGGATTCGGTCTAAAGAATAAAACAGTCAAGGAATTGCGTAAGAATCAATGCCTAACTGCAAAAGAATTGGCACAACGCCTAAAGTTGGATACCATCGATATTCTCCGAATTGAAGATACTAAACTTAAAGACATTCCCGAGCCGTTGAAATCAAAAATCACCCCGATATTACGAGGTGATGATTCGGATAAAATGCCCTGGTTGTAAACAACCGCCCCGGTTAGAATCAACTGTGAACTGCTCCCCGTTAATCGGACACGAATAAAAACACCCTATGTAGAATTTCAAGTGATTACGCAAGCTGGCATCGTTTTTCATACGGTGTAAGCTCTGTATTTAATTGGATGCGATCGTAGTTATAAAATTGAATATAATCAGCGATCATCCTCCGAGCATCTGCATACGTCAAAGGCTTACTTCGGTAGATGCACTCCGATTTAAGAGTTCCAAAAAACGTCTCTGCACAAGCATTATCCAAGCAATTACCACGTCTTGACATGGACGGAGTAATTCCGTATTCTTTGGTTAGGTTAAAATATGCCGTGGAAGTATATTGAAACCCTTGGTCGCTGTGGAGTGCAAGTCCACGAGCGACCTCTTCTTTTTTTTACGGCCATTTGAACGGTCTTGGTTACCAGATTCACTGTTTGTTCAGTTCCGGTCTCGAAGTGAACAATGAACCCATCATAGAGATCCTTGACCATCGAAAGGTATAGGACACCTTGTCCCGTATGAATGTATGATATATCGGTTACCCACTTCTGATTGGGCTGGCTGGCCTGAAAATCACGATTCAATAGATTCCCGTATCTATGAACTTCTTGACTATATTTTTTGTATTTCCGGCGGCGTCGAACTTCGGACAACAGGTTATATTGGTTCATGATACGTAAGAGTGCTTTATGATTAACAAGGAGCCCATGCTTACGTAGAAGCCAGATACGGACACGACGATACCCATAGGTTTTTTTGCTCTTTTCCTGGCAAATCGTGATCTTTTCAACGAGTACCATATCTTTATTTTCCTGATCCTTTTTTCTCAGCCATGAGTAGTACCCACTTCTTGATACATCAAAAAATGAACACATTAACGTAATCGGATATTTGTCTTTAAAACGATAAATTACCCGGTATTTCACCGCTGCTTTCACCTCCTTCCAAGCTCGAAGCGAAAAGCCCGTAGCAATTCATTTTCCATTTTAAGCCGTTTAATCACTTGTTCATTGTGCTCGGGATCGATTGGGGCATCTTTTCGCGGACGCCCCTTCTTTAATGGCTTAATTCCGGCCTCAACACGACGCATCTTTCTTCGTTGTCGTAGAAGTAGTTCTTTGACAGCCTTTTTGTTGCGGAATCCCAATTCCACACATATTTCCATATGTGTTTTCCCATCCATCTTCATTTGCACAGCTTTTTGGATTGTCGCTTCGTCAAAATGTTTAGCACCTTTTTGGCCGGCCATAAATGAAAGCACCTCCTATGATAGCTTTTTAAAAATCTATCATAGGAGGTGTTTTTGTTTCACTGTCCGATAAACGGGGTTCACATCACTGTTGCCCCCCAGTTGGAGGCAGCTTTTAAAAATACAGCCCTCGGACTCCAATAGTGGAAGTCGCAAGGGCTGCTCCGTATGACCAAAGTATGCCAGAAACTTCGATATCCAATGTAACCGCCGTTTAGCGAACGATGCGTAGGGTGTTTGAGAGGTTGAGAGGATCCAATCCTACTTGACTTATATGATTAGCTTTCTCGATATCGAAAAGAATTTGAGACTCCACTACGCCGACTTCTTCCTCATCATCAAATAATACAGCATCGGAATGATAAATAACGTCAAAAACGTCGATGCAATCGTCCCGAAGATCAGCGATATTGCTAACCCTTGAAAGATCGGATCAAAGAGAATCACAAAAGCCCCCACCACAACGGCCGCTGCCGTCAGCACGATCGGCTGGGCACGGACGATGCCTGCTTCCACGACGGCTGGCCCGGGATCAACGCCTTCCTTCGTCCGCTGGTGCGCAAATTCCACAAGCAAGATGGAGTTCCGGACGATAATACCAGCTAAAGCGATGGCGCCGATAAACGAAGTGGCCGTGAAGAAAGAGCCGAGAAGCCAGTGACCGGGGATGATACCAATCAGCGTCAGGGGAATCGGCGACATGATCAGTGCCGGCACGGAGAAGGATTGGAACCAGCCGACGATTAGGAGATACATAACCACCAGACCGATGAGAAAGGCGGCACCGAGGTCACGGAAGACTTCGTAGGTGATCTGCCATTCACCATCCCATTTTAGCGAAGAAACATGGGTCAGCCAGGGTTGGGCCGTAAGGTTCTGCTCCAAAGGCTGGCCTTTTTCATTTTCGATCTGACCGATAGCATCCCACATGTCGATCATGCTGTAGACAGGTCCTTCGATTTTACCGGCCACATCGGCCATGACATAGGTAACGGGTTGCAAGTTTTTACGATGGAGCGACTTTTCGCGAGTTTTTTCCTCCACAGTGACCAGTTCAGACAGCGGGACCATGGCACCGCTGGCACTGGGTAGGCGAATCTCTTGCAGCGCCGTCAGTGAACGCTGCGGCAGGGGATAGCGGAGAATAATCGGCACCGGCTCCAAGTCGGTGGTGGAGCGCAGGAGGCCGACGGTAGTGCCGCTGACGGCGGTTTGCAGTGTGCCGGTGATGTCCGCTTCGCTGATGCCGTGCAGATGGGCTTTGTCTTTGACCTTATAGGTGAGCTCTTTTTGGTCGTCTTCGACGTTCCAGTCTACATCGACGACACCGGGTGTTTGCTCAAAGATAGCTTTGACTTTGGCGGCTACGGCGCGCTGAGATTCCGGCGTGGGGCCGTAGACTTCGGCCAGTAGCGGCGCCATTACCGGCGGTCCCGGCGGAATTTCGACAAGTTTGGCGTTGGCGTTAAAGGCTTGGGCGATGCGGTGCACTTCCGGGCGGATGCGCTTGGCGATATCGTGAGATTGCGCTTGCCGGTCTTTTTTGCCGATGAAGTTAACCTGAATGTCAGCTACGTTGCCGCCTTGCCGCAGGTAGTAGTGGCGGACGAGGCCGTTAAAGTTAAAGGGAGCACCGGTGCCGGCGTAGATCTGGTAGTTGGTGACTTCGTTGACCGTGCCCAGATAAGCGCCGATGGCTTGCGCGGCTTGTAAGGTGTTTTCCAGGGTGGTTCCTTCCGGGGTATCAATGATGATCTGTAGTTCGCTTTTGTTGTCAAAGGGAAGCATTTTCATGCCAACGTCTTTGGTGTAGACGAGGGCCATGGAAGCGATCAGAAGCACGGCGACACCGGCGAAAAAGCCCCAGCGCACCGACGGCCGGTAGAGCAGCTTTTCCATCACCCGGGTGTAGAGGCCGGCCGGACCGGAAGTATGTTTTTCTGGGTGGTGGGTGGTTGTATTTTCAGGGGGGTGGGCAGTTGAAACAGATGTCACAACAGGTGACGTGGTCCCAGGTTCATGCAGCGGTGTCATGTTTCCATTAGGCGTTTTCTGGGGGTTAAGGGAGGCGGTTTCTGGTTGGGCAACATTCAGAAAGGCGTTGGAATTGTGGGAGACTGTGTGACTCAGTTCGCCGTGAGTGGATTCACCGTGGTCATGCTCACTCTGTGTTGGGCCACCGTGCCCCTGTTTATCTTCGTGCTTCAAGAAGCGATAGGCAAACCAGGGAGTCACAATAAACGCAACGAGCAGGGAGAAAAACATGGCTACCGACGCGTTGATCGGAATCGGTGACATATAGGGCCCCATCATGCCGCCGACAAAAGCCATGGGCATGAGCACGGCGATGACCGTCAAGGTGGCCAGAATCGTCGGGTTGCCCACTTCATCGACAGCGCGGATGGCCGCATCGGCTGGCGAGAGGCCGGGGAATTTGCTTCGCATAGCGAACCAGCGGTGGATGTTTTCAACGACGACGATGGCGTCATCGACGAGGATGCCGATGGCAAAGATCAAGGCAAACAGCGTGACGCGGTTTAATGTATAGCCAAAAGATTGGGAGATGGCCAGGGCGATGGCCAAGGTGACGGGAACGGCGACGCCGATAACGAGGGACTCCCGCAGGCCGAGAAAAACGCCGATCAGGAGCACGACGGAGGCGGTGGCCAAGAGCAAGTGCTCGATCAACTCTGTCGCTTTTTCCGATGCCGTTTCGCCATAGTTGCGGGTGACCGTCATTTCCATGTCGCCGGTGATCACTTTGCCTTTGAGGTCTTCGACTTTTTTCAAAGCTGCTTCGGCGATGGTGGATGCGTTGGTGCCTTTTTGCTTGGCTACGGCAATGGTCACGGCGGGATAGATGCCGTCTTTTTGGCCCATCAAGACGTAGTTATCGACGTCGCCGGGGCCGTCGGTGATGGTGGCGATGTCGCGGAGAAAGACGGGTAAGCCGCTTTGGGTGCTGATGACGAGGTTGCCTACATCGGAAGCGGTGGTAAAGACGCGGCCGGCGCGCAGCATGTATTCGTAGTTGTTTTGCTGCAGCGGGCCGGCGTCGGCGGCAAAGTTGGCCGATTGCAGGATTTGGCTAAGTTGACCGAGGGAAAGTTTGTAGGCTGCCAGGTGTTCCGGTCGGACGAGGACGCGCAGTTGGCGTGGTGAAGCGCCGTAAAGCTGTACGTCGGACACGTTGGGGACGGTGCGGATTTCGTCTTCCAAGACAGCAGCGACGCGCCGCAGGTCGTAGTCGCTGTGGGTTTTGCTCCATAGGGTTAAGTTTAAGATCGACACATCGTCGACGGATTTGGGTTTGACCAGCGGTTGGGATACGCCAGGGGGCATCAGGTCCATGTTTGACATGACTTTGTTGTACAGTTGGACCATGGCATCTTCCGACTTAAAACCTACTTGAAAGCGGGCTGTGACGAGCGCGCGGCCGGGCATGGACGTGGAGTAAACATATTCGACGCCTTTGATCTCGTAGAGCTTTTGTTCCAGCGGTTTGGTGACCCGCTCTTCGACTTCGGCTGCGCCGGCTGTTGGATAAGCGACGTGGACGTCGATCATCGGTACGACGATCTGCGGTTCTTCTTCCCGTGGCGTCGTCAGTACGGCGAAAAGACCGAGCAGCAAAGAGGCGACGACGATGATCGGTGTTAATTTGGAGCGAAGGAAGAAAGCGGCGATTTTGCCGGAGAAGCCGATTGTCCGTGTGGAGTAGTTGATGTGGTTGGCATCATGGCTGGGATCTCCCGGGTCATCGTAACGGGTGGTGGCCTGAACAGGGCGGAGCGCTTCTGGGTTATTGGCGGACGCTTCTAGGTTATCAACGGATGCCCCTAGGCTATTGGCGGAGCCCCCTGAGAGAGTGGAAACGACTTGATGATCTTGTGGTGTGCTCATTCTTGGACCACCACCTTTTGTCCGTCTGTGAGAGTGGCCTGCCCTTCGGTGATGATCTGTTCGCCCGGTTGTAGGCCGGCGATGACGTCATAACGGTCACCGACCGGTTCGCCGAGGCGCAGGAGGCGCAGGCGCGCCCGCGGTTCGGCTTGGTTGTCGATGACGTAGACGCCGGTAAATTGCGACCATTTCACGACGGCGGAGGCGGGAATGGTCAGTTTGCTGGTGTTTTCGCCGGAGAAAGTGACGATGCCAAACATGCCGGGCTGGACTGGTTTATCGCCAGGCAAGGCGATTTTGACGAGGGCCGTGCGGCTGGCTGGATCGACGGTCGGTTGCACATCCAGGATGGTGCCGGTGAGGTTTTTGGCGATGGACTCGATGGTCACATCGACAGATTGCCCTTTTTGTAGTCGTGGGGCAAGCCGTTCGTCGACTTGGATGTGCAGGGCTAAAGGGGTTTTTTCCAGCGTCAGTAAGGGGGCACCAGGGGCGGCCATCGTGCCGGTGTCGATATGTTTTTTCGATACGACGGCGTTAAAAGGAGCGGTCAGTTGGGTGTAGCCGAGTTGGACATCAAGCTGGGTGACGCCGGCCGTGGCGCTTTGGATGGCAGCCTGCGCTTGTTGGACGACGGCTTTGGCTTGTTCCACTTGGGCTAGGGCGCTGTCGAGGGCCGTTTTGTCGCGGTCGCGATCGGCGGCGGTGACGGCGCCGCTGTTAAAAAGGGCTTGAGTGCGCGTCCAGGTGATCTGGGCGTTGTTGAGTTGTGCTTGTGCGCTGGCAAGGGCAGCTTGGGCGTTGGCCTGAGTGGCAACGGCGCTGTCAATTTGGCTGGAAGCGGCGGAGCGATTGGCGCTGATGTCACGGTTGTCGAGGCTGATCAGGGAGTCGCCCTGGCTTACCCGGTCACCTTCGCGGACGGAGACGGCTTGCACTTGGGCGAGCAGTTTGGACGTAAGCTGAATCGTTTCACTTCCTTTGACTACGCCATCAAAACGTAAGGATGCGGCTTGATTGGCCGGTTGGACGGCCAGCGTGCGAACGGTAGCGGCCGGGAGTTGATCCGCCTTCGCTGCGCCGATTCCGGGTTCCACTTTGCTGTGCAAAGCACCGCTGAGCCAGAGAAGGAGGGCGCCGAGGGGGAGGATGATCAAGGCGCTTTTTTTGATAAGCGGTAGGCGGTTCACGGCAATCACCTTTCCTTTTTAAGGTTTTATGACTTGATTTTACCCCCTAGGGGTATCTAGGTCAACGCTTTTTTTACGGGGTATACTTTGCGTAGGGCAGGAAGATGATGCCCGGTTTCCGGCGCGATAGGGTGCGATGACAGGGCGGGCGATTGATGGGCGATAAGGTGGGCAGTATAGCCTGTGTTTGGTGGACGATGGAACTGCCGATAACGAAGCTCCTTGTTTTGATTCACAATTATCGCTATAATAGACGTGATTATGAAGGATGGGGGAGAAGCGATGTCCAGGCCGATCCGTGTATTGCACATCATTGGCGGAGGGGAAATCGGTGGCGCCGAGATTCACATCCTGGACTTAGCTCGCCATCTGGACCCTGCTGAAGTGGAACTGCACTTGTGTTGTTTGTTTCCGGAGCCGCTGTTGCAGCGTGCCCGGTTATTAGGGATTCCGGCGACGGCGGTGCCGATGCGAAGCAAGGTCGATGTGACCAGTTGGTGGCATGTGCTGCAGACGGTCATGCGCATTCAGCCGGATTTGGTACATACCCATGGGGTACGGGCGAATCTGCTGGGGCGGTTGGCGGCAAAAGTGGCCGGTGTACCCTGTACGGTAACGACGGTGCACAGTGTATTGGAATTTGACTATCCTGATGCGGCGACGCGGTGGTTTAACACGTGGTCGGAACGGATTACGGCGCCGCTGACGGATCGTTTTATTGTTGTGGCGGAGTTTTTGAAAGCGTACTTGGTCAAGCAGGGGATTGCCCCGGCAAAGATCACCGTGATTCATAACGGTATCGATGAAGCAAAGTTTTTGCCGCGCTTTTGGGCGGAAAAAAATGCACTGGCTCTGGGAACCGATAACAAGGGAGCGGCGCCGACCGCAGCCCTGCCCATGACGATGGAACGGACGAAGATCACCGAATCGCCCGCGGAAGGGGAACTGACCGAAGTGGCGGGGCTTCTGGAGACGGCTGAACTGGCTGAGGCTGCATCATTGCCGGAAGCATCGGAAATGACCCAGGAAGAGTGGCGTTTTTTGCGGCGTCGTGGCGTCCGCCAGATGCTCGGTATCGATGACCAGGTGCCGGTTGTCGGTATGGTCGGTCGTTTTCATACGGTCAAAGGACATTCGATCTTAGTCACTGCGGCGCGGGAGATTTTGAAAATCGATCGGCGCGTCGTTTTTTTGCTGATCGGCGACGGGAACTTGCGTCCGGAAATTCAGGCGCAGGTGGAACTGGACGGCATGACGGATAACTTTGTTTTCACGGGGTTTCGGGAAGATGTGGCTGATTTGTACTGGGCCATGGACATCCTGGCATTGCCGTCCCTGTCGGAAGGTCTGTGCTTGACTTTGATGGAAGGGATGCTTTGTGCTTGCCCGCCGGTCGCGACCGGTGTGGGCGGCAATCCGGAGATTGTAAGTCACGAGAAAAACGGCTTGATTGTGCCGTCGGGGGATGCGCTGGGACTGGCGGCGGCGCTGTTACGATTGATTCAAAATCCGCAGGAAGCGTTGCGGCTGGGTCAATGTGCGCGCAAGACGATTTTGGAACGTTTTGCTGTGCGGCGTACGGCGGAACGAACGGCGGCGCTGTACCGTCAATTGGCGCAGGGCAAGCGAAACAACGCAAGTGATGCAGAGATGGAAGGCAACAGCGAATGACGAGAGGCAACTGCGAATGACGAAGGGCAATCGAATTGCCAAAGCGGCAGCACTGATCATGATCGTGACTTTGGCGGGACGCTTTCTGGGCTTTATCCGGGAGATGTTGACAGCGCGGCATTTTCCGGTGGAGTTAGTGGACTCCTATGTAGTCGCCTATACGTTGCCGAATATTTTTGGCATCACCATGACTGGCGCGTTTATGGCGGCTTTTATTCCTACGTTTACCCAGTTGATGGAGCAAGGGGACCGTGAACGGGCGTGGCGTTTGGCGCTGACCGTGTTTAATGCGGTAGTCTTGCTTTTTGCTGTGCTTGTCGGGCTGGGCATGGTTTTTGCACCGACGGTGGTGGACTGGATCGCGCCGGGGTTTGCCAATGAGCGGTCGCCGGAAACGGTGCATCTGACGGTTGAACTGATGCGCATCATGTTCCCGACGTTGCTGTTTGCGTCGGTTGGGGGCATCACGATGGGTGTCTTGAATTCGTTGGACCACTTTTTGATGCCGTCGCTCGGTCCTTTGGCGGCGTCGCTGACGGTGGTGGCGGCGATTCTTTTTGTGTCGCCGTCCATGGGCATCTATGCGCTGGCGGCAGGGACGCTGGTGGGGCTTTTTTTGCAGACGGCGGTGCAGATACCGGCGATGATCAAAAAGGGTTTTCGTTACCGCTGGCTACTTGATCTAAATGATCCGCTGGTGCGGCAAGTGGGTGTACTGGTCATTCCTGTGCTGATCGGTGTGGGCATTGGGCAAGTCAATATTTTAATTGATCGCAACTTGGCTTCCGGCTTGCCGGCGGGCAGTGTGTCGATGCTTAATTTTGCCAATCAGGTCTATCAACTGCCGATGGGGATCATCGTGCAGGCCATTTCGGTGCCGATTTTTCCGGCTTTTTCGGCGTTGGCGGCGCAGAAGGATATGCCGGGGCTGCACCGGACGGTGGGGCGGGGTACCAATTACTACTCGCTGTTGTTGATTCCGATGACGGCGGGGTTGATGGTTCTGGCGGTGCCGACAACGCGGATTATTTTTGAACGGGGCGCGTTTACGCCGGAAAATACGGTGGGTACGGCGGTTGCGCTTTTTTGGTATGCTTTGGGGTTGCTGCCGGCGGGGATGCGCGATTTGTATACGCGGGTTTTTTATGCGCTGCAGGATACTAAAACGCCGGTTAAAATCGGGGCGCTTTGTGTGGGCGTACATATTGCCCTGAACTTGGCGTTGATCGATTCGATGGGGCACGGCGGGCTGGCTTTGGCGACGTCGCTTTCGGCGCTGCTGAACATGGTGATTCTGGGATGGATTTTATATCGCCGTACGGGCGGTTGGAATGTGGGTTCGCAGTTGATCATTGGTGCGAAGGCGTTGGTGGCGTCGCTGGTGATGGCGGCTGTGGTCTGGGAAGTCAATCAGTATTTGCAGCTTTGGCTGGGGGCGCGCCGGGGGATTTTGGAACTGTTGTCGCTGTCGGGGTCGATTGCGACGGGGGTAGTGGTGTATGGGGTGATGATCTGGCTGTTGCGCATTGATGAAGTGGGCTTGCTGCTGGATATGGTGAAAGCGAAATGGCGCGCTCGGTTTGGTGGGGCGGCGTAGTGCTACGGTGTGCCTGTTTTGGGCGGGGCGGCGTAGTGCTACGGTGTGCCTGTTTTGGGCGGGGCGGCGTAGTGCTACGGTGTGCCTGTTTTGGGCGGGGCGGCGTAGTGCTACGGTGTGCCTGTTTTGGGCGGGGCGGCGTAGTGCTACGGTGTGCCTGTTTTGGGCGGGGCGGCGTAGTGCTACGGTGTACTCGGTTTGGTGGGGCGAATTGGTGTGACATCATGGTAAGGGGATAGTTATGGCCAATGAGCGATGGTCGCGGCGGCAGTTTTTACGTCGCAGTGCGGCGGTGTTGGGTTTGACTGGTGCGGCGCTTGGCGGCTTGGTCTGGGCGCAGCCCGGGCGGGCTGGTTTGCCGATGGGGGGCTTGGCGGTGCCGAGGCCGACGCGGCGGCGCATGGCGATTCCGGGATGGGCCGGTGCGTGGGCTGAGGTGCGCAAGTTCCCTTTTCCCTATAAAGCGATGGTGGCGATCACTTCGGATATTGACGGTACGTCTCTGGAGGAGTTTGAGCGTATTCATCGCTTTTTGAATACGCGGGAGATGACCGAGAAGGGGCCGGGACTGGGTCTGGATATTGGTGACTCTTTTTGGATGTTTGTCGACACGGATTGGGATGGGGCCATCGATGTGGAGGGTCATCCGCTGCGGGAGCAGATGGCTTATTGGCGTTCACCGACGGATCGGCGGCCTTTTCAAGCGGCGGCGATTGCTAAGTATATTCGCTGTGGTTGGATTGATTCGATCCACTCCTGGGGTGATTTTAATAAGCAACAGCCTGATGCGCCGGGGGCGGCAACGTTTCGCCGGGAAATGGCGGAAGCGGCTGTGGCGGAACTGACGCGGGAAAAGCTGCATGTGCAGGTCTGGATCGATCACGGCAACAAGGCTAATGTGCAGTCTTTTGCGGGGTCTAGTTCTTGGCTCCAGGCGTATCAAGCGGGTGACCGGCCGGGATTGCCTTATTATCATACGGATTTGACGATTCCTTATGGGATTCGCTTTGGCTGGGGTGCGACGGCTAGTGCCTGGGAGTATGAACCGGGCGGTGAGTCGCTACTGCGTCCGCTGACGCTGCGTGATGGCCGGCGGATCTGGAATTTTACTCGCTATTCCTGCAATGGGCCGCGCTGGCAGCAGGATTTTCGTTTTATCTGGAATCCTTATTTTTTGCATGAGCAGTTACGGGCGGAAAATCGCCGCCGCTGGAAGGCGGAGGGATGGTACTGTGCGGTGGCGCAGCATCTGGGCGGGCCGAATGAGCTTTATTTTCCGTTTCTTGATGAGGCGGTGGCGGCGCTGCGGGAATTGGCTGAGGAGCAAGCGGCCGGGGAGATTTTGGTGGCGCGGACGTCGCGGTTGTTGAATTATAATCTGGCGGAGCAGTTTGTGGTGTTTGAGGTGCGGGAGCGGGGGCCGGGGCAACTGTGGGCGCAAGATCAAGCGCAGACGCAGGCGCAGAGACGGGACCAAGCAGTCACCACGCCGGGGCGCTACGTGCTGAATATTTTGCGTATTGATGATCCTCATTTGGGCACCTTTGTACCGGCGATCGATGCGGTGCGGGGCATGACTTTTTATGTACCTGACCCGGCGCACTTTGATCTGGCGATTGGCGGACAGCTTGTGCCGGCCGAGGAGATTATGCGCAATCAGGCTGACCATACGGGGCGACCGAGTATTGGTGTGCGCTGGTTTGAACCGGATCTGTACGATTATACGCGCCGGTAGCTGGGGAATCTTGATGGAACAGATGAATTCGGATAGAACGGACGGAATGAACGGTACGGATGGCATCGGGTGAATCGGGGTGAGGGGGACGGTAGGGTTGGAACGTTTACCGGGTAAATATTTGATCATTATTCCGGCGTATAATGAGGCAGAAAATATCAGCTCCGTGTTGACGGAGCTACGGGCTGTGGTGCCTTGGGCCGATGTGGTCGTCATTGATGATGGATCGCGGGACGCTACGGCTGCCTTGGCGCGCCGGCACGGGGCGACGGTGATTACCCATCCGGTCAATTTACGCTATGGGGCGGCGCTGCAGACGGGCTTTAAGTATGCCCGTCGGCATGGTTATGATTTTGTTATTCAGTTTGACGGTGACGGGCAGCATGACCCGGCCAATATTGCTGTGATGGCGGAGGCGATGGCCACCACTGGTGCTGATATTGTCATTGGTTCGCGCTTTTTGAATGATCAAAAGCATACGAACTGGAAGCGCGGTCTGGGGATCAAAATGTTTTCGCTGATGATTCGGGCGCTGACGGGCCAACAAGTCAATGATCCCACGTCGGGGCTGCAACTGCTTAACCGGCGTGTCTACCAGTTTTACTCTTACGCCAATCAGTTTCCTGTCGATTTTCCTGATGCTAACGTGCTGGTCTTGATGATCTTGGCCGGCTTTAAGGTGACTGAGCGAGTGGCGTCGATCCGGGAGCGTTTGCATGGCGAGAGCATGCACAGCGGGTTCAAGGTCGTCAAGTATTTGGTGATCATGATCTACAGCATTTTTATTGCGATTGTCAAAGGGCGGGCCTACCGGGGGAGTTTGGGCTTCGATGGGCCGACTTTGCCGGCATCGGTGGAACAAGTATCGGCGTCGACAACGGCCATGTCGAATGTACCGGCTACGCCATCGGGAGCGATGGCACCGGCGAAAGGGGGGGGCCAACGATGAGCATCAAGCTGTTGTGGTTTGTGCGGATCGTAGGACTGGCCTTTGCCGCGTATGTGATTCAGCGCGTCAAGCAGAACCGGCTCAGTGAAAAGGAGTCGCTGTATTGGGTGACTGGTACACTGGGCATCGTGTTTCTGGCTTTTTGGCCGGGGTTAGTCGATCAGGTGGCGGCTTGGGTCGGTGTGGTGTACCAGCCGGCGCTGCTGTTTTTTATCGGGATTTTGTTTTGCTTGGTGTTACTTTTCCGGCAGGCCGGCCATATCTCGCAACTCAAGGAAAGTAACAAGGAACTGGCGCAGATGGTGGCGATCTTGGAGGCTGAGCAGCGCCGGGCGGGGTCGGGATTGGAACATAAGGAAGAATAAGGGGCACGAAAAATCCCCCTGATGAGGCGGCAAGCCTAGTCAGGGGGATTTTTGATTACAGGGGATGTGAAAATAAGCAAGAGGTACAGTAAAAATTATCCGCGAATGTCATGGTGGCTACCTGCTCATTGCGGGAGATGGGCAGCGCGGATCGCCAGTTCGGCTTCATTGAGCACGTTGCTGTGCATTAAGGGAAGAAAGATCAGTTTCAGGATATCTTGCTCGTCCAAAGTGATGTTCTTTATTGTACCATGTTCGCGGGCAGGTGTAGCGGTAATAAAGAGATTCGCTCCCGGATAAAATGGTCGTTTTCAGCAGATCGCAAACGTTGTGATTTGAATGAAATATATGGTAAAATATAGCGGGGCCTTATCCTTTGAATCGATAAATCGCCGCCGTGAAGTGAAAGGAGCGCATTCATGTGTCGCTGCCTGAAAGCATACCCATGCTGAACATTGATGATCGTTTAGAAGCGATAAAGAGGTACTTTGCGGAGCAACCGATTGTTTTTGCTGCTTATCTTTTTGGATCCTATGGCACTGAGTATCAGACGCCGCAAAGCGATGTGGATATTGCAGTGCTTGTGGATAATGAGACGGTCAATGATATCGATAAACAATTGGAATTGGAATGCCGGATCAGCGATATATTGGGTACGGATGACGTTGATGTGCTTTTCCTCAACCAAGCATCGTTGCTCATGCAGTATAAAGTGCTACGTACGGGACGGTTATTGTACGAACGTGAAGGTGACCTACTCAGTGATTTTATCGAATATGTGTTAATCCGGTACCTGGACTATCAGATCGATTATTCGGCTTTTTGCCGTGAATATGATAAGGCGCTTCCGGAGGTGGATTCTCGTGGTCGAGGGCGATAAATTACGTACGAAGCTCAACTATATTCAAAAAAACGTGGAAGAACTCGAAATCATTAAACACTTTTCTTACCAAGAGTTTCTTGAAAAACCCTTCTGCTTTGCCGCTTCGTTGCGCTATCTCCAGGTAGCGATTGAAGCCATGACTGATGTGGTGATGCACATTATCGCCAGAGAGCGAATTGGACTGCCGCAGCATCATGGTCACGCAGTTGAACTGCTGGTTCAGAAGGGGATATTCTCCTCGGAGTTTGGCCTTACCCTGCGCAAAATGATTCGATTTCGTAATCGCATTGTGCATATCTATGACGAGGTTGACGAACGCTCGATTTATGAAGTGATTCAATCGCACTTGCAAGAATTTCATGAGTTTGTCGATATTGTATCCCGTGAATATCTTAGAGAAGTATGAACGAATGACGAATCCCCCTGATGAGGCGGCAAGCCTGGCCAGGGGGATTTTCGATTACATATAGGGGATGTGAAAATAAGCAAGTGGTACGGTAAAAATTATCAGCCAATGTAATGGAGGCTACCTGCTCATTGTGGGAGATGGGCAGAAGCGATTTTTTGAATTTTATCGATGGGGATACCGGTAATTTCAGCAATCAGTTCCGGGGATACTCCCTTTTTTAAAGCGGTGATAGCGACTAGTTCTTTGCCTTCCTCACGGCCTTCCTCGCGGCCTTCCTCACGGAGCCATTTTTCAATATCAGTCATTCTGAGCACCTCCAATAACATCTTTTTGACGCTTTCCGGCAGGATCTTGTCGGTGATGGCAATGATACTCGCTACACATAACACCTGCAGTGATCCTTGAACTTCTTTGGCAAGATGGGCGGCGCGGATTGCCAGTTCAGATTCATTGAGCGCGTCGCTGTGCATTAAGGGAAGAAAGATTAGTTTCAGGATATCTTGCTCGTCCAAAGGGACCTTATCCCGGATTTTATGTTCCAGTTGTTCCAACTCGGTGTCACCGTTGAAGGAGCGCATGAACACATTGTCGACGCGGTATGTCAAGGAGGCCATTTCCAAGCAAGCCGGTGCGGATTGGACATGGCCGGCATAAATCACGGCAGTGCGCACGGGTTTGCCATGGCGTTCAACGATCCGCGCGCCGTAGAGGGCGATGCGCCGGAGCAGATCCGGTGGCTTGTTCACTTGAAATTCTAAATGCAGGAGACTGTCGTCTTCCAAAAGAAAGACAAAATCAATTCGCTGTTCTTTAGCTTCGACCGTCGGCAATACGGTCGGCATGGCACGAACCACGCGGGCGGTGTGCAGCCCAAAGAGGTCAAGTGTTTTGTCAGCAAATGTCTCGGCCATGAATTTCATGACGATGTCTTTGTTTTGATAGCTGATCGCGGTTGATTGCAAAGAATCATTGAAGTCGGATTCTGTCATCGATTCTCGTCACTTCCTTTCTTTATTGTACCATGTTCGCGGGCAGGTGTAGCGGTAATAAAGAGATTCGATTTTTTCAAGCAATTTCCTTTTTTGTATTGTAGTATTTGTTAATTTTCTTAGCAGGGTTGAACCAGAACAAAGTACTACAACTTATTTTCAATCGGGCTTGCGATTGTGGAATACCGGATAAAATGGTCGTTAGAGAAGTATGAACGAAAAATCCCCCTGATGAGGCGGCAAGCCTGGTCAGGGGGATTTTCGATTACACATAGGGGATGTGAAAATAAGCAAGAGGTATAAGTAGAAGTTATCAGCGAGGGTAATGGTGGCTACCTGCTCATTGTGGGAGATGGGCAGAAGCCATTTTTTTGATTTTATCGATGGGGATGCCGGTAATTTCGGCAACCAGTTCCGGTGATATCCCCTCTTTCAAGGCGGCGATAGCGACCATTTCCTTACCTTCTCTAAGGCCTTCTTTAAAGCCTTCAATAAAGCCTTTTTTAAAGCTCTCTTTAAAGCCCTCTAAACGATCTACTTCACGGCCTTCCCCACGCAGCAATTTTTCAATATCGGTCATTCTTCGCACCTCCAGTAACATTTTTTTGACGCTTTCCGGAAGGATATTGTTGATGCTTTCCGACAGGATCTTGTCTGTGATGGCAATGATGCTGGCTACACATAACACCTACAGCCGGCTCCATTTTTGCATTTAAAACCGCTGCGGCAGCGACACCAGATAACAACCGACGACGATGATCACCGTGCCGAGCCAGCGCGTCCAGGGAATCGTCTCCTGAAACAACGTCCAAGCCAGAAAAACCCCCAATACCAAGGACAGGCTTTGCAGCGGATAAGCTAAGCTGAAATCAACACGGGAAAGGATGGCGAACCACAGGCCGGTGGCGATGACATAAAGAACGAGGCCACCCATAATCCAAGGAGAAAAACACAAAGCAAGCAAATTCGACAATTGGAAGCCGCCCAGTTTCTGCAAGCCGATCTTCCAGAGCGCTTGCCCCGAGAGCAGAAGAATAATGTTCGTACCGATTAAGAGGAGCGCTTCGGGGCTTAATGTGGACTTAGGCATGAGGCCACTTCCTTATAGGCAGATTACCGAGGACTCCTAGGACTACTCTTCACCCCGCCGTCGCAGCGCACCGAGTAAAGCGACGCAAAACCAAAATGAAATCACCATCATCGGCACTTCAAAAACGTTCTCTACAGCATTATGCAAGGCCACGCCGATAATACCGCAAGCCACACCGGCCGCCAGAGGGCGATAGCGACGAGCCGTATGCAAGGCCGAGCCAATGCTAAACCGTATCGTGGCCAAAATCAAGCCTAGCAAGGAAAATAAACCCACAAGACCGGTTTCCGCAGCCGTTTTCAGGTAATAGTTATCGGTGTAGAGCGTTTTATGCGAAAAATAAATCGCATTGCGCTCGGCAGCAGCACCGCCAAACTGGCCAAGACCGATCCCCGTCATCGGGTGTTGCTGCACTTTTTCCAGCGCCAAGTTCCAACGATCGATTCGCCCGCCCTTGGCCGAACTGGCAAAATAACTGGGGCTCAGCAAATAGCTCACGCGATCCGCCACCGACGGCGCAGCGGCCGGCAAGAGCAACGCACCGATCAACAAAATGGCGATAATCCGCCGGTCCTGCAGCAAACTAAAGAGTACAATGGCGATCCCCAACCCCAGCCAGGCACCACGAGAAAAAGTAACGACCATGCAAGCGGCCATGACCCCGGCGCAAGCGAGAAAAAACCAACGCTGCCACCGGTGGCTTTGGTACGTCAGCCCCAGAGCGATAGGCGTTGTCAACACCAGCAAGCTGCCAAGCACGTTCGGGCTTTGAACGATAGAAAAAGCCCGCGTCGTGATACTTTCCGCTTTGTCGACCCAGTTTTCCGGCATCGGTACTTTGATGATGTACTGGTAAACACCGAAGGCGGCAATGCCGGTAGCGATCAACGCAAAAAAGATCAAAAAACGGCGGCTTTGGGCAGGGCGCTCCAAGAGCTGAATGGCCAGATAAAACCAAAATGTATGCTGAATGACAACGCGCAAACCTTCGAAGGGCACCGAGATCCGCGGATAGGTATGATCGATAAGAAAAAGCGTGATCATGATGATATTAAAAGCCGTCAGCGCCACAAAAAGCGGGTGGCCGCGCCAGCGAAAATCGCGCCGTGTCAGCCAGTGGGCGCCAATGGCAGCAATCATCAAAACAAAAAGGCCTTTGTCCCAAATGGCAGCAACGCTGGCCGGCAACTGAAGCCGCAAAAACCAGTCAATGGGGCTAAAAGCGGCGATGCCAATCAGGCCCAGGGCTGGGCGAAAAATCAGCAACTGCAGCGCCACCAGGGCCAGCAAAAGCGCGACAGTAGCGACATCACCGTACCGGGAGGCCAGGAAACCAAGGCCAGCACCGAGGCCGAACAGGAGCAGGAACATGAGCTTTTCAGCGACTGGACTCAAAGCCGGTGCCACGGGATAAGGGGAAGTGACGGCCCCGGGAGCCCTAGCAGCCCCGACAGTTCCGGTAGTCCCGACGCCCCCAGCGGCCCCAGCAGCTACTTCCGAATCGTGATCACGAAACAAAGCCGCAACGCCGCGGGCGATCCAAGATTGGGCCGCCACTTCCGCTACAGTACTTGTACAGGTGCGGAACGTATAAAGAGCAGCAATGATAAGCAATGGCAACAGCACCGTACTCAGGTTCCAAGGCGCATGGCCGGTAGTAATCAAAGGGATTTTCGCGTGAAGCCAACCGATAACCAGCGCGACACCGGCCCGGCTGATACCGGCCAACTGCCACCCTTCCGGTACGGCCAGATGGCGCACAATATTGCCGACCAGTGACGTATCGGCGGTCGGCAAAAACAGATCGAGCCAACGCCGGCGCAGTAGAACCAAGGGCGCCGTGATCAGGCGCCAAAGACGTAAAAATTGCGAATCCGTAGCGAGGCGCTCCATTCGCCCATAGGGATCATCACCGACGAAACGGCCGGTAACGCTTTGGCGAGCCAGGGCGATGAACCGTTCCAGGCCCCGATGAATCCAACTGCGCTGCCAGACCAGGTCGATTTTTTTCAAAAGAAAAACAAGAAGTTGCATAAGTCGACCGATCAAGCTGTTGACAAGGACTTGGCGAAACGTTTCAATGGTATTCAGGGGGTTTTCACCTCGTTGCCTATGAAGTGGGGACCTTTTGAAGTGGGGAGGACAAATGGTTGGATATTGTATGTATAGGAGCGGCAGAGTGGCACGGCATCTGGGCGCGGGCGCAACAGTTGATGGTACGCCTGGCCGATCAGGGGCATCGCGTGCTTTATGTCGATCCGCCGATCACCTATTTGGCAGGATTAAAAAATAAAGCCCTTTGGGAAGCGCGACAAGCAGCACTAAAGGCCGCACGGGAAGGGACACGGGAAGGGACGGAAGGGACGGAAGGGACGGAAGGGACACTAAAAGCATCACCGCAAGGACTCACGGAACTACGGCCCGGTGCGATTTGGGGATTGCAGCCACCGATCTTTTGGCCTTTTCACAGCATGTATCGACCCGTCAACCGCAGCAACCAAAAACGGCTGGCCCGTGCGCTGGATCAAGCGCTGCGTACCTTAAAATGGCAGCGGCCGGTGCTGTGGACTTATCTACCGGGCTCTTGCGATTTGCTGGGCGGCGACCGCTGGTCCCAAGTGATCTATGACTGTGTCGATGATCACGCGGCCTTTCAAGGGCTCATCGACCCAGTCGTCATGCAAGCCATGGAAGATGAATTGGCGAAGCGCGCCGATGTGGTCTTTGCTTCGGCCCAGGCGCTGGCGCGCAAGATGGAGCGAGTCCGCCCCGATGTGACGCTCGTCGCCAATGCAGCCGACGTAGAACACTTTCGACAGGCTGCCACTGACGCGGAGCACGCCCAAGCTGCCCGTGGTGATGCCGATGAAAAAAACAGCCACAAACTCCCGGGGGACATGCCTGCGCCAGGAAAACCGGTCATTGGCTTTATCGGTGGCATCGGCAGTTGGATCGATACAGAATTATTGGCAGCCCTAGCCCGTGCCGTACCGGAGGCGAATTTGGTGTTGATCGGTCCCGTCGAAACGGACGTACGAGCACTGCAGGCGCTGCCGAACGTACAACTCCTCGGTAAAAAGCCTTACGCCCAATTGCCGCAGTACCTGCGTTATTTTGACGTTTGCCTGTCGCCCTTTCGGATGAACGAGTTGACAGCCGCCGTCAATCCCGTCAAGATCTATGAGTACCTGGCTGCCGGGAAGCCCGTCGTCTCAACGGCACTGCCTGAGGTCCTGCCCTTTGCACCGGTCGTCCAAGTGGCCCACGATCACCATGACTTCATTGCCATGGTGCAGGCGTCCCTGCGTGCAGCGCCAACCGCAGGAAGAGCGGAGCGGCAAGCACTGGCAGAGACCCATTCCTGGGATGCCCGGCTGGCCGTGATGATGGAGCGAATCAAGGCGACGGTAAAATCTTGACGCTGTCCACAATCCCTTGCAGGTTCATCGTTTGCGTTTTGTACCAGTATTCTTTCCCAGCTTTGATCTCCTGATTGCCCACCTTCAGATCGGCCGTGGCCGATTTGGAGGTGCCGCGGATCACAACATACACATCCTTATAATGGGGATCATCGGAGACCACCGTTTCCCCCTGCGCGTTCGTCTGGGACGTGCGCGAGGGAACGACACGAATCGATTCGACACGGGCGTCCTCGACAAACACGCCGCCGGCCACCAGTTTTTCATTCGTGTTCAGACCAGCCACCAGTTCGGGGTGAACTTTTTTGAAAAAGCCTTCGAACTGCACTTCCGTAGTTGTGGTGCTCACGATGTTTTTGGTTTTGGTGGCGAGACCAAAGACGAGAGCGACGATGGCGACAAGGACAACCAAGTCGAGAGGGTTGATCAGGCCGAACCAGCGGCCCCGGTCATCGACGAGTTTCATGGGAGCTACATTCCTCCTATTAGTTATTGAATTAGCTATCATTCGACATCAGGAGGCATCTTCCTTGTTTGTGCCAAGAAGAACCACTCAAAAGACACAAACCACCGCATAAGCACAAAGCTCAAAAAATAAACTATGGAATCAAAGGAGGCCCATGGCACATGCGGCAAAATGTAGATCTATCGGTAACGGACATTCAGGGTATTCTACCCCATAGACCACCGTTTTTATTGCTTGATCGCGTGACGGAATTAGAAGTCGGTCGTTCGGCCGTTGGTTGGAAAAATGTCACGATCAATGAACCTTTTTTTCAAGGGCACTTTCCCGGTTATCCGGTGATGCCCGGCGTGTTGATCTTAGAAGCATTGGCCCAAACCGGCGCTGTGGCCCTGCTCAAGATGCCGGAGTTCGCCGGCCGCATCGCCTTGTTCGCCGGAATGGACGACGTGCGTTTTCGCCGACAAGTAGTACCCGGCGATGTGCTGCGTTTGGAAGCAGAATTGACGGCATTGAAACGCGGCATCGGCAAAGCCAAAGGTATAGCCACCGTCGACGGTCAGATGGTCTGCGAGGCACTGCTGACATTCGCTGTAAAATCATAAGGTTTCATCAAATCAAGGTTTCATCAAATCAATCAAGATCCTTCGTAAAATCAGAGCTTTCATGAAATCCCCCGCCTTACATTCCCCTCAGTATGGTCGGAACAAAAGGATTCTATGCGTGGTATCTTGTCTTATGGAAGGCCTTGGGGTAGAATGATGGTTAAGGCGCCCTGCTTTACCGTAAATACAGCTTGGTTAGCAACAAAGTGGTAGCCCTTACGTAAAAAAGTTCGTGGGAGAAAGGCAGGCGACCTATGTGTCGATGGCCTTAGTGGCATTTGCCGCTTTTGTGCTAGCACTCGTCCTTACACCAGCTGTGCGCTGGTTTGCATTTCGCATTGGCGCCGTCGATGTGCCAACGGGGCGAAAAGTGCACTCCCGGGTGATGCCGCGTCTAGGAGGACTGGCGATCTGGGCGGGATTTACCATCGTGGCTTGTGCCTTGGGTTGGTGGAAACCGGAGCTTTGGCGTCCGGAAATGACCGGACTGCTGATTGGGAGTTTCATCATCGTCTTGACCGGTGTTCTAGATGATCGCTTTGATTTGTCGCCCAAGATCAAGCTCATCGGGCAAGTGGCAGCAGCCGGTGCGGTCATTCCCTTCGGACTATCCGTCGATTTTGTGACAAACCCCTTTATTAACCCCGACGTCTTGGAATTAGGTTGGTTAAAGATTCCGATTACGATCTTCTGGATTATCGGTGTGACCAATGCCGTCAATTTAATTGACGGACTCGATGGTCTGGCTGCCGGAATCTCGGCCATTGCCGCTCTGACCCTCGCCGTTGTGTCCTGGACCCAAGGTCAAATCCTCGTAGCATACCTGGCGTTAGCCATTGGTGCCGCCGCCGTAGGCTTCTTAAAGCATAACTTTCATCCGGCGACCATCTTTATGGGCGACACCGGCGCTATGTTTCTGGGATTCGTTTTGGCCTGCTTGTCCATCATGGGCCTAGCCAAAGTAGCTACAGTGATTTCCGTTTTTGTTCCTATTTTAATCGTCGGTATCCCGATCTTAGACACAGGGTTTGCGATTTTCCGTCGTTACCAAAAAGGACAACCGATTTTTCAAGCCGATAAAGGACACTTGCACCATCGCTTGCTGGAACTGGGTTTTTCCCATCCCCAGACCGTGTTAATCATCTACGGTATCAATGCCGTTCTCGGTATTACAGCAGTGATTCTCACCAGTGTCTCGACGGCGCAAAGTGTTTTTGTGTTGATTTTCGTCGCTAGCTTGATTCTTGTGTTGGCGGACCGGTTGGGTATAGTGGGACGTTCGACTGCGGTAACGGAAGTGGCCGTAAGTCGGATCGCCATCAAGCAAGAGCAACCGGAAGAGCGCTGAAAAGGGTCGTTGATTTGATGCAGACAAGCCAGTGGTGAAGTTTTCCACCAGTGGCTTTTGTCATGTATATGAGTGGAATGTACAATGGGGTGACAGAATGAAATCTTCATCAAAAAGGCAAAGCCCAGGTCTCTTGCCGGAAGAGATCGAAGTGCTTTTGGCCCCGACGTCAGAGAAACGAACAACATCTACAACATCACCAACACCTGAACCAAAACGCCCGCGCTGGGTCGGTTGGATCAAAGGTGCTGGTCTAATGGCAGCTGGATTTCTAGTGGGGCAAGTGGTGCTGGCTTTTGCAGCCACACCGGGAACCAGTGATGATCCGTTAGTAGCACGAAGCTATCTTTTTAAGGCGATGCGGGCGAATAATGCCGATCTACATAACCAGATCGTGGCCCTCAATGCTCGCGTAGAAGCGTTACAAGTGGCCGTTGCCCGTGCCGGACAAACGATCCAATTACCGCCCATGCCAGCAGGCTATCAAAGCACCACATGGACAGCCGAAACGGCCAAACTCGGTGGCGGCCTGGAGGCCTTCGCCACAAGTGCCCCCGTCACCACGGTAACAACCGGAGCGGCCGGGGCAACTTCATCCGGAACAACCCCCACGACCGCTTCAACCGTTGCGTCGCGGGGCGCAGTTGCAACAACGTCCGCCACAACGGCTACAACACCGGCCACAGGGACTGCGAAGACCGGTACCATCACACCAACCGGCGGTGCCAATGTGCGCTATGGCCCGGGTACCGATTATACATTACTGACCAAATTGCCCTATCGCACCAGCGTGGTGATTCTGGAAAAAGTCAACGGTGCCGACGGCGGGCAGCCTTGGTATAAAGTACGCCTTGCCAACGGGCAAGAAGGTTACGTGCGTCAAGATCTACTGGCCATGCCGTAACTGCGCGGCGTCGCCGCGTGACATAGTCGCATACCCTAACCGGAAAACAAAAGCAAAAGTAAAAAATCGAGGTGGCAAACTTTGCACGTATTGGTCACCGGCGGAGCCGGCTTTATCGGTTCCCATGTCGTAGATACCTTAATCCAGCGAGGTCACACCGTGACAGTACTGGACGATTTGTCGACCGGCAAACGGCAAAATGTTCATCCCCAAGCCCGGTTGATCATTGGTGACGTCTGTCAAACCGATTGGCAAGCGCCCTTGACCGAGCAGGATAACCCCCCGGAAGCGGTCATTCACCTGGCTGCCCAAGTCGACGTGCAAACATCGCTGCGTGATCCCGGGCGCGATGCCCAAGTCAACATTATCGGTACCCTGCAAATGCTGGAATTTTGCCGCCGTCAAGGTATCCAACGCCTGGTGCTGGCCTCATCCGCTGCCGTCTATGGCGAGCCGCAAAGGTTGCCCATCGATGAAGAACATCCCGTGGCACCGATGAATTTTTACGGGATCAGCAAGCACACCCCCGAGCACTACCTGGCCGTCTATCGACAATTGCACGGGATCGAAGGCATCGCATTACGCTTTGCCAACGTCTTTGGCCCGCGGCAAGATGCGACAGGCGAAGGCGGCGTGGTGGCGATTTTTGCCGATCATTTACGGCGACACCAAGCCCCGGTGATTTTCGGCGACGGGGAGCAAACACGGGATTTTGTGTTTGTCGGTGATGTGGCCGCCGCCGTCATTCAAGCGATGGAAGCGCCGGCATCGCAGCTTCGTCACCATATTTACAACGTCAGTACCGGCGTGCCCTTGACAGTTAATCAACTATACCAGACCATGCAGGACATCCAGGGTAGCAAGCTACCGGTTAACTATGGACCGGCGCGGCCCGGCGATATTCAACATAGTTATCTTGATTCGACACGAATCTACAACGATCTTGACTGGCGTCCCCGCATCACCTTGGCCGATGGCCTGGCCTTAACGCTCGCTGCCTCAGTCGAATGAGGTGACCGCTACTGCCCTGGCCCTTAAGGGAGCGTCAGTTTTTGTCCTAAAAAAAATCGGATCTCTTGCCGCGCTTCGACTTTCTTCTGAGGACAGCCTTGCCGCCGCAATGTTATGCTTTTAGTAACGATTCGGCATGTAACGATAAAAGGCGACCCAATAATCGGTCAGCAATTGATGCCCAATCGGCCAACAATCGATGCCCGATAATCGGTCAGCCATCGATACTGCCTTTACGTAGCATAACAGTAGCGGAGGTGCCGGCTTGGTAGGGAGTACAGTATTGTCGAAGCAAGGGGAGTTTCAACTGCCGCAAGAATGGTTAAATGACGGACAATGTGCGGCAGTACGCATGGAAATTGACAGCCTCGGGCAATTAGTGATTCGCCCCATTACACACCTGCGGCTCGTCACACCTGTGGAGATGGGAACGATGGATGCATACGTAGCCGGACAAGCCTAGCCATGTCGGGCAAGCCTCCCCTTGATGTGGGAGGCTTTTTTTTGCAGGAAAAACGGGTTCGTTTGTCGAAAGAAGGAGCCCGGGTTATGTACGCAGATCATCCTGGTTAGTGCAGAAGGGAGGCCGGCGTGCTGGACGCAACCGCGTTGGATAAAATTGTCCAAGGGACACTGGAAACGATCGAACAATCGAAAGAAAAAATTTTTTCGATTACCGAAGATGCACGCCTTGAAGTCTCCAGTGTACAAAAAGATCTCCAAGCCATCCAAAAGGAAACACTAGAGGTAATTGAAAACGTTGACGCTCTGGAACGGCAAGAACGCAGTGCCCGCGTGCGACTGATGGAAGTCAGTCGAGACTTATATCGTTTTAGCGAACAAGACATTCGCCAGGCCTACGAACAAGCGCAGGCGCTCCAGGTAAGTTTGGCCGTGTATCGTGAACGGGAACTCCAACTGCGTACACGACGAGACACACTGGAACGGCGGCTACGTACCCTCCAAAGCATGGTAGAACGGGCAGAAGCGTTGATTGGACAGATTGGCGTGATCTTGGACTTTTTAGGAAACAACTTGCAAATCGTCGGTGCAAAACTGGAAGAAGCCCAGCAACAAGAGCAATTGGCGCTGCAGATCGTTCTTGCCCAGGAAAAAGAACGGCGGCGCGTGGCCCGAGAAATTCACGACGGACCGGCTCAGACCATGGCCGGTATGGTGATGCAAGCGGAACTGTGCGAAAAACTGCTCATCCAAAGCCCGGAGCGGGCCCGGCAAGAACTAGGTGAACTCAAAAACACAGTCCGTCTTACCCTGAAAGATGTCCGCAAAATCATCTATGATCTGCGGCCGATGGCCTTGGAAGACAGCAGTTTATACGATGCGCTGCGCCGCTATACCGCAGATTTTCAAGAGAAAACCAACCTGCAGATCACGTTGCGCTTTCGTGGAGAAGAACAAGCGCTCGGCACAGCCTATAAAGTCGCTTTGTTTCGCATGGTACAAGAAGCCCTCAGCAATGTACATAAGCATGCGCGAGCAACCACTGTAACCGTACAAATGGAAATGCTTCCGCAAGGCGTAGCCGTTTCGGTGACCGATGACGGATGCGGATTTATTTACGAAGAAATGCAAGGGATGTCGGCCGATCATTTTGGCATTGCCGGCATGCAGGAGCGCGTAGCCCTGCTGAAGGGAACCCTGAATATACGCACCGGTACCGGCAAAGGAACAACCTTGTTGATCCGGATCCCGCTGAACATGGAGGTGGCAGACGATGAAACAAAGCGGCACCGTTCGCATTCTGATCGCTGATGATCATCCGATTGTGCGCCAAGGATTGCGCAAGATCTTAGAATTAGAGCTACGTTTCGAAGTGATTGACGAAGTGGGTGACGGGCAAAGCGCCATCCGCCAGAGCCGTAGCTTGCAGCCGGACGTAATTTTAATGGATATTAACATGCCCGGGGCCAGTGGTATCGAAGCATGCCAAGTAATCAAACGAGAACATCCGCAGATCGGCATCATCATTCTCACCGCCCATGACGACGAGGGCGATATCCTGCGGGCCGTGGAAGCGAAGGTCGATGGCTTTTTGCTGAAAGATGTCGATCCGGACCGTTTGAGCAGTGCGATTCTTTGTGTGGCTCAGGGCGGTTCCGTCCTCGATCCGGATATTATCAACAAAGCTGCCGGTTACGGCCGCCAGCGTCATGGACATGGACAGGACCACCGTGGTGACGATTTGACGGAACGGGAAAAGGACGTGCTTTCCCTGATCGGCCGCGGTGCGTCCAACCAAGCGATTGCGCAGACACTTTTCATCAGCGAAAAAACAGTAAAAAATCACATCACCAGTATCTTTCGCAAAATCCAAGTCAAAGACCGTACGCAAGCAGCGCTTTTTGCAATCAAACATCGCTTTGTCGACATTCAGTGACAAAACAATTTCTTTTTTTACGAAGGAAGAAATCACCTTTTTGGCGAAACATCTACCATCCATTGCCAAAAGGGTGATTTTTTTGCTTTGCTTACGAGGAGTGCTGT
Source organism: Heliophilum fasciatum (assembly GCF_004341395.1). Lineage (GTDB taxonomy): Bacteria > Bacillota > Desulfitobacteriia > Heliobacteriales > Heliobacteriaceae > Heliophilum > Heliophilum fasciatum. The sequence goes on from NZ_SLXT01000012.1 coordinate 56,070, forward strand.
ACTTGGCCCGCGGCGGCCACAAGGAATGGCTCGGTATCACCCATGATCCTACGCTGGACAGCGCTGTGCTGGCCCACGAAGGCTACACCGAATTAAACGTAATCACGCCGATATTGCCCATCGGTATCCTTTTATATATCTGGAAAAAATTATGGCATGAAGACGCCGGCGGTTTTGACGGCCGATCGCGGTACTGGCTTACCGAAGGGCGCTGGCCAAGTCACGCAACGCAGGGGTGTAACGGGCAACCCAACCGTCAACGTAACCGTCAACCCAATCAGCAGAGAAGCTGGTGGACTGGTCCTCTGGATTGGGCAACGAAGCAATCGGCGTGGTGGAAGCAAAAAAGCCGCAGTTTTCTGGATGATCTGCAGGCATCATGGAATAACCGCCTGCCGGACCGGCGGGATGATCAACGGGATGATCACCGGCATGATCCAGCCATAAAACCGTGGCTAAGCCAAGTTATCGCCCTCTTACGCAAGGTTGATGCTCCCGCTGCCGGTGATCGGCAGCCCTATCCTGTACACATCTACCGCATCAATCGCGAGCAAGGGGTACCCTTTACGGTGGAGCAAGCTCGGCAAGTAGCAATGGCAATGGAAGGCCGGTTGCTGTTTATGAATGAAGTAGAAAAAGCAGTAGCTGAATGTGTACAGGGTGCCCCATCCAATGGACTTCCCCTGGAAGATATTTTGCAGGTCTTAGCGTTGCTTGGCGTTATCCAAGTGTTTGCTTCGGTGGAGTTGAAGGCCCCGGGGCAGGGGCAGTGCATGCGCTGCGGTGAAACGGAAAACGTCTTGCTTAGTTCCTGTGTGCGTTGCGGCCGTAGCCACTGCATGGCCTGTGAAGCCTGTGCAGCTATGGGCGAAGCACGGCTGTGCCGTCCGCTGTACGGAATGGCCGGCGATGAGCAATGGCTGGAACGATGGGACCATGATGTGGAGCCACGGCTACGCCTGATTTGTCGGCCAAGCCGAACAGATAAGCAACGGGCGGCAGCGCCGGGATATTCGCCGAATGAACCACCGCCCGGTATGCACTGGCCCCAGTTGACCTTCAAGTTGACACCGGCCCAAGCAGCAGCCAGCCAGCGCGTCGAAGCGACGTTGATGCACCGAACCATGGCAACACCAGGTGCCGTTGGCAGAGTCACAAGCGAAGCCACCCCCATCCATGACATCGCCGCCACCGATACGCGCGAGGAGCCCGGCAGCCCCCAGGGCGTTCTGGTCTGGGCCGCCTGTGGTGCTGGCAAAACCGAAGTTGTCTTTGGCAGCATCGCCCAAGTCCTGCGCGCCGGCGGACGGGTGCTTTTTGCCATTCCGCGCCGCGATGTGGTGCTGGAACTGGAGCCGCGCATTCAACAAGCCTTTCCCGGTGCCAGCGTCGGCGCACTTTACGGCGGAAGCTCAGAAAAATACATCCGGCGCCAGATCGTCATCGCCACCACGCACCAAGCGATTCGCTGTTTTCACAGCTTTGACTTGGTTGTTTTAGATGAAGCCGACGCCTTTCCCTACCAAGGCAGTGCGATGCTCCACCAAGCGGTCTTGCGTGCACGGAAACGACAAGGCCGTTCGGTCTATATGACGGCCACACCCGATATAGTATTAAAAGAAGCCGTTGCTGCCCGGCAATTGGCGCTGGTGACCATTCCCGCCCGCCATCATGGCCGACCGCTGCCCGAGCCGGAGATTTTACTGGAGAAGAAATGGAACTGGCAAAAGGATCAATTGATTTTCCCCGAAAAACTCCTGCACTTTTTGCATCGCAGCGTGGAAGGCGACGTAGCGCAGGTCTTTCTTTTTGTTCCTTCCGTTTTTTTAGCGCAGCGCGTCGGGACATCCCTGCAAGTTGCGACCCGCTTACCTCCCTTTAACGATTTTAAAGGGATCTGGGTCGAGTACAGCCATTCCCGCGATCCGGAACGAGAAAGCAAACGACAGCGGTTCAGCCGCCAGGCCTTTCCGATCTTTGTGACGACGGCGATCATGGAGCGCGGGATCACCGTTCCGCGAGCCAACGTCGTTGTTCTCTTTGCGGAAAATGAACGAATTTTCGATGAACGGGCATTGATCCAGATGGCAGGACGAGCCGGGCGCTCCAGCGAACGCCCCGACGGTACCGTATGGTTTGTCGGCACTCGCAAGACATCGGCGATGCAAGAAGCATTAACCAGCATCCGCTGGCTTAATGAAGAGGCCCGAAAAAAAGGATTTTTGGCCTCCTCCATCACTCAGCAACCGGCAGAAACAACACAAAAGGAGGATAACGTATGGGCGCATGGGATAGTGGATGGACGATTGCCCGGTCTCCGCGAGCACTGGTAGATGTACAAAGTGTCAATCCCAAACGAGCAACCCCCATCTGGAAAACCGCCTGGGCGCAGGTGTTTCGTTCCGCGGCGGACACGGTCTTTCCGACGGCGCAGGAATGCTCCTTTTGCCAGCAGCCGCTCAACGGGGATACACGGACAGGCTTATGCCGGCACTGCCTGACCGATCTGGATCTGGAGCGCCAGGGGCTAAACCAGTGCATGACATGCGGCAAATACATCGATGCGGAAGCAACCACCGTGCCTAACAATGCGCCCAATATCGCATCCAATGTAGCACCTAACAATGCACCCAATATCGCATCCAATGTAGCACCTAACAATGCACCCAATATCGCATCCAATGTTGCACCTAACAATGCACCCAACATCACACCTAACAATGCGTCCACCACAGCGATCAACGGTAATGAATGCAGCGACTGTCTCCGCCAAAAGCCGCTCTTTGCGGCGGCCTGGAACATCGGTCCCTATCGCGGGCTCCTGCGCCAGAGTCTGCACGATCTGAAATACCAAGGACAACGGGCCAAAGCAGAACCGCTGGGCCGCTTGATGGCAACCATCTTATGGCGCAACGTACCGAATGCCACCTGGACCCAGCCGTGGGGCGACTGGCAACAAGCCCATTTGATCCCGATCCCCGTACATCCACAAAAATTACAAACGCGCAATTACAATCAAGCCCTCTTGCTGGCCCAAGCCATCAGCGCCGAGACGGGGCTGCTCGTCAATGATCGGCTGGGGCGGCGCAGCGACACCGAAGCGCAGGCCCATCTGACGCGGCAGCAACGTATGGAAAACCTGCGTGGCCAATTCTACGTTCTTCCCGGCGCATCGGCGCCAACAGCGATTATCGTCGATGATATATACACAACCGGAGCGACCGTAGCCGAAGCCACCCGCGTTTTGCGGCAGGCCGGCTATGTACGTGTAGTGGTTCTTACGGCAGCGGCCGGTATCGGTTATTAAGCATCGTGAGCGCTATATGTGTTCATGGCAAGACGTGATACGTCATAAAAGAGGAAAATACATCAGGAAGCTATTGTTTCTACTTGAAAATTAGAGCTATAATGAAAACAAATTATGCATCCAAAAAGGGGACATCAAAGGTGAGTTTGCGAAACTGTGTTCGCTGTGGCCGGCTCTATGCTCCGCAGCGCCAAGAAAAAATCTGCCCGATCTGCTTTCGTGAAGAAGAAAGTCGCTATGAAGATGTCGTCGAGTATCTGCGTGACCATCCCGGAGCTTCCCATGCGGAAGTTGCTCATGCAGTCGGCGTCGAGGAACAGACGATCTATCGCTTTATCGAAGAAGGTCGCCTGGAAGTAGGCGGAGCAAGCTACGCACTCCACCGTTGCCAGCGTTGTGGTTGCACGCTCCAAGCCGGGCGTCATTGTGCGGCTTGTCAAGAGGAGTTGGCCCGCGAACTGCGTGGTGCCGTGCAAGCATTGAGCCTTAGGACGGAAAATCGCATCGCCACCGAAGATACCAAGAACAAAGTCTTTTCCCGTAGTATCCGCAAATAAACAGCGACCTTACGCATGAAGGCCCCGAAACAGAACCGGTTCAATTTTGCCCCTCCTGCACAGAGGGGTTGTTTTTTCTTCAAGAAATCGGAGCCATCTATGGGAATCAAATATTCGACAATTGGGAACGTGAGGCGTCAACATGAAAAACTGTATTCGCTGTGGCCGGCTATACATCCCGAAAGACAGAGAAAAACACTGCCCCATTTGCATCCGTGAATTAGAAAGCCACTATGACGATGTGCGCGAATATTTGCGTGATTTTCCGGGGGCATCGCTCGACGAAGTTTCCGCGGCCACCGGTGTGGATGAAGCCACGATTGCTCGCTTTATCGATGAAGGCCGGATCGAAATCCTGAGCTATCAATCGAAATCCGGTAAGCGATGCCAGCGTTGTGATATCCCGATTAAAGCCGGCCGGTATTGCAGCAGATGCCAGGAAGAACTGGCGCAGGAACTGCGTGGTGCGGCTAAATCCCTAAGTCTTGCCGAAGCTCTTCGACCGAACAGTGGGGCTAAAAGTCATGCAAATAAGAACAAGGTCTTTTCAAACGATCTTAACAAAAGAAAGTAATTATTGGCCGAAAGTAATCATCAAAAGAAAAATTTTCTTTGCCCGCCCGAACCGAGGAGCTATTTCGCTAAAGTTTTGGCGTGCTGTTCACGATAATGATCGAAAGAGCTCATAAACTCCAAAGGTAAGGGAAGGCAAAGGAGTTGAACACGATGAGAATTCCAGCCGGGATCAGTCAGTTATTGCAAATTTACTCCACTGACCGTACCAATAAACCCAAAGATGCACCCCCCCCTGTCGACATCAGGGGCATCGAAGCGCGACTCCTTTGCAGTTTCCGATGAGGCGCGAGAGTTACACCAAGCGCTCCGGGCGGTGCATCAATCGCCCGATCCGCGCATGGAGCGCATCGCAGCGTTACGAGAAAAGATTGCCAATGGCACCTACCGGATTTCCGCCGAAGACATCGCTGACAAAATGATCGAGCACAACCTCGCCGACCGCAAAGAAATATGAAAAAAGGTGAGACGGGATGCCGATGAGAACACAGGTCCCCTCAGCAACGTCCGATCTCGCGGACGCTACCTGGGAGGACCTTTTTGAGCGATTGAACCAATCGCTCAGTATGCATGCTGACCTGCTGCAGGCCATGGTGCACCTTGCCGAACTCCAAGAAAAAGCACTTTTTCGCGCCAGCTTGGAGGAGATCAAAAAGATCACCGCCGCCCAAGAAATCCTTGTGGCGCGGGCCGGTAAAGTGGAAGAACAGCGCCAACGATACACGGCCCATCTCGTACGGTTTCCGCGCTTTGCCGACTGTCAAACGCTCGCGCAGATCGTGGCCGTCGCACCGCCGGATAGAAAAACGGCATTGGAAACGTGCATGGGCCAATTGCAGCAACAAACCAAGATCCTAAGAGAAAAAACAGCACGCAATGAAGAAATGCTCCAGCAAACGCTGAAGTTTTTCCAGCATTTTATGAATACCATGTGCGCGGCCACCGAAGCACCGACAGCGGGCTACGGGCGTGGGGGAGATATGTCCGGTGAGCAGCGGGCATTTTTCAGCAAACGCATCTAACCGGCGATCGGATCGTCACCGCATGACCAAGTCAGCAAGGGGGAGCAGGCATGGTATCGACGTTTTTTGGCTTGGAAATTGCCCGCCGCGGCGTATTGACCGGTAAAATGGGCTTAGATGTGACCAGCCACAACGTTGCCAATGCGAATACGGAAGGATACTCACGGCAAACAGCCAACATCAGTGCGACGCCGTCCGTCTATGTACCGGGCATGAAACCGGCTTCCTGGCCCGGACAGATCGGCACCGGCGCGGAAGTGGCGGAGATCAAACGCTATCGCGACGACTTTCTCGATCGCCAGTACCGGAACGAAAATGCCCGACTCGGCGAATGGCAAAGCCGTGCCGATACAACCCAGCGCATTCAGATGCTGCTCAATGAAACCGGTGAAACGGGCCTTTCCAAAGTGATCGACCAGTTCTGGGAGTCAATGCAGGATCTGACGGCCAACCCCAACCAATCCGGTGCCCGCAGTGTCGTGGTGCAGCGCGGGAAAGCCCTGGTCGAAACGTTCAACCACTTGGACCGTCAGCTCACGCAGTTACAAGATAGTATCAACGATGACATTATCGGTAAAGTTCGTGACATCAATAACTATGCCGATCAAATCGTTACCCTCAACGGCCAGATTATGCGCATTGAAGCCAAACAAGGTGAACATGCCAACGATCTGCGAGACAAACGGGATCTCTTGCTCGACAAGCTGTCGAAGATTGTGGGGATCGAAGTGACCGAAGATACAACCGGCATGATCAACGTGTCGATCGGTAACTTTGACCTTGTGACTGCGCTGGAACGGGATAGTTTTATTTTGGATCCTGAGCCCATCAACTTGACGGACCCGTATAGCACGCTGAACATCCGCTGGGCCAGTTCCTCTGGTATTGTGGAAATTACCGGCGGTGAGCTTTATGGTTTACTGGAATCGCGGAACCCAACCGGCGTCGTCGTTGACACCCGCAATCGACTGAATAACATGGTGAAGGTGTTTAGTGCGGAATTCAACCGCATTCATGAACAAGGTGTTACACTCGATCAGATCAACAAGGGGACGGCCAATGCGGCGTCGGGGATCAAATTTTTTGTTCAGACCAATAGTGCTGGGGCACTGATTGATCCCTTGGACATTGCCAATATCAAGATTAACCCCCTGCTGGATGATCCGGCGCAGATTGCAGCCGGACGTCCAGAAACGTATGATCAGATCCCGGCCGCTACCACGACCTTTGAAGGTGACGGACGCAACGCTTTGAAACTCTCCCAGTTAAAATATGCGAAACTCGACTTTACTCCGGCTTCGACCATGGATGGCTTTTACAACACCTTAATCGGTGATCTGGGTGTTGCGGGGCAGCAGAATACGCGTATGAAGGATAATCAGACTACATTAACCAACACGATCAAAAATCAACGGAACTCCATATCTTCCGTATCGCTCGATGAAGAGATGACCAACATGATTCGCTTTCAGCAAGCCTTCAACGCGGCTTCGCGCATGGTGTCGGCGATGGATGAGATGCTGGACAAGTTGATCAACGGCATGGGTGTGGTTGGACGGTAACTGAATTTTCCCGAGTGAAGCAGCGCAGCCAAGGAGGAACATCATCTCGGAAAGGGGTGAAACCGTTGCGCATCACACAATCGATGATCTCCAATAACTTCATGAATAATTTGAACTCGATCAACCAGCAGATGGAGAAAACGCAGTATCAATTGGGCTCTGGTCAGCTCTATCGCTTACCGGAGGACGGACCGACGGAAACTGTGAAGGCGATGGTCTACAGTTCCACACTTACCCAAGTGAACAAGTATATTGACAACATCCGGGAAGCGCGGATTTGGTTAGATAACAGCGATGCGGCCCTGAACGAAGTCAACAACGTGATGCAACGGATTAATGAATTGTTTGTGGAAGCGAACACCGATACGCTGGGGATCAAGGAACGGCAAGCCATCGCCAAAGAAATCAACGAGCTGACGCAACATATCAGTTCGGTGGCCAATACAAGTGTAGCCGGACGGAGTATTTTTGCCGGCACCAAAACAGAAGTAACGCCGAGCCAGCAAGATCCCGTAACAGGGGAGTGGCGTTGGCTCGGCAACAGCAACCCCATCAATGTGGAATTTGATGCCAATGTGACCGTCCAAATCAACACGATCGGGCAAAAGCTCTTTGCCACACCGGTCGGGGCCAGCGGCAAAGACTTGATGAACTTCCTGCAGGACATGACGGCGAAGCTGGAAAAGGGCGAGCGCGTCGCAGGCAATACAGAACTTGGTCAATTCATGGATGTGCTCTTGCAGGAACGAGCCGCGATCGGGGGCCGCGTCAATCGCGTGGACTTTACCGAAAACCGCCTGCAAGACTTTGAGATCAGCGTCAAGGATCTGCTCTCCAAGACGGCCAATGCCGATATGGCCGAAGTGTACACGCAGATGAGCATGCAGCAAAATATCTATCGGGCAGCGCTCTCGGCCGGCTCGAAGATCATCCAGCCGTCGCTGGTCGACTTCCTGCGGTAACGGGGGGCCGCTTCGGCCCAGAAGCGGCGAGAGGGGGGAGATAGCATGGCCATTTTGCCGACTGGTTCACCAGGATTTCCTGGCGGCGTAGAGGTGCGCATTCGTCAGCCTTGGGGACAGTTGACGATCGACGCTACGCCGAGCCGGGAAGCGATCGGCCTTAAAGATCCCTCGGTCTTCGCCGAGGAAGCCGGCGCCGCAGGCAAGCAAGCCTTGCTCGGCTACATCGCCAAAAGCGCTGCGGAAACCGATCAATGGCTGCGTATCGAAAACCCCGGCGATCCCGCCGTGGCGATCGGCAAAAGCTTCCTTGACAACCGGGCCAGCGAAGTGACACTCACTTCGACAAAGCTGCCGATTATCCACTACACGCGACAAAGCCCCGATCTGCAGTGGGTACTGACCTCCGGCGGTACGCCGATCGGTCGGTTGATCGACCGGATGGCCTAGCATCCCTGACTGGCGGATGATCGACCCTAGGGTCTAGCGTCCCTGAGAGACCGGCTGATCGACCGCATGATGTAGCCTAGCGCCCCGATATGCCGGTCGATCAACCGTATGGCCCAGTGTCCCTGCTCCCCTTGTACGACAACTTGTTAACGCAGCTGTTCGTGAACGGGCGAACAAACCTTTGGTTATGCCATGGAGTGCCAGGAGGCCCAAAAAAGAGGAGGAATGCACGGATGCTGCTTACCACAACCCGTTTCGGAGAAATCGACGTACCGGAAAACCACTGTCTCGCCTTTCCCCAAGGAATTCCCGGTTTTCCCGAAGAAAAATCCTTTGCCTTTTTGCCTTACGAGCCGGACAACGTCTTTGCTTTTTTGCAATCAGCGACCGATCCCGACTTGACCTTTGTCATCGTCAACCCCTTTGCTTTTTTCCCGGACTATGACGTGGCCTTACATACGGACATCGTCGGCGCTATCGGCATCGCTCCGGAAAACCCCGGCGAGATCTGGAACATCGTCACGGTGCGCACCGGCGGCACGGAAATGACGGCGAACTTGCTGGCACCGATCGTGATCAACTGGCTAGATCGCAAAGCCATGCAAGTCGTCTTGGAGAAGACCCCCTACACGACCCGGCACCACCTCATCCCGCCCAAAACCGAAGCAGAAGCCCAGGCGATCGAAGCCAAGATGAACGCGGCGCCCCAGGTTGCCGAGGCACAGGCAGCGCCGGATGACGCTGTTTGATATTTCAGTAACCGTTAACCGCTCGATGCTCCGTTGCCGGGACGGATATAGCAACGAAATCCATTACCCAGGACGGGGAGAGTGAATGAAAGTATGCTCGTTTTGACCCGCAAAGCCGGGGAAAGCATCATTATCGGTGATGATGTGCGTCTCGTCGTCGTCGAAGTGCGCGGCGATCAAGTGCGCATCGGTGTCGACGCGCCGCGGCAAGTGTCCGTCCACCGCGGCGAAGTCTATGAAGCGATCCGCAAAGCCAACCAAGAAGCTGGCACACCGCCGAACTTGCAGGAGTTCGGCAAATTGATCCCCAAAAAACGCTAACGACAGGGATTGCGAAAAAAAGATAAAGATAACCGTATCAGGGATATAATCAACGGTAAAAAGATGAGAACGGGTTATTTCACCTTATATCGCCGAAAACAGCGAAGAAAGAAAACAGCTGTCTGTGCGATATAAATAGTGACCCTTCTCAACGGTGCCGCTTGTCGGACGGCCGCCGAGCAAGCTACATTGAGAGGGGCACTGTAGAGAAGGGCACGGACGCCCGAATCGAACTTCAAGGAGGAGTAGGAATATGATTATCAACCACAACTTACCGGCGATGAATACGTACCGTCAAATGAGTACGAATGCCGCGGCAGCTGCGAACTCCATGTCCAAATTGTCGTCTGGTCTGCGCATTAACCGCGCTGGTGATGACGCAGCCGGTCTGGCGATTTCTGAAAAAATGCGTGCTCAGATCCGCGGTCTCGATCAAGCTTCCCGGAACGCCCAAGATGGCATCTCGATGGTACAAACGGCTGAAGGTGGCCTCAACGAAGTTCACTCCATCCTCCAACGGATGCGTGAACTGGCTGACCAATCGGCCAACGGCACGAACACGGCCGATGACCGTAAATCGATTTCGGACGAAGTAACCCAGCTTAAAAATGAAATTGACCGCATTGGCAATACGACCGAGTTTAACACCCAAAAGCTTTTGAACGGTAGCCTTAAGTCGGCAGCAGGTGCTTCGATTGGACAAAACGTGACAACAGGGGCACAGGTTGGTAAGTTAGCGGCAGCTTCAGTTACGGCTACGTCGGCTATGACTGGCGCAACACTAGTAACAGGTGATTTCGTAAAAGAAACTTTAACGATTGATGGTACGAACATTGAAGTTAATTGGCAGGATCTTACTTCGGAGCAAAAGCAGACAATTACGGCAGGGACAGGTTCAAGTGCTACGGCTCAATCTAAAAATGCCGCTGCAGATTTAATTGTTCAAACTATCAATAATGCAATTGATAATTCCGGGAAAAATGTTGCCCATATTTCCGGATATGTAGATGGTACAGGTAAATTGGTGCTGAAGAGTGGCTCCGAAGGAACAGACTCTCAAATTAAAACAGCAAGTTCTGTGGCATCCATTGCGGGTAAATCGCTTTTCAGCGCCGGCGAAACAGGTGTTACCGGGACAAATAAGTATAACGGATCAAACATCGCCTCAGGCGTCTCGTTTAACTTGGAGGTTAACGGCCAGTTGATCGGGTTAGCCACACTGGGAGCGGCAATTAACAATGGGGATGCTATGTCATCTGCTGCATCGACATTGCAAACTGCCCTTAACAACGCGATTACCGCTTATAACGGTGCTACAGGTAAAGCGTCTAATGAAGACGGTTATATTGCTCAAGTTACGGTTGCGGCATCCAAAGATGGGCGCCTAACGATCAACAGTGAGACGGGTCCAGTCGTATTATCGGATAAGACAGGGGCCACAACGATCAAAGATTTGGGTCTTAGCAGTGCACAGACAGAGGCAAGTGGCGGAGGCGGAATGACCTTCCAAATCGGCGCTAACCGTGGACAATCGATTAGCTTTGGGATCAATGATATGCGCAGCGCGGCGCTCGGCATCGCTAGTATCGATGTTTCTACCGCAACAGGTGCTTCGCAAGCACTAACATCACTAGATAACGCGATTAAGACGGTTTCTTCCGAACGCTCCAAGCTTGGTGCTGTGCAAAACCGTCTGGAGCATACGATTAACAACCTGAATACCTCATCTGAAAACTTGACTTCTGCTGAATCACGGATCCGCGATGTTGATATGGCTAAAGAGATGATGCAGATGACCAAAAACAATATCTTAAACCAAGCAGCGCAAGCGATGCTGGCCCAGGCCAACCAAGCCCCACAAGGCGTGTTGCAGTTGCTCCGGTAATATAACCATTGATCCAAAGAGAGCTCCTGGCTTCCCAGGGCTCTCTTTGTCTTTCGTTAAAGCTTCTTAACCTATTAATCGGGGAGTGGCAAAATGCGTGTATCCATATTTGTGATTGCTAAAAACGAGGAAGAAAATTTACCGTCTTGTTTAAAAAGTGTAAAGAGAATTGCAAGTGAGATCATTGTAGTTGACACGGGGTCAACGGACAAAACGGTCGAGGTTGCTAGACAATTTGGTGCTAAGGTTTTCAATTATCTGTGGGATGGAAATTTTGCTAATGCACGTAATTTTGCCATGAGTAAGTGCAAAGGCGATTGGATTATCATGCTTGATGCAGATGAATACTTTGATGAAAAATCAATTCCAATTATAAGAAAAGCAATACAAAGTTCTCACCCTAAAAAAAATGATGCGATTGCTGCATTGTTATTAAACATAGACACTGATACCGGAAATACAATCGATAGTGTCGTAAGTGTTCGTATTTTTCGAAATAGTTCACGTGTACACTTCGTTGGTAGGGTACATGAACGCCTGTTGCATGTTGATGGAAGTCCGATTGTGGTGATTGGTCCAATTGAAAACCTCATCATCTATCATACGGGATATTCTAAACGTGAAAAAGAAAGAAAAGATAAAGGAAATCGTAATCTAGAGTTATTGCTTCGCGAATATGAAGAAAATCCGTACAGTAGTGATATATGTGCCTATATTGCATCAACATACTTAATATTAAACAAATATAATCAGGGATTAGACTTTGCATGGCGGGCAGAAAAATATAACAATTATCAAGGTTACTCCCATCGCGAGAAAAATTTATTTAATATTTTGCTAGCAATGCGCTCTATGGGAATGCCGCTAATTGAAATTAAAAAAGTAGCTGAAGAATCAATATTAAAGTTCCCCGATTACCCTGATTACTACGTGTTTATCGCCGAATATTATATGGAAAGCAATCAGTTGCATGACGCTATAGCCAGTTATGAAATTGCGATTAGAAATGTAAAAAAAGGGATAGGATTGCAGTCGGCATTAATGTCTAAACAAGCATCTGTATATGAATCATTAGCGCTATGCCAGTATTATTTAATGAAAAAAGAAGATGCGTTGCTTAATTTTTTTCTATCATTAAAAACAGACAAGTATTCATTCGTTTCTCTAAAAATGATTATTAAAATATTTAGAGATAAGGAATTAAAGTTATGTCTTGATCTATTAAATCAAATCTATGATTTTCAGAAAATCAAAGATCTTCTATACGTGCTTAAGGCAGCTTTACTGGAGCATCATATCCAGATTATAGATTATATACATGGGTATCTAATAGAAAAAACGGGTGTTCCCGACTATGAAGTGGCAGCTACGAAGGCTTTTGATCTTCAGGATTATGAGGCAGCGAGTAAATATTTTGTTAAAATGCATATGTCAAACCCAGCTAGTTATCCCGCCATCGCCTATACATTATGTAAATGGTATATGGAGGAAGTTGCGACAGAATATTCATATTTAAAGTTAAAGGGTTATTTTAGCCAGATCACACAGGAAGAGAACGAGTCTCATCTGCTATTTGATGACGAGAATTGGGTAATATTGGAATTGATAAAAGTATGCGTGAGGTATGGCAGGTTAGACATAATTGAAAGATTAGATAATGCAATAGAACGACTACAGTTACAGCTAGAAGTCGCAACGCTACTATACGAATATGAGCAATATGAAGAGGCTTATTATTACTATCATCAATTTGTGCAGTTAGGTATAGATATTCCTGAAATGACAGCCTTAAATATTCTCAATAGAATGGGAATGTGTTGTTTATGTAAAGGGCAAGATGAAATAGCAATTCAAGCCTATGAGGAAGCACTAAGAATAAATCCAACTGACTACCGGCCTTACGAATATCTTTATTTAATCTATTCGAAAAATGATGATATAGATGGGTGTAGAGAAATCATAAATCGGGGAATTAATTTCATTAGTGATTCTCCTTTTTTTCATGAGATGAGTAAAAAGTTCTAGATTTGAAGGGTCAGTGGGTGTGAAAAGTTATAACATCAAAAGGAGGCGGGGGATTGAGGAAGAAATAATTATGGCAGGAATTCAATTTCTTTAAGATGTTTTCCGATCGCAATACATAGAAAGTATCTTAAATTTGAAATATATAAATATTTCAGCTACGGATTTAATAATTAAGGGAGTGACTAGATGGCTTCTGAAATAAAACCGTTATGTGGACTTGAACGGGTAAAGCTTGCCGATGCGGTGCCGCTTCCAACGCCGTTTACCTTATTTGTTTTTCCTACGACGTATTGTAATTTTAAATGCCAATATTGTGGTCATTCACTTGGTTACGAGCAGATGAAAGATAAATATAATTTTGAACCTGAAAATATGTCCATGCAGACATATAGTCGCATTATTGAACAGTCAAAAGAGTTCTCTTCTAATTACAAAATGCTGTCTTTGACTGGACACGGTGAGCCGCTTCTCAATAAAGAGTTGCCATTGATGATTGAGCTTGCTAAAAAAGCCAATGTGGCAGAACGAATTGAAATTATATCTAATGCTTCTTTGTTAAACCGTGAACGTTCACAGGCATTAGTTGAAGCTGGTCTTGATATATTAAGAATATCCCTTCAGGGCCTTTCGAGTCGCAAATACGAACAAGTTTGTGGTGTTAAGCTTGATTTTGACGAACTTATCGATAATATTCGTTGCTTCTATCAAAATAAAAAGCAATGCAAGGTATTTGTGAAAATCATGGATATTGCTTTAGAACACGGAGAAGAAGAACGCTTTTATCACCTTTTTTCAGATATAAGCGATCGTATGTATATTGAACGATGCCGGCCTGTTTATGATGGGGTCGATTATTCACAAAATAATACGCAAGTGATTATTGACCGTTATGGTCGGACACATGCAAAACGGATGGTTTGTCCTTTGCCTTTTTATATGTTAGGTATTTTCCCTAATGGAGATGTAGAGCCTTGTGATACCATTTATAAGCCTGTGGTTGTAGGCAACGTCCACCGGGAAAGCCTGTATAGCATATGGAAGGGTGCTAATCTGCGACAGTTTCAGAGGATGCAACTGGAAAAACAACGTGAGAGTAATCTTAAATGCAAGGTTTGCTGTGCGCCTGATGATGTGGCACAGCCTGAGGATGTTTTGGATGATGCCGCTGATACCATTGTAAAAAGGATCTAATTTTAATGCTTCAAGCCTGCGACAGGAGGTATAGGATGTCAGATAAAGCGATTGGGGGAATTACGCCCAGTGGCAAGCGCACAGTATTAGGAACTGTACTACCACTCGATACTCCTTTTTTGGTGCAAATTTTTCCTGTTTATGCTTGCAATTTTCGATGTGGTTACTGTTTGCATTCCTTGCCGCGTGAACAACATGGCTATATATCGGACAAGCCTTTTATGGATATGTACTTATATAAGCAATGTATTGATGATATGCGGCATTTTAAGAAGAAATTAAAAATGCTGCGGTTTGCAGGCATTGGTGAACCTCTATTGCACAAACGGATTGCCGATATGGTCGCTTACGCAAAGAAAAGGGATGTTGCGGAAAGTGTAGAGATTGTTACAAACGGAGTTCTGCTTACCGAAGAATTGTCCTTGTCGCTTATTCATGCAGGATTAGATAAATTAAGAATATCAATACAGGGGATTTCGGCGGAGAAATACAAGATGGTTTCCTGGGCAAATATTGATATGGATGAATTTATAAATAAACTACGTTTTTTTCATCAGAACAAGGGTTACACAAAAATCCATATTAAAATAATTGATTGTGCACTTTCGGATAAGAAAGAAGAACTTCTATTTTTTAAAATGTTCGAAGCGGTATGTGACTCTATTGCCATAGAACATCTAACACCTACCGTTAAAGGCATTGATTACTCTAATCTATCAGGCGGAAGAAGGTTAGCGGTCACTCAAAGCGGTACTCCTCTTCTAGAAACCTCTATTTGCCCACAACCTTTTTATATGATGCAGATTAATCCTGACGGGGCGGTTGTTCCTTGCTGCTCTATGTCATATCCTCTTGTTTTTCGAGAACGTAATATGACAATACCGGAAATTTGGAATAGTGAAGCTTTTTTGAATTTTCGCAGGCAATCGCTTGATGGAACAGAAAATGTAGGTGGCGTCTGTGCTTCGTGCTCATTATATAAATATGGTTTATTTCCTGAAGATAGGCTTGAACCATATGTGGAGCAATTAAAAAAATTAATATCCAAAATATAGATTGGTGCTGAAACTGGTGATTTATTTAAAATAATTTCTAATTAACTAAACTCAGAAGTTATGCAACCGCATGTTGGTATTAAGCTTCCGAACTAGTGCCCCATCAGTCAACGTTGGGCCAGAAATACTGTTTTCGTTGAGTGATAAGACCAAGAGATTGTCTGCTTTTAAAAAGCAGGTTAAGGTTACCTGACGGGGCACTAGGAGGCAAAAAGTTTCTCTGGCTCATGGGATAAAGAGATGCTTAGAAGTCCGAGGAGAAAGATTTCTTAATTGGGATGGATTTGAGATTTTGGAGGGATGATAGTGATGGACGATTACTATGTTGAACCAATTGTCATTATTTCGGATGCACTCACCCCACCCACCCCATCTGCTGATATGTGGGAAAACCGTAAAAACGCATATTTTATGTACAATACGCCGGATGCTCCGACATGTTCCATTGTCGTTACAGGATATAATCGTTTGAACAAGACTAAATATTGCGTCGAATGTATTTTGAAATATACGCAAGACATCGATTATGAACTTATTCTTGTTGATAATGGCAGTGATGACGGGACGCTAGAGTTTTTCCAGTCGGTGCAATACAAGAATAAGAAGATAATTCGTGTGACGCAGAATCGCGGAACATTTTTGCCATTTAAATATTACTTCAATATTTTCAAAGGAAAATATCTTATAAATATATCCAATGATATTTACGTAACCCGGAATTGGTTAAGCAATCTGCTTAAGTGCTACCGATCCGATCCTAAAATCGGTTTTATCGAACCAGTTTCTTCAAATGTATCAAATTTACAAGAAGTCGATCTTGGTTTCTCTGACTTTGATGATATGCAGAAAAAGGCCGCTGAGTTCAATAAAAGCTCCCCAGCAAAATGGGAGGAACGTATGCGGCTCATCAGTGCAATTAACTTTTTTTCACGCGATGTTTTAGACAATGTAGGTATAAATGATGCCGCATACCTCCACGATTTTAGTGAGGATGACCTTTGCGCCCGTATACGACGCATGGGTTACAAACTTGTTCTCTGTCGCGATACATGGATTTGTCATGACCATGATTTCCGAAATATGGAGGATAAAGATCCCAGTGCGTTTCAGGCAAGCCTTGAAAGAGGACGCGCTGTCTACCGCGAAAAATATTACGGCATCGATCCGTGGGACGATATCAACAACTTCGAGATGACACTTCTCGCCCCGCTTGATTCTGTTCGGCTTCTAAAATCGGTAAAAGCGCTGACCGTGGATGTACGCTGCGGAACCCCTGCTTTAGAGATACGTAACCGTTTGAAGCGGCGCGGTATTACAGACGTTGTATCTTACGCTTTCACAACGGATGCCAAATATTTTCTTGATTTGCAGACAGTTTGCGCGGAAGTCAAGTGTGATAGAATTGATTTCATACAGCAGCATTATGCCAACAATACATTTGACATTGTTGTAATCGGTGAACCAATCAACACCTACCCCACACCGATCAGTCTTTTGCAAAATCTTTATGGGCTTCTCAAACCTGGTGGAGTTCTGTTGTTCAAAGTGCGCAACACCGATAATTATGGTACATTTTTACGCTCAATTGGGATGGATGTGCCATCTGACCCCGACTTGCCTTCGAATACGCCCTTAAAGGAAGTTCTAGAGTGTCTGAGACTTTTTGGTGCAAATGACTGTGCTATTTCCGCTGAGCTAGAAAACCTATCGGAAGCCGATCAAAAATTCTTGTTTGATAAGCTAAAAGCAGCGAATTCGAATGCCAATAAGGAAACACTAAATCAACTATGCATTAAGAATTATTGCGTTAGGGCAATCAGGAGGTAGCGTGTGAATATTACAGCGACAAAAATAGCAGGTGTATATATTGTAAAACGCGAGCCGTTTTCCGATGAACGAGGGACATTTTCGCGAATGTTTTGTCGCCGTGAGCTAGAAGCGGTGGGACTGTGCGGCGAAATCGCGCAAATGAACCTATCAACCAATCGAAAAAAAGGTACACTCCGAGGACTGCACTCGCAATCCGGCAATGCGGCGGAAGATAAACTTGTAACGTGTGTTCAAGGTGCAATATTCGATGTATGCGTTGATGTTCGGAAAGACTCACCCACGTATTTGCAATGGGTTGGTGAAACACTTTCGGAGGAGAATGGGATTGCTCTATATGTTCCGAAAGGCTGTGCTCATGGGTATCTGACACTTACGGACAATGCGCAGGTTTTATATCTTGTAACCCAATATTACATGCCGAATACAGAAGTTGGATACAGGTACGACGACCCTGCTTTTGGAATTACGTGGCCAATTGTGCCACCATATATAATGAGTGAAAAGGATAAGAGTTGGGGGTATATAGGTTCAAGCCAAATGGATTCTACTCAAAAAATTGGCTAAACAGCCCCATAAAACCAGGCCTGTTGACCATCCAAAATAATGCATAAAACACCGTCCAAAGACGATATTTGAGGCATGGTCACGAACAGTAGATAAATACAGATTCACATGAACAAATCAGCCACGATTGAATCGTGGTTTCTTTGGATTCCTTGACTTGAGCGAGCATGCCGTTTTCCGTGCCTGGGGATAGGCCCAGGTAATATTCGTTTCCGAATTATCATTAATCAACAGGATTGCCAGAAAACATTAAAATATGATATACCTGTTAAATTGTGTGAAACCAACGATGAGCTTCGAATGAATATAAATGATTGATGCTGTGCCGTTGCAAAAGAACCGAGTTATGCCCTGCGCATCATTATGCAGTGAGAAGTATTGCGAAATGGGTGATAAATAGGAGTAGTTGGAGGACTATGGTATGAATATGCCGGGACATATCACAAAGGAGTTTCTTAACCTAATTAAACTTCCAAACCCGAATACGAAACGACTTAACTATCTACTTGTTATGCCTCGTATCGCGATGAATGATGATACAATATATATGATGCCATATGGGTTTTGCCTAGTTTCATCGGCGCTTAAAGCTTCCGGACGTAATGTGTTTACACTAAATCTTAACTATAAAGCGAACCCTTATGAGCTTTTGCGACAAGTGGTAATTAACAATTCAATTGATGTTGTGGCGACGGGTGGTTTAAGCGGTCAGTTTTCTCTGCTTAAAGAAATACTCGATACGGTGAAGTCGGTAAACCAAAACATTATTACCATTGTCGGTGGCGGGATCATTACAGCCGATCCGAATGTTGCGATGGAGGCACTTGGAACTGCAGATTACGGCATAATTGGCGAGGGCGAGATTACGATAAACGATCTTGCCTATGCATTAGAAAACGATGAAGATATTACTGGTGTTGCAGGACTAGTATTACCTAACGGTACCGTAACTACGCAGCGTCCCGATATTGGTAACCTTGATATATTACCGTTTCCAGACTATGATGGGCTCGAATTAACGATGGTACTGCGAGAAAATTTACAGGCACAGTCTTGGTTTGAGAATAATGCTGTTGGCATTACCCTTAGCCGTTCCTGCCCATATAATTGCACCTTTTGTTTTCATTCTAGCGGAACAAAATATCGAAGACGGTCACTTGACAATATCTTTGAAGAATTGGACTGGATTACTGAAAAATATGGCGCTTCATTCTTCATAATCAATGATGAGTTGTTTATTTCAAACGAGCAGTTTCTAACCGCTTTTTGCAATCGCGTCAAGAAATACAACATAAAATATTGGGTACAAACACGAGTAGATACCGTTACAAAAGAAATATTGCAGTTATTGAAAGATAGCGGTTGTAGTGTAATTAGTTACGGGGTTGAAAGCGCGGATAATAAGATACTAAAGTCAATGAGGAAAAACATTACCGTAGAGCAGATCGAAAAAGCATTTGATTTGGCGCTAGAAGTTGGACTGCCTGCCTACGGTAATCTGATATTCGGTGATCTAGAGGAAGACCAGGAAACGATCAGCAATTGCTTGACCTGGTGGAAAAATCATCGGCAGTATAACATTTTTATATTATATATACTTACCTTTCCTGGGACTCATCTATATAAGGTTGCTTGCGAACGTGGTATTATAAAAGACCGTGTAAAATATTTAATAGATAATGATACACAAATAAATGTAACAAAAATGTCAGATGAAGAATACTGGGATGCCATCAGGAAGGTTGAGCTGTTTCAGATAATGACGGCCAATGGAGTAGATGTTGAATTTGCGAGTATTAGTGAGAAAATTAACGTACTTCGCTCTAATCTGGAAAAGATTGTTAAATATAAAATTGCGATTTGGCCAACAATATTCTCAACTATCAATCTTCTCAACAGTATATCTGAAATGTTTGTGAATGCAGATAATGTATTTTTTGTGAATAGTGCACCTAATGATACTCGCCTTCAAGGAATCGAACGCTTTGGAAAGACAGTCTTTGGACCCGATATTATTTTGGAACGCAATATTGATATTGTCCTATATGCGTATACTCAGACAGCCAGTGCAGAACGAATTTATGAAAGAATTTGTAAAGTGATTCGGGATCAATATCCTCAGATTAAACGCGTCATAAGGCTCTCAGAACTGTTCGATTTAGATTTTATTTGCTGAGATACTTTAGGTATGCGCGAGCACAGGTATTATCATAATTTGCCGCTCGATGAAATCATTTGGTCGTTCAATAAAGGAGGGGGCAAAAATGACAGAACATATTACACAGGAATTTCTAAACTTAATAAAGTTACCAGATATTAAGGCAAAAAGGCTTAATTACCTGTTTGTTATGCCGCGTATTGTTACAAGAGATGATATGACCTATCAACTGCCTTATGGTTTTTGCATGGTTTCATCTGCGTTAAAAGCTTCAGGGCGTAGCGTAGTTACACTAAATTTGAACTATAAGGCAAATCCATATGAGCTATTACGTCAAACCATTATTGACAATTCAATTGATGTTGTTGCTACTGGCGGATTGAGTGGCCAGTATTCTTTGCTAAAGGCGATAACCGATACGGTAAAATCTGTGAACCCAGAAGTAATTACAATTGTCGGCGGGGGAATTATAACAGCAGAGCCTGATGTCGCAATGGCGGCACTTGGAACAGCGGATTATGGTATTATAGGCGAAGGTGAAATCACTATAAATGCTCTTGCCTATGCGCTGGAAAAAGATGAGGATGTCCGAGTGGTTGAAGGGATTGTGCTACGTGATGGCACAGTTACTCAGTTGCGTTCCGAGATTGCCAACCTAGACATTTTGCCTTTTCCGGACTATGACGGGTTTGAGTACAGTTTGTTGTTGAGAGATAAAATGTTCAGCAGTTCAGGTGTGAATGAAAAAACCGCAATAGTTACTACAGGGCGATCCTGTCCGTTTAATTGCACATTTTGTTTTCATTCAAGTGGTAAAAAATATCGTAGACGTTCGATAGATAATATATTCCAAGAAATTAACTGGATTATATCTAAGTACGACATCAAGTACATTATGTTTGTAGATGAATTGTTCGTAAAAGATGAAAGGTTTGTTAAAGAAGTAACGAAACGTATTAAGAAACTCGATGTTAAATATTGGGTCCAAACGCGCGTGGATATGATTACAAAAGAAATCCTACTGATGTTAAAAGACAGTGGTTGCTATGAAATAACTTATGGTGTTGAAAGCGCGGATAATAATATCTTAAAGAGTATGCAAAAGAACATTACTGTGGAGCAGATTGAAAGAGCATTCAATCTGTCTCGCGAAGTTGGACTTCCAGCAAAGGGATATATCATTTTCGGCGACTTAGAGGAAACCGCTGAAACGATTAGTAATTCTCTGAGATGGTGGAGAGCGCATCCTGAGTTTGACATAAGGTTATGGTGGATTTTAACGTTTCCGGGATCTTATCTGTACAAAGTAGCTTGCGAACGGGGTCTAATATCTGATCGTGTTCAGTACTTAAAGAATAATGATACGCAATTAAATATTTCAAAAATGTCTGATGAGCAATATTGGGAGATGGTAAAGAAAGTTGAATTATTCCAAATGCTTTCGAGCGATGGCGTCAATATCAATTTTGAGGATATTGACAATGTTGTAGGAACCATCAGCAAAAACCTCGACAACTTGCTAAAAGAACATGAAATCGCGGTTTGGCCCGCAACACTTGACATTATCACAATGCTTGGCTATATATCATCAACATTTGTTTGCAGTGATAAAGTGGTCTTGATTAATACAAATCCGAACGACTCATATGTTTTAGGTACTGAACGCTTTGGCAAAAAGGTATATACGCCCGATGAAATTTTGACTGATCGTAATGTTGATACAGTACTATATGCTTTTGGCCATAGAAGTTCACATAAGGTTCGTGCCCAAATTAGCGAAATGATAAAAAACCAATACCCAAATGTAAAACAAATAATAAATATTTCTGGATTATTGAAGAACGTTATATGAATATACTTCACGTAGCTGTGCACATGGGAGATGGAGCAGGGAAAGCCATTGGTGGGCTGGCGATTCTCGGGAATAAATCCGGCAAAGATAATCACCGCATTCTTCTCTTGGACGAACCACGTAAAACAAATCATATTGATCGCTGCTGTGCTGCTGGGGTTAATGTCTTGCCAAGGAATATGGCGGGGTTGGCAATCGATGAAGCCGACGTTGTAATTACCAGCTGGTGGGGTAGCCCAATCATGGACAAGTTTTTGCGTGAATTCCCAAATATTCCATGTAGAGTAGTGCTTTGGACGCATAAAAATGGCTTTTACGATCCGCCGCTGCCCGATGCGCTTGTTCGCTCCTGTGACGAGTTGCTTGTCACTTCGCCGCTGACATTCGAAAATCCCGCATGGAGCGATGGCACATTAGTATATGGTTTCGGTGATTTCGCACCGGAAAAAATCCGGCCTAAAACTGACTATTCGCTTAATCGCGATTCATTTGTAATCGGCTACGTGGGAATGCCGAGTTATAAACGCTTTCCACTTAACGCTCTCGATTATATGAGCACTACGATAGCACTGATCCCTGATGCTGTTTTTGTCCTGGTTGGCGAGTATTCTGATGAATTCAAGTCCAGTATTATATTGGCGGGGTTGGAAGATAAAGTACGATTACTCGGTTGGACCAATGATGCCCTTAGTTTACTTCGAACCTTTGACGTTTTCGGATATCTTTTACGCTCAGATTCGTCGGCGACAACGGAAAACTCTGTGTTAGAAGCTATGGCAGCAGGATTGCCCGTCGTGATGTCCCGTAAACCAGTTGGGAAGTATCTGGTTAAAGATGGCACGGGCTTTCTCGTGGATTCTCCCGGGGAATATGCGCAGAATCTGCTGCGGATTTATGAAAGTGAGGACTTGCGCCGTTCTCTCGGACAAGCTGCGAGAAAACATATTTTAACTAGTTGCAACGTTTCGGAAAACTTAAATCGTTTTCATGAAGCTTGTCTCAAGGTTGTTGCAAAGCAAAAATATGTTCACAAATTTGGAGGATTTTAAGATGGCCATTATCGCGCCGAGTTATGATAAGAATAGAACCAACCTTAGGGATGTTATACCACTTACAAGCCCCTATACCATCCAAATTGAACCTACGCGTATGTGTAATCTCAGATGTTTTTTTTGTATGCATCATAGCCGTGGTACAAGCAATGATCTTTTGAAAGAAAGTGGCTTTAAGATCGCACATATGGATATGGATTTATACGATAAAATTGTACATGATATCATGAGATTCCCCCAACAACCGAAGATGGTCAATTTTTGTGGAATCGGGGAACCGCTTATGAATCCGAGATTTGGTGAGATGATTAGACGCCTGCGAGCGATTGGATACTCAGGACGTATCATCACCTACACAAACGGTGTATTGCTTACCCCTGCAGTGGTAGACGAATTGACGAACAGCGGTTTGTCCGAGCTTCGTATTTCTTTGAATGGTTTGACTGCAGAAATGTACAAGCATGTGACCGGGGTTAAAATAAGTATGGAGAAATACGTAGAAAATATACGTTACTTATATGAGAATAAAAAAGATACGAAAATATATATAAAAATAATAGAAAATTTACTTGAACAGGACAATGACAGAGAAGAGTTCTACCAAATATTTGGCAACATTTCTGATGTAATGTATGTGGAAAACCTTATACAACTGCAGCGTCAAATGAAAGATTACGGTGGTATAACGGAAGAGAACTATAAAAATGTATTTAACGAACCGATGGCACGTGACTGGAAAACCTGTGCGTGTATGTTTTATCAAATGCATATAGATGCGGATGGCTATGTATTTTTTTGCGTATCACTAGGTAATCCAAGTAAATTCGCAATCGGCAACATTAAAGAGAATTCTCTTGATGAAATATGGAATGGAAGGGAGCGCTTAAAAGCACTCCGCACGAACTTGCGTAACGGTTCTGATAGTATACCGATGTGCGTTAATTGCGAAGGAAAATACGATATCATTTCAAACGAAGAATTTCTTGATGACAGCAGCCAAATGTTGCTAGATCGTTTGCCCGGTGATGACTGAATAAAATGAAAGGAGGGTTTTAACAATGGCAATAATTAAACCGAGTTTTGATAATAAACGTCAGAATCTGCGTGATATCATTCCGCTACATGCCCCGTTCCACATCGGGATTGAACCGACACGCCTCTGCAACTCTAGATGTTTTTTTTGTCAGCATTCAACCAGAGGTGATGACGATGACCTATTTGTGAAAAAAGGACAACTGATCCAGCATATGAACTTTGAGTTGTATAAAAAAATTATAAACGATATTATGGATTTACCTGAACAGCCTAAAAAAATACAACTTGCGGGAATGGGTGAGCCGATTCTCAATCCCGAATTGGGAAAAATGATAAGATATCTTCGTTCGGCCGGCTTTACCGGACGCATTAGTACATATACCAATGGCATAGCTTTAACACCGGAATTAGCCGAGGAATTAGCCGACAGCGGTCTAACAAGCCTGCAAGTATCAGTGTATGGTATAACGGGAGAGGATTTCAAAAACCTTGCGGGGATTTCGGTTGATATGGATCAATATATCGAAAACATTCGGTATATTTTTGAACATAAAAAAACTGTCCAAATTCGTTTAAAAACAACGGATGACGTTGTTACGACAGAGGCTAAACGTAAAGCTTTTTTTGATATGTTTGATGACATTTGTGACCAAATATTCGTTGAGCATATTATCAATATTCCCAATCAGATGGGAAGGGATAGAGTCAAAGCGCGCAACATTACACAGTATAGCGAAGAACTTGAATGCTACCGCGACATATGTCCATGGATGTTCTATCAAGCGCACATCAATATCGACGGTGATGTATTCTTTTGTGATATCCTTGCTAAGCCCAAAGAATTTGCGATTGGTAATATTAAAGATAGTTCGCTGGTAAGCATTTGGAATGGTGCGCAAAGAAGAGAATTACTATGTACAGGACTAAAGAGTGGTCAGGATGCCATTACGCAGTGCGTTGGCTGTGAGGACAGATTTTCTATGACTGCCCCAGAGGAATACCTTGATGATTGCCGTGAAGAATTACTGGAAAGATTGAAGCAACAATAGCTTGCCAACGTTCGTTGGGATTCTCCTGATATCCAGTGGTCAATAAAAAATCCAATCTTATCAGAAAAAGATAGAGAACTCCACCTGCTTGAGGAGTTTGTTAGTCAGTAGTAAGATTCATGGATGAAGAGGTGTAGACATGAAAGTTGTTATTCTTTGTGGTGGCCATGGCACACGGATTAGTGAAGAGTCCCACTTGAAGCCAAAGCCAATGATTGGGATTGGTGAGCGCCCTATTTTATGGCACATTATGAAAACCTATTCCCACTACGGTTTTAATGATTTTGTGCTTTGTTTAGGGTATAAAGGTTATATTATCAAAGAGTATTTTTCAAACTATTTTCTCTATGGTTCGGATGTTACCTTTGACTTGGCCAATAACACGATGGAGACGGATTCGAGTGAGGCCGTTGAACCGTGGCGAGTGACATTAGCTAACACAGGATTGAATACAATGACCGGTGGACGGATTAAGCGGATTCAAAAGTATATTGGCAACGAGCCTTTTATGCTTACTTATGGTGATGGCGTTTCTAATGTCAATATCCAAAAACTTGTGGATTATCACAAGTCACATGGTAAATTGGCGACCGTTACTGCAGTGCAACCGAGCGGCAAATTCGGAGTCCTTGGTATTCATGAAGATTCCACAGTGCTCGAATTTGTGGAAAAGCCCAAGACTCAAGATGTGTGGATTAACGGTGGCTTTTTTGTGCTTGAACCGGAAGTGCTGGAGTATATCGAGGGCGATTCCATCGCTTTTGAAGGAGAACCGCTCAATCGACTTGCCGAAGAAGGTCAAATTGCCGCTTATAAACATACGGGCTTCTGGCAATGCATGGACACGCAGCGTGATAAATTTATTCTTGAAGACCTATGGAATCGCGGTAAGGCACCGTGGGCGATATGGTAAGCGTCGTTAATAAAAGTGTTTTAGTCACGGGGGCAACCGGCTTTGTGGGTTCTCATTTGGTTAAGGGACTCGTTGGTGATGGATGGGATGTTCATATCATAGTTCGTTCTAGATCGAATCTTGAACAAATAGAGAATAAAGCCAGATCGATAACTGTGCATGTTCATGATGGAACGATGCAAGGGATGAACGATATTATGGCCCAAGCTAGCCCATATATCGTAATACATCTTGCGGCGTTGTTTATTGGCGAGCATAGAAGCCAAGATGTAGAACCCTTGATCCAAAGCAACATCTTGTTCGGGGCGCAGTTGCTGGAAGCGATGCGTCAAACAAATGTTGCTTTCATGGTGAACACCGGAACTCACTGGCAGCATTATGAACATGCGGATTATAACCCAACGAGTTTATATGCGGCGACAAAGCAAGCCTTTATAGACCTTGCATGCTACTACACACAGGCAACGCCTTTACGAATGATTACGTTAAAGCTTGCGGATACCTATGGACCCCATGATCCAAGGCCAAAAATTTTTTCACTATTACGACGCATAGCTATATCAGGTGAATTATTAAAGATGTCACCAGGAGAGCAGGAGCTTGGATTTGTCTACGTTGATGACGTGGTGGAAGCATTTATCGCTGCGATCGAGTTGATCCAGACCCAACCTGAACATTATCAAGATGATTTTTTTGTTTTGCCGGAAAAGTGCTATACCTTACGTGAAATTGTTCGTTTATACGAAAAAATCAGTGGTTTGCCCCTTGCAATTGAATGGGGTGCCAGACCCTATCGAAAACGTGAAATGATGAAAGTTCATCGAGGCAAACCGCTGCCCAGATGGCGAGCAAAAGTGGATTTATTTTCTGGCATTTTACGGATGTTGCAGCTTGAACAGATATTACCAACAGATTAATTGCATGAAGATAATAATTTAATCAAGTTTTTCTCGCTTTTTTTCGATATAATGAAATAGATAAAGGATTATCGCGGAGCGTGATAAACATGGCTATTTCATCGATTCGTGGCATGGATGGTGCGGATGCGGTGGTAAACGCACCTGGAGCCCCGGCCGTTCCAGGAACAGGTGCAAATCGGGAGGCGGTGAATGTATCAGGAACAGTGGCTGCTGCACCGATTACACCAGATGGCGCAGGGACAGATAAGACTAAAAGTCCAGAAAAAGAACTTGAGAAGTATCGGTTATCCCAGGACACTCTCACGCGGTTGATGCAAGAGAGCAATCAATTTTTAAGTGCGATTAATACGGATATCCGTTTTGCCTGGCATCAAAAGGCAGAAAGACTGATGGTTCAGGTCTATGATCAGCGTGACAATCGGGTGCTTAAGGAATTTCCGCCTCATGAATTTCTGGATACGATTGCTAAGATTCGTGAGTATGTAGGTTCTTTAGTCGACACTAAAGTGTAAATAATTCACAAATGATGCGATGTTGCTTATTATCAGTGTGGATAAGAGGTGAAAGTAATGGTAATGCGTCTTTCCGGATTGTCGTCCGGCATGGATGTGGATTCAATGGTCAAGCAGCTGATGAATGCCGAACGACTCTCTCAGGACAAATTAATTCAAAACAAAACGTTGCTGGAGTGGAAAAAGAGCGATTATAGCTCCATCTATAAAGCCATTTCTGATTTTCGTAATACGGTATATACCAATAAGTTGACCAGTACATTAGGGCCGAAGGCAGTTACTTCGAACAATGAAGCCGCCGTGACTGCTACCGCTAATGCTGATGCTGCAGATATGCAGCATACGATTAGCGTGACAAAACTGGCTGATGTGGCAAAGTTAACAAGTACTGCTCCTCTTGGTGGTACTAATAAGACGAGCCTCAATACTCAACTTGGCCTAACGGGTAATATAACCTTCCAAGTTGGTGACGGGACAAATTTTAAACAAATTGAGTTAAATGCAGAATCGAATTCAATTTACGATCTTGTCAGCAAAATTAATAATGCAAATCTAAATATTCGGGCTAACTACGATACTACCTTAGACCGTTTTTATCTTTATACAACGAAAACCGGGGCGGATACAAAAATAGACTTAGTCCAGAATGCACTTACTGATGGGCTAAAGCTTACTTTGGGTGCAAATGATACTAAAAAACAAGTTATAAGTACTACCGTAATGGACACTACTAAAAATGTAACGGATACGCTGAAAGATTTTTTTAAGCAGCCCATGGCAACAGCTTTTTCTGATATTGCCGATAAAACTTTCGATATGTATATCAATGATAAGAAGATTTCGGTGGATCTTGATACAGACACGATGAGTAGCTTATTAACTAAAATTAATACCTCAGGTGCTGGAGTAACGGCTAGTTATGACCGGGATCTTAATAAATTTATGATTACGGACTCTACCCGCCCTAATGATACTATTACTACTTCTGAACTAAATTTTACTAGTAGCGATACAAGTGCTACGGATTTCATGAAAAATTATCTCAAATTTAATCCGGATACAGACGTAAAAGATATAACCTATAAAAAATCCGTAGGTCAAGACGCTGAGTTTACCCTTGATAACGTAACGCTCAAGCAACCATCGAACTCCTTTACCATCTCCGGTGTTTCCTATAATTTGAAAGCTGAGACAGGATCTACGGTTACACTTAAAGTTTCTTCCGATGTTGACACTGCTGTTAAAAATGTTAAGGCTTTTATTGATGCCTATAACACGTTCCTCGAAAAGATAAATAACAAGGTAGCTGAAAGCCGGTATTCGGATTATCGGCCACTTACGGACGCTCAAAAGAAAGAAATGAACGATGATGACATTAAAGCATGGGAAGCCAAGGCTAAAAGCGGCTTGTTAAACCGTGACTCGGCATTGTCGAATCTGATATCGACGATGCGCCAAAATTTCTCATCGCCAGTGACTTCGCTTACCGGAACTTATACGAGTGCGTCTTCCATTGGGATTACCACAGGTAATTACAAAGAAGGCGGTAAACTCTATCTTGATGAAAATAAATTGCGCGCTGCTATTCAGGCTGACCCAGAAGTGCTGAGAAAGGTTTTCTCGACAGACGGGGATACAACTACGCAAGATGGTAAGACGGTTCCGGTGACATCGACTCAAGGGATTGCCGAACGTCTCTATGTGTCTTTGAAAAAAGCAATGGATTCGATTGCGCTAACCGCAGGAACAACGGCAAGTAGCAATGATCAAAGCTTCCTCGGAAAACAGATCAAAAGCTTTTCGACGCGCATTAGCAAGATGGAAGATCGTTTGTTAGATATTGAGAATCGCTATTATAAGCAATTCACTGCTATGGAAGAAGCCATGCAAAAGATGAATAGTCAAAGTATGTGGTTATCGCAGCAATTCAGTAATGGTTAATCTGTTGGGGCCATGGATGGAATAGGAAAGGGATGGGCAAGATGATGCAAACGGCGCATGCAGCGAATACCTATGCGGCGCAAAAAGTAATGACCTGTGCCAAAGAGGATCTGCCAACGATGCTTTATGGCGGCGCAGTGCGCTTTATCAATCAAAGCTTGCAGGCCATCGAGCAAGGGAATTTACAAGAAGCACATATCTATAATTTACGGGCGCAGGATATTGTTCAGGAATTGATGATAACCTTGGACATGCAAGTGGAGATTTCAAAGTCATTGATGAGTCTCTATGATTATATTCAGTATCGCTTGATTCAGGGTAATATTAAAAAGGATAAGGAATCATTGATCGAAGCGCGGGATATGATCCAAGAGTTGCGGGAGACTTGGGTGGAAGCAGTCAAGATTGCTCGCAAGGAACGTGGAGGAGCTGCCCATGGTGTCCTCTGATGAGCCAACTTCGCTGCTGGACGGGCAATCAGAAGACGAAACATCAGCATCGGTAAGTTCATTGTGGCAAGACTATCACTTTTTGACGGTAGAGATGCGGCGATGCCTTGAGCGGCGTGATGTTGATTTATTTCTGGAATTGATAAACCAGCGTGAGCGTCTGCAAAAGCGAATTGAATCCATGTCCACTAGTATAGGTGCGGCTGAACGTATTTCCATCGCCCAAATTCTCAAGGAGAATGAGGCCGTAATTATGCAAATGCGCCGCATTATGCAGGAAGGTCGTCGGCACATTGAGCTTAAAGAAGCTTATGATTCTTATAGTGGTGATGGCACGGGTGAGAATGTAGACTGGCAGCGATGAGTATGGGGAATCATTAGCTTGGAGAAGTCTGTGTGATTATATGCAATCTATTGTGATTTGATGTAGAGAATAAAAAAAGCTACTGACCAGGTCAGTAGCGGGGCCACTTCGTAAAGAAGTGGCTTTTTTTATGCAGTGTTTGAGTATTTCGGCGTGAAAGAGCCACTTTATCGGAAAAATAGAGCCACCTTCACGGGAAAATAGAGCCATGTTCACGGAACGAGAGCCACCATCTCAATATGCCAACGTGGGTCTTGCAGCAGCAACGGCAAGACCCACGTTGCAGTGGTCTAACTTAATTTCTCAGAAATTGTTCACCCGTTTGCTCCCGACTTATTGGCGTTTAAGCCGTGGCGCTCACGCATGGATATTTTTCCGTCAATAAGTATCTCGTACGCATTGTGCTTAATTCGGTCAATGATGGCCTCGGATACCGTACCATCTTCTGGAGTTCCGATGCGATCATACCATCCTCTGGGATCAAACTGAGTGCTAAAAATCATCGCACCTTTCCGAGTTCGAGCTTCGATGATCTCAAATAGATCCATGGCCTGATCGGTCGTTAAGGGCTTTAATAACCATTCATCGAGAATCAGCAGGTCAACCTTTTGATAGGTTTTTATGATCTTTTTATACGTACCCTCACCTCTTGCGACGACAAGGTCGTTGAGCAGTTCAGGAAGCCGTACATAGCGAACGGTCATGAAGTTCCGGCAGGCTGCATTGCCAAGAGCGCAAGCCAAGAAGGTTTTGCCGTTTCCCGATGGCCCCTCAATGATGAGATGATGGCCATCATGGATATAGCGGCAGGTGGAGAGTTGTAATAACTGCGATTTGTTCAGCTTTCTGTCCTCGTGGTACTCAATATCCTCCATGCAAGCATTCGGATACCGAAACGCTGCCGTTCGGATCAGCTTTTGCAACTT
>NZ_SLXT01000013.1 GCF_004341395.1 Heliophilum fasciatum
CGCGACGGACACCCTTGCCTTAAGCTACACCTACTGCCACCTTCGGTGTTCGGGACTTGCACCCTAGAGACAGCGCCCATGCCGGGCGCACAAATGACACTCTTCGTGATCGAAGAGTGTCATTTTTTATAGCCTTGCCCGGTGCAGCGCCTCCGTGGTAACCTCTTTCACACGTTCAAACCGTTCATAATTCTCCAACAGCAAATGGACAATATCACCGTCAATGGCATTGTCCTTCACCATTTTCACCAGGATGGCTTCAATTTTGTCTTTCGTTAATCCCGCCCGGTACGGCCGATCTTCAATCAGGGCCGAGAAGATATCGGCCACCGCCATGATGCGGCAACCTACATCCAAATCAGCACCGGCAATATGAAAAGGATACCCTCGCCCATCCAACCGTTCATGATGGAATGCCGCCCAGCGGGCAATGTTCGCAAACTCGGGAAGCCTACGGATAATGTGGTACGTGTGATAGACATGCTGATGCATCAGTTGCATTTCTTCATTGGTTAATGGCCCGTTTTTCTCCAGAATCGACTCGGGGATGCTCAGTTTCCCGAGATCGTGAACCAAACCGGCCAGTTCCAGTCGCCGCAGTTGCTCTGTTGAAAACCCCGCCAGCATCCCCAGTTGTACCGCTGAATTGGTCACCAGCATGGAGTGACGATAGGTGAACTTATTTTTCATATCAATGATTTTCGTATAGACTTGAAACAAACTTCGTAATTCATCAAAAGTAAAATTCACTTCAAAACTTTTTCGGTCAAGTTTATCCTGGGCCAACTCGTCAATAAACGGCGACATGAGATCCAGCCAAAAACTTTGTTTTTTTCCAATCTCTGAAACCACCCCTTGGAGATCCGAACAAATCATCGTGCCAAAATCTTTATCCACTTTATCCAGGATGGCCCCTCGCTGGTGCAGCACATATTCATCATTCAATAATACAACGATGCGATCGGCAATCTGCACAATATTACTTAGCAGTTTTTGGGGATTTTTTTCTTTGTCTTTATCCCAATATTCATGATGATACAAAATAATTTCCGCCATGCGTTCGAAGTGAGGAACATTTTTGAGCAAATGATACCCTCTTACGGCGTGATCATTGGGAGCCTGAAAAGTCAGTAAGCTCTTTTTTTCATCAAAAGTTACCGCGCCAATGTCGTGCATGCTTGCGGAACAATAGAGATCGAGCAGATCTTGCGGTGGCAGCTTCATGGCTTCCCCCATGCAAACCGCAATATAAGCTACTCGTTTGTGATGATTGCGAAGATCATGTATCCCTAAATCCAGCGCTGTCGAAAACGTTGTCAGCAAATGAGGGAGATTCATTTTCATCATAGTAATAACCTTCTCCTCTGTCGATTCCAACATTTCGTTTTCATTTTCCCCGCTCATGTATTGGTTTCCAACATTATTTCTTGCGCACGTTACCTTCCCAGGCCCTCTAGGCTGCCCAGGCTCCCCAGCCGCCGGATCTCATCGATCGTCAGCACCCGGCGATAGATCCGCACATCATCGAGCCGGCCATCGATCGGTGCAATCCACTTTTCATTAGGCGCCCCCAGTAACAAATCCTCTTTGATGGTAAAATTCTGAACGCCCATAAAAGAGGAAGCAACCAATTGTCCATCGACATAAACGCGCAAGAAGATTCCATCCAATATGGTGACAATATGTACCCACTTATTTTCCGGAATCACCACTTGCGGCAGTTGCATATAGCCGAGATCGGCAAAGGCAACAAACTGCCGCGGATCATTGAGATATAACTTAAACCCGCCTCGCTTGATGTATCCTCGCGACTTTGGCCGGTCAACCGGGTTTAAATAAAGCCACAGGGAAACGGTATAACGCTGCCAGGTATCGACACTGTTCAAGCTCTCGCTCGTCGGCACCCTGACCATATTGCTCAGATCCTTGACCTCAAGGGCACGGGAACCATCCGGTCCTTCGTTTAAGCGCAATTGCTCCACCGTACCATCGTTGCCATGGCCGGAGAGATCCTTTACTGTGTTGCCGCTGGCATCATTAAAATTCCAGTACCCGATTAAATCTACATCGGCATTCAGATCCTTCTCCCCACGATCCAGCGAAAAGGTAAGGCCCCCATTGGTCAAGGGTTGCATCGTATCCAGACCACTCCAAAGAAAAACCTTCAGATAGCAACCCTGCGGATCGGCTGGTATCGACAAAAGCGGCTGAAACTCCGCAAAGGCCCTGGCCGGCACCTCCTGGGTCTCATACATCACATCGTTCATGACATTTTGCTGATCATACAGGGCAAAAACCATCGTGACGGTGGCCCCCTCAGAACTATTGTTCCAAAGCCGAATCTGCGGCTTCACCGTAGCCGGGGGATGCTTGCGATCCACCGGATGCCCATCCCCGTCCGACCATACGGCCGAAGTTACGACTAGCGGCATCACTGTTTCATTATCTTCATAAGTAACCAGCAATTTGGCCGCCAGATCGGCCCCATTTTCACGGGTGTGAAAAAAACCGCGTTGAAGATCACGTCCCGTCGGATCCAAGGCAAACGAAGCCAGCAGCGCCGGATCATTAGCCACGATCCCTTGGAGAGTGCCGGTCACATCCCACTCGACCCAATCTTTGCGCCATGCACTTCCCGTATTTTTGGGAATCACCGCTTCCCCCAACACCGGGCCATTGAGGTCGATAGTTTCCGGCGTTGCCTTGTTTTCTGACCATGACGATGGCGCAAGATCGCGCAGTGCTACCGAAAAAGCATCCTCCATAAAGGTATTGGAAAAATAGACCCGCAGCTTGGCCGAAGTAATGGTTTTATCCTTCAAGGGCATCAAATCAAACTTCACCAGCAAATGATTGCCCGTTCCGAGCCCGGCGCTCCGTTCTTTGCCTCCAGGGGTCGAAGGTTTCTCCGCATTGAAAAAGGTATCCTCAATCGCCGTACAGGTAAACAAGTCCTTGCCGGTCAGCGGTGCCTTGACCGTGATCACCCGATCATCGCCGGCTTGCCGGTTCTTGCTGTCTGTCACCAGCAGCTTGGCTTTATAGGTTCCTGCCGCTGTATAGGTATGGGTAACCACGGCTTCCTGGTCGGTAACAGTGACCGGATCACTTCCGTCACCGAAATCCCAGGTGAAATTCACGAGCGACGCCGCCGGATCATGCTGATAGGATTGGTCATGGGAAAAGCGCACCCGAAAAAGCGCCGGTCCACTGGTTTGATCGACAGCGGCCACCGCCACCGGCAGATAATCAAAGGAAGCCGATAGCGGCGCGGCGGCATCACTGGCTTGTCCACCGTCTACCGCCAAGGCCGCTCCCTCGGGCACAGCGACCGTCACCGTACCGCTTTGTTTCATCCCGGTCACCGTCACCTTGTAGCTCGTTCGCTTCGATCCGTAGACCTCCGTAATCACCGCGCCAGACGGTTCCGCCGTCCCACCCAGCACCAGGTCAGTCTGGGGATCATCAAAACCCGTCACGGGGCGATCAAAATGCACATAAAAACCGGCAACGGACTGGGCCTCCCCATTGGCCGCCTTTTGTTCCGCCGGCGCACCTTGATCAAGCGCAAGGGTAACTTGCGGACGCGACGACAACCCATTCAGCGATGTGGTGTCTTCAAAGAGATAAAGAAAAACCGAACCAGGCGGCATCCCCTGCGCTCCCCCACCGGTCGCTTCATTGATCGTAAACCGCCGGTTCACACTGTCGTAAGCTGCCACGGGAACAGCGATTTCCGGGCTGATGGTGATCTTCATCGCCGTCAGGTTGTTCTCGCGGGGATCACCGGTCAACGTAAATAACTTGATCGCTTGGGGATGGGTAAAGGGCAGTTCCACCGTCACCGGCGTATAGCCATCGCCAAAATCAGCGCCGCCATGGCGACCGTCGAGCTTACGGGAGAGAACAAACAAGGCATATTGATTACCATTTCGCAATACATACGTCCCGATCAGCGGGATTTTTTGCGCGTTACGATCGTAATAGACATTGCTTAATTCCTGCGTCACCAGCATGGCACCGGACGCTTGATTGCGTAAGCCTACGCCCAGCCAGCCCGGTGTCGGACGAAAACCGTTCTGTCGCAGCGTATGACTGTTCCAACTCACACCTTGACCATAGGAGAAAAAGTTTTGGTACGTCCAACCCATATAGGATGCGTAAAGAAAAGAATCAACAGACGCAACGCCCATGGCCAGCGATTTGCCGTACTTTTCATTGACTTCATCGGACAGGTTCGACAAGGCGTAGCCGCTCGGCCCGCCCTCATAGGCCGTCAGATCATAGGCATAGCCCTGGGCGGCCATGTCATCGCGCGTTTTGGCCTGCGCTGCAAAAAGGTTTTGATTCGCTGTGACCAGACCGACTAAGGTTTCCTGGATACCGGCATCGTCAAACGTGGACGGCGATGCATCGCCGGTCTCCCATTTCGGTCCGACATAAGTGGCATGGCCGATTTGCGCTACCATGGGCGCCTGGCGAAGGGCCGTTTCCGCGTAGGCTTTCAAACCCGAATCATAAAAGCCGCCAAGGTTCAACTTGATTTTATCGCCCAACTGTTCGGAAGCCCAGTACGGACTTGCCGTCCACTGGGAGAAAAAATGCCGGGCAAACAGCCCATAGGCCTTGCCGGAACCAAAACCTTCAAAACCATACAACCCGTTGTGCCAGGTTTCGTTGCCAAATTCAACGATCATCTGCCGGAATTCCTGCACCCACGGCGTCGTCACACCGCGCTGCTGATACCGCCGGTAGGCATAAGGTTTGCTCTCCGGTGTGTCAACGGCCGGATCATAAGGCGCTGCCAAGTATTCGAGGCAATTCTTCCATTCATCTTCACTGAAGTACACATTCCAAGTTATAAAAGGCACCATGCGCGTCTCGGGGCTGCTCCCGGTGCGCAAGGCCCACTCCAAAAAAACCGGCAGCGATGTGTTCGGTTCACTGACACCCATATTAAAGTTGGCATCGGGTGTATAGCTTAGGTAACCGTCCATCGTCCCCTGACCGAACATGGGTCCGAAAAAGCGCAGCGCCCCCTTATGCCCTACCGGTGGCTGACTGGCGATCAGCTCATCGAGTAAGCGTCGATCCGGCATATAGGGACGGTTCATCGTCGGATCGTCAGGATCGTTATCGCTGCAGTAAAGCACCAGTTGATCGAGCCACACCGTACCGGGTCCGTAAAAGGTTAACCGCGGGCCAAAGACGGGGGCCTGTGTGGGCCGTGCCGACGGCGCTGTAAATGTATGGGTAAACAACTGCCAATCGCCGTTGATGCCGGTGAAAGTGTGCTTGGCCGTTTCATAGGTAGGTGTGCCGAGATCAAAGCCCACCTTGCCTTCCGCTAAACCTTCCTGGCGCATCCAAAGGGAAAGGGTATAGCTTTTTCCCGGTTCCAATTGGCCGTACCAACGGTCTTGCTGATTGCCGAACACATACTGCCAGATCGTATGGGTGCCGTTGGGAATCGTCACTTTGAGCGCCGTCTTGCCGGCGTTTTTTTCCATGTCCGGTGGTATCGGTTGGGGATGGGGTACGCGCTCTTGGTTCAAACTGCCGCTAAATTCCGATTGATTGCCGGACCATTGGCGGATGCGGGGGCTGATCATTTCCTTATCGACGCCGTCAGTCACCTTGGAGAAAAAAACGATATCGCCTTTGCGGAGCGGCACACGGTTGGGATTGTTGAGGTAGCAGCGCTCTTCTTGCTTACTTCCGGGAACTTCGGAACGAAAAATTCGGTAGGACGCCACATCGCTGCTTGGGCTGGCATCCCAGACAAGATAGATGTGGCCGTTTTGGGCGATAGCACGGACATTGGTTGGCGGCGAGGGTGCTTCTTTGTCGTCAGGGTTGCCGGCTGGATTTTCCGGGTTGATCATAAAGTTACGGCTGCCTTGCCGCATGCGCTGATCGGTGACAGTGACCCGCATTTGGAAATTGGTGATGGCCGTCGCTGTTTTGCCCAGCAAGGATAACCGACCCGACGGATCAGTCGTAACGGAAAGGCCTTCCGGCAGTTGCAAGGGCTGCCCCTGGAGATCGGTCACTTCAAAGCTGAAAGGGGCTTCCCCGCCGATAACATCGATATTGATCCGCTGCTGCGTATTGATGGGAAACGATAATTTGCCGGTACCGAGGATTTTCGGCCCGTCACTGGCCGTCGATGCATCGACGGTAGCCATAACTTCCTCCGACGGGGCAGACAGGTTGCCGGCGCGATCAACCGCTCGAACGATGTAGTAATTAGGCACGCCATTGGTTATGTAATGCTGATCGGTAAAATCAAGGTTATGAAAAATGCCGTCCAGATTACCAGGATTGGTGTACCTGTAGGCGATCCAGCCGCCGTTGGCAAAACCGTTCTCGCCCGGTACCGGAACCCTATCGTCAAGGACTTTGATGACGTTGGCCGCATTGTCGGTCGTCAGTTCGCCCTTATCGTTATACGGCAACGGATTGCCGGCAGTATCGACAAGGCGATAGATGCGCACTTCAGCGCCGCTTAAGTAGCCGCTGCGAAAGGAATCCCAACCGGAAGTTCCGCCGTTGTCGATTTCAATCCATTCGTTGTTGGGGCCGACGGCGGTGATGACGCGTTTGGCCCGGATGGAAATGGGTTCAAAGTTGGATACGGCGCTGAGGTTGTTGCTGGACACGGTAAGACCGCCGCCGTCACCCATGCCGTTGACACCGACTGGTTCAACCTTATCGGAGGCGATCGTCCCGGTGACCTTAAATACCGCTTCTCCCTGGATCACATTCAGCGGCGGTTCCGTAGCGATGGTTGTCGCTTCCTTAGAAATTGTCACCGCTTCCTTAGAAATTGTCGCTGCTTCCGCCGCGATTACGCTCCACCCGGACAAGCACCAAAGTCCCACCGTGATGGCCAGCAACCACCCTGATCGACGGCTTGTCTTTTTCAATACCATCGGCAGTCTCCCCTTTAGCCAATTAGTTCCCTGGTTATTCCCTTCTTGTCCCTTCATACTCGTTTCGCAACGCTATCGCCATAATCTCTGTTGTTCCCCCATTTCTTCCTCTCTTCACGAACGCAATCCTGCCGGTACGAGAATTTTTCGCAAAAAACATCCCTTTTACCTACTTCTAAAAAAACACACAAAATCTTCACAACTTATTTGATGCCCCATGAGCACGTTCATGATCAAGGGCTTGCATTACTGCAAGCCCTTTCTTCGTGATTGTATTAAAGACTTACAGCCTCTTCATCTCCGCTACCAATCGTTCCAGCTCATAGGGCAGAATACTTTCCTGTAACTTCAAACGAAAGATCTTCGCCAATTCATCATAATACCAGATCACCCTGTCCTTGGGCCGGTGAAAACGGTTCCAAACCACGTCCCCTACACGCCGGTGATCATGGATGATCGATTGGGCATTGTGTACTTTATCGGCACAAGACACACGCAGCACCTTCTGCGGCGCATCGCTCAAATGCTCCAGATAGCGCCTTTTGCGCACTTCCCATTCCGGCTTCGGTTCTTCCATCGTATCACTGCACGCGCTGACGATGGCCGCCACTTCATTCCCGAAGAGCGCTTCGATCCGCAGTAATGTCGCTTCTCCTCCTTGATCCTCCGCCGCATCGTGCAGCAGTGCCGCAATCGCTTCATCTTCCGTTCCACCGTCATCGATGACCAAGGCGGCTACCGCCAAGAGATGACCCACATAGGGGATCTTTTTGGCATTACCAGCTTTTTCTTCTTTCGCAAGCTTGCGATATTGCGACGCATGAAGTTGGGAGGCAAAGAGCAACGCTTCCCGAAAGCGTGCATTCAACAGGTGATCCATCGTTTTTCCCTTCCTTGTAGTATCGTTTTCTTATAGATTTTCCTTATAGATAAGGAAGCAACCGTGCCCATCTTGGGCGTCCGGTTGCTTCTTTTGTGTTTGTTTATGTCACGTCCGTTCACTACTTTGTACAAGTCAAACCCTGATGGTTAAGGTAGGCCGGCCAGTCTCCGTCAGGAATCAATGTGCCCAGATTATCCAGCTCTGAAGAATTGGCCCAGAAGTAGGCATAAGCGGCATGGGGCATTTCATCGTCTTCCGTCCAGACAGTAACCAACTCCCGGTTATACAAATTACGCTTCGACGGCGGCTCCACATACCCTTCCAGATCGTCGAGCCGGATGAGTGCGTTAGCTACATCTTTAATTTGTACCAGTTCACCTTTCACTTTGCCGTTTCCTTGACGCAAGGCGGGGTAACCATAGGAAAGGTGAAAAAGCTGGCCTTTGATTTCTCCTTTGGTGATGGTCTCAATAAAAGGAGCAATGACCGAATGGTTAATCATCCCGCTCCGTAAAGTGCCGTAGAGAAACACCTTGTTAATTTTCGTTTCCATATCCGAATCACCCTCGCTTCTTCACTTTTCTCGAGGAGATACCCGCTATGCCCTATGGTTATTTTTCCTCTTTTGTTTACATGAATCCTGCATGAATCGAACTTTTGCGAAAAAAATTTTTTGTATTTGAATACCAACTAATCTTATGTAAATAATAAGCACCAAAAATCAGCGGAGGCAAGGCCCGTGAACCCCATCCTGATCGTCGAAGATGAACCTGCCATCGGTCGCGTGCTAACAGCTTACATTAATAAAGCCGGTTATCCGGTGGAACTGGTGGCCGACGGTGACCGTGCGCTGGAGGCTTTTTCCCGCCTCTCTCCTTCCCTGGTGCTTCTGGATGTGATGCTGCCGAAACGTAGCGGCTGGGATGTGCTGCAAGCGATCCGCCAAGCTGGTTCTTGCCCCGTCATCATGCTGACGGCTCTGGGCGATGTGCAGGAAATAATCACTGCATTGAACCGCGGTGCCGATGACTGCATCACCAAGCCCTTTAACCCCGGGGAAGTGGTAGCGCGCATTCATGCGGTGCTGCGCCGTTCGACCCAGTTCCTGACTACCCCCGACAGTGCCCACTTTGGCAGTTTGAAAGTGGACTTTACCGGGCACACCCTCTGGTTACAGGGCAAGGAAGTTCTCTTGACGCCTCGCGATCTGGCGCTTTTTCTCTTTATGGCCCGCCATCCCAATCAAACCTTTACGCGCCGGCAATTGATTGAACAAGTATGGGGCCCCGATTACGCTGGCAGTGATCGCGCTGTCGACTTGGCCGTGAAACGGCTACGCAAGAACTTGGAAAACTGGCCCGCTGCCGAGGGAGCGATTCGCACCTTCCGTGGCTTGGGCTATCAACTGTCCGTTTATGAACAATAACCATGGTCACTCACTGCCGCATTGCAGCGCTGTTTCACTTGCGGCGATTGACATATATATGTATCCATTAAGTTACAGTCTCATCGACACGGTCCTGACACATTGGTGTGTTACCATCCTTAGATGGGAAGACGCTGCAAATTCAGTCTTTCCGGGGAGGAAAACAACCATGTTCGAAAAGATTAAACAAAGCAAGCAAGCGCAGCTTTTGCTGGTTGTCGTAGCCGGGATATTACTTCTTGGTGCTTTTGCCATCAGCAACGGCTATGCCAATGATGCCAATGGGAACATTGTCGCTCGCGTCAATGGGGAAACTGTCACCAAAGATGACCTTTATGCAACCATGGTCAAAGAACAAGGTAAGCAAGCTCTGGACGCATTAATCGCGCAAAAGATGATTGACGCCGAAGCCAAAAAGCAGAACGTCACGGTAACGGATGATGAAATTGCCGGCAAGCTTACTGAAATCGAAGCATCGTACGGCGGTAAAGAAGCCTTCCTTCAAGCCCTGTCCTTGAGTGGCTTAACGGAAGAACAGCTTAAAGAAAATATCGCCCGGAACATCCGCGTTGAAAAGTTAATTGCGCCGCAAATCGTTGTCACTGACGAAGAAATGCTCAATTTCTTTAATGAAAACAAAGAAATCCTGGCCCAAGAAGCTGCGGCCTCCGGTGCTGAAGCTTCTACCGGTGCCAAAAATCAAGAAGTGCCGGCGATTACCTTTGAAGCAAGCAAAGAAAAAATCAAAGGCATTCTCTTTACCCAAAAGGTACAAGAGCAATATGAATCTTGGTTGAGCCAGCTCTACAGCGAATATAAGGTAGAGACCTTTTTGAATTAAGCGAGTTGGCACGATTTTACCGCAACAAAAGAAGCGGTTTAGCATGATTTCATTGCACAAGAAATGACCGCTGACGCAAAGAAGAACCTCAGGCAGACCGTTTGGTCCATACCTGAGGTTCTTTTACGTTACCACGAAGCCATCCTGCTACTCCCTTTTTTGTATTTACTATAGATTTACGGTAAATAATCCGGTTGCTTTAGTACAGCAGGAAATAATGTTAGCAACATTGAAATATGCAACTTGGCTAAACATATACTTTCCGTTCGCTGCCTAAAAAATTCTTAAAAAAAAACACAAAAAACTTCACAACTTGCTCACAGAATGCACAACTTCAACGCTTACACTGGGTATTACAGAACGATGGGAATGAGTTCGTAAGGGAGGCAAATCAAGTATGAAACGTTCGAACATGGGCAAAATCACCGGCGGCTTACTGATGAGTACGATCCTGCTAACCGGCAGCATCGCCTATGCCAGTGACACTGCAACTTCACCCATGCCGTTCCATGGCCAGCGGCAATTTCAGGGTCAGGATCAAGGCCAACGCCCGGGTCAGATGCAAGGGCAAGATCAACGCCAGGGTCAGATGCAAGGACAAGATCAGCGCCAGGGTCAACGACCTCAATTTCCCGATCAAGCCGGTATGAGACAAGGCGGCCCTCTGGCCAAACTGGTTTCTGATGGTGTTATCACCCAGGAACAAGCCGACGCCATAATGAGCAAATTCCCCAAACCCGGTGATGGCACCCGAGAACCAGTACAGATGGAGGGTATCCTGAGTGCTCTCGTGACCGACGGTACCATTACCCAAACGCAGGCCGATGCCATTTTGGCGTTAAAACCACCGGCACCGCCCGAGCAAAGACATGAAAACTACTTTGGCCAACTGATCAGCGACGGTGTCATCACCCAAGCGCAAGTTGACGCGCTCATGAGCAAGTTCCCCAAACCCGGTGAAAAAACCCCAGGACCGATCAACATCGATGAGATGCTGGGCTCCTTGGTCGCCGATGGCACATTAACGCAAGAACAAGCTGACGCGATTCGCCAGATAACCCCGAATCATAACGGTGCCGTTGGCCGCGGCCCCAATCCGATGGGCCGCAAAGCACCGAAAGTCACCATGAAGCTCGGCAGCCCTCTCGTGACGCTCGGTGAAGGTGACCAAACCGAAACAACTACCCTGGACGTCGCCCCGACGGCTCCGAACGGTTATACGCTGATCCCGGTGCGCGGCCTCTTTGACAAAATAGGCGGAACACTGGAATGGAACGGTGACACACGACAAGTTACGATCAAGCAAGGCGATAATGTAATCGTCTTGACACTTGATTCCAAGGAAGCCCTGGTCAATGGACAACCGGTGGCCATGCAGGATGCAGCGCAAATCATCAACGGTCGCACTTTGATCCCTCTGCGCTTTATCTCCGAATGCCTCGGTTATAAAGTGCAATGGCAGCCGGAGGAAAGCAAAATCATCATTGACAGCGAGTCCTGATCCGGCTTCGCAAGATTCAAAAGCTGAATTAAACAAATAAAGTAAAGGCCATGGGAAGTTTATTTTCCCATGGCCTTATTTGTACCCGATCGGCTATAAGCTCAAGTGCTTCAAGCGGGATTCCAGCAAGATTTCTACTTCATGATGAAGGTCTTCGTTTGGTTGCTTGATGTATACCCGGTATAACTTCCTGCAGCATTTACTTTGTAGGTTCCTTTTACACTGTATTTCGGATTTACTGTAAACACACCTAAGCTGTTGGTCGTTCCGGTAAACTTTTGGATAACGCCTTTCGGATTAGTGACCGTCAGCACCACGGTCGCACCGGATAAGGCAGTACCGCTTGCGTTGGTTACTTTCGTTTTTATGGTCACGATATTCCCGACTCGATAGATCGCTTTGTCGGTGCTTACGGTCGTGACAGTAGCTTGCTGCTCTGCTGGCGGCTCTGGCGGTGTTACCGTCGACACAGGTGCTTGAATTAAGCCATAGCCGAACCAGGTATCTTTCCCGGCCGTTCCCAGATCAAGCACACGTTGTTGAAGCATTTGCCGCAGTTGAGCCGCGCTGGCTCCCGCGTTCGCTTCTTTCAACAAAGCCAAGTCACCGGCCACATAAGGTGCAGCCATCGACGTCCCTGACATGGTGGCATAGGTATTATTCAAATAGGTGCTGTAGATATTGACACCGGGAGCAGCCACTTCCACATCCGGTCCGGTGGAGGAAAAATACCCACGCTGGTTGGCGGAATCCGTCGCAGCTACCGCAATGACCGAATCATATTTCGCCGGATACTCCACGGAATCACTTGTCCCTGTGCTGGTGCCACTGTTCCCGGCGGCGGCCACCACTAAGATGCCTTGACTGTAAGCCTTATTGACGGCTGATTCAAGCAGTGAAGACGAGGTACTCATCCCCAAACTCATATTGATGATATGCATCTGATTGGTAATGGCCCAATCGACGCCGGCAATGACATCGGACAGATACCCGGATCCCGATGCATCAAGCACCTTCACCGCGTAGATTTGTGCGTCCGGGGCAATTCCTACTGTACCTAAAGTATTATTTCTTGCACCGATGATGCCCGCAACATGCGTGCCATGACCATTGTCATCGATGTAGGAATTATAGCCAAAACTTGCCCCGCCAGC
Source organism: Heliophilum fasciatum (assembly GCF_004341395.1). GTDB lineage: Bacteria > Bacillota > Desulfitobacteriia > Heliobacteriales > Heliobacteriaceae > Heliophilum > Heliophilum fasciatum. Next base: position 12,741 of record NZ_SLXT01000013.1, read on the forward strand.
CACAGGAATGTCGGAGTGCGTTGCCACACCGGTATCGATGACGGCCACTTTCACGCCTTTTCCGGTATAACCGGAACTCCATGCCGTGGGAGCAGTTGTTTGGGCAATGCCCCAATCGGCCGTTTGCGCGGTCGCACGAACGACGACGTCCGGTTCAACCTTGATATCGGGATCTTCCTCAAGTTTATTGATCTGCTGACGCGTAAGCGATAGGGCCATCGCGTTGACATGCTTGTATTCATGCCGTACCTTGGCTTTCAAGTTGACAATCTTGGACTTTGCTTTGGAAGCTTTGTACTTGACAATCACACGCTCCGTAGCACCAGTAGGAGTTTGCACAGCGGCAAAACCGACCGTCGTCTGTGCCATCATCATCACCAACACAAGCATCAAACAAAACAATTTCTTCATAAGCATCCAGCCTCTCCTTTTTGATAATAACTGTAGTAGCCGATAAGAGATTAAGTAGCAGCCGATAAGAGACATAAATTGAATAATTGAACTACCGCTTGCTATGTACCGGTGATGCACTTGCCACGTACCAGTGTAACCATCGAGGCAATCAAGTGATGATGATTAAATTCTAATATAATAATCATACACCCAAACAGGCGATAAAAACAAGACGATGAACGGTGCTGCAAATTGGCTCTTTTGCAAAAGCCATGGAGTTTAATCCATGGCTTAGAGAGGAAGTTTTGCAAACGATCATCGGCGGTCGTTCGATTTATTCATAGCGAAGGGCATCAATCGGATGTAACGACGCCGCCCGTTTGGCCGGGTAAATCCCGAAGAATACGCCAACGAGGCTGGAAAAACCAAACGAAATCAATACGGATGCCGGCGAGATGCTGGTTGTCCATTGGCCTAGGGAAGCGATTAAGGAAGACGCGCCGATACCGACAAGGACACCGATAAGCCCGCCGAGGCTGGAAAGCGTCGTCGATTCGACGAGAAATTGAAAGAGGATATGCTTTTGCTTCGCGCCCAGGGCTTTGCGGATGCCGATTTCCCGCGTTCGTTCCGTCACCGAGACCAGCATGATGTTCATGATCCCGATGCCGCCGACGAGCAGGGAAATCCCGGTGATGCCGGCGAGAAGCAAGGTCAGCGTTTCGGTGGTGCTTTGGACCGTTTCAATGATGTCTTGTTGATTGCGAATCGTAAATTTTTCTGCACTGCCCAGCTTGCGGGTCAGGATCTTTTCAATCTGCCCCTGGGCACTGTCCATTTTCTCGGCTGATACGGCAGTGACGATGATTTGTTTGATGCCGTTGCTGCCGGTGAGGCGTTTTTGGGCCGTCGTAAGGGGAATGAAAATTTGGTCACCCAGATCTTGCGGGCCGGACTTTTTCGCCTCCATAACACCGATCACGGTAAAGGCTTCACGGCCAACACGGATCTTCTGACCCAGCGGATTGGCTCCGGCAAAGAGATCGTCGGCGACGGTGCTGCCGAGGACAGCCACGTTCTCGCGGTTGGTCACTTCTTGCTCTTTGAGAAAACGGCCCGACGTAGCCTTGAAGTTACGGACACGGGCGTAGTCCGCCGTGGTTCCGGTGACGGTCGTCGTGGTCGTTGTCTTGCCAAACTGCACCGTGCTCTGCGTACCGGCTTCGGGAACGACATCTTGAATCAAGTCGCCTTTGGCCTGGCGGATCAATTCATACTCGGCCATCGTCAGCAACTGCGTAGCGCCCCGGGCGCCCTGGGACGCGCCGGGCATGGCGGCCACGCGGCCGGAATTGACGTACAGCACATTGGAGCCCAGCGAGCCGATCTGGCTGGTGACGCTTTTCTGAGCGCCTTGCCCGACGGAGATCATGGTAACGACGGAACTGACGCCGATAATGATGCCGAGCATGGTCAAGAGGGAGCGCAATTTGTTGGACAACAAGCTGGCCAGCGCCATTTTGCAGCTTTCCAAGAAGATCATGATGTCACCTCATTCATCTGGTCCGCGACAATTTGACCGTCCCGGAAGGTGATGATGCGGCGGGCCTGGCGAGAAATCTCCGGCTCGTGGGTAACGAGCACGATGGTTTTGCCTTCTCTGTGAAGCCGGTGAAAAAGGGCCATGATCTCTTCGCCCGTTTTGGTATCGAGGTTGCCCGTCGGTTCGTCGGCCAGCAGGATCACCGGATTGTTGACCAACGCCCGGGCGATGGCCACCCGCTGGCGCTGCCCACCGGACATCTCCGTCGGCAAGTGGTGCATGCGCTCCTTGAGACCGACATTGATCAAGGCCTGCTCGGCCCGCTGACGCCGTTCGACTGCCGGAGCGCCGGCGTAGATCATCGGCAGTTCGACGTTTTGCAGCGCCGTCAGTTTGGGCAGCAAGTTAAAGCTCTGGTAGATGAAGCCGATATGGCGGTTGCGCACGTCGGCCAGTTGATCGTCATCAAGTTGAGAAACTTCTTCCCCGGCCAATTCATAGCAGCCGGTCGTCGGTGTGTCGAGGCAACCGAGGATGTTCATCATCGTGGTTTTGCCGGATCCGGAGGGGCCGATGATGGCGATGAACTCGTTTTCACCGATCTGTAAGTCTACGTCCCGGAGGGCATAGACGGTTTCCGCGCCCATCTGGTAGGTTTTGTAGATGCCTTGGAGGGTGATCACGGCATCACCCCCTTACGGTGGTCCCATACCAGGGGGGCCACCCATGCCTGGTATGGGCGAGGAATTTCTTCTTGTGCTGTTCGTCGTTGATTTTTTACTTGTGGAAGTGGTTGTTTTCTGGACAGGCTGGGTTTCAATCAGCAGGCGGTCGCCCTCTTGCAGCCCTTCGATGATTTCCACATTGCTGTCATCACGCAATCCCATTTTCACCGGCACAAATGCGGGGCCTTGCGGGCCAGACACCATGACGCCGTCCGTACCGTTACGGTTGATGATGGCATCCAGGGGTACTGTCAGAACATCGGTCTTTTGATCAAGTGCGATGTCCGTCGACATGGTCATACCGGAACGAAGCTGGCCGTCGGTGTTGTCGATGTCGACGAGCACTTCATAGTTGACGACATTGTCAATGGTTTTGGGGTTTTGACCGACGCGGCTGACTTTTCCTTTAAAGACCTTCCCTTCCAAGGCATCGACGGTAATCACGGCTTCCATGCCCAGTTTGATTTTGGCGATGTCAATTTCTTTGATGTAAAAGCTGCCTTGGATGACGCTCAAGTCGGCGACCGTGGCCAGCACTGTTTCTTGGGCCACGAACTCACCGGCCTTGACGGGAATCGTTAACACTCGTCCGGCGAAGGGAACGCTGATTTCCGTATCGGCAAAATCACGCATCGCTGCTTTGAGCGCGGCTTCTGCCTCAGTGACTTTGGCGCGGAGGGCGGCGATCTCTTCCGGCTTTTTGCCTTTACGCAGCAGATCCAGCGCTGCCTGATCGGCGATTAACTTTTGCTCAATGGTGGCCAATTCGGTTTGTGCTTGCTCCAACTCTTCTTTGGTGCTGGCGCCGCTATCATAGAGCGTTTGGACTCGTTTTACTTTGGCTTCCGCTTGTGCCCGGTTAAGCTCATCTTGGCGCAGTGTGGCTTCTGATTTGGTTATCTCTTCCGGCTCGGCGCCGTCAAGGGCGGCTTTCAAGTTGTAGCGGGCCTGCGCCAGGGCGGCTTGTTTGCCGGCCAGTTGGGCTTCCGAGGAAGAGTTGTCCATCGTCAATATGGGTTGATTGGGGGCAACAGCATCGGTTTCTTGCACCAATTGCTGCAGGATGGTTCCGTCTGCTTTGGCCCGGATCTCTTGCGTCCGGATCGGCTTCAGGGTGCCGAGGGCCGTGATTTTCTTGGTGACTGTCGCTCGTTTTACCACTTGTTCACGATAGGTGGCTGCCGACATGGACGTGGCTTGCTGGTTTTTCCAGTAGTTATAGCCGCCGCCGGCACCGACGATCAGGACAAGGGCCAAGGCGATGACCGTTTTTTTCTTCCACAGCGTTTGCATCCAAGCAGGCTGGGCCGGAGTTGGGATTTGATCGTTACTGGCCATGAGTTAAACTCCCTTGCATTGAACTATGTACATACATACAAGGTATCCTTGCGGCTCGGATTACTTTGTCCCTTGATTGGCACCGGCGGTTGCACCATTGAGGGGGTCCTGGCCATTGCCGCCGTTTCCGCCATTCCCGCCATTGCTGCGATCACTCATGACTTGAATCAATTCGATGGTGTTGTCGGTTTTCCAGACATGAAGGATCTGGTCTTTTTTCAGTTCAGCCACTTGGAGTGTTGTTTGCCCCTGGCCCCGTTGCATTTGCGTGATCGTTGTGCCTTCGGGGATGGTCAAGGTTTCTGTTTCTTCCGTGAACGTCATCGGTGTACCTCGGCGCAGTCCTTGGCCATTGGGACCGTTGCTGCGTTGACCTTGATCCGGACCATTCGGGTCATCGGCGTTCGGACCATTGCCGCGGGGGCCTTGTCCCTGGCCGTTGCCACGGAGACCTTGTCCCGGTGCCGTAGGAGGCGCGGGATTATTAGCGGAATTGCCCGATGCAGGGACGGCCTGGCTTTCATCGACGGCTGCTTTATAGACAACGACGGTGTTGCCGTTGATCTCTTTTACTTTCCCGGTCAGTTCCGGCGGACGTTGCGGGCGATTCATGCCGACATTTTGTCTTTCACTAACGGATTTTGATGCCGGATCGGTCAGCGCGGAACCACTATTGCCACAGGCAGTCAAAGCGGTCGTTGCTACAACCATCGTAAAAAGGAGTATCCCTTTTTTCATTACAGAACTGTTCATGAAACAACACCTCAATCATGATTTCTTATGAGGTAAGTATAGTGTTTTTATGTGTCTAACTTGTGAATTTTTTGTGTTTATTTTTTAGGTTTTTTATAAATCTACAGCAACGTGGTCGTTTTTTTGTGTACCCCCTTCGCCCCTGGGACATGCTAACCATATCACCCACGCTTGCCGGTACCCCTTCCAAGCAAAAGCTACTTCTTCATCCCTCCTGCTAAGGAGCGAGGCAACTACAAGGAGTGTTCGATGGTGTTCGACTGGAACAGCCCGCTGGCCTTTTATGCATCCCTGACATTACGCATCGTTTCGATCATGATGTTGCTTCTGGTGCTTACGTTGTTGACGGGCAGGAGAAAGATCGGCGAACTGCCGGTTTTTGATTTTCTCGTTGTTATCACCTTGGGCTCCGTCGTTGGTTCCGACATTGCCGATTTTAAACTGCCTCATTTTGACGTGTTATACGCAATAACGGTGATCATTTTGCTGCAAACTGCCTACAGCTATTTTGTCCTGAAAAGCCGGAAGTTCGGTAACGCCGTGAATTTCGATCCCGTTGTGGTCATTGAAAACGGTCAATTGGTCAAAAAAAATCTTGCCTATCTCAAGTACACCGTCGATAACATCTTGATGATGCTGCGTGAAAAAGACATTTTTGACCTTAACGAAGTGGAGTTCGCGGTGATTGAATCATCGGGGAAACTGAGTGTTCTTAAAAAATCACAACATCAAGCGCTCACTCCCAGCACCATGCACATGGCTACCGGCTATAAAGGCTTGCCTACTCCGTTGATTGTAGAGGGAAAGATTTATGATCAATCCTTGCAGCGCCTGAACCTCGATCGAAGTTGGCTGATGGCTGAACTGCAGAATTATCAGGTTACCTCCGCGGACGAGGTGTTTTATGCGGCACTCAATACGGACGGCACACTTTATGTGTCCAAAGATGTACCGGATCACCCGGCAACGCCGATGCTTCATTAAAATGGTAAAAACAATCACCGAAATAACAAAAATAATCACCAGTGGCTAACTTTTCCATAAAATATCACTGTCACGACACTTATAACTTTGGAGAGGTGTGGCTTTGATGTTTTATGAAGATGGGTATGCCAATCACGAGGACTCTTTTGATGCCGCCGATTTCTACCAACAGCAGCAAGCACGGCTTATGCCCTTATATCGGTACTGGAATCCAAGCATTACGGATCATTTTTATACAACCAATTTCGGCGAACTAGGCCGGGGCAGAAACGGTTATACCTTTGAAGGAATTGCCGGTTATGTTCTCTCCGAACGACGCCCGAACACGGTCCCGCTGTATCGCTACTGGAACCCGACGATTAGCGATCATTTCTATACGACGAATTTTAACGAATTAGGCCGCGGCGGCAATGGCTATCGCTTCGAAGGCATTGTCGGTTATATGTTCCCGAATCAGCGCCCCGGTACGGTTCCGCTTCATCGATATTGGAATCCCCAGATTACCGATCATTTTTACACCGCCAATTTTAACGAATTGGGCACAGGTAGAAACGGTTATGTCTATGAAGGGGTTCCAGGTTACCTCTACCCCGTTCGTCAACCTCGCCGGGCCTAACCTTTAAGTAAGCAAAAGCACCGCAGGAACAAGCGTTTCCTGCGGTGCTTTTTGATCTTTGATCAGCTTACCTGCTGATGACGACCTGCGTTCCGATCGGCACCATCCGCGATAACTCCAGCACATCCTGGTTATACATGCGAATACAGCCATGGGAAACGGATTTCCCGATTGAACTGGGGTCGTTCGTTCCATGAATGCCATAACCGCGCCGGCTCAATCCCATCCACATGGCACCATAAGGACCTCCGGGATTCGCCTGTTTATTGATGATCCGGTAGCTTCCCGTCGGTGTCGGCGTCAACATCTTGCCAACGGCGATTGGATAGGTCTTGATCAACCGGTTGTCTTGGTACAAGAGCAATTGTCGTCGGCCCACCTGCACATTGATGCGATATGCCATCTGTTCATCACCTCAGTACAGCCTATTCGCCAGCATAAACGAGGTGATCCATAATATGGTTGGTCCGCAATAACACTCTGCGCTACGGCATCGAATCGTAAGAAATATTCACTCGCCCTTTTCATTTGTTTTTCAGACCCTGCAGTTATACTCTTCATCATCAAGGAATTACGATGATTAATAGGAGGAATTATAATATGAAGAAAATCATCGCCAGCGGCGCCATTATCAGCGGGGTGATTGCCGCTTCTATCGCCACCATGTCCGTTTTCGGTGACAACGAAGCGACCTTCTCGTCGATTCCTGTATCTACTTCGGTGACAACTACCGATTCGGCAACCCCTTCCAAGGCCCCGGCCGCTGCCCAAGCATCTTCACCAGCAGCCCCGGCACCAAAGACAACCACGGGATCTGCCAACAGCAACAGCGCTTCTTATGTAGCTTCGGCTTCGGCAACAACACCAACCACTCCACCACCCTCCAAAGGAAAAAAACATCGTCCCTCCTCCCTTCAAGCCAATGCCGGTGCATCGCAAGTAACACCATCATCGCAAAATCGCGGTAGCAGCTACACAACGCAAGCAAGCACCGAAAATCGCCGGACTTCTACCATTCGTTCTTCTGCTTCGTAACACCGGAGCATAGCTTCCTCACATCGCCGGCAACACTTCACCGGGTTAGCTCCATGCTAACTGAATCTAATAAAGAAAATGTGCCCCCCTGCCAGTCAGCAAGGGGGCACATTTTTTTGCATACAATCCAGAACTGTCGCGGCCTCTCTGCATACGCCATAGGGCCGAGCATGGATAGGGCCAGTGGTAGCTTAATCCTGATATACCTCGTATTCCAGGCAATAGGCACCCAGATTATCACTGTACATCACCTTGTGCTGCCGATCGACTGCGATGTACGCCAGTTCCGGCTGGTGCGCTTTCATCCACCGTGGCCCCTCGTCGGGACCGAGAATCAAAAGCGTTTTCGCATAGATCTCGGCCGTGGCCAACTGCGGAGCCACAATCGTCACTTGGATCCAATCCGAAGTCAGCGAACGACCGGTACGCGGATCGATGATATGGTGAGCCGACGTTCCATCGGCCTTTTGCCAACTGCGCTTGATCGTATTGCTTGTCGCCACAGCAACGGTGCCCTTGAGCACCAAAAAAGCCATATCTCTTTCCGGTTCCTGCGGATGGGCAATGCCCACCGACCATGGCTCCCCATCGGGATCGCGGCCCCAAAGCAATAAATCGCCGCCAGCATTGATACAAGCACCAGGATGCACCGGCGGAAAGAACTTTTCTTTGGCTTTTTGCGCACTCCAACCTTTGGCGATGCCGCCGAAGTCGACCATCGGTTGGTGCGGAGATCTTGAGGGGATGGAGGGATCACCCGCCGCAAACTGCCCAGCGCGGGAGGGCTGGCCCAACTCATCAAAGCTTACACCATAACCCTCCCCGATCAACCGATGCCCCAGATACGGATTAAACAATCCGCCCGAATCTTCAAACCCCCGCCGTGCTTCCGTCCATACTTCACGAAAGATCGGCGATAATTCGTCGACGGTGCTTTTGCCTTCATTATATTTCGTCACATCACTGTCCGCCAAAAACCGGCTCAAGGTCTGCTCGACCGTACGAATCCAAACTTCGATTTCCCAGCAAAGCCGGTCGTCAGCACCGAAAATCGCAAAGGAGGTGTTCATTGCTTTAAATGGATAGATCCCGTTCACCCTCCTTTCCCATGGCTTGCCCAGGCTTGGCGAATCTCTGCGGCGCGACGGCTCACCCGTTCTTGCAAGGGTACCGGTTGTTCAGCCGGCACCGGCACCATCGCCTCCTCCGGCAAAGATCGTCCTGCTTCCGGCAAGATCCCCAGTTGAGCCATGCGGGCGACCACAACGGCCATCGTTCCCTCGGGATCGCGGAAAAACTGGCTGCCCCGAATGCGCACAAAGCGCCAACCGAGCCGTTCCAAAATCGCCTGCCGCTCCACTTCCTTGGCCACCGTCGCCGGCGTGGAGAAGCGATCACCTTCACACTCAAGGGCCACACGCCCGGTGGCGCCTTCCAAGACCAGATCGATCCGGTACTCGCCCACAGGCCACTGTATGGTCACGCGATAACCACGCTGCCCGAGCCAGTCCCGCACCATCTGAACAAACGATGAGGTATCTTCTGTATTTGCTTCCGCGCCGTCGATCGCTTCCGGATAGAGCGCATGCTGAATCAATTGCCGGCGCAAGTCACCCGGTTTTAAATCAACGTCCGGATTCAGCGAATAAACGACCCAAAGCTGATCGCGCGCCCGGCTCGCCGCTACGTTGTACCGCTTTTTTTCCCGATCCAGCGGTCCTGTCGTCAATAACGGCAAGGCTTTTTTCTCCGGCCCATAGACCATGGATAAAAAGATCACATCGCGCTCATCACCTTGGAAATGGGCCGAATTGCCGCATTGGATACGGCGGCGCAAGTACTCTTCCGGTGCCATCATGCGCCGCAGCAACCCATCAATCAGCGCCGCCTGATCTTCACCGAGCAAGGAAATCACGCCAAAGGTGGCGTGGGCATACTCCGGTTGCTCGGTACAAGCCAGCAACAGCGATGCAATCGTTTCCGCTTCCCGGGGATTCTTATCGCCGGAACGAACGGCACCTTGCACCTGTTGAGCGACAGTAAAAGGGCGAAGCCGTACATCGCTGCTGTCACGGAGGGGCTTGATTTTCCCTTGATAGGATAATTGATTGCTGAACTGAATGATCGGCGGCACACAGCGAAAATGTTCCCTGAGGCACACCGGCTCAAAAACGGTTCCGGCCAATTCATAAACGGAAAACTGGGCGTCATAGAGATGGCGGTTGGGGATACCCACCAAAAACATATCGGACAAGCGCTGTACTTGCGTTTGATCGGCACCGACCGCTAAGGGGCTGACTTGTTGATCATCACCAACAACAACCACTTGGCTGCCCATATAGAGCGCCGCCAGGGCCAGGGCATCGGCTTGACTGGCTTCGTCGATGATGACAATGTCAAAGCGGTTTTTGATGGGATCAAAATTTTCTACAACCCGGTTGAGCGGCATGATCCACACCGGTACGGCCGTTTGACAGTCCAGCATCAACTTGCGTGCTTCCGCCATGAGTTCCGGTACACGGGCCCCCATTCCCCGGCCAATCTTGCGCATTGTCGCTTTCCAGCCCATTAAGGCTTGCCGCTGCGGCCCGGTGGTGCGTTTAATTTGGGCCGCCCAGGCTTTTTTCTCGACCAACTGCGCCGTCGTCCGCCGCAACGCTTCACTGACACTGTGAATCTGGCCTTGCAGATCGTCCAGAGGCCGGCAGGCCCGTGCTTCGAGCGCCGTCCACAACTGCCGCCACTTCCAGGCTTTTTCCACATCACCGGGAGCTACTGTGCTGCCGTGCCGTGCGGTACGCTCTTTGATCTGCTGTGCCCAGTTGGGGGCCACCAGCGCCAGTTTCTCCAATAAGGCCGTGCGTTGCTTTTTGATTTCCCGTTTGGTGACCAGTTCATGGAGCCGCAAGTACCCTTGCCGGTACGCTTCCGCATTGCCCAGCAACACGGCTTGGATCAAGCCATCGATGGTCGTGCCTTGCCCAACCGGCGCCGCTTGCTCCAACCGTTTGCGCAATTCCGTCCATTCCCCTTGCAAGCGTGTCATGCGCAGGCGATCGATCTGCGCCGCCATGATCGGTGGAAGCTCTTTTTCCACCGCCCTAACCAATCGCTCCACCGGGCCAAAGGGTCCCACGATCAGCGGCACGGTCTCCCAAAAAGCGCTCCACGTGAAGCCTAACTTCTCCAGTTCATTAACCAGAGGCAGCCATTTATCCCGGTACCAATACAAACAGTGCCGAATCTGCATGCCGATTTGCGCCGCCACCTGCTCCGGTGCTTCCCCGAGCGTAGCCAGCGCCGGCGCATCGAGGGGCTCCAGTTGCCGGGACCACCGTTCTTGTAATCGCTGCTGCGCAGCGCGGAGTTCCACCAGCGTAATCAGCGCTGAAAAATCGGCGACCGATTCCGGCTCGCGGCCGTTTACACGGGCTGCCTGCAACACTTTTTTCCAAGGCTGCTTCCAAAGCAAGGTCATTTTCGGGATGGCACCTTTTTGCGCAACCTGGCTGCGCATATCTTTAAGTAGCGCCGCCAGTTCATCAACGGCCGGCAACTCGTCACTTGCGGGCAGTTCCGGTGCATAGGTGATGAAGTCTTCCTGCGCCTGCAGCGCCCGGCCGGCGACCTCATCGATCAAGGTAAGTAAATTTTTCCAGGGCATCATCGCCACTTCGCCGCTCATACCGGCCAGCAACGCCGCCCGTTGCCATGGCGGTGCTTGGCCATATTGGAGCGCGGCCACGGCTTGCTCCAGGCGTTCGGCGAGGGTACGTAAGGTCTCCGGTGTTTTTTCTTCAATCAGCGGACACCAAAAGGCGCGCTGTTCCTCGCGGGTGCTTTCATGGAGCCGCCGCAGTTCCTGAACGACCGTCGCAAATTGCGCCGGCGGCCAAAGCAACTCCATCGCCGGCAGATCGGCCAGCAACTCCTGATCATCCTGCGCGCTGAGCACACCGTTGCTGGCATAAAGAAATTCCCACTCGGTCTGTGACAGCGGCAGCGGTGCCCCCAGTTGTACCGGCGCGGGGATCCATCCATCGGTTGTCTCATGCGCTCGGACCCAGCGCGCCGCTTCGCTGGGGGCAATTTTTTCACCCAGTACCTCCACCGGTATGTATTCATCCCATCGAGCCTGCTGCAAATCGGCCCGCAAACGCCGCAACTGGGTCAGCAGTTCGGCACGATGCTCGGCCAGTTCCGTCGCTTCCCGTTCCAGTGTATATTCATCATCGCTGCCCAACCGCGCGGCAATCGCATCGATGGCGCGCTCCATCTGCTGGCGATGGCTTTCGGTCATGACGCTGATACAAAGCGGCTGAAGCGGCTCGACGATCTTTTCCCAGAGAACCGCCAGGGCCTTCGTGGTATAGCTGGTCACCAGCACCCGTTTGCCCTCGGCCAAAAAATGGCCGATCAAGTTGGCAATCGTATGGGTCTTGCCGGTACCCGGCGGCCCCTGCACCAGGACGGCACCGTGGGTCTGCAATTGCCGGGCGATACGCAGTTGTTCCCCGTTGGCTTCTTTGCTCAGCAACACCTGCTCATCATAGCCGTTGGGATCGATGGCCCCGGTTCCGGCCCCGGCCGGTTCCAGCGCAACGGCCACGTCCATTGCCGCCATCAGCTCGTGGTCCGAGGCCTTAACCATCGCATTCAAAAGCGGCTGCCTATCGTTGCTGCTTTCTTCAAGGTCTTGGTCTCCGGAGGCTGTTAACGCCCCTGGCTCTGCTGGCTGCACGCCGACGATCTGCTGTAAAAAGCCCGGCAATTCTTCCCGCCGATCCAGATCCTCCAGAATCCGCTCCAGCGCCGCGCTGTACCCCAACGTACGGGAGCGCAGAAAAATCACCGGTGCCCGGCCCAGCCTGGGGATCTCGCCGCCTTTGGGCGGACGGCTGTCGCCCACGAACTCGCCATAGGGGGATAACTGCGTGATCAAACGCTGAAAAAACCGTGCCGTTTCCCGCCCGCCCAAGGGATGAAAGCGGCCCCCTTCCAGGTCGACACGAACGCGATGAATCGCCGTGGCTACATCGTCACCAAAATAACCAAGCATATCGGTGTAGAGTTCCGGCATCCGGCCGGTACCTTGAAAAATAAACTCGGGCACCTGGGCATCAAAGCGCAACTGTACACGCTGTAAGAGCACCGGATGATAGAACTCCCGATCCTCGCGGTTCCACGCTAACAGGCCGTCACCCAAGATGATCTCAAAGCGCTCCCCTTCCCGTTCCAGACGCGAATAAAGCTCAAAAAGACGCGTAAACAGTTGCATCACTCGATAGGCAGGCATTTCGGCCTTGACCCAGGCATCGCGCTGCGCGGCCCACCGCGACCACAGCCGTGCTCGTTGCCGTCCTGCCGTAAAAGGCACTTCGATGGCCACACCTTGCTCATCGCGAAGGATGCGTTTCTCGAAAATCGTTACTTTTTTATCGATATGCTGCCAGCCTTCCGCTACCCAGCCCACTAATTCCGCCGGTAATGGCGGTGCTTCTTTGCAGACCGGACGGCGCACTTTGAGCAGCCATTGCTCTCCATCGATCGCTGCACTTGTATCATCGGTCATTCCCCGGACAATACAGGGATGAACCGGCAGATCATCCAGCCACAACTGCCAGGGCAATTCCTCTACCTGCGTGATCGCCGGATTGCGCACTTCATTCATTGCCTGGAGAAATTGAAAAACCTGCCGTAACCGCCGGCGCGCTACCTCCGCCACCCAAGTTCCCCCTTCCATCTCGGCATCCCTGCCCTTTAACTGTCATCCCTATTCATCTTTATGATGGTTAAATTTCGCCAAGCCTTCCACTTTCCCTTTATGTGCAAAAGGAAGGCCCCAACCTGCGCTACGGGTTGCGGCCTATCAACGGTGGAAATCTTTTTTACACTTCTTCCGCACATAAGCGATCGATCGCCGTCGTCAGCTTTTCCATCACCAACGCAAGCTGTTCCCGGTTTCCCTCTTTTACGAACGTCTCCGCTTCTACGGACAGTTTGGCGATTTCCATCGCCCGGACACTGGACGATGCACCCTTTAACTGATGCAGAAGAAACCGCACTTCGGCAAAATTATTTTTGGCAAGCTGGTTATAAATATCACGGATCAATCCGTTCGTTAGGTCGCATAATCCCTTGAGCAATTCTTTGCAGTCCGCCTCCTGGAGGCCCGTTTCCTCCATCAGCCGCTTGATCGTCTCGGAAGCGGGGCTTGGGGAAGCTTTTGCTTTTTCATCGCCTTTATCGTCTTGCGCTTTGCCGTCTCGCGCTTTACTGTCTTGCGCTTTGCCGTGTTTACGCAGCATCGTCAGCACCTGATCCATGCGCACCGGTTTGCTTAAGTAATCATCCATTCCGGCTTCCAAACATTTTTCCTGATCACCCTTCATCGCGTCAGCGGTCATCGCGATGATCACTGTATGCTTTTTGCCGGCCTCGGCCGCACGAATCTGCTTTGTCGCTTCATAGCCATCCAGCAGCGGCATCTGGCCGTCCATAAAGACAATATCATAGTCGTTATACGCGCAAGCTTTGACGGCCTCCATCCCGTTGACGGCAATATCGCAATGGAGCCCGCTCATTTTCAACAGCTTAACGAAAAACTTCCTATTGATCTCATTATCTTCTACCAGCAAGATCTTCAGTTGACTGTTAAATTTGGCGTCTCGTACGGTATGGCGGGTGATAAAAAGCTCTTCGCTGTCGCTGCCCGGTTTCTGCCCGTCAAGCACCATGGCGATACAATCAAGCAGTTCCTTGCGCTTATAGGGTTTGGAAATATATCCGACAAAACCTTTCGCTTTGGCTCTTTTGGCTTCGGCCATCGCATTGAGTGCCGTTAGTAAAATCATCGGCACATGGTGACCATTCACCATCGTCTGCAGTGCTGCCGAAAGATAAAAATCCTCAACCCCGGTCATGTCATAGTCCACTAAAATCGCATCAAAAGGTTGTCCGGCCCGCTCCGCAACAATCCGGTGCAGCTCTTCGTCGACGCCTGTGGTGGTAACAACCTGGCATCCTTCTTTCTCCAGATAATTTTTCGCAATATCACTGTCCATGGCTTGGTCATCGATCAGCAAGATCTGTTTTCCTTGGAGCACCGAATAGCCGGGTAAACTGGGGATTTCTACGCCTGTTGCTTTGGCCACGGTCACCGTGAAATAAAACGTGGAGCCTTGGTCTTTTTCACTGGCTACATTGATCGTTCCCCCCATCATCTCGACCAGCTTTTTGCAGATGGAAAGGCCCAGGCCCGTTCCACCGTATTTGCGCGTCGATGATGCATCAGCTTGAGTGAAAGGTTGAAAGAGCTTTTGGATCTCTTCTTGCGACATGCCAATACCGGTATCTTTGATGGCAAAGGCGACTTCCATGGTGTTTTCCGACTGCTCCCAGAGGGACACTTCGATCAGCACTTCTCCGTCATCAGTAAATTTGATGGCATTGTTCACGAGGTTACTGAGCACTTGGCACAACCGTGTGGGATCGCCAATCACATAGGGTGGGACGACAGAACGAATCATCACTTGCAGATCGATGCCTTTTTCCCGCGCTTTAGCCTCAAACAATCGAACCGTTCCATTAATGGCCGAACGAATATCAAAGGGGATTTGTTCCACTTCCATCTTGCCCGATTCGATTTTGGAAAGATCGAGGATGTCATTGATCACTTTGAGCAGGTTATCCGTTGAGGTTTTCATGATTTGAACGAATTCTAACTGTTCGCTGTCTAATTTCGTTGTTTCCAGCAGTTGCAGAAACCCCATCAGGCCGTTCATGGGCGTCCGGATTTCATGGCTCATAGTAGCCAAAAATTGGCTTTTGGCATGGTTGGCTTCTTCGGCCAGTTCTTTGGCGAGAACGAGTGCCTTTTGGCTTTCTTGAAGTTCCGCCGTTCTCTCGTTGACTTTATCCTCCAGATTGTTGATCAGCACATCCAATTCGTGAGCCATGCGATTGAAGGCCTTGGCCAGGTTACCGATCTCATCATTGCGAAATACGGTCACTCGTTGCGCTAAATTGCCTTTGGAAAATTCCTCAGACGCATGGATCAAATGGTTGATCGGTCGCAGGATGACCTTGGTACTTTTCAGGTGAATGACGATCGCCAGGCCAAGGGCCAACAACGATAATAGGAGTGCCGTTTTGACACTTTTATCGATGTCCGCTGTAAAAAGACTTTCGGGAAAAGCGGTGATGATCAGCCAATTTAAACCTTCTTTATTGTATTCCACAACATTTACACGACATGTTTTGCTTTCAGTGTTTATAACGGTGCAGTTGCCTTTTCCCTGTATATAATTTTGATAGGCTGCGATAATCGCTGGTTTGCCAGTTTGATCGACCGTCGTTCTTTGGATGGTTCCGTCAGCTTCTGTTGTAAAATTCCTTTGATCAAATGAATTGGCGATCAGCATACCGGATTGCTTTTCTACGATCAACGAGATCGCACCATTCTTCTGGGCAACCTCTTGGAGATAGTGATTCAAACGGGAAAGCGCGATATGGGTCCCCAATACGCCTTGCAGTTGATGGTTCTGATTGTAGATGGGGTATGCCGCCGTAAGTACTATTTCTTCATTCACAAAATGTTTATAGACCGGAGAAAAGTAGGGGGTACCCATTTCCTTGGCCCGTTGATACCAATCACGCGTGCGCGGATCAAATTTCCCAACGCTACCGACAAAGGTACCTTCGGTAAAATTTTCGTTCAACCGGTAATAGTGAACATCTCCTTTGGTTTCGGCGTTATTCCGGTAGACCTCAAGCTGATCATTGGGATTTCTGCGAGCGCCATAATAGTCGCCGCTTTCCATCCCATAACTGAAGCTGTAGATCGCTTCGCTGTTGGCCTTAATGACGCCGGCAAAAAAAGCGTCTCTTTTCAGCTTATTATTCATATCGATAACATCGTTTTGAATCAGGCCATAGTTTATTTTGTTGATATATTCAGGGAGTTGCATCAGCGTTTCAATCTTGTCGACGATCGCTTGATTGGCATCGATTTCCATGTTCCTCATATTGCGTTCGGCTGTACCATACCAATTGGAAAAAACAATATAGGCGATGAAACCAATCGTCGTAATCATCAGTGCAATAAAGGAGGACGTAATTAGCATCTGTAGCGATGTCCATTTTTCTTTTACGTCACCATTTCCTTTTTGCTTATCGATCGCCATGATACTCACCCCTTTTTAATCGGAATAACGATGTTTACCTCACGATTTTTTTACCTCTCTAATGTTAATGTAGATTATAGCATACCCTAATTATGTATAATCGGGCCGGTTGATATCTTTCTTTATTTTAGGAAAATAAAAACTGGCAAGTTTCACTTTGTTTCGATTGAACCAAGGAAGGAAACTTGCCAGGCATCATTTCGCTATGACCACCTTGTCGTTCGCTGCGACAAGGTGAGTTTTTTCAGTACGGCCACCATGGCGTCAATCTCATCGATGGTGTTATACAAAGCCAGCGACGGTCGTACGGTGCTTTCCAGGCCAAAACGCCGCAAAATCGGCTGGGCACAGTGATGGCCTGCACGAACGGCGATGCCTTCCTGGCTGAGGGCTTGTCCAATCTCTTCGGTGGTGAATCCATCGATCACAAAGGAAAGGACACTGGCTTTTTCTTTGGCCGTGCCGATCAAGCGCAGTCCGTTGATCGTCCGCAGCATCTCCATCCCGTATGCCAACAGCCGGTGTTCATAGCGATCGATGGTTTCCATGCCGATGGCCATCACATAATCGAGGGCCGCGCCGAGGCCGACGGCGTCGGCAATATTGCCGGTTCCCGCTTCAAAGCGCTGTGGCGCCGGTTGGTACAAGGACCGTTCTAAGGTCACATCGGCGATCATATTGCCGCCGCTTTGGTAGGGATGCATAGCATCCAGGATCTCCGGTTTGGCATACAACGCGCCGATGCCGGTGGGGCCAAACACTTTATGACCGGAAAATACATAAAAGTCACAATCAAGGGCCTGTACATCCACCTTCAGATGGGGCACCGCTTGCGCACCGTCGACAAGCACTTTGGCGCCATGACGGTGGGCCATGAAGGCCATTTCGGCAACGGGCGTCACCGTACCTAAGGCATTCGAAACATGGGTAAGCGCGACCAGCTTAGCCTTGGGGCTAAGGATACGGGCATATTCATCTAGCCGGACTTGTCCCGTTTCATCGACGGGTACAACGCGCAAGTTTGCCCCGGTTTCCCGGCACAAGATCTGCCAGGGCACCATATTGGCATGATGCTCCAGCCAGGTGATGACGATTTCATCGTCTTTTTGCAGGTGATAGCGGCCCCAACTATGGGCCACCAGATTGATCCCTTCCGTCGTTCCACGGACAAAGACGATTTCTTGGGGTGAGGAAGCGTTCAGAAACTGGGCTACTTTTTTCCGGGCGCCTTCATAGGCATCGGTCGATCGCGCAGCCAAGGTATGGGCACCGCGGTGTACGTTGGAATTTTCATGGGCGTAAAAATAGCTGATGCGATCGATAACGCTTTGCGGCTTATGGGTGGTGGCGGCATTGTCCAGCCAGATTAAGTTTTTGCCATTGACCTTTTCGGCCAGGATCGGGAAATCGCGGCGCACCAGCGTGACTTCGAAGCCGTCGGTCCGGAGATGTGGGGCAGGCACTACGGACGCAGGCACAACCGGCGCAGACATCACAGGCGCAGGAGCAACCGGCGAAGTGGTGGCCATCGAAAGGGGGCTCCAGTTTGGATTGCCGGGATGAAGTGTTGTCAGTTTCACGGGAACCAGGCTTAGCGGCGTCGGCTCACCTGGGCCTAGGTTCTTTCGTTCATCCTGGTTTGTTGCCCCGCCTTCCCCATCGTTCTCTGCAATAAGTACCGGATCCGGTGATCCGTTTTTCGCCGGTACTTGAAACTCCGGAAAGTACTCCTGAATCATCGCTGCGATGACGGAAACTTCCGGCAACAGGTTCGCCACGACCGGGGCATCTTGGCTCAGCTGTACGATGGGGTCAACGGGGAAGTCTACAAGATCATGCAGGCTATTGATAGTCATAGTAGTTGCCTACATCCACATTTTCCAACATGGCGATGGCATCATCGGCCAGAATCGCTGCCGAGCAATAGAGGGACAGCAAGTATGACCCCACCCCGTTCGTCCCGATACCCATAAAGCGCACCGACAAACCTCGCGATTGTTCGCCAGGCAAGTTTGCTTGAAAAAGCCCGATCACGCCTTGTTTGCTTTCGCCAGTGCGGATCAGCAGAATGTTTGTTTTGCCGCCCTTGCCTTTGGGCTCTTTCTGCCCATTGACAAAAAGCTTGTTCGAAGGAATGATCGGAATTCCGCGCCAGGTGAGAAAGGGCGAACCAAAGAGGTTGACTGTCGCCGGCGGCACACCGCGGCGCGTGCATTCACGACCGATAGCCGCAATGGCCCGCGGGTGAGCAAGGAAAAAGGACGGTTCCTTCCATACTTTCGCGATCAACTCGTCCAGATCATCCGGTGTGGGATAGCCGGTACGGGACTCAATCCGCTGGGACTGAGCCACATTGTAAAGAAGCCCGTAATCTTCATTGTTGATCAGTTCACTTTCTTGTTTTTCCTTTAAGCTTTCGATAGCGAGGCGAATTTGCTCTTGGATCTGATCATAGGGGTTGTTGTAAATATCAGAGACGCGCGTGTGTACATTAATGATCGTCGAAATCGAATTCATGCGATATTCGCGCGGCTGCAGTTCATAATCCACATAACCTTCGGGAATGCCGACCTTGCCTTGTTGACTGCAAAGCACATCCAGCGGAGTCTTGCCTTCTTTGACTTTATTGAGCCGAAAGACGCCTGTCTCTAAGGCTTTCCAATCGAGCAGGCGAATCAGCCATCGTGGCGTAATGGAAGCAAATTGCGGCGTTGTTTTGACCACATCGGCCAGTTGATAGGCCGCGGCCGCGCCAAGTGCATTGATTTGTTCTGCCATTTCCCTGTCCTCCTCATGTTTGCTCAGGATTGGGCGCATTGCTTCGGAGTCGCCATTTTTTCCTGCGCATTTACTCCCTATCATCACCTTTTCTGGGATTGATCATGCACCAGCGTACTTGCTGCTTGGCTCCCTTGCTCCCTTGCTCCTTGTGGGATAGGACTCAGAGAGGATCTTAAAATATCCAATATTTCGACTATTGAAATCGTCACATTTCTCCCATATACTTCCCCCTAGGACATAATCAAACATTTAAGGAGAGGATTCTATGATTTACGCGCATCCAGGGCAACCCGGCTCGGTCATGACCTATCGCTCCCGTTACGACAACTTCATTGGTGGTCAATGGGTTCCGCCGGTCAACGGCAAGTATTTCGAAAACATCACGCCGGTTACCGGTCAAGTGTTTTGCGAAGTGGCCCGCTCCGACGCCGCCGACATTGAATTAGCCCTTGATGCTGCCCATACCGCCAAAGCGGCTTGGGGACAAACGTCTGTCACTGAACGTTCCAACATCTTACTGCGCATCGCCGATCGTCTGGAAGCTAACCTGGAAAAAATCGCGGTAGCCGAGACCTGGGAAAACGGCAAACCTGTTCGTGAAACGCTGGCTGCCGATATCCCGCTGGCCATCGACCATTTCCGCTATTTTGCTGGCGTGATTCGCGCCCAGGAAGGCTCCCTGGCCGATCTCGATAAAGATACCGTCTCCTATCACTACCATGAGCCCCTTGGTGTCGTTGGCCAGATCATCCCTTGGAACTTCCCGATTCTCATGGCCGCTTGGAAGCTGGCACCGGCATTGGCCGCCGGCAACTGTGTCGTGCTTAAGCCGGCCGAACAAACACCGGTTTCCATCTTGTACGTCATGGAACTGATTCAAGATCTGCTGCCGCCTGGCGTCGTCAATATCGTCAACGGTTTTGGCTTAGAAGCGGGCAAACCGCTGGCCAGCAGCAAGCGTATCGCCAAAGTCGCTTTTACCGGTGAAACCTCCACGGGCAAGTTGATCATGCAATATGCTGCTGAAAACATCATCCCCGTCACCTTGGAACTGGGCGGCAAATCACCGAACATTTTCTTTGCCGACATCATGGCCCAAGACGACGCGTTTCTCGACAAAGCCGTAGAAGGTCTCGTCATGTTCGCCCTCAACCAAGGCGAAGTCTGCACTTGTCCTTCGCGGGCACTGATCCAAGAATCGATCTATGACGCTTTTATGGAGCGTGTTCTCGCCCGGGTACGGGCCATCAAACAAGGCAGCCCCTTCGATACGGAAACGATGATCGGCGCCCAAGCATCGCAGGAACAGTTGGATAAGATCCTTACATATATTCAGCACGGCCGTGACGAAGGGGCCGAATGCCTCATCGGTGGCGGCGCTGCTGCGATGGACGCGTCCTTGCAAGGCGGTTACTATGTACAACCGACCTTATTCAAAGGCAACAACAAAATGCGTCTCTTCCAGGAAGAGATCTTTGGCCCCGTCCTGGCCGTCACAACCTTCAAAGATCAAGCCGAAGCCATCGCCATCGCCAACGACACAGCCTTCGGTCTCGGTGCCGGTCTTTGGACTCGTGACATTCACAATGCCCAGCGCGTATCGCGGGCCGTACAAGCTGGACGGATCTGGGTCAACTGCTATCACCAGTACCCGGCCCATGCCGCTTTTGGCGGGTACAAAATTTCCGGCATCGGCCGTGAAACGCACCTGATGGCGCTCCGCAACTATCAACAAGTGAAAAACGTGCTGACCAGTTACAGCATGGATCCTTTAGGGTTCTTCTAAAAAACTTTTTCGGATCAAAAAAAACGGTGCAATGGCTCCTCGGAGTACACTGCACCGTTTTGCTTACCTATATGAAGTTCTTTTTATCTGCCGGTTCTTCGCCTGTTCATAGCTACTTATTTCCGGTACACCATCCCTTCGGCAACAGCCACCAGATCTTGGGTGCTGTCGCGAACCTCCATGCGGTAAAAGCCGATCTTACGAGTCATTTTCTCTTCCCGGGCAATCGCCGTTAACGTTTCCCCGGTGCGGGTCGCTTTCATGTAACTGATGTTGACGTTTAACCCCAGCGCACTTGTACCGTGGCTGTTACTGGCTGCGGCCAGCACGATGTCGGCCAAGGTAAACACAGCACCGCCGTGAGTCACGCCGACACCGTTCAACAAGGTGGGCGTCACCACCAGGGTGGCCTTAGCATAACCGGGCCGTACCTCGTCGAGTGAGATCCCCAAATGGCGACTCAGCGCATCTTGTTCCATAAACTTTTGCCGATATGCGGCCGAATCGAGAAACGTCTCTTGATTGCTCACGCTATCCATTATGTTTATGCTACCTCCCCATGTTGTTTCTGCTCTCTACTAACATTTTTGCTGGTTAATCGTAATCGCTCTTCATCTTGCGCCTTTGAACAATGAAATGAAGCGCTAAAATGCAAATCATCGTCCACGCTCCTCCGGCGGCGAAGCCCGATAATACATCACTCGGGTAATGAACACCAAGATAGATTCGGCTAACTCCAATCAAACTTACAACTGTTATCCCTGCCACCAACACTACGGATTTGGCCGTCTTGTTTTTCAGAAACAACAGCAAAAAATACGTAACCATTCCATAAAAGATCATCGACATCATGGAATGGCCACTCGGAAAACTGTATCCAAACTCTTCAATCAACCGGTGTAACGTCGGTCGTTCCCGCTTAAAAATAAATTTGAGCACAAGATTGAATACCGCCCCACCGGACACGGCAGCGATCAACGCCATCGCTTCCCACTTTTTCTTTTGCCAAAGCATCAGACCTGCACAGATGGGAAGTAGACTGATGATCGTACCCATAGCACCAAGTTTGGTAATGAATTTCATGAAAGAAGTCACGGCGTCATTCATAAACCCAAGGATAAAATTTGTTATAGAGGTATCAAAAGCGGTCAGTTCATTCTCTACAAGCTCTTCAGCCAAATTAAAAAAGACAAAAATAAAGGTAAATATTATCAGGAAAGCGATATAGAAACTTCTCGATCGGTTCGTCAAATATGCTTTGGTTTTCACGAAGATGCATCAACCCTTCTCATTACAGAGGACTATAAAAAAACAGCGTATCAATGATCACGCTGTTTTTTTTATAGTGTAACCTATTCTGAGATGACGTAGATCGCTACCGCTTTCCACAGGCTACCTTATGCTCCTCCCACATACGATGGTGCTTTTTGAGCATCGTCGGGATCGGCAAATCGTAGGGGCAGCGCTGGATACAAAGGCCGCACTCCGTGCACTTCGGAACGGTGGACATGGGAGTATAGATAAAATCAACAGCCACCGGCGGTGACATTCGTGAGGCTACCACTTGATAACCCATGGCCGGCGTAATCATCACGCCATGGGGACAAGGCTGGCAATATTCACAGCGGCGGCAGAATTGCTGGCCCAGTTCCTGACGATATCGCTCCATCCCGGCCAGGTCTTCTTCGGTCACCTGGTTCGGTTTTGCATAGAATGACGTGATCTCATCGACCGAAGCGATCGAGTCAAATCCCGGAATCGTCAAAAGATCCGGATATTGCCGTAAAAACTTGTAGGCCAGGGGCGCATTGTCGATCATACCGCCGGCAAAGGGTTTCATGACCAGAATACCCAGGCCCAGTTCACGGGCCAGTGGATGCAAATCATCTTTGGCCGCATCTTCAATGAAGTTAAAAGGAAACTGGACTGTACTGAACAGTTGGGTCCGGATCAGTTGCATGGCCATCTCACGGCTATGGGAGGTGACGCCGATGTAGCGGATCTTGCCTTGTTCCTGCGCTTTACGAAGCGCATCTAAAGCACCGCCCGGGGCAATCACCTTTTGCCAGTCCGGTTCCGTCGCCACTTGATGGAGTTGGAAGAGGTCAATATAATCGGTCTGCAACATGCGCAAGCTGTTTTCCAGATGCTCCATCGCCCCGGCACCGTCCCGACGCATGGTCTTGCTGGCGATAACTACTTGATGGCGCATGCCGCGAAAAGCCAGCCCGATCTTTTGCTCACTGTCACGGTAGGCATTGGCCGTATCGTAAAAGGTAATTCCTTTATCAAAGGCATGGCGAAGGACCTTGACGGCCTCCTCGGTAGCCAACCGGATGATCGGAATGCAACCAAAGCCCAGTTCGGACACTTTCAGGTCCGTTTTCCCCAGCATGGTATAGTTCATGATCGATAACCTCCCATGACTCTACTTTTTCATCATCTGATAGATCATCTGATTTTCCGGATCGATGCTCATGGCTTCATCAAGAACTTGATTCCCCCGCTCGGTTTGTCCCAGGTTAAACAACGCCTGGGCACCGGAGGACAACGTGTTGTAGGCCAGTTTCGGTCGTGCCTGTGCAGCAAGGAACACATTTTGAATGCCTTCGTCAAAATTACCAATCTTGAATTGCATCATGGCAATGTTAAAGGCGATACTGCCTGCCATATCGGGGTAAATGGCCAGCGTTTGCTGAAGTTGTGCAATGAGCTCCAGCGTAGCAGCGTCACCACCGCCGGAAGCTTCCTGGGTAACCGGACTCTCATCAACAAGCGGAGCTTCGCCCACCGCCGGCACATCATCGATGGTTGACGGTTGCGGTTCATAGTTATAGGGGGCACCGTCGTCTGTCGTAATCAACACTGTCCGCGTCGCATTATCCCAAGCAACATTGCATCCCAAGCTTTCAGCGACGAACCGTGCCGGCACCATGGTTCGGCCTTCCATCAGCATGGCCGGCACATCGAGATCGCGAAGTTGCCCTTTGATGATCGCTTGCTTGCTGCCAACCGGTAAGGTAATGTGCTGTTCCCCCCGGGTCGCTTCAACGGTCATCGTATCGTCATGCCAGCTTATTTCCGCACCAAGCGCTTCAAAGATCCCGCGGAGAGGCACCATCGTACGCCCGTCGATTACGGTGGCCGGTACGTCAAACTGCATCGGTACGCCGTTGATATGTACCGAAATCGCATCGCCGGCATAGGACGGCGTAGCCATAGACGCGAGCATGACCGATAGGATCGCGGCTTGTGCCCATTTTTTGCTCTTTGCTTTGTAATCCATTACTGTTACTCCTTTGATTTTCAGTGTTTATTTTCTCCTGTCTCCGGTAACCCATGCCTTGTAGAAGCTACGGCTATGTTCATTATATACCATAAAAAAGCCCCGGTTTTACGAAAAAACCGAGGCTTTTTGCTTTATTTTGCGTTATCGAAAAAACAGGTCCCCGCTTACCGCTCTACTTCATAAGGCCAATCGAGAATCCCGCCCAGGTCATAAACATTCCTGTACCCTTGTGTATTCAGCCATTTCGCCGCCGTCGCACTGCGGCGGCCGCTGCGACAATACACAAAGATGGTGGCATTTTGATCAGCAAGTTGGACAGCCGCTTCTTCCTCCAGCTCATCCAAGGGGATCAGCAGGCTGTTCGGAATATGTTTTTCCTCATATTCTTCCGGCGTTCGCACATCTAATAACACAATGCCCGCTTCAGATGCCAATCGGTTCTTCGCCTCAGAGGGCGATATCTTTTGGTAAGCAATGCCCATGGCTTTTTCACTCCCTTGCCCTGTTACCGGTGTGGCATCGCCACTGCCCGTAGATGGACGTTGGGAACAGCCGGTACCCATCAGCATCAGCACAATCAAGAATGCTGCGATTTTTTCCATCATACCCCGCCTTTCCGCGTCGTGCTCCCGGGCTATACGTTCACCGTTTCTAAAAATCAACAGACCCGGCTCGTCACGATGATGGCCGGACTGTTTTCTTGCCAGGGGCTGCCGCCAAAATCACCATACCAAGCAAAGGGTTCAAAGCCGGCATCCTGCAAAAGAACTTGCAGCTTGACTTGCGAAAGGGCACGCAAGGGAAACTGATTTTCTAACCGAACCGGCGCTTGGCCGGGCTCTTCAATTTCTAACCGGGTGCAAAAAGTCACGCGCTGGGTATCGAGCTCTTGATAACTGCGATAAAAGGCCACTTTCGCACCTTCCATTTCCCCTCGCAGCACCGGGAAATCGGCTTGACCGGACAGAATGGCCGGAAAATTGACAATCTGGATGATCAATAAACTGCCCGGTTGCAGCAGATCCCGGCGCAGATCGGATAAAAACGTCACGATCTCCTGATCATCTTCCAGGTGGGGCAGTGAGTTGCCGATGCAATAAGCGCCGTCCCAAGGGGCCTTGCCGTCGGCTGCAAACAACTGCTGCCGCAATGACTTGAGATCTTGCATCTGTGCCACCTCAAAGCGTACCGGCAAGTCGCCGGCCTTCTTTTGGGCCAGTTCCACCATCTCCACTCCGGCATCGACGCCGAACACTTGAAAGCCGCGCTCAGCCAGCGGGATCGCTTGACTTCCCGTACCACAGGCAACGTCAAGCAAATGCCGGGCACCGGTGGAGCGAAAGGCTTTCTCCAGAAATTCCACTTGGATCGGACGATAGGGAAAGACCAGATCATAGTAACGGGCCAGTTGCTGGTAAAAGGACATAGGCTCCCCTCCGTTTGCCGTTTTCGGGATAAACACCTTCGCAGTATTGCAATCACATCTATCAGTATACCACCAAATCGCTTTGTATCCATCCGGCTCCAACGACTTCGCTGTTCCACTGATCCTAATACCGTTTTACCTCAATCAAGCCCATCATCCATCGACGTCTCCTGTCCTGCCCGTGGAACCACATGCAGATCGCTCACCTGGCAGGCCAACCAAACCGTCTCGCCTTGTTGCAGATGCAATGATCGCCAGTGCGCGATCGGCACATGAACAAGCCAACAGTCACCGGCATGACAGGTAACTTCCACATAGGATCCTTGAAAAGTAATCTCCGTCACCGTCGCCGGCCAACCACATTCCTTGGCCTGTCCTTCCGCCAGTGCCGGCACCGACGCCGATACCGACCTCGGCCCAGGCCCCGACTCTGACTCCGGCCCCGATTCCGTCTGCGCCTCTCGGGTCAGCCGGATATAGGACGCCCGGATCGCCAGGAAGCTCGGTGCACCTACTTGCCACTCACTGGCCCCTTGCTCCGGCAGCGGCCCGAACAACCGGGTTGATCGCTCCGTACCAAACCACCGTTGATCGTCCTGCCAGCGGATAGAGCCGGGAATGATGTTCTCGACCCGCAAAAATCGCGCAGCATATTCACTGTTCGGCCGAGCAAAAAGCTCCTGGGGCGTTCCCGACTGCCAAAGGCGCCCCTCGTTCAGTAACAACATATTCGTCCCCAGATGCATCGCTTCCGCAAA
Organism: Heliophilum fasciatum; assembly: GCF_004341395.1. Classification (GTDB taxonomy): domain Bacteria; phylum Bacillota; class Desulfitobacteriia; order Heliobacteriales; family Heliobacteriaceae; genus Heliophilum; species Heliophilum fasciatum. Next base: position 39,353 of record NZ_SLXT01000013.1, read on the forward strand.
ATCATGAGTGACATGAATGACGGCCACGCCTTCATCACGATGAATATGGCGCAACAATTGCTGCAACCCGGCCCGCGTCTGCGGATCCAACGCCGAAAGCGGTTCATCCAGCAACAACAGCGGCGGCTGCAAAAGAAGCGCCCGTGCCAGCGACACCCGTTGCCGTTCCCCCCCGCTCAACCGTTCCGGATGGCGGTTGAGAATCGGCCCGATAGCCAGCACCTCCGCCAGTTCCGTCAAGCGCCGCCGGATCTCCGGCGCTTTGGCTCGCCCCTGTACGGCCGCGCCAAAGAGGATATTTTCCCGCACCGTCAAGTGCGGATAAAGCAAACTGTCTTGATAAGCGAAACCAAAGCGGCGTGTTTCCGGCGGCGCCGCTGTAATATCTTGTTGCTGATAGAAAATCCGCCCCGCTTCCACAGCCACCAACCCGGCCAGCGCTTCTAGCAACAACGTCTTTCCCGATCCCGTCGGCCCGACGATCACCAGATAATCATCGCGGTGCACTTGAAAGGACAGCGACTGCAAGGAAAACGCGCCGGCCGTCAAGGACAAGCCCTGCACGTCCAACAGCAATTCCCTCTTCATAGCTGTACCTCCGTTCTCATGAACACCTTGAAAGCCGTAAGCACCAAAAGCGCCACCAAAAGCAGTACGGTCGCAATCGCTAAGGCAAAGGAAAGATCGCCGTTGGTCATACTCAAATAGATCGCCATCGGCAGCGTCTCCGTTTTCATCCGCGTCACGCCGGCCAGCATCGCCGTAGCGCCAAACTCACCAAGCGTTCGCGCCCAGGTCATCGTCATACCGCCCAAAATCCCCGGGCGGGCGATCGGCAACACAACCCGCCAAAAACTCTGAAAAGGCGTACAACCCAGCGTTCGGGCTACTTTTTCCATCCGGGGATCGACGGCGGCAAAAGCCTGGCGGAAAGACCGAATCGCCAGTGGTAGCGCGACAAACCACTGGGCCACAATTACCCCCAGCGGCGTAAAGACGATGGCGATGCCTGCCTCTTGCAAAAAGGGGCCCAACAGAGGCCCAAAGAAAATCAGCAACGCCACCCCGGAAACCAACGGCGGCAATACGATCGGTAATTCCAGCAAACTGTCCACAACGACTTTGCCGGGAAAATGATTTCGGGCCAAAAAATAGCCGCAAGGAATGGCCACGACCGTCGCCAGCAAAGTCGCCGCCACTGATGTCTGCAAGGACAAACGCAGGGCAAAGCGAAATTCCGGTTCCTGAAAAAGATCTCTGATCGACTCGGTTTCCCCATAACCGAGGAGCCCGGCGAAAACCGCCAGCAAGAGGGTACACAGGGCTGCCGTAATCAACGTAACGATCGTCGAAAAAGGCTCTCCCTGCCGCCTCATGGTTTTTCGATTTTGGTTTTGTATCCGTGTTTTTCAAATACTTTCGGCCCCTCACTGGCCGCAAAGTCTAAAAAGTCTTTGGCCGCTGCGGGCTGCGTCGAATATGTAACCATGGCGCCGGGAAGCGCTTCAATTTCGTTCAAGGCCGGCTCAATTTCCACCATATCGACCTTATCTTTCGCTTTGATCGCCGAACTGTACTCGCCAATCCCCGCATTTCCTTGTCCTAATTGCAGCGTCGTAAGCACTTTCGGTCCCGTTTCCACGTACGTCAGCACGCGCTTCAGTACATCTTCCTTAATTCCCGCTTTTTCGAAAATACGCAACGCCTGTTTGCCGATGGAGGCCGATTCCAAATCGGGTACGATCAATTGCACGTGGGGCTTGGTCAAATCCCGAATCCCCGTGATACCGGCCGGGTTGCCTTTGGGCGTCATGATCACCGGCACATGGTACGCCAGCGGACCGGTCACTTCACTCACCAGTCCGGCTTTTCGGGCTTTTTCCACATAAGGCTGACTGCCGGGGAGCAGCAGATCACCTTTTTTCGATGTCTCAAGTTGGCTGAGCAACGCACCGGAACTGTTAAAGGTCATTTCCACTTTGATGCCCGTCTTGGTTTCATACATCTGAGCCAGTTCTACCATGGGATCCTTAATTCCCGATCCCACATAAGCAAATAAAACCGGTTTCACCTGTTCTGCTGTTCCTTGCGGCGGAAGATTCGTCGCTGTTTGGGCAGGTGTCGACGTTGATGATGCACAACCGGCAAGCAGCATCGTCATCACCGCGCAAATACTGATCATTTGAAAGTGCCTTTTCATCAAAGAAGCCTCCTCTTTCGCTATCATTGGAAATATATATTAGGTAGATTTTCGAACCAAACGTTAATCATCCTGCTGGATCAGCGGAAAACGGATCGCAAAGGTCGTCCCACTTTTCCCGGTATCAATCTTCAATTCGGCTCCATGGGCCGCAATAATATTAAAGCAAACCGCCAACCCCAGCCCAGTCCCCGTGTCCTTCGTTGTGAAAAAAGGTGTTCCCAGCTTACTTAGCACGTCCGGCGGTATGCCGGGACCTTGATCTTGCACTTGGAGCACGACGGCGTCGTCTTCGGCGAACGTTCTTACCGTCACTTTTTGGTCATGACCGCTGGCTTCAAAGCCGTTTTTCACCAGATTCAACAGCACTTGCCGGAATTCCTTTTCCCCAAACAACACATCGGGTACGTCGCCCAATTCAAGGATCAAGCTTCCAGCATTGGCCCCCATCAGCGGCGCAATCGATTCGATGGCCCGGTTAAGATTCCCGCGCCGCAAATCAGCAATTTGCGTACGTGAGAGCGAGAGAAATTCTGTGATGATCCCATTGGCACGATCAATTTCCTCGATCATGATCTTAAAGTACGATCCGGCTGCAGCACATTCTTGTTTGAGTTGTAGCAATTGTAAATATCCGCGCACTGCCGTTAAGGGATTGCGAATTTCGTGGGCGATGCCGGCGGCCGTTTGCGCCGTCAAGCTCAACCGGTCCAAACGAGCCATTTCTCTTTCAATCCGTCGCACCTCCGTAATATCCCGGCCGGAAGCGTAGATGTTTTCTCCGGAACGCACCATATTCCAGGCGATTAACCGCTGTTCTCCTTGACGGGATTGCAAAAGTGTTTCAAAGGCTCCGGAGACCAATGCGGACCCTTCTATGTTTTTTTCTTCTTCCCGATTGGAGATAAACTCAAACAGTGAATGATTGACAATCTGCTCTTCCGGTAAGCCCAAGAGCCGTTCCAGTGCGGGATTATGCCGCCGAATGATCCCCGATTCATCGATGATGCACAAGACGTCATTGGTAAGGGAAAAAATATGGACCATGTCTTCTTCGGCACGTACCCGTTGCCCCGTCTCCAGGGACAATTGCTCACTCACCTTGGCGATCTCTTGGCTATCGGCTGAAACTTTTTCGAGCAGGAGTTCGATTTCAGGAAGCACATTTTCTTTATCTTTCTGCACCGCTTTGGCCGCTTCCGACATTCCCAGGGCCGTTAACACGAAGCCTTTGATTTCACGCTTCATCTGGTGATAAATCCGCCGGGCCGCCATCAAAAATGTCAAAGCAAAGATGAATTCCACCGAGACGATTTCCATCGTACGTAAGATGATCGCCCGGTTGATGGAACTGCGGTGCACCGCGGCCCATGCGTAGGCAACAATCTGCTGATCATGATAAAGGGGACGCAACGCATACATGGTCGGCTCGTCCCAAAATTGATTATACCTGTACGTATCGGTCTCGCCTTGGATATCAAAACCTAACAAACGCCGGGGATCACGTGTACCCAGGCAGTCTGCTTCTTCTCTGCTTGGCTCCGGTAACTTGTAGGAATAAGCAAAAACACGAATATAACTTTGACTGTTTTCCGCGGCAGCCACAATCTGCTGCAGATCATTGGAGTAATAGCCAAAATCAATATTCGGGTAAAGTTCAGAAAACTGGTTGGCCACCGGTTGCAATACACGGTGCATCTGCCATTCTAATTCTGCTTTGGTTATTTTTCCGGCCTGATACGCTGTTATGTATTCATTGGCCCTTGCCGGATACTGACTTTCCATCTGTTGAATCGCACTGAGCATATCCAGCTTGCGTTCATATCGTTCTTTCTTAAAAAAGCCGATATGCACCAGGCCTGTGAGCAACAAGGTGTGCATCACCACCACCAACACGACGTTCACATAGACCCGGCGGGTAATCTGCTTGGGAAACAACCATTTTTTGATGGTATTATTCATCCTTATGTACCTCCGGATACATGTATCCGTCCATCTTGCTGCATGCAGTATGATCTCCAAAGGTTTTCATGCTATCTCCCTATTATATAACAAACGCAAAAAAAGAGCAGACCCGGATCATGGAGATGATCACCAGGTCTGCTCTTTCTCTTTATTGTACCTGCACCGTTTCCCCGGCCTTGCACAAGCTGTAGCCACCCAAGGCTTCTATTTCCCGGCGAAATTCCATTGTATGCAAGATCTCGATAATCGCCTGCAAACGCTCATCATCAGGGGAAAAATTAAGAAGCAAGTCATATTGTTCCTGGGCGATCGGTATAAACGCCAACCCCAACGCTTGCGCCGCCGCTTGCACACCGAGGCCGGCATCAGCTGTACCGGAAAGTACCGAAGCGGCGACGGCCATGTGTGTGGCCACTTCTTTTTCGTAACCATTGATTTGACATCCGTCGATATTGGCCTTGCCTAATTCCTTATCCAAAAGCATGCGCGTACCGGAACCGCGCTGCCGGTTGACAAAAGTAAGGCCGGGGCGAGTCAAATCGGCAAGACTGTGAATCCCCAGCGGATTCCCTGGCGGCACGATCAGTCCTTGCTGGCGCAGGGCCAGATGGATCAAGCGCCCCGTTCGCTCGGTTTGCCCCGTCGGATTCGTCAGATCCATCGGGTTCGTCGGGTCCGTCAGATCCGCTAAGAAACCAGGTACGTATCGTTGGACAAAAGGCAGATTATATTGGCCGGTAGCTTCATCGAGCATGTGAATTCCGGCAATATGAGCTTCATGGTTGCGAATGGCCATGATGCCGCCCATACTGCCCACATTGGCGCAGGACAAAGAAACATGAGGCATCCGGCGCCGCAAATAAACACCAAGGATCTCCAAAGCCAAATCGTGACTGCCTACGGCCAGAATCGTATGCTGGGCTGGCCGGGCGTGACGTAATAGCCTTATCGGCAGCGGTGTGCTTGTATTGACACCGGCATCGGCCGCATCGATGCGCATGATGCCTTGCGCTTTGGTGAGCGAGGAGATCAAGCCGGCCCCCCGGCGTACTGGAACGGCGATGGTTTTCCCTTCTACCTGGCCCACCGATACGCGGAGGTATTCCTCCATGCCGATCGTGGAAGGCACCGGCTTAACCAGGCTGGCCGTCACCGTCTCTTCCGAAGTAGCCGTCAGGGGCAGCTTTTGCCGGGCTTGCGCGACATCACGCAGAAACAACTCAGCCGTCAGCATCGCCGACACCGGATAGCCCGGCAAGCCGATCACCGGCTTACCCTGACAGACGGCCAAGATCACCGGTTTGCCCGGCTTCATCGCCACACCGTGAACAAGCACTTCACCAAGCTCGCTTAGCACATCGGCTGTATAGTCGTCCCGCCCGGCCGATGTACCGGCAATGACAATGACCATGTCACTTTCCCGCAAGGCCGCTTCCATCGCTTCGACGATACACCGGCGCTCGTCCTTGACGATCGGCCGCCGCAGCGCCGTAGCCCCCCATGAGGTCAAGGCTGCGGCCAGCATCGGTGAGTTAATATCCAAAATCTTGCCTGCCTGCAGTTCCTCCCGGCTGGCTACAATTTCATCGCCCGTCGGTATGATGGCCACTTTCGGCCGCTGAATCACTTCGATCGCTTCCACGCCGGCTGCCAGCAAGGCGGCAATATCGGCCGACGTGATCACTTCATGTTCGGCAATGACCATCTCACGGGCCACAATATCTTCTCCGATGATGCGCACATGCTGCCACGGCGCTGCTGCCGCGATGATCTCCGCCATGCCGTCGGCCCAGTGCACATCTTCGATCATGATCACGGCATTCGTTCCATTGGGCAACACATCGCCTGTATCGATGGCATAACAGCCACCGGCAGCAAAAGGTTCCCCCGGTTGGAGCAACCGGAGTCGCTTAGGCGCTGTTTCTTGGGCCCCGAAGCTATCATGGGCACAGAGGGCAATCCCGTCCATGGCGGCACCGTTATAATGAGGCACCGATTGCCGGGCAAAAACGGAACCGGCGGTGATGCGGCCCAGGGAAAACTCCACCGCTACCGTTTCACAGGGAAGCTGCTCAAAATAGCCCTGTTCGTCCAGCTTTTGCCACCACCGCTCTTGTGCCTGCTGTCGCTGTAGGCAATGGAGGTAGGATTTGTTGCCGAGCACAGTGGTCGCCCCCCTTTATTCCCGGCTGCGCGTAAGCATGATTTTCACTTGTTCACCGTCATAAAGCCCGCTTTGATCCGCCGGGATATGCAGCATGCCGTCGGCCTCCGTAATTAAACCGATCAGCCCCGATTTACCGAGAATCGGCTCCGCCCGGTAGCTTTCTCCCTGCGGGTGTAGCCGTATCCAGAAAAAATCATCTCGGCCCGGTGTCGAAGCCAGATTGCGCCCGAGAGAGGCCGAAACGCGATAGGGCTCTGTGTACTCGCTTTGCCCCGACAGCAGGCGCAACGCCGGTTTGACCACTTGCTCACTAACGACCATGGCCGCTACCGGATGGCCCGGTAAACCAAAGATCGGCACCTGATGGATCATGCCGAAAATCGTCGGTTTGCCCGGTTTTACGGCGATGCCGTGAAAGAGTACCCCCGGATCACCAAGCGCATTGATCGCTTCAACAGTGTAATCGCGAGCACCGACGGAACTGCCTCCGGAGATAATCACCAGATGATGATCTTTAGTGGCTTTTTGCAAAGCCTCGATAAAATCGGCACCACAGTCCCGGACGATGCCCATCAGCGTCACTTGACACCCGGCTTCCTTTAGCATGGCACCGAGGGCATAGGAGTTGACGTCGCGAATCTGCCCCATCTGTACCGTCTCATGAATATCAACGAGTTCATCACCGGTGGAGATCAAGGCGACTTTGACCCGTTGACGAACTAACACTTCGGTGATGCCACACGCCGCCAGCACACCGATGTGCCCCGGTGTGATCTTTTGCCCTTGCTTGACCATCCGTCGACCGGCGCTGACGTCTTCGCCTTTAGCGACCATATTTTCTCCAGGCGCCACGGGTTTCAAAGCCAGCAGCGTTTGCCGGTCCGGCTGCTCTGTATATTCCAGCATGATCACGGCATCAGCGCCGGCCGGGACCATACCGCCCGTTGGAATCGCCACGGCCTGCCCAGGGGCCAGTTCCATTGGCGCCGCCTGCCCCATGAACACTTCACCGATAACTACAAAAAAAGCGGGCGCCGTTTCACTGGCGCCAAAGGTATCAGCGCTGCGCACGGCAAACCCATCGACGGTGGATCGGCTGAAGGGCGGCAAATCCTCGGGAGACCTAAGATCCTGGGCGGCAACCCGGCCGAGCGCATCGATGAGCAGTACCGTCTCCGGAGCGACCGTCACACCGGCAAGGCTGCCCGCAATCCGATCGCGCGCCTTGTCCAGCGGCAAACATTGAAAAAAATCCATGCTCCCTTTGTTCATCCTTTCAACGATTGGTGTGTTATTCCTTCATTACTATCGATGTTACCGCTTCATGAAAGCCTATATGGATTTTGACTGCTTACACAATTTTCGGCTTGGCCCCTTCATCGATAAATATTTCATCGGCGCCGTTCATCTCATAGATATTTTTGGCGATATAGCCGCCGGCATGATCCATGACCGCAATGCTCTGCAGCTTATTTTTTTTGCAGATGTTCTTTTTCACCGTCGGTTGCGCAAAATCAAGCACATAAAAACCCGTCATTTCATTGGCTTCGCATCGGTTTTTCGTCGAAGTGCCCCGGCTCTCATCGCCAAAGGTAATCCCATGCTGGTTTTCATGGCAATAATTGTCCTCCAACAAGGGACTGGCTTTTTCGGCTACACAAATTCCCCAAAAGTTATGGCTGCAATGATTCCCGAACACGTGGGCCGGTGATTCATTGGCCAGATAAATACCGGCATCGAGATTCTGTTGACAATCGTTGCCTTGGATCAGCAGCGGTGCTTTGCTCATGGTCTTGATCCCTGACTGCCGATTATGATGACAGACGTTGTCGATGACTTTGCCGTGACTTTCTTCTTGCAAGCAAATGCCCATTGACCCGTTGGCCGCGCAATAATTTTCTTCCAGGACCGCCTGGGCCTGTTCCATAACCAAGATACCCACAGATTTGTTTTGGATACAGGCATTTTGGCAAAACAGCCCTGCTGCTTGCTCGCCCACAACGATCGCCGATTCGTTATGCAAGCAAATGTTTCCCTCTACTTCCGGGCCGGGTTCACTTTCACCGATGACATAGATGCCGAATTCATTGTCTACCATCTCATTTTCCCGGATAAAGCCCTGTGACGACGCATCATAGCCGGCATAGCCAATACCGATATGGTTGCCCCAGCAGCGATTTTTTTCGATGAGAACCGTGCCTTCCGTTTCGGCGATAATGCCAAAACCGTTATCAATACACTCGTTTTGGCGAAGGGTACCGGAACTGTTGTCTTTGTAGGCAATGCCGGAGCGAGCCTGCTGGTAACATGTATTGCCGATGGCATCAATGGCCGCCTTTTCGCTGATCTCCAGGCCACAAAGATTGTCAAAAAAGCGACTATGCTGAATCGTACCGCGAGTATCACCGGAAATCATCATACCATAGCCATAGCCGGATGATTCGTCCTGATCAGCTTCTTGGTCTTCATGATAAAAACCATGAAAAGAGCAATTGTTAATCTCCATCGTTCCACCGGTGATCTGTACACCGTTAACGTCCCAGTGGCTTCCGGTATATTGCACCGCCAGATCTTGTAGGCGCCATTCATGGTTACCGGCAAAGATCATCATTGCTTCTTTTCCCGCGTAAGTAAGGATCGTCTTGTCCGCACCGGCCCCATGCAACGTTAACGACTTGCGGATTAGCAAGGTGCTGTTCAAGTGATACGTACCGGCGGCCAGATAAAGTCGCTCGCCCGGCTGCGCTTGTTCAATAGCTTGTTTAAGGGCATTACCCTCAACAAGCGATGACATAGGTAGCCTGCATGGTGTACCTTCCTGACTTGTGCTAACCTGCCCAACTCCGTCCTCCACATCAGTGACCCCGTTCTCCGTAACGGTAACTCCCTTATCAGTCGGCTCCTCCATGGCCAATTGTTCGGCAAGTTCGTTGATCCTATGGGTCAGTTGCTCCCAATCAGTAAGGATCGTACCGTCACCCCGACCAAGATTCCGCTCGATGGCCGCGACGCCTTTTGCCACATCCCATCGCACGCTTGTATCAACGACGCTCCGCGCATCGCGCAGCCAGGCTAATCGCTCCACAACAGCACCGGCCGTTTCGGCAGCTTGCTCTGCTTCGATAAGCTGTTGTTCGATTTCCTCTGTAGCCCGCTGGATCACGTCACGAAGGGTGGCGCAAAAAATCGCGGCCTCTTCCTCATAGCGTTCAAACCGTCTTTTCCAGGCTGCCGCATCGGGATCAATCGTCTCATCAAATTCCTTCTGGAATTGATTCATCGCTTCCATCACCTGATGATCGGCTGGATGAATCCTTTCAAATTCCCTTTGTAGCGATGCGTAGAACCACTTTAACACATAAAGTTGACGATTGATTTGATGGAACAGAGCCAAATGCTCCGGAAGTGTTTCCCCAATAAGCACAAGGAATCCCGGCGCCACAGCTTCGACAGGCCTCCACCGCCGTTCCAGTTCCTTCAATTCATCCCTATCGTCTTCTAATGCTTTTTTGTTTCTTTCACTTTGGTCCATCGCAGCACAAGCGTCCTGGTATTCTTTTTCCTTTTGCGCCAGCCACGTGCCTAAGTTAGTCACCGTATCACCCAAACGGGCCATCAGCTGCGCTGCCTTTAGCGTTGTACCTTGGCCGGCGCTCTCCCCTTGATTGTCTTGACCGGCTGACTCCACAAGCTGCTGAAAAACTTCCCCATGCTCCGCCATTTCTCGAAACTGCGCCAGATCATCGGGGATCCTGTCCAACGCCTGGGCCAGTACTTCCTCCGGTGAACCTTCCAAATATTTTGCCGGCAGGGTCTCCACCGTAACGACGGTCCTCCCCGGTAAGGGATATGGATCAACCCGATCCTGTTGGGGAGATCCACCGCGTTCCTCCGTTCCTTGGAATTGGGATTTGAGCATACATAAAACTGCAGCGATCAAACGCGCTACAGCAATCAAGCCAAGGCTCCAGACGATTGAGCTAATGGTGAAGCCCTCCTCGGCTTCCTGCCGTCATTTGCTCATATTCCATCATTTATCACCCTTTCTCATACGCTTTCTCATCCCTTTGGCAGTTCAACCGGTTACAGCCTGGTTGCAGCCAGATACAACGCTCCAAATAAGTAGATTTTTTGCTTACATTCCTGTTTGTTTGTATATATCGATAATGGCAAGAAATTGGTTTAGCCCATTTTTTAAATTTTCCCACTCCTGCATCATCTTGTGTTCAATCGTGTTTTCGACAATCCCCAGGAAGTTCCTCCCCTTTACCGCCCCTTTTCCCCGATACCAAACCAAAGTCCCCCTGCAAGGCCTTATTGCCTCATCAGGGGGACCGTCATCAGGGGGACCGATTTTACCTATGGAATTCGTCTTCCTTACGCAATTCGTTTTTCTTACGCAAATCAGTTTTCCTTGGCTGCCGCCAACGCTTGGGCTAAGTCTTCAATAATATCATCGACATTTTCCAGACCTACCGAAAGCCGTACCATCCCCGGCGAGATCCCCGCGGCTGCCAACTGCTCATCGCTTAGTTGCCGGTGGGTAGCGCTGGCCGGATGAAGTACGCAAGTACGGATGTCGGCCACATGGACCACGTTCGAAGCGAGCTTCAACGAATCCATGAATTTCACGGCCTTTTCTCGGCCGCCTTTAACGACGAAGGAAAGCACACCGCTGCAGCCCAGGGGCAAATATTTTTGCTGCAGTTCCTTGTGCTTACTTCCTTCTAACCAAGGATAGTTGACTGATTCCACTTCTTCACATTGATTCAAAAAGAAAGCAATCCTCTCGGCATTGCGGCAATGTTTTTCCATGCGCACCGCCAACGTTTCAAGACCTAAATTCAGCAAAAAGGCGGACTGCGGTGCCGGCGAAGAGCCCAGGTCCCGCATCAGTTGTACCCGTGCCTTGACGATGAAAGCGGCAGGGCCAAAGGCTTGCGTATAGACCAGCCCATGATACGATGCATCGGGCTCGGTAAACTCCGGAAACTTCCCGTTGGTCCAATCGAATTTGCCGCTGTCGACGATCACTCCACCGACTTGAACGGCTTGTCCGTCCATATATTTAGTGGTCGAGTGGATGACGATATCGGCACCATGTTCGATGGGTCGGCAAAGCACCGGGGTAGCAAAGGTGTTATCGATAATCAAGGGCACACCGTTTTTATGGGCAATGGCGGCAAATTTTTCGATATCCAACACGGTCAGCGCCGGGTTGGCCACGGTTTCACCGAAAACCGCTTTGGTATTGGGGCGGAAGGCTTTTTGGATCTCCTCTTCCGAAGCATCGGCATCAACAAAAGTGCATTCAATCCCCATCTTTTTGAGCGTTACGGCAAAGAGATTAACCGTCCCGCCATAGATGGTAGCTGCGCTGATAAAGTGATCGCCCGATTTCATGATGTTCAGGATCGCGAAAAAAGAAGCGGCTTGGCCCGACGAAGTACATAACGCACCGACGCCGCCTTCTAAGGCAGCGATTTTTTCTTCTACGGCCCCAACGGTGGGATTGGCCAGACGGGTGTAGAAATAACCGGACGCGGTAAGGTCAAAAAGTTGACCAATATGTTCAGTTGAATCGTAGGTATAGGTGGTGCTTTGGTAAATCGGCAGTTGACGGGGCTCACCGTTGCCAGGCTTATAGCCTTCGTGCAGACATTTCGTTTCGATTTTCATGATTAGTGATTAACCTCCTATGTATCGAATTCGGGTATCAAGCAGATTGTCCATCTTCGTAGGATGAAGAAAGCAAAAGCAGGAGGAAAGAGTTGAAGCAGATGTCAATCTTGTGAAAAATATTATAGCATTACGCGAAAGAAAGCGAAACTCCCCTGTTGATAAGCCCGTAAGCAGGTACGCTTTGAAAAAAGCGCTCTCGCTTACGGGCCTTTTGTGTTGATCCGCAAAAAATCAAATGGGCTTTGCAGACCCTGGCACTTACTTTTTCAGCAATTGAGCGACGTAGGATCGCAGGTCATCTTCACACTGTCCACAAACCGTACCGGCGTGGGTCATTTCCTGGACTTTTTCCAACGATGTTGCGCCGCCGGCCACAGCGCTTTTAATCTCACCGTAGGTGATTTCTTCACAAGCACAGATGATGTCACTGTCATCCATAAAATTATCCCCCAGCTTCCAGCCAAGATTCAAGCCAAACCGCTTGATCAATTTTAGGTTGCCTTTGGGGACGCAAAGTTATGCAAATCACAGGATGTCACCGGGCATGAGCGCAATGGCACAGGGGAGCGCGCCGACGCTGGGTTGCCGTATCGCTCAAGAAGAGCGCGCGTTCAGGAGATCGCCCCACTGACGATAATCGCAGTCATGAGCATTAACGCCGCCGCGACCAGCGCTACGGCCGCATTCCCTTCGCGAATCTTTTCACCTATATTGATTTTCGGCGTTGCCAATTCAAACAATACATAAGAACCAACGGTGAGAAGAATACCGACAATTCCCCAGATTATCGCCTGCACGATCGTCTCATTGCCGATGACTGCATGGTACAAAATCAAAGCGATGGCGATGGCTTGTGCTGCAACGACAATGGCAGCAGCCGTATTACCATTAGAAATTTCTTTCCAGTCATCATAAGGGGTGATCCAGTGCAACAGTAGCTGTGCCAGGCCTTGGAGCAGTAAGCAAACAACCGTCCAGAGTGCCGCATTGGCCATACTCGCCGTTTCAACGCCCAACATGCAAACTCCCTCCCCATCTTCTTATTACTTCTCCACCAAGGTGGGTACCCAGCGTACATTGGCCGCACCGATAACGTCAGGACCCAAGCGGGTAAAGTAACCGCCAAACTCCCCCATAACTCCCGGTTGCCGGGCAATACAGAACGTGCCGATCGTCGGAAAAAGCGGCTCGCGAACCACCCGTCCGTTCCGTACCGTCGGAAATTCCAAGGCCGTTACGCTTACGCCCTCCTGGTACACAACGTCACCAAAACCGGAACTTCCGGGCTCTCTGGGCTCTAGCTTGCGAATACCTCGGCCTTCACGGCCATGAAGAGGTTTCTCAAAGGTGATCGAGTCCATCAGCGCCTCCCGCTCAAAGGCCGTGCGCGGCAGATGGCGATCAATGGCCTCCTGCGCCGCCGCGGAAAGTCGATCTCTGGCGATCCAAGCCACTGCCGGAAGCGCTTTGGAGTGCGCAATTAGCGTCTTTGGCGGGTTCACCAGCCGGACGACTCCGGACTCAAGGGCAGCCATCATGGCAGCACCGCCCCGGTCTTTAGCCATCCACTCCACCGAGTAGTGCGAGTAGATCAATTCCGCCCATCGGCCCCCGACCGTCGCTCCCTCGGGGCCCACTTCTAAGGTGCGAATATCACCGACAAAACTGTTGCCATAAGCTTGCGCGATATAGTGCAAAATCGCCCGTTCCTCCGGATCATCCAGAAAACCGATGACAGCAACGGGTGAGCTTAGGGAATTTCCACCCTGAACGGTCACGGAGTTCGCCAAAGAATCAAGTACGCGACTTGCTGTATCGGCGTTCGGGTCCAAGAAGCCAGGGTATTCGCAGGTTATTAAGCGTTGGGCACTGGTGGCCTCGAGAATTCCTCCCGGTGTCTCCGCGTTAAACTCCAAAAGCTTCGGTTCTCCGTCCGCACCAACCATCCAATCGAACCGTCCGTAGGCAGTAAGCGCAGCAATATCATCACGAAGGCAAAGACGATGCAATGGCTCGGGGATCCCTAGATCACATAGCAATTCAGGAAACTTTCGAACCAGCGCCAACATTTCATTGTAAAGAACAACGACTCGCCCATGGGCCTCTTCCATGGCCCGGCACTCACGGGCGTTGAGCACCATAGCCGATAAATTCAAATAATGGTGGCCACAGGCATCAAAGGCCCAAGACAAACCGCCTTCGATTAACCCGGCAAAGAAGGCTTCCCACTTATCGATGTACCGATCCCCCTGCCCCAAAAGCGGATGTTCCTGTATTCGCATCCCAAGGCTCCTTTGCTCTTTTGGTTTTACCCGCTTGATGATCCGCTACGGGAAGAACTGCTTGCAGACCCAAAAGACGATGAACTACCCTTTGATGATCCAAAGCTGCTGGAACGTTGACCCACCGTGCCCTTCGCCGTTGAGGACGATTTCGCAACATAGTTTGGATTGGCATTCCACCCGGTCGGGTACTTTGCCCCGGTATAAGGGACATAGGTATCCCCTTTTTTGGCTACCAGCGACGCTCCACTGACATAGGGGCCCGTAAACGAACGGTAGGGAATGTAACGTACGCCGTCGTGCACGAAGATGGAATCGTCATCTTCTTCTTCGTATTCTTCTTCGTATTCTTCTTCATCATATTCCTCTTCCACCAAGTCACCCTGAGCAACTTGGCTTGTGTCATTGCATCCAGCCAGGGGAAATGTAAGAACGCCGAGCATCGCCGCGATCGCAACGGCGCGACTGCCCCGCAACCAGAACTTTTCGGGCATCTCTCACTCCTCCTTTTTCTCCAACTATCCAAAAAACATAACTCCGGCACGACAATCATGCGATGCCCCAACCCTTTACCCAAAAGGATCATTATACGTTATAATATGTAGTATAACGCTACTATGTAATATAACAAACCGAAACATGCCTAAGGAGCGATTCAAATGGCCAACGCCCGAAACTCATCCGAAAAACCTCAGCACAAACGTCCATATCGGCTTTTTCGGAATGTGAAAACGGTCATGGATAGAGCCCGTCTAGCATCGCTCGAAAAAAATTACGAACTTTACCGTACATTAGCAGAAGCAGCGGACGATTATATTTTTCTAATTGATCGCGCCGGCATCCTGCGCTATGCCAACCAAGCCTTTGCCCAACGATATCATTTACCGGTTGCCGCTCTTGTCGGCAACCCGATGAGCAACTTGTTTCCCGGCGATACAGGTGTTCGATTTAAAGCCAACCGTGATCAGGTACTTGCAACCGGAAACTCAATAACCATTCAAGAAAAAGTATCCTTGCGTAATGGTGACTTCTGGCTTGACACAAAGCTCGTCCCGATCAAAGGAGCTAACGGCCAAGTCGATGCGATCCTGGGCATAGCCCGCGATATTACCGAACGTCACCTGGCGGAAGAAGCGCGTAAAACAGCCGAAATCGAGTATAAATGGTTCTCGACCATTTTAGAAGCCAGCGTCAACGAGATCTATATCCTCTACCCGCATACCTTCAACTTTCGTTATGCCAATGCCAGTGCGATCAATCAATTGGGCTATTCCATGGAAGAACTTACGTGCATGACACCCTTTGATATCATGCCGTCACTGACGGAAACAACGTTTAACAGCTACTTAGCATCCTTAATCAAAGGCGAACAAGAGAAAATTTCTTATGAATTGTTTCATCAGCGGAAAGACGGTTCCACCTACCCTGTCGAAATTCATATTCAACTGGTCCATTATGGCGATACCCAATTCCTTTTGGCGATGGGGATTGACGTAACGGAACGCCGTCAGGCCCAGTTGGATCTGGCAAAATCCCAAACCCGCTATCACCAAGCCATTGAAGCATCAATGGAAGGCTTTGGGATGTTTGACAACAAACAGCGGATTATTGATTGTAACGAATCGCTGTGCCACATGCTCGAATATGAGCATCATGAATGCATCGGCAAAAATCTTAGTGATTTTTTGACCGAAGAATCAATAGCAATTTTGAATCGGCAATACGATTTGATCTCCTTACCACCGAAGCAGGTCTACGATTTTGAGGTTCGTACCCAATCAGGAAAGCTCATCCCGACCCGGTTTCATGTATCTGCCCATCACAATGAAGCGGGGGAATTAGTTTATTCGTACGCCTTCATTACCAACATGAGTGATACCAAGCAGATCCAAGCTGATCTGTTCCAGGCCAAGGAAGGAGCGGAGAAGGCCAATCTTGCCAAAAGCAACTTCCTGGCCACTATGAGCCATGAGATTCGCACACCCCTGAACGGCGTCATAGGCCTGACCGAACTGCTGTTGGATACACCACTCGAGCCGCAACAACGAGAGATCGTTGAATCCATTATCATCTCTGCCAACTTGCTACTAGCCATCATTAACGACATTTTAGATTTTTCCAAGATTGAAGCCGGCAAGATGACCATCGAAAGCATCGATTTTAATCTTTATAAAATCGTGCAAGAAACGGCTAAGATATTGTTGCCTACGGCGATGGAAAAGGGACTGTTACTTAATTTACACATTGATCCCGCTGTGATGCCCATGGTCAATGGCGATCCCATTCATCTGAAACAAATTCTCTTTAATCTCATCGGCAATGCGATTAAGTTCACCGAACATGGACGTGTCGAGATATCGCTTACCGCGGCCGATCAACAAGATGGTGCACAAACGATCCGTTTCGCCATTCAGGATACGGGAATCGGCATTTCCGAAGAAAATCAATGCGATTTATTTGAACCTTTTATCCAAGGAGAAAAATCAACAACCCGAAAATATGGCGGAACCGGCTTGGGTTTAGCCATCACTAACCGGCTTGTGCAACTGATGCACGGCGATATGGGCGTGCAAAGTCACCAAGGAAAGGGAACTTGTTTTTGGTTTACGATAACCTTCCAACCAGCAAAACAACCGATGGTCGCAGTTCAGGACCATCTCCCCATCAGTAGCATCGACGCAAGCATACCTCCTGCCATGCGCAAGGTTTTGCTTGTAGAGGATAACGTAATTAATATCACCATTGCCTCTACGCAGTTAGAGAAGCTTGGTTTTTCCGTAACCGTCGCAACCAACGGCCAAGAAGCCCTCGATGCCTTGTCCAAGGATGATTATTCACTGGTTTTTATGGATTGTCAGATGCCGGTCATGGATGGTTATGAAGCAACGCGCCGTATCCGGCAAACAGAAAAAGGCAAAAAGATCCTCATCATCGCTATGACTGCCTTTGCCATGCAAGGCGATCGGGAAAAATGTTTGGCTGCCGGCATGGATGATTATCTTTCCAAGCCCCTCAACAAATCCATCCTGCAAAAAATGTTGCAGCGCTGGCTTAAGGTGGCCCCGCAATCTTCACTCCCCGTCGCCAATGCTAATGCCGCCGTCAGTGCCGTCGACAAAGCTGCTGCTGCCGATGCCCCTGCCAATGCCTCCCCTGATGAGCAACTCTTTGCCGGCATCCCTACCGTTGACTTCGAGCTCCTCAAGGAGTATCAGGACCTGGATAGCGGAGAACAACCGAGCTTAGTCGCCCGATTGCTTGAGACATTTCTCGGCGAGTCAAAAGAACTGTTACTTCAGATCGAACAGGCCCTTAATGCTGCTGATGCCGCAAAACTTATGAAAACGGCCCACAGCCTCAAATCGGCCTCGGCAGCGCTGGGGGCTCTGCGTCTGTCATCGATGTGTGCTCATTACGAAGCCGCAGGGCGAGCCAACGATCTGGGCAAGGTCGTGAACTTTTCCGTCCTTCGCGCGGAATGGACGGAAGTAAGAAAAATTTTCATGGACCTCATCTTGCAACAGTGAGAAAAAACCCGGCTCAAGTCCGGGTTTTTCTCCTTCCATTAAACTCTTGAGAAGCAACAAAAAGGATGTAAAGATTCGACGGAAGAAGGTTCGCTATGTTGTCTGAAGAATTGCTGGAGTACCCGATTATCGACTGCCATGCCCATCTATTGCCCGATCTGGATGACGGCGCTGCCTTCTGGGATGACGCCCTGATCATGGCGCGGCAAGCCGTTCAGTCTGGAACCCAGGTGATGGTAATGACTCCTCATTTCCGCCAGCGTCGCTATGATAATCATCGTAAAAAAATCCTCCATCAACTTGACCAATTCCAATACCGGTTGCGCAAAGCCGCCATTCCCCTAACCGTACTGGCCGGCGCCGAAATAGCCTACGATCCGGCGATCCCCCACTTGTTCGATCAAGGAATCGTGCAGTCCTTTGCCGACTTACGCACGCACCTGTTGATCGAACTGCCTTTTAATGATGTCCCTCCGGAAGTGGATGAACTTCTTGATCAGCTTTCCCACCGCCAGATCACGGCGATCATCGCCCATCCCGAGCGTTGCCGGCCCGTCCAGCAGGCCCCGTCGCTTCTCCTCCGGTGGCGTACGCAAGGTGTCCTCTTTCAACTCAACGGTGAATCCTTAACCGGACAGGCCGGTCCTGAAGCACAAGCCTGTGCCCGGCAGCTTTTATCAATGAACCTGATCGATCTGATCGGTTCCGATGCCCATCATCCCATGAAGCGTTCTGCCAGCCTTGCTGCCGCCCGGACGGATCTCCTGAAGCATCTCCCGCCGGCACAAGTCCAGGCAATTTTATACAGCAATGCCGCAGCTCTTCTCCAAATCACCGACCCGTCGTGATCCAACAGCACCGCAACCGTCTGCTGCGTAACTGCACAAGGGATCTTCTCGTATGGTCACTGCTGTCGCAAAGAGTAGGTATACATAAAAGGCCAAGGCGCACCGTTCGATGAGCGTTCGGTGCGCCTTGGCCTTTTATGTGCATCGTGACTGATTTTCTTGCTGCCGGCAGCTAGGCCCCAGCCTGCGAATTCTCCGCCGGCACTGCCGTGCTTAAGTTGCGCAGTACATAGCGACGGATTTTCCCGGAAGCCGTCCGGGGCAGGGAGTCCACAAACTCAATCCAGCGCGGATATTTGTAAGGGGCGGCACTTTTCTTCACGTGATTCTGCAGCTCTTTGACCATTGCCGGCCCCGGCTCAAAGCCTGGTTTCAGCACCACAAAGGCTTTGGGTTTGGATAAACCGTCTTCATCGATATGGCCGATCACGACGCTTTCCAGGACGGCCGGGTGTTCCATCAGGATGTTTTCCACTTCCATTGGAGACACCCAGATGCCGCCGGCTTTCAGCATGTCATCACTGCGTCCTACATGCCAGTAGTACCCCTCGGCATCCTTATAGTATTTGTCGCCCGTATTGATCCAGGATCCCTGAAAAGTTTCCTTGCTTTTCTCATGCTTGTTCCAATAGCCGGCAGCTGCGCTGTCCCCGCTGACCATGAGGTTGCCTATCTCACCGACCGGTACTTCCCGGCCCTCGCTGATGATGCGCGCTCTGTACCCTGGAACCAGCGTCCCTGAACTGCCGGCCTTGTACGCGCCAGGCTTGTTGGTAATGAAAATGTGGGCCATTTCGGTGGAACCGATACCATCATAGATGGGAAGGCCAAACGTAGCCAGCCATTGTTCAAAGATCGGACGCGGCAACGCTTCGCCGGCTGACGCACAGAAGCGAATGCTGGACAGGTCATACCGCTGTGCCGCCTCAGGAACCTGCAAAATTGCCGTATAGGAAGTGGGAACACCAAAATACAGCGTAGGGCGGTATTTTTGGACAATCTCCAGCACCTTCACCGGTTCCGGCCGGTACGGATTAAGCACAGTGGCAGCCCCAGCGCCAAAGGGAAAATAAAGGGCATTACCAAGCCCATAGGCAAAGAAAAGACGCGCCACGGAATAGGTAATATCATTTTCGGTGATGTTCAAAACATGGCGCCCATAGGTGGCAGAACAGACGATCATGTCATGATGCAGGTGAATTGTCCCTTTGGGGAATCCTGTCGTTCCCGATGAATAAAGCCAAAAGGCTGCTTCATCGGCTGATGTAGCCTCGGGCTCTAAAAACGGTTTCGCTCCAGCTAGTGCTTCATCCCAGTCATAAAGACCCAGATCAGTGGGCACCGTAAATGATTGAGGATTCTCCAACGGCGGCACGACCAGGATGTGCTGCAAATACGACAACTGATGCTTCACTTCCAACAGCCCTGGCAGTAATTCCGCAGAAACAACGGCAGCTGTGGCCCGTGAGTCCTGGAGAATATAAAGATAGTCCGCCGGTGTCAGCAGCGTGTTCACCGGAATCGGTACAGCCCCTATTTTCATGGCCCCGAAAAAGGCGGCTGCAAAAGCGGGACAATCCAAAAGCAGCAACAACACCCGTTGTTCCCGCAGGATGCCAAGAGAACGCAAGGTATTGCCGGCACGATTGACCATTTCGGCAACTTGACCATACGTAAAGGTCTGATCCAAATAGTAGATCGCCGTCTTTTCACCGCGCCCTTCCTCGATATGGCGATCCACATAATAAACGGCAGCATTCAATACAGGTGTCCAACTGACATGCCCCGCCGGGGTTTCATGGACAAAAACCTGATGTTGTCCCAGGCTCATCATTTTTTCTCCTCCCCTAAATGCCCCCGTTCGGTGAGCAATTTTTCAAACCCCGTTGCGGATCGCGTTCCTATCGTTCTCGGCCATTCGCATCAACGCAAAATCTGATTGGCGATGACCAAGCGCTGGATCTGGTTGGTTCCTTCATAGATCTGCAGGATCTTGGCATCACGCATCCACTTTTCTACGGGATACTCGCGTGAATAACCATACCCGCCCAGCACTTGTACGGCATCGGTCGTCACTTTCATCGCCACATCCGTGGCATAAGCCTTGCACATGGCCGACTCCAGTGTATAGGGCAGGCCCTGATCCTTAAGCATCGCTGCTTTCAGGGTCAACAGCCGTGCTGTTTCGATGGCCATGGCCATATCGGCCAAGATCGTTTGGATCGCTTGGAAAGAAGCAATCGGTTTGCCAAATTGAACGCGCTCCTTGGCATAGTGAAGCGCCGTCTCATAGGCCGCCCGGGCTACACCCACCGCCATGGCCGCCACCGACGGCCGGGAGATATCGAGCGTTTTCATAGCCAGCTTAAAACCGTCCCCTTCTGCACCAAGACGGTTGGCTGCCGGCACCCGTACTTCTTCCAGGATGACTTCCGTCGTATTGGAAGCCCGGATCCCCATTTTTTTCTCTTTTTTTCCGGTCGACAGTCCGGCTGTGCCGCGCTCAACCACAAAGGTCGACAAGCCTTTCGCCCCCTGGCTGCGATCGGTAGCGGCGAACACTACATACACATCGGCCAGATCACCGTTGGTGATAAAACATTTGCGACCCTGGAGCACATACTCGTCGCCCTCGCGGTGCGCTGTTGTCGCCAAACTGGCCACATCGGATCCGGCATTCGGTTCCGTCAAGGCGAAAGCCGCCATCGCTCCCGCTTCCACCTGTGGCCGCAAAAACCGTTCTTTTTGTTCATCCGTGCCGGCGATCAAAAGCGGGTAACTGCCCAGGGAATTGCCGCCGATCGACGTGGCAATCCCCGCACAGCCCCAGGCCAGTTCTTCGTTGATCAAACAAGTGGATACGGCATCAATGTCCGTACCGCCATGGGCTTCCGGCACGGCAATGTTCCACAGGCCGACCTCAACCGCCTTTTGCGCCAGCTCGGACCGGGGAAAGCTTTCTTTTTCATCCCAATCCGGCGCATAGGGACGGATTTCATGGGCAGCAAAATCATGGGCCAGATCGCGCAGCGCCAGTTGCTCTTCCGTTAACAATAGATTCACTGATTCCACCTCCATATCGGACATCAAGGGGTGTAATGACCAATGACGGTTAATAGGAAAAGAAGCCGCTGCCGGTCTTGCGTCCCAGTTGGTTGGCTCGAACCCGCTGCTTGATCGCTTGCGGTGCACCATACTGGGGATTACGGAATTCATCAGCTAAATACTCCATGACAAAATAGGAAATATCGATACCTGTAAAATCCATTAATTCAAAGGGACCCATTGGATAATTTAGCCCCATTTTTACTGCAGTGTCAATATCCTCTGCCGTCGCCACGCCCTCATCGAGCAAGCGGGCCGCTTCGACAAATTGCGGGATCATGATCCGGTTGACAATGAATCCCGGCGAATCTTTTTTGACTTCCACCGTCTTCTTGCCAAAGGATTGGGCCAACTCCGTCGCCGTAGCGATCGTTTCGTCGGAAGTCTGCAAGCCCCGGATCACTTCGACGAGTCGCATGATCTGTGCCGGGTTAAAAAAATGCATGCCACAGACTTTATCGGGGCGTTTTGTCGCCGCCGCAATCGTCGTAATCGACATGGATGAGGTGTTCGTCGCCAAGATCACTTCCGGTCGGCATACTTGATCGAGAGTCTGGAAAATTTCTTTTTTCAGATCAAGATTTTCAATGGCCGCTTCAATGACCAAATCAGCACTAGCCAGATCCGCCAGATCGGTCGTTCCTTTGATACGCCCGATCGCCGCCTGGCGAGCATCCTCGGTCATCTTGCCTTTCTTCACGGAATGGGCCATGAATTTATCCATATTTTGCAGCGACCGTTCAATGAATTTTTGATCAATATCGCGCAGGATCACTTGATATCCGGCCATCGCGGCTACATGGGCAATGCCTGTACCCATGGCGCCGGCACCGACAACACCGATCGTTTGAATCGTCATCATCATCGTCTCCCTTACGCTGTTGGTAATCTTCATGCCGGACAAACAGCCGGCTTTATTTCGATAACATTTCCTTGATGGCCACCTTGCGGATCTTACCGCTGGCGGTCGTCGGAAACTCTTCAAAGAACTCCACATGATCGGGAACTTTAAAATCGGCTAACCGTTCGCGGCAGTACCGGCGGAGTTCCTCCACCGTAACTGATGCCCCTGGCTTGAGGCGGACGCACGCCGTGGAACGCTCACCCAGCACCGGATCGGGCAGGCCGATTACGACCGCTTCCATCACCGCCGGGTGATGGTAAAGCACTTCTTCCACCTCGGCGGGATAGATATTAAAGCCGCCGCGAATGACGACTTCTTTTCTCCGTCCGGTGATACGCAAGAACCCACGTTCGTCGAGCATGCCCAGATCGCCGGTGAAAAACCAACCATCCGCTGTGAGCGCTTGTGCTGTCTCTTCCGGTTGCTTATAGTACCCTTGCATGACACCATAGGACCGGCAAGCAATCTCGCCGACGCGATTGATGCCCATATCCCGATACAGATTGTCGACGATTTTTATTTCCACACCCGGCATCGGTCGTCCCACCGTCTCCGCCCGGTCTGTATCATCGTCATCAAAACGTGTGATCGTCAACGCCGGCGACGTTTCGGTCAGTCCATAGGCAATGCAGATATTGCAGCCCATCCGTGAACGGATGGCGCGAACCACTTCCACCGGACAAGGTGCGCCAGCAATGATCCCCGTTCGCATCGTGCTTAAGTTATAGCGGGCAAAATCGCTATGATTCAGTTCCAGAACGAACATGGTTGGTACGCCGTTATGGACAGTGATGCGTTCCCGTTCAATCAGTTCCAACGCTGTTGCTGCCTTGAAACTTTCCATCAGCACTTGCGTACCCCGGCAGATGACCGCCGCCAGCGCCGTCGGCCCCATCCCAAAGACATGAAAGAGTGGAACCGCCACGAGAAACACATCATCCGGTGTACATTCCATCAACTGCGCCGTAACGGCTGTTGTTTCCACCAAATTACGGTGGGAGAGCATCGCCCCTTTGGGCATGCCGGTTGTTCCCGAAGTATAAAGAATCGCAAAGGTATCTTTCTCCAGTTGCATTGGTGCCGGAAAAGATCCGGCGTATCGGCCCGATTGTACAACTTTTTCAAAATCAACGATATCCGGCTCTTCCGGCGAAAGTTCCTGCACCGGACGCGCTACGATCAACTTCTTCAGCGCCGCCAAATCATGGCGAAGAGCGGAAAACATATCGAGCAGCGCCGCTTCCCCAACGCGCTCGGCCGTAATGACGGTGCCGGTGCCGGAATTGTCGAGAATATAAGCTACTTCTGATTGTTTGTAACGGGTATTGAGCGGAATAAAAATCGCACCGATCAGTCCGATGGCGAAGTAGGCCACCAAAAACTCATGCCAGTTCGGCAAACAAACAGCAACCCGATCACCTCGAACCACCCCGAGTTGCCGAAGCCCTCCGGCAAAATCCTGCACTTGCTTCCAGAGCTCTTCGTAGGTGATGCGCCGGTCACCGTCAACGATGGCCACTTTCCCTGGCTCGATGCGTGCCGCTTCGGCTAACACCGCCGGAATGCTCATCTTCCGCAGGCGCTCGTAATCGACGGTATTCGTTACATCCGTCCGATTCACACTGGCAATCGCCGCCATACGTTTCCAGCCCCCTTCGAAAAACTAATTTTGGATTCCCCTTTATTGCAAGTTTTCCCAGATGGCCGCGATGCCTTGGCCGCCGCCAATACAAAGCGATGTCACACCAAAACGTTTGCCGCGACGACGCAGTTCATAGAGCAGGGACAAGGTGATGCGCGCACCCGAAGCACCCAACGGATGTCCCAGCGCTACGGCGCCGCCGTTGACGTTGCCGATGGCCGGATCAAAGTCCAATTCCTTCTGACAGCCCAGATACTGAGCGGCAAAAGCTTCGTTGATTTCAATCAAATCCAGTTGATTCAGCGTCATTCCCGCTTTTTTTAAGGCTTGACGGATCGCCGGCACCGGCCCCATGCCCATGATTTCCGGCTCCACGCCAACAACCGCTGATGCGACTAGGCGGCCAAGCGGTTTCAATCCCCGCTTTTCCGCCTCTTTCGACGTTGTCAGCACCAGTGCGGCAGCACCATCATTGATCCCGGAAGCGTTGCCCGGGGTGACAACACCGTCTTTTTTGAAACGCGCTTTCAGGCGTGCCAACGTTTCCTTCGGTGTCAATCGCGGATGCTCATCCCGGTCAATCAGCACCGGCCCCTTGCGCCCGGGTACCTGAACAGGTACGATTTCTTCTTGCAGGTACCCTTTTTCCATGGCCGCCAGTGCCCGCTGATGGCTACCCTCGGCAAAAGCGTCCACTTCATCCCGTGACAACTCGTAACGGCTGGCTACATTTTCCGCCGTCATGCCCATCGTCGTCGAGCCGAACGTATCAAGGAGGGATTCCCAGAGTGAATCCTCAAAACGACCATGTCCGAGCGGCAGTCCCCAGCGGGAGCCACGCACCACAAAAGGTGCCTGGCTCATGTTCTCAGTTCCTCCGGCCAGCACCATCGTTGCTTCACCTAAGCGAAGCGACTGAGCGCCGTTGAGCAGCGCCTGCAGCCCCGATCCGCACAGGCGATTGACCGTCAGCGCCGGAACTTCTTGGGGTACGCCGGCCCGCAACCCAACGTGGCGAGCGAGAAACAAGGCATCACCACTCGTCTGCAAGGCATTACCGAAATAAACATCGTCAATATCCCCTGGTACAAGGCCGGAGCGCCGGATCGCTTCCTTCGCCGCTTCGACGCCCAGGTCGGTCGCTGTTAACTCCCGAAAACTGCCGCAAAATTCCGTAAAAGCTGTACGGGCACCATCCAAAACCACAATATCCGACATGGTAACCCTCCTCATCGCTCCATATTAATAACCCTTAAACTGTGCAGGCCGCTTTTCAAAGAAGGCCTTCATGCCCTCTTGAAAATCCTCTGTCGTAGTGATCATGCCGACATAATGCGCTTCCAGCGAACATCCTGCATCCAACTCCATATCGAGGCCGGCATGAATGGCGCCCTTCGCCAAGGCGAGTGCCACCGGAGCGCAGTTGGCCATCCCAGCGGCGAGCTTCTTCGCTTCCGCCAGCAATTCGCCTGCCGGTAAGACTTTTTCCACCAGACCCAGTTCTCGCGCTTCTGCTGCCCCAATGGGACGACCACTGAAGATCAGCAACTTGGCCTGTCCTTCACCGATCAGACGGGCCAGTCGTTGCGTTCCGCCATAGCCGGGCACAACCCCCAACGTCAGTTCCGGCAAGCCCATGCGTGCGGAGTCGGCCGCTAGGCGAATATCACAAGCCAAGGCCAGTTCCAATCCGCCTCCTAAGGCAAACCCATTGATGGCGGCAATCACCGGCTTGCCCAATGCCTCCAGACGAGCCAGCACCTGCTGCCCGCGCCGCGCTTTGGCCACAGCCGCCATCGGTGTCTTGAGTGCTTGCAACTCACCGATATCGGCACCGGCGATAAACGCTTTTTCGCCGGCGCCGGTCAAGATCAAAGCACCGATGGTGTCATCCGATTCCACCCGATCGATGACCTGCGCCAATTCATTCATGGTTTCTTCATTTAATGCATTCAGCGCCTTCGGGCGGTTGAACGTGACCAGGACGACCCGTCCCTCTTGTTCCCAGATCAGGTTTTTTAAGTCCACACGGTTCCCCCCTGTTTGGTTTACTCAAAAGCGATAACGCCCCGGATCCCTTCACCGGAACGGAGGTAGTCAAAGCCTTCATTGATCTCTTCCAGCGTAAAGCGGCGAGTCACCATTTCTTTGACGCGGATCTTGCCGGTCCGGGCCAGTTCGATACATTTCGGGTAATCTACCGGGCGGCAGCCCAGGGAACCGATCACTTCCATCTCCCGGTACATCAAACGGCTGGCATTTAAGTTCATGGCATGCTCCGAATACCCGACGATCGTCATCCGTCCGCCGGCACGCAGGCAATCAAAAGCGATCTCCATCGTTTTGGGGTTGCCGATGCATTCAATGGCAATATCAGCACCACCGCCGGTCAGCTTGCGCACGGCTTTGGCTACATTGTCAACTTCCTTGGGATTGATCGTGGCCACCGCACCAAACTGCTTTGCCCATTCCAGCTTTTGCGGCAGCAGATCGACGGCGATCACCGAAGCACCGGCTGCCGCCGCTACTTGCACGCAGTTTAGGCCCACACCGCCGCAGCCCATGATCACCACTGTATCACCGGGCTTAACTTGCGCCCGATTTTTGATCGCGTGAAACGGTGTGGTGATCGCATCAGCGATGATCGATCCTTCCACCAGGGGAATCTCTTCCGGCAGATGAAAAGCATCTTTGGCCGGCGCACAGATGTACTCGGCATAGCCGCCGTCCATGTCGTTGCCGGGCATCTTCATGTTCATGCAGATGTTTTCCCGGCCCGTCCGGCAGTTGTAGCAGGTGCCGCAGGACATGACCGCCGGCAACAGTACCCGGTCGCCCACCTTAAACTGGGTAACCCCTTCGCCGATCTGATCAACAGTACCGGAGATTTCATGGCCCAAGATAAGGGGCGGTTTTTTAAACGTCGGTACACCGCTGTCGATGTAGTGCAGGTCCGTATGACAAAGCCCGCAGGCAGCGACTTTGACGCGAATCTCACCGGCACCCGCTTCCGGCGTCGGCACCTCTTCGATTTTGAGCAACTGCTTGGGACCATAAAAAACGGCAGCTTTCACAAAAAGCACCTCCATACAATCATCAAAAATTTAAATGCCACGGGATTTCATGCCTTTTCGTGCCCGCCTGCCAAGCAGGCAGCAACATCGCATAGCTAAAAAACTGCAAGGACCTGTTACACCTACAGCAGCTTACGAGCCACACTGGTCGGATCGGCTCGGCGCAGTCCGGCCAGCTCTTCCAGCGTCGGTACCGGTGTCACCGGAATCTCGTCAGGAATCACCGGGGTAAATCCGGTATTCTCCAGCACCTGTTCCAGCGTGACGCCCGGATGAAGCGACCGGATGCGCATGACCTTGGACGTCTCATCAAAGTCAAAGACGCAAAGCGGTGTCACCACCAGCGCCGGTCCCTGGCCGGGCATCTGGGCCGCTTCATGGGCTTCCGGTCCCGACAAAAAGCCCGGTCCCGAGTTAAAGTCAACTTTGGGCACCAGCGTCCGCGCATTGTGGGCCATCGTGTAAATGATCACACGCCCCGCCAAGGGTAAGAAAGGCAGTCCCACCGTACCGGGTCCCTTCATCTTCGGCTGTTCATAGTCGCCGACACAGACGAGGTTGCAATTACCATATTGATCGATCTGCAGTCCGCCGGCAAAAAACACATCCAGACGACCAAAGCGACCTTCCAGCAAGATCACGTCCGGCAAGGGAAGCACAGCGTCGGCCTTCAGTTGCCCATAGTCACAAGAAGAAGGAACCAGTGGTTCCAGGTGCGGGTTGACAGCCCCGCTGCCGCCGGCAATGTAGTTCAAGTTCGGTGCATGCGTAAACTGAGCCATCCGGCAAGCCACCATGGGAATCATGCTGACCGCCCCCATGACGGCCACCTCGCCATCGCGGAGATGGCGCGCCATGACAGCACCCATCAATTCGGCCATCGTATAGGTTCCGTCTTCTTCTCCATCGGCCACCCCAGCCACCGCTGTCACCGAACTTGTCACCGTCTCCGCTGTCGCTCCGGACTTCGTTGACACCGGCGGCTCCGTTATTTCGGTCACCGCCGCACCGGCTACAGGAAAACGTTGCCGGTAGCTTTCCTCGGGAGGAAGAATTACTTCATCTATATAGGCACGAAAAGAGTCTTCTGTTTTGCTGGCTTTTAAATAGCTCTTTAAGTGCCCCTCATCATAACCATAGGCACTATGGGCTGACGTCGGATGACAGCCGCCGGGCGCCACCACCACGGCCGCAACGAGGAAGCCGGGGATATCGAAGGATCGGGCATCCTCCGGTGTTCCCAGCCGTTTGACCACGCGCTCCACCTGCAGGATGACCCGCTCAGCAGCGAAAATCATGTGGCGATCGGTAAACACGGACCCAGCCATGCGCGCATTGCCCTGCTCATCGGCTTCCAAGCAATGAACTACCGCCACCTCCGGACGAATCGGCGGCGCTGTCATGATTTTTTGGCCTGTATAGGGATCGGTCGTAAAGCGGTACATTTCCGGATTGACTTTCGGCAAATCAGACAGTTCCAGGCCGCGGGGGTAAGGAACAAATGGCCACCCGCCGGCACCGGCCTGAAGTCCGTAGACGATCATGGGTTCATCACATTCATAGAGGCGAATCGTCTTTTGCTCGACGGCCCGGCGATAGTTCAGCGCCAGCCCCAGATGCTCCAAGCCGATATAGGACGTCATCACCTCATCGACCAGGCCGCTGCCGATCAACAGATCGGCATTGATCGACCCGGAAGGGCTCGTCGTCAGCCGGGTGATGCGCTTGTTTTGCCGGATAATTTCCCGGATCAGTGCCATGGGGTTGTTATGCATGTGCATCCCACCAACGGCCAGTTCCCGGCATCGTTCCGGTACGATCTGGGCAATCGCTTCTTGCAGGCCCATCACTTTGCTCTTGCGTTTCAACGTCGATCCCCCTTTTATTCCGTCTCTTGGCGTTGGCGTCGGCAACTATAACAAATCGTCAAGGTCATCGCCACCTGGCAATTGGCCTGACTGCGGCACAAGGATGCGCATATTCTCCCGGACGGGCGTGCAACAAGCTAACACCGTCCCCGCTTCGCCTTCTACCTCGACGGCACAAACACCGCACGTCCCTGCCGGTGAGTAACCGGGACGATCACAAAGCGTGGGGATAAAGATCCCGGCAACGCGAGCCGCTTCCAAGATCGTCTGGCCCTCATTTGCCTCAATCATTTGATTATTAATCCAAAGATTCATGATCCGCTTCCACCTCTGTTCCTATTAAATGTTAAATCCGGGTCGGGCATTGTCCCGACCCGGCACAACTACCAGGAATGTTTGATGGCGTCGTTAGGACAACCGGCCTGACAAGGCAGTTCCCCGCGACCCGTGGCCGGTTTACACTCAGCACACAAATATTTTAAGCTCCGGCGGCCGTCTTTTTTGATCGCCGCCACTTCATCATCGTAATCGTCCGTCATGATCTCAAAGAGCTGACTGGGGCAGACTTGCAAACAAGCCCGGCTGGCGCATTCGATGCACTTGTCCGTATCGATACTGATGTAATACTCGCCCGAACCGTCCATGTAGCCGTAATTGGCGATCATGCGCTCCCTCCTCCTTATCCGTTGTAAGCAAGCGCAATTATTTCTTTTTGCCGCCTTTTTCCACCAGGGCTTTGCCGAACAGTGCAGCGCCGAGTGCACCGGCGATTTGGGAATCATATTCCGATTTGATCGCTTTGATGCCGAGTTCTTTTTCTATCCGGGAGACAACGCCAATGTTCTTGGCGATGCCGCCGGTGATGAAGAATTCTTTTTCCACGCCGATTCGTTCGAGCAAGGTCACAACGCGGTGCGCCATGGCCGAGCAGTAAGCCGCGAGCACTTTGTTTTTGGGCCAGCCTTGTTTGAGCAGGCTCATCGCTTCCGATTTGGCGAAAACAACGCAAGTCGACGAAACGGGCGGCGGATCTTCTTTTACTTCCAAGGACATGGGGCCCACTTCGGCGATGGGTACCGACAAGAGGTCCGCCATGACTTCCATCCCGCGGCCCGTTCCGGCGGCGCACTTGTCGTTCATCAGGAAGTTAAGCACTTTGCCTTTTTCATCGCAGTGAATGCCTTTGCAGTCCTGGCCGCCCATATCCAGGATGGTACGGACTTTGTTGCCGCCCATAAAGTTGGCACCACGGGCATGGCAAGCGATCTCGGTGATCGCTTTGTGGGCAAAAGGAACGTTGACGCGGCCGTAGCCGGTACCAACGATGTAGTGGATTTTATCCAAGGTCAGTCCAGTGCCTTCCATCGCCGCCGTGATCGCATTGAGTGCCGAATCAGGGCTGTTGGAACCGGTACGCATCGATGCGTAGGCATAAAGCTCACCGTCGGCCAAGATCACTGCTTGCGAACTCACCGAACCGACATCGATACCGGCCGTAACGATCTCCGCTTTGGTCCAGTCTTTATCCGCACTCTTCCAGTTATTTTCTTTCCATCTCCAATATTCTTGGGTCATCTTCCGTTACCTCCCATTGCTCTTCTCGCTTGATTTGGCCAATTCTTTGGGATCCTCTTTATTTGGATCCTTCATAGGCGAGCAGTGCCGCTCCCAAGGCGCCGATAAATTCCGCATTATCGGGAATGGTCACTTTCGTTTCCAGACCGCGCTCTAAGCACTCGACGAAGCCGACGTTATGAGACACACCGCCGATCAAGGCGATTTCCGGCTCAATACCGACGCGGCGCACCATCGAGATGATCCGGCTGGCAATGGCATCGTGAACGGAACGAGCAATATCTTCTTTGGTCGTATCGGAGTGAATCAAGGAAACCACTTCCGACTCGGCAAAAACAGCGCACTGCGCATTCATCGGCACGGTACGGGTCGCTTTCAGCGACAACTCGCCCATCTCATGAAGTTTCAATTCCAGCGCCCGCGACATGGACTCGACGAAGGAGCCGGCACCGGCGGCGCATTTTTCGTTGACCGCAAAGTCACGGACTTTACCGCCGTCATCGCAGCGAATGGCCCGGCCTTCTTCGGCGCCCACATCGATACAAGTGCGGCAGTTAGGCATTACGAAGATGATTCCTTTCGAATCAGCACCGACTTCGGTGACTTCTTCATCGGAAAAAGGAACTTCTTTACGGCCCACACCAGTGGACACGACCCGCTTCACTTGATCACGGCTGATACCAGCTTCTTTCAATGCTTCCGTATAGGCCTGTTCCACCGATTCCGCTGTATCCATACCGGCCAAACCCTTATATTGCGCGAACGGCTGACCGTCACGAAGAATCACCACTTTGATCGTCTTGGCGCCCACATCGATTCCGACATTAAACAAGAGCTTCTACCTCCCTACACGGTTTTGCAGTTTCCGGTCAGTCACGGCTGCCGGCTATCAACTACAGGCGATACAAGGATATCGGTTCCATGGGCGTCGGCAACTCCGGTTACCTCATCCAGCGAGGCTCACCGGGTATCAACAGGTCCCGTCCGATACACCTTGCATCATCCCGTTACGTACAGTTACGAACAACTAAGCATGGAGCAGTTCACGTTTCAGACCCATCGTTTCCATAAAGGCATCGATCCGGTCCATGGTACGGGCTTCGTCAAACTCGCGCTCGTCACCCATGTTGCCTTCGAAGGTCATGACCGGAATACCCGCCTTGGCGATGGCCAAGCGGTTTTCGGCGATGCCTAAGGACAAACCTTCGCAGCCACGGTTGTAGTGCAGCATGACACCGTCGAGCTTCCACTCTTTAGCGATGCGGATCATCATATCGCTCTTCAATTGCGGGCTATAGAAGTGCTGCCACTCCGGTTTGGAAAGGTTCCACTCGGCCAGTGTCCAGAGCGCTTCGTCGCGGTTTTTGGGGATTTTGCCCAACTGTTGCGGCGTTTTGCGGGGCCCCAGGTGCCGTCTTCTTTTTCTTCCCAGATGCCTTCGAGGCCGAAGGTGTACAGGGAGCCAACCGAAACCACACCGAATTGTTCCAAATGACGGAACACTTTGAGGAACGACCAGGGCGGCTGCGTGTCGCTCATGACGCGGCAGCGTTCGTTGGCCACAGCGGCGATGCCGCGAGCCACACGGTCTTTGACTTCATCGCGCAGTTCTTCATAGAAGTCGGCGATCTCTTTCGAAGACTTTTGCAGCGTTGCCAGCACGTAGAGCGAATACATGGTTTTCTCATCGAGCGGTGCCGGAACGGCTTTGTTCAGTTCGCAGATTTCCGCCCACAGCGATGTGGTACGGCAATCATTAAGAACGGCTTGAATCAGTTTTTCGTCATCATATTTGCGACCCGTCGTCTTTTCCAGCCATTCGATACCGTCATGAAGCTGGTCGACGATGTAGCGGATCTTGGCGTCGGTCATCTGGCTGTAGGGGCCGACAGAAACGTCGGTACAATACATGGGGATGCCCTTTTCCAGTTCGCTGACGACCTGGTACCACTTGGAGTGGGAGCAGCAGATGTGATCTTGCCAGATAAAGTCCGGCTTGGGGAAAGGGCCACCGAAAGCGTACTTGTCGATGATGATCGATCCCCAGTAGTTGCGCATGTAGGAACAGAGATCGCGGGCATAGCCGGCGCGCTCGGCCGCTTCCATGCATTCACGGGAAAGCTCTTTGTTAAAGGCGATCGAAGCGCCATAGGGCTCTGAAGTCAAACAATATACATCGTCACCTAAGCCGGCAACAACAGCGTCAAAGGTCCATGCGCCACCGGCCCAGCGGAGACCACCTTTTTTGTGGGCATTGGCATAGTTTTGATAATAGGCATCGCGCAGTTCTTTGGCTTTGCCCCAGCACTTCAGCTGTTCCGTCGGATACAGACTGGACTTGACCATGCGTGCAAACCTCCTTATTTCAATTCTGTCTAGAACAGGTCTTCGCCCCGGATCATTTCGAGGAAGGCCTCTACCCGGATACGGAACGGTCCGACCGGTGTGGTCACGTCGAATTCCAGGAACAGCGTCGGGATATCGATCTCTTCAAAGGCTTTCTTGATGGCCGGGATATCCAGCTCATGGGGGTCGCAGAATTTCTGCTGAATGAGGATAACCCCTTCCACGCCCCACTCTTTGGCCATCGAAAGCAGATGAGGAATCCGGCTCCGCTCGGGCCAGTCTTTGGTCGGGCAGCGCGGGCGCTCCACGTAGCGAATCGCCAGGGCGTTCAAGCGATCGGCATCCTGGGGCGCTTCGTTCCAGAAGTAGCGGCTGCCGGTGCAGTGATCGTCGGTGACAAAGGTAGCGCCGACGCTTTCGGCCATGCTCATGAAGGCCACGTCATCGTTTTCGGAACCGATGATCATCAGGCGGGTACCGACTTCACGATCGGCCAAGCGACCGTCGATGTTTTGGAGGACTCGTTCTAGCTCTTTGTTGTGGTCTGCTTTGTCGACGAACTGGCTCGATACGACCATGTACATCGCTTCCAGGCCGGTGATCGGCGGGTTTTCCGCTTTGCGCAGTTCGTAGATCTGGCGCATCAGGCGGCGATTGGTATTGTACACGTCGATCGCATGATCAAGGGCTTCATCGGTGATTTCTTTGCCGGTCCACTCTTCCACGGACTTTTTGAAGGACACCAGTTCTTC
Source organism: Heliophilum fasciatum (assembly GCF_004341395.1). Lineage (GTDB taxonomy): Bacteria > Bacillota > Desulfitobacteriia > Heliobacteriales > Heliobacteriaceae > Heliophilum > Heliophilum fasciatum. Next base: position 73,290 of record NZ_SLXT01000013.1, read on the forward strand.
CCGCAGAAAGGGCACGGCGCGGGGGCTTTGCACATGGTGCGGCATGGGCAGGTAGTAGGACCATTCCAGGGGCAGGTGCATTTGCCAGGAAGTGAAGGCCTGACGGATATGCAAGCACGACTGGGAAATGGTCAACCCGTCGATGTAGTCATAGCGCTTTTTCAACCCTTGCGCGAGTACGTCGCGGCAGAAGGGGCAGTACATACCGAAGATATGGGGCTCCGTCACGTCATGAGGCTCATGGCTGCCAAGCACCCGTGTGGGCAGGATGCCTGCCGCATAAAGAATTTCTTCGGGAACGTAGGTACACATATAACCGACAATCTTACCACCCGTGCGGGCTTTCCAGTCCTTGCAGTACTGGTGATGATTCTCATACCAGGATTGGAACTGTTTCATGAATGCGTTCCTCCTTTTTTCTGACTTGGTTCTATCCTAGTCTGGTGCCGCACTGGCCACAGAACTGGAAATCTTGGGGGATGCCTTTGGTACCGCAACTGCCGCAAGCTTGCGTGTAGGGACCCCATAAAAACTCACTGGATCGGCCGTCGGCGGCTTTCTGGCGCAGGCCGATATAATCTTTCGGCCGCTTTTCAACGAAAGCTTTCATCCCTTCGTAGGGCTCAACGCTGGCGAAATGGAGCGCCAGCCATTCGCGGGCATGGCCGATGGTGTTGCTCCAGGAGAGGTCTTTCCAGTAATTAAGTTGCTGCTTGGTGTAGCGCAAGCACTCGGGGAATTTGTTGATCAATTGTTGCGCCATCGTATGTACCGCTTCATCGAGCTGCTCGCGCGGCACAACTTGGTTGACGAGGCCCCATTCCAGGCATTTTTGCGCCGGAATCGGATCGCAGAGGAAGAGGATTTCCCGTGCTCGCCGGTCGCCGACCATGATCGGCAGCCACTGAGTGGCACCGCCGGCTGCGACGGAACCGACCATCGTACCGACTTGCCGGATCGTTGCGGTATCGGCCATGATCGCCAAGTCGCAAGCCATGTTGAACTCGTTGCCACCGCCGGCGACGATGCCGTTGATCTTGGCAATCGTTGGTTTGCCAATGTTACGCAGCGCGTCGTGGCACTCAACAAAAACGCCCATCCATTTCCAGTAATCCCGGGGCCGTACGGTGTAATCGTCGGCATATTCCTTGACATCACCGCCGGTGCAGAAGGCTTTGTCACCGGCGCCGGTCAGGACGACGACAGCCACGGAATCATCCCAGGAGGCATCCCGGAAAGCAGTCGTCAGTTCCTGCAGGGTTAAGGTGCTGTAGGAATTATGCACGTGGGGACGGTTGAAGGTGACTGTCGCCACCCAATCTTTCTTTTCATAAATAATCTCTTTGAAATCAAAGGACTCGGCCGGTTGACCGGTAAAACGCGCCACAACAATTCCCCCTTCTTGTATTTAACAGCGCTCCAAAATGGTCGTGATACCTTGCCCGCCGCCGATGCAGAGGGTCACCAGTCCGTAGCGGCCTTGCCGCCGCCGCAACTCATAGATGAGGCTGGTCAGCAAGCGTGCTCCTGTACATCCAATCGGATGGCCCAGGGCGATGGCGCCGCCATTGACATTGACCTTGTCCATATCCGGTTCCAGTTCCTCAATCACGGCCAGCGCTTGCGCCGCAAAGGCCTCATTGAGTTCAATGAGATCCATGTCAGCCAAGGTCAACTCCGCTTGGGCTAAGGCTTTGCGGGTAGACGGCACGGGACCGATTCCCATGATCCGCGGATCTACAGCGGCGACCGCCTGTGCGACCAGGCGGGCCATGGGCTTGAGGCCCAGTTCACGCACCTTTTGTTCCGAAGCCAGCAGCAACGCCGCCGCTCCGTCGTTCCGCCCGCTGGAATTACCGGCTGTGACGGTGCCGCCTTGACGAAAGACCGGCGGCAATTGAGCCAGTTTTTCCAGCGATGTCTGCCGTGGATGTTCATCCACTTGAAACTCCACGACCGTTTTTTTCTGCCGCACCTTGACGGGAACGATTTCCTCGACAAAGCGTCCGGCGGCCATCGCCGCCTGCGCCAGTTCCTGGCTGCGCAAGGCAAATTGATCTTGAGCTTCCCGGCGAATCCCGTAGCGTTCGGCCAGGTTTTCTGCTGTCGCTCCCATGGACAGTTCCCCGTACTGGGCAATCGGCTGTGCCCCAGGTCCTGCCTCCGTGAGCGAATCGACAAGCACCGCATCGCCGGCACCGTAGCCGTAGCGGGCTTGCTTCAGGTAGTAGGGAGAACGGCTCATGTTCTCCACACCTCCGGCCAGCACCAAATCAGCGTTGCCAAAGGCGATCTCCTGCCAGGCACTGTTGACAGCTTGCAATCCGGAACCGCACTGGCGATGAATCGTGTAGGCTGGCAGCGTCACCGGCAGACCGGCGATCAAGGCTGCTACCCGGGCACAATTGGAAGCTTCTGTCATCTGGCGCGTCTGGCCGAGAATGACTTCGCCAATCTGATCCCCCGGCACGCCGCTGCGCTTCACCGCTTCGCGAAAAACTTCGGCCGCCAGATCTTGAGCGGATATGTCCTTGAGACTGCCGCCGATGGTCGCTACCGCTGTGCGTACCGCGCCAACGATGTATACGTCTGTCATCCCTATCCCCCTTCGACTGGCTTTTGCAGGCACTTGCTGTTCATACCCGCCTTGGGCTCTTGTTCCGGGCGCCTGCCTTTACTTAAATGCAACTTCCGTGCCAACAGGAGCGGTTTGATTGAAAAATTTTTAAAAAAATGCTGGCCTCCCTTTTGACCATCATTTTTACGGTTGCTGCTCCAACGCCTTCCGATTCTTTGAATGCCTTCGCGCATTACAGTCGCCCTGCTGTAATGCAAACAGCGCTTCATTGATTGCAAAAATGAATTACAGCCAATGCGTATTTGCATTGGCTGTTGCTGATTTGACTTGATTGAATTGTCAGAACACTCTAATAATGCAGTGTTTTCTCACTAATGCATCAATACATTAGTGCAATGCTTTGATGCATTGGCTGAAAATTTTGTCGAAAAGGGATCTTCTTCAGCGCATCACCAGCCCACCATCAATACACAAGGTCTGTCCGGTAATGTAACTTGCTTCCGGTGAAGCTAAGAAAAGCGCAGCCGGTGCGATTTCCTCAGGCTGGCCAAAACGCCCCATCGGTACCCTCTCCAGATATTTGGGCTTTAATTTCGGATCGGTAGCGATCTTCGATGTCATCGGTGTTTCTGCAAAGGGGCAAATGGCATTGACCGTAACGCCATAGCGGGCCAGTTCGCGGGCTGCAGACTTGGTCATGGCATCAATACCACCTTTGGCTGCAGAATAGTTAATCTGACCGATCGTACCGACCAGACCGGCCGCTGAAGTCACATTGATGATTCGCCCGGTTTGACGCTCCATCATCGACGGTGCCACTGCCTGCAAACAAAGAAAGGTCCCCTTGAGATGTACATCGATCACCTGATCCCACTGTTCCTCGGTCATCTTATGCAACATGGCCGGACGAATGATACCGGCATTATTGATCAAGATATCGATCGGCCCCAGTTCTGCTTCAATGGTACTCACCATCGCTTGCACAGAATCCCGCTTAGACACATCGGCAGCTACCGCCAAGGCCCGATGCCCCAGCGCCTCCACCTCGCGGACAATCTCATCCTCCGGCGTGATGACCAGATCCGCCAAGGCCACATCGGCACCGACCTCCGCCAGCGCCAGCGAAAGCGCCCGGCCAATGCCACCGCGCGCGCCGGTCACGAGTGCCACTTTACCTACCAGTTTCATCGTTTCCACTCCTTGTCGATTAAGATAAACCCTTGATCACCATGGATTTTCGGCTTCTATCGTAACCTCTATGCTTGATCGGCCCGGATACGGGCTACCCGCCGGGCCACCGTCGACTGGTTGACCCCTAATACTTCGGCCGCTTTATAGGTACTGCCGTACTCCTCCATGGCCTTGGTGATCAACTGCCGCTCCAACTCGGCAACAGCTTCTTTCAACGGCATCAGTGAGCGCACAACCAGACCGCTCTTCTCCGGAAGACGCACTTGAAAGTTCGGCGGCAGTTGGGAAGAGTCAATCAATTCCCCCGGCGAGACGACCATCAACCGCTCCACCATGTTCTCCAGTTCCCGCACATTACCGGGCCAATCAAAAGAAAAAAAAGCATCGACTACCTCCGGTGTAAAATCCCGAATAATCCCGTATTTTTTACTGAATTTGTCCCGGAAGTGGTACAGCAACGGAATGATATCACTGCGCCGCTGGCGCAGGGGAGGAATGGCAATGGGCACCACATTCAAGCGAAAGAATAAATCTTCCCGGAACCGTCCCTCCTGGGCCATGGCCCCCAGATCGCGATGCGTCGCCGCCAAAATGCGCACATTGATCGCCCGTGGTTTCGTTCCGCCGACACGAACGATTTCCCGTTCCTGCAGTACCCGTAGCAACTTGACCTGCAGGTTGATGGGCAGATCGCCGATCTCATCGAGGAACAAGGTGCCGTTATGGGCCAATTCGAACATGCCCATCTTGCCTTCCTTCTTCGCCCCGGTAAACGCTCCCGATTCATAGCCGAACAATTCCGACTCCAGCAGCGGTTCCGGGATGGCACCGCAGTTAACCTTGATAAAAGGACCTTGCGCTCGCCCGCTTTGGGTATGCAATAGCTTCGCTAACCCTTCTTTGCCGACACCGGACTCGCCAAGCAGTAACACCGTCGAATCGACTTTCGCTACCCGCAGGATCAGCTCCAGCACCC